>NZ_JBHSIB010000007.1:0-877884 GCF_042653325.1 Massilia sp. GCM10023247
GCCCGGTCGTGCTTGCTCGTACTCAGGAAGCGGTGGCGCCAGCGAAAACTGGTGGCGCCGGCCACGCCGAGGTCAACGGCGCTGCGGCGCACGCTGCGCGAGTCGAGCATGGTGTTCAGGTAATCGAGCCAGCGCTCCTTGTGGCGCAGGCGCGCCAGCGCCGTGCCGCTCAGGGCATTGCAGGTGCGCCCACATTCCTTGCAGCGATAGCGCTGCAGGCCATTGGCCCGTCCGTGGCGGTACAGCTGCTGGGACCCGCACGCCGGGCAAGCCAGCCTGGCCGCGCTGGCCTGCTCGACCAGGTCGGCCACCTTGTCGAGTTTCGCTGCGGGCAGCAGCAAGCCGAGCAATTGTTCGCGCTGGCGCCGCGTCAACGAGGCAATACGGGTGAGCAATTGCTTGAAGGGACGTGCTTGCATGGCGCCTCCGGCATGGTTGGGTCCAGGTTGGACCTCAGCCGTATGCGAAGATTCCACACTTAGCGCGAACAGCGCCTAAAAAATGGCGCCTCCGAGGACGCCACGATGGACTCACACCTGCCGCGCCATCAGCGGATCGCCGCAATCACCCGCTTGGCAAATTCGGCCGAATTACCGCTGTGCCAGCGCCAGACGATCACCAGGTCGTGGTCGGGCGAGACGACGATCGTGTTGCTGCCGGCGCCGAGTGCCGCGAAGGCATTCGCGGGCAGGCCCGGCAGGTTCTTGCCTTTGGTGTTGAGCCACCACAGGTAGCCGTAATCCGGGCCGTGCGCGCTCGGCGTGAGCGCTTCCTTCACGTAGCCGGACGGCAGTACCTGCTTGCCGTTCCAGGCGCCGCCGCGCAGCCACAGGTAGCCGAAGCGCGCCATGTCCCAGGAATCGATCCACATGCCGCCGCCCCAGCGCGTGCCGCCGCTGACGGACGGCACCTGCTTGCCGTTCAGTTCGACATAACTATTGGTGTAAGGCACCCATTTCCAGCTGCTGGAGGCGCCGATGACGTCCATCACCTGCTCCTGGAACACTTCCGGCACCGGCTTGTCGAACACGCGCAGCAGCGACAGCGCAAAGCGGTTGATGCGCACGTCGTTGTATTCGTAGTGGCTGCCCGGGGCTGTCAACTCGCGCGGCTTGCGTTCGCCGGCGCCGAAGGCCTCCTTGCCGATGAAGTCGGCGTTCTTGCCCCACATGCTGCCTTCCCACTCGGTTTCCTGCTGCAGGTGCTGCTTCCAGGTCACCTGGGCATTGCGCGGCGACGCATAGCCACCGTCCTGCACCCGCTGGCCCACGGGTTCGTCGAGCTTTCCAATACGCCCGTCGCGCACGGCCACGCCGGCAACCGTGGCCAGCATGCTCTTGGCCACCGAATAGGTCGGATCGACAAAACGCGTGTCGCCGAACTCGGCCACGACATAGCCTTTGTAGATCACCACGCCATTGGTGCGGGCGCGGCGCGTCGGCATCGAGCCGAGGCGCGTGCCGAAGGTCGCTTCCTGGTCGGAAAAGTCGAGCGCGCGTTCGGTCTCGTGGCTCTGCGCGTACTGGACGGCGGCGGCCAGGGCTGCCGCATCCATGCCCAGCGCGGCGGGCTGCTTGCGCGCCCACTCCCCGCTCGGCGGGAAATACGGGGCAGCGGCGGAATGCGGGGCAGCCGCGGCGGCGGCCGGGAACAGTGCCGCGCTACCGAGGACCAGCGTCAAGGCAAGCGCTGCGCGCCGGGTGAGTTGGGTCATGCAGGATCCTTCCAGGCGGAATACGGGTGGCGAATCAGGTTCGAATTGAAATAACGGTGGTCGTGGGTGACTTCCTGGCCGATCCAGTCGGGCTTGTCGAAGGCCTCCTCTTCCGAGGCAAGTTCGATCTCGGCCACGACCAGCCCGGCGTTGGCGCCGAGGAACTCGTCGACTTCCCAGGTGTGGGCGCCGGCGGCGATCCGGTGGCGGATTTTTTCCACCAGCGGCTGCAGGCACAGGCCGTCGAGCAGTTCCGCAGCCTCAGGCACGGGAATCGGGTACTCCCATTCGCCGCGCGTGGCGCCACGGTTCTTGCCCTTGATCGTCAGCCGCGCCACCTCCCCTTCGATGCGCACGCGCACCGTGCGCTCGGGATCGTCGCTGAGGTAGCCCTGGCGCAGCAGGCTTGCCTGGCCGAGCGTGCGCCAGGCGCTGCCGACGACCAGGAACTTGCGCTCGATTTCGACAGCCACCCGGTCAATCCAGCGATTGCAGGATCGGCTGCAGGATCGCCGCGCCCAGGGCCGCGCTGCGCGCGCCGTTCCAGCCGGTATGGCTGTTGGGCAGGTTGGCGTTGTCCTTGAACGGCATTTCCAGCGTCAGCGACAGGCATTTGAAGGTGTGGCCGATGTACTTCGACGCCAGCGTCAGCAGTTCTTCGTTGTACTTGCTGGCCGCATAGCCGTAGACGTTCTGGAAGTCCGGGCTGGCCGCCATGTATTGCGCGACGAAGGCCTTCTGGCGTGCTTCGCGCTCGGGCGTGAAATCGGCCAGCATCTCGTTGCCCGCCACGAAGTTGTACGGCAGCGCCTCGTCGCCGTGGATGTCGAAGAACATGTCGACGCCCGTTTCGTGGATCTTGTTTTTCACGCACAGCACTTCCGGGCTGCGCTCGAGCGAAGGCGTCATCCACTCGCGGTTCAGGTTGGCGCCGGCCGCGTTGGTGCGCAGGTTGCCGCGCACCGAGCCGTCCGGGTTCATGTTCGGCACGATGTAGAACACGGCGCGCTGCAAGAGTTTGGTGGCGACCGGGTTGGCTTCGTCGAGCAGCGCGTCCATCATGCCTTCGACAAACCATTCGGCCATGGTCTCGCCCGGGTGCTGGCGTGCGATGACCCAGATCTTTTTCTCGGCTGCCGGGTTGCCGATCACGACCAGGTTCATGTCGCGCCCGTCGACGGTGGTGCCGATATCGTGCACGCGCGCGACCGGGTTCTCCGCCACTTCGCCGAGCAGGCGCAGGTGGCGTTCCCAGGTATAGGGCTCGAAATAGGCGTAATAGATGCTGTCGAGTTCAGGCGTGTGATTGACCGTCATCACCTGGCCGTCGAAGCTGGTCGGCACGCGGAACCAGTTCTCGGTGTCGTAGCTCGCCGCGACCTGGTAATCCTCGAAGCCCTTCGGATAGGTTGCCTGGCCGGCATTCAGGAAGCGGATCGTGCAGGCCTGCCCGCGCGCGCCCTGCAGGCGGAAGTGGAACCACTGGTGGATGTCCGCGTTATTGTCGCGGCGCAGGTTCAGGTCGATCGCTTTCGGGTTCGACGCTTGCACCACCTCGATGGCGCCGGAATCGAAATGCTGGCTGATTTTGATAGGCATGGCGGGTCCTCTGTTGGCCGGTTCACAAAGTAGAGCATAGGGTGGGCAGGGAGCGACGCATGATAGGGCACACGCGCCGGGCCCATGGGCAGCGCACGTCCCGTGCTCAGGCGTCGAGGTCGATCAGTTCGCGGCTGTACAGTACCAGGATCTGGCGCATCAGTTCGACGTTGCTGCGGTCGAGCACGAGGACCAGGTTCGGCTCGCGGTCGAGGTTGAACGCCATGCGCAGCTTGCCCGGCAGTTCGCGGCAGTTCAGCGACAGCGCGCGCGGGACGTTCGGGTTGTCCCAGTCCTGCTGGGTGATCTCGGGCGGCGCCGGCGGCGGCTGCAGGCGCGGGTCCTGGTTAACCGGCAGGTGCTTGAGCAGCCAGAAAACGATGGAAGCAGGAATGTGCAGGCCGATGTCGCTCGCGCCCTGGGTAGAGAATTTCGCGAGCAGGGAATTGCCGACGCGATCGCACGACATGGACATGCTCTTGACTTGACGAATGACCGCTTCTTTCACGACGATGTTCCTCAGGGATAGTTAAAAAGGCGCAGCGATTCTACCCCATCCCCTAGCCTATTTGTGTGCCTTTGGAAAGAAAACGGGGAGCTGCGCTCCCCGTTCGTTCTCATCGCTCCGCGCTCTTGCCGACCGCAGGCCGCGGCCGGCAAGCTGCACGTCCGGCTTACTCTTTCGAGCCGCCGCGGCTGCCGCCCTTCGACGAGCTGCGCGAGCTGCTGCCCGAGCCGGCATTGGCCGATTGACGGTTGCCGTGGCTCATAGAACCAGCGCGGCGTGCTTCCTCGGAGGTGAATTCGTGTGCAGTCCCTTTCTGGTGAGCGGCCTTGCCGCCCTGGCTGGCGATTTCGCGCTGGCGCTGCGGATCCATCGATGCGAAACCACGGTTACGGGTGCCGCCGCCGGCACTCTGGCTGTTCGACTGATTACCGCCTTGCTTGTTACCTTGATTGCTCGAAGCCATGATGGTGTTCTCCCTGTTCACTTATGAAACCGCCGCGTCGTGCGGCAGGCTGTACCCCCGCCCATCCTTTACTGCGCCGATGAGCGACCGGTTGAATTCATCTTAGGCATGCGCATTAGATGAGGGTATAGGACATTTTCAGATGACCTTGTAGGACTACAGGCGACAGAAAATGCACCTCTGCAATAGGATTCTTTTGGACATGAATCCCATCAGTTATCGTCCTACACACTACCGCTGCGTCTTCCTATACTGAAACGACAAGGACGCGCGCATCATGGCAGGATCATGTGGCGCCAGCAGCGCTCGGACGGCAGCGCCATCCGCGACATCACGTTTTGGAAAGGAAAGAACATGGACGCGAATCAACGCAGCGAAATGAACAATCAGACCAATAACGGTGGCAACGAAAAGTGGAACAAGAACGCCAAGGGCAAGACCGCGCCCGACACCCCGCTCGACCATACCTATCCGCAGGGGGCGTCGCAGCAGCAGGGCCACCAGGGCATCGACCAGATGGGCACCCAGCAAAGCGGCATGGGTCCCGGCCCCTGGACCGACGAGGGCGAGGTGTGGGACGTGCCGGGCGGCTCGATGCAGTCGCAGCAGAGCGGCGGCAGCGGACCGACCCAGGGCATCACCGACAGCCACCAGCGCCAGATGGAGCAGCGTTCGGGCGCCTATGGCCTGCTTGAACTGCCGGTCGGCCATCGCCCCGCCGACAGCGGCACCGACCTGCTTCGGCACGAGGGTGCGCACGCCGGCAATACCCAGGCGGCGCAGCGCATGAATCCGCAGGATCCGCGCCAGCCGGAATTACAGGGCGGCTCGCTCGGCCACCACCACGGCGCCGGCCTCTCGATGCAGTCCGACCCGCCCCGGCAGGCGCCGCAGTCCGGGCAGCACGGCAGTGGCCAGCATGGCGCCGGCTCGGCGCAGGGCGGCACCGACAGCGGCGCCCGGCAGAGCACCGACCGCGGCGGCTCGCAGACCGGCGCCGAGGGGCGCGAGATCGGCAGCCAGGACCCCGGCGGCGTGCACCAATCGAACGACCTGGCCGGCGGCCTGCCGCGCAGCCCGGGCAACAGCGGGCCAGCCAGCGAAAACCCGGCCGACCTGCCGGGCGCGGGCGGGCAGCAGAACCGGCCCGGCGTGCACCAGTCGAACGACGCTGCCGGCGGCTATCCGGCCAGCCCGGCCGGCGCCAACAAGCTGGCCGGCGACCGCAAGATGGATGACGACACCGGTTTTTCGCGTAAATAAACAAGCGCGCGCCTTCACCCATTTGCGAGACCCCGGCTGTGCGACCCTGCAGCCGGGGTCTCGGCGCGCCCGCCGCGAACACAGCCGGGCGCTGTCATTGCCTGGTCCAAGCCGCTTTGCCCCCTGTCGGGACTGGCCCTCCCCTGTAGGATAAATCCTTCAACCTTCAAGCATCATCAGGCGCGCACAGGGGCCGCGGCAGGCCGCAGGGTGGCGCGCGGCGTGTCTCTCCCGGTTCCCTGAAATAACTGAGCAGTATTTGAGCCATCACAGTTTTCGCGCGTGATGCAAACGCCCTCCGGCTGGTCAAACCCGTACAGCCAGGAGAACCGGGAATGACAGGGGCAACCGACACCGTCGCGGCCACGCGCATCAGCACCGAGTTGTGGGCGGTGCTCGGGCGCTACCGCTGGCGCATCGTGCTTGCCGTCGTCCTGCTGCTGGTGGCCAAGCTGGCCACGGTGGCCGTGCCCCTGCTGCTCAAGCGTATCATCGACGTGTTCGCGCCCGGCGCCATGCCGGCCCGCCTGCCGGTCTACCTGCTGGCCGGCTACGCGCTGCTGCGTTTTTCCTCGACCCTGTTCAACGAACTGCGCGACCTGCTGTTCGTGCGCGTGACCCTGACGGCGGTGTCGGCCTATGCACAGAAAACCTTCGCCCACCTGCACGCCCTGGGCCCGCGCTTCCACGCGCGGCGCAAGCTGGGCAGCCTGCTGCCCGACATCGACCGCGGCACCAGCGGCATCGCCTTCCTGCTTGGCGTAGGCCTGTTCACGATCGTGCCGACGCTGGTCGAAATCGGCCTCGTGCTGGCGATCATGCTCAGCCGGTACCAGGCAAGCTTCGCCGCCATCATCCTGCTCACTTTCCTCGTCTACGCCGGCTTCACCCTGGTCTTCACGGCGCGCCGCGTGGTCTACCAGCGCCGCGTCAACAAGCTCGATTCGCACGCCAAGGGACAACTGGCCGACAGCCTGATCAACTACGACACCGTCAAGTACTTCACCAACGAAGCCTTCGAGGCGCGCCGTTTCGCCTCCATCATGGGCGACTGGCGCGCGGCCGGTACCGGCAACGCGCGCGCGCTGTTCAAGCTCCACGTGGGCCAGAGCGCCATCATCGCGCTCGGCGTCGGGGCGATCATGCTGCTGGCCGGCCAGGCGGTCATGGCCCGGCGCATGAGCGTGGGCGACCTGGTCCTGATCAACGCCTATGCACTGCAGGTCTGCCTGCCGCTCAATGCGCTCGGCTTCGTCTACCGCGAGGCGCGCGACGCCTGGGTCAATACCGAGCGCCTGTTCGCCCTGCTCCGCGAACGCCCCGAGATCGAGGATGTGCCGGCCGCCCCGCCGCTGCGCGCCGGCCCCGGCGAAATCGTGTTCGACCACGTCAGCTTCCACTACGAGCCGGCCCGGCCCGTGCTGGTCGACCTGTGCCTGCGCATCGAACCCGGGACCACGCTGGCCGTGGTCGGGCGCAGCGGCTCCGGCAAGTCGACGCTGGCGCGGCTGTTGCTGCGCTATTACGAGCCTGCAAGCGGACGCATCCTGGTGGACGGCCAGGACATCCGCGCCGTCACCGCCAGCAGCCTGCGCGCGGCGATCGGCGTCGTGCCGCAGGACACCGCGCTCTTCAACGACACCATCGGCAACAACATCGCCTACGGGCGCATCGGCAGCACGCGCGAGGAGGTTGTCGCCGCCTGCCGCGCCGCCCACCTGCACGACCTGATCGTCTCCCTGCCCCAGGAATACGACACCCCGGTAGGGGAACGCGGCGTCAACATTTCCGGCGGCGAAAAGCAGCGCATTGCGATTGCGCGCGCCATCCTGAAGGATCCGCCGATCCTCATCTTCGATGAAGCGACGTCGGCCCTTGACGCAGATTCAGAACACGCGATCAGCCTGGAACTCGACCGTTTGTCGCGCAATCGAACCACTCTCATCATCGCGCACCGCTTGTCGACGATCGTGAACGCCGATGCGATCGTGGTCATGGACCGCGGCCGCATCGCCGAACGCGGCACGCATGCGCAACTGCTGCGCCAGCACGGCATCTACGCGCGATTGTGGCTGCTCCAGCAGCGGATGGACAAGGACAGGGTGACCTAGCCGGGCTTGCTTGGGTTTACCTGGTTGCGCTTGCCCGGCGGCGCTTGCCCGACGGCGCTCCGGCTGCACCCCGGTTGCACGCGGTATCGACTTGAGTCAGGTATTCACCACGGAGGAGGCATGCCGAAAGAGACGTCAGCAGCAGGCAGTACCACGATCGCCATCTCCGTCGTGGTGCCGACCTGCGGCCGCATGGACCTGCTCGACCGCTGCCTCGATGCACTGGCGCGGCAGACCCTGTCCGCCGCCAGCGTCGAAGTCATCGTCGTCGATGACGAGCCCAACCACAACACCCTGCGCCTGGTGGCAGGCTGGCGCGCCCGCACGCTCGAGCGCGGCCCGCGGCTGGTCTACCTGCCCAACGCCGGCCGGCACGGCCCGGCGGCGGCGCGCAACCTCGGCTGGCGCGCGGCGCAGGCGCCGATCGTCGCCTTCCTCGACGACGACGGCGTCCCCGCGCCCGGCTGGCTGGCGCAGGGCCTTGCCGGCTTCGGCAACGAGGTCGACGTGCTGTGCGGCCGCGTCGACCCGCATGCGCCCGGCATTGCGCCCGCAACTGCCGCCCCTGCCGGTCCGGCCACGTCGCCCGGGCTGTGCAGCACCAACTGCTTCTGCCGCAAGCACCTGCTCGAAGCGCTCGCGGGCTTCGACGAGCGTTTCGAACAGTCCAGCCATGGCGACGCCGACCTGCACTTTCGCCTGCTGGGCATGGGAGCGCGCATCGTGGGCGCGCCCGAGGCCGTCGTGGTGCAGCCGGTACCGCCGGCGCCCTGGGGCGCCAGCCTCGCGCAGACCCGGCGGGCCGTGTCCGACGCCCTGCTCTACAAGAAGCATCCGCAGCTGTACCGCGAAAAAATCGGCGCCACGCCCCCGCTCGACTACTACCTGGCAACCCTGGCCCTGCCGGTCGCGCTCGCTGCCCTGCTGGCCGGCGCCGGCACCGCCGCCCTCCTTGCCGGCCTGGCCTGGCTGGCGCTGACGGCGCGGCTGTGTGTCCGGCGCCTGCGCGGCAGCGCCCGCAGCCGCAGTCGCCACACCGTCCTGCACGTGCTCGACATGATCGTCACCTCGGCCCTGATCCCTCCGCTGGCCGTCTTCTGGCGCCTGGTCGGGGCCATCCGCTACCGCGTCCGTTTGACCTGAGGCTCCCATGCGCCGACTCAACGTCCTGACCTGGCATACCCACGGCAGCTACCTGTACTACCTGTCGCAGGCTCCGCACGAATTCTTCGTGCTCTCGAAACCCGGGCGCCCGCCCGGCTATGGCGGGCGCTGCGGCCATATCCCATGGGGCGACAACGTGCACGACCTTCCCGTCGAGGCCGCACGCGAACAGCAATTCGACTGCATCCTGTTCCAGGACGACCACCAATGGGAACAGGACCAGTACGCCTGGCTGACGGCCGCGCAGCGCGCGTTGCCGCGCATCTACCTCGAACACGATCCGCCGCGCGGGCATCCGACCGACACGCCGCACCTGGTCGACGACCCGAACGTGCTGCTGGTGCACGTTACGCCCTTCAACGACCTGATGTGGGACAACAGGCGCACGCCGACGCGCGTCATCGAGCACGGCGTCCTGATTCCGCACGGGGTGCGCTACCTCGGCACGCTCGAGCGCGGACTGGTGATCAGCAACCACCTGGCGCGGCGCGGGCGGCGCATGGGCCCCGACCTGTTCCTGGAGGCACGCGCGCAATTGCCGCTCGACCTGGTCGGCATGGCCGCCGAAGAACTGGGCGGCATCGGCGAAGTGCGGCACGCCGAGCTGCCCGCTTTTGCCGCGCGCTACCGTTTCCTGTTCAGTCCGATCCGCTATTCGAGCCTGGGCCTGGCAGTCATCGAAGCCATGATGGCCGGCGTGCCCGTGGTCGCGCTGGCGACGGCGGAAATGGCGACCGTGATCGACGATGGCGCCAACGGCTTCATCGACACCAGGGTCGACCGCCTGCACGGCTGCATGCGCGAGCTGCTGCGCAGCCCGTCGCTGGCGCGCGACCTGGGGCAGGCGGCACGGCGCCGGGCCCAGGAGCGCTTTTCGATCGACCGCTTCAGCGCCGACTGGGATGCCGCGCTGCGCTACGTCACCGGTCACGCAGGCTAGCCCGGAGGGATGCATGAAACTCAATGAACACCCTGCGGGCACGCCGGCCGGCGCCGCGCCGCGGCGCATCGCTCTCATCAGCGACCACGCCTCGCCGCTGGCCGCGCCCGGCAGCGTCGACTGCGGCGGCCAGAACGTGTACGTGGCCAACCTCGCGCGCGAGCTGGCGCTGGCCGGTCATCTGGTGGACATTTTTACGCGGCGCGACGCGCCGGCCCAGCGCCACCCCGTGCACCTGTTCGACAATGTCCGCGTCATTCACGTCCCGGCGGGACCGGCGCGCCATGTGCCGAAAGAGCAGATGCTCCCCTTCATTCCCGACTTCGCCCGCTTCGTCGCCCGGTTCGCGCGGCGCCAGGCGGTCCCCTACGACCTCGTCCACGCGAATTTCTTCATGTCCGGCATGGTGGCCGAGCACCTGAAGGACACGCTCGGCATTCCCTTCGTGATCACCTTCCACGCCCTCGGTCATGTGCGCCGCCTGGCCCAGGGCGCCGCCGACGCCTTCCCGCCCGAGCGGGCGCGCATCGAAACCATGCTGATGCGCCGGGCCGACCGCATCATCGCCGAGTGCGCACAGGACCGGCTCGACATGGAGCAGCTGTATGGCGCCCCGGCCTCGCGCATCACGATCGCTCCCTGTGGCTTCGACCCCGAAGAACTGTGGCCGGTGCCGCAGGCGCAGGCGCGCGCCCGGCTCGGGCTGGCTGGGACCGGTTTCACGATCCTCCAGCTCGGGCGCATGGTTCCGCGCAAGGGTGTCGACACCGTGATCCACGGCCTGGCCATGCTGCGCGACCGCCACGGCATCGACGCCCTGCTGCTGGTGGTCGGCGGCGACCATGTCCGGCCGGACGGCCGAACCGGCGATGGCGCGGACGGCGCCGGCGACCCGGAAGTGGCGCGCCTGCAGGAACTGGCGCGCCGGCTCGGCATCGCGACGCGGGTGCGCTTCGTCGGCCAGCAAGCGCGCGCGGCCCTGCGCCATTACTACAGCGCCGCCGATGTATTCGTCACCACGCCCTGGTACGAGCCCTTCGGCATCACGCCGGTCGAGGCGATGGCCTGCGCCCGCCCCGTGGTCGGCTCCGAAGTCGGCGGCATCAAGAGCACGGTGGTCGATGGCGTGACCGGCTTCCTGATTCCGTCGCGCGACCCGCGCGCGCTGGCCGAGCGGCTGGCGCAGCTGCATGCCGACCCGGCCCTGGCGCGCCGGATGGGCGAGGAAGGCCTGCGCCGCGCCTACCGCCATTACACCTGGCGCGCGGTCGCCAGCCAGGCCGCTGCCGTGTACGCAGCCGTCCTCGACGAGCACCGCGCCACCGCCCCTTCAAGCCTTCCCAC
This sequence comes from Massilia sp. GCM10023247, assembly GCF_042653325.1. Classification (NCBI taxonomy): domain Bacteria; kingdom Pseudomonadati; phylum Pseudomonadota; class Betaproteobacteria; order Burkholderiales; family Oxalobacteraceae; genus Massilia; species Massilia sp. GCM10023247. The sequence continues at coordinate 11,107 of NZ_JBHSIB010000007.1, forward strand.
CCTTTAGGAGCACACATGGATTCGACGCAACAACCACAGGACGCGCAGCTCCAGCAAGGACGGCAACACACCGGCCAGGACGATGGACTAGGGGCGCAGCAGCACGCGCAGGCACGCGCGCAAGCGCACTCCACGGCGGCCCCTTCGCTGCGCGGCAAGACCGTCTTCATCACCGGCGCCGCCAGCGGCCTGGGCGCGGCGCTGGCAAGGGTCCTGGCAGGCTGCGGCGCCGACATCGTTGCCACCGACATCCGCCAGGCGCGCCTGGACGCGGCGGCCGCGCCCTTGCATGCTCTCGGCGGCCGCGTGCACACGATCGCCTTCGACGTGGCCGACCCGGATGCGGTGCGGCGCGCGGTCGCCGAGGCAGCCGAAGTCATGGGCCGCCTCGACGTCCTGATCAATAACGCGGGCACCGACGTCACGCTGCCGGTCGAGGCACTGTCCGTGGCCGACTGGCTGCGCGTCATCGATACCAACCTGAACGGCCCCTTCCTGCTGGCCAAGCATGCCTGCGCCCTGATGCGCGAGCTGGGGGGCGGCCACATCGTCAACGTCGCCTCGACGGCGGCCAAGCGTGCCTGGCCGAATGCGGCGGCCTACCACGCCAGCAAGTGGGGTTTGCTCGGCCTGTCGCATGCGCTGCACGCCGAACTGCGCGCCCACAACATCCGCGTCACCGCAGTGGTGGCCGGCGGCATGCGCACGCCCTTCCTGCTCGAACGTTTTCCCGATCTCGACCCGGCCGGCCTGCAAGACCCCGTCAACGTGGCCGAGGCCATCCGCTCGGTGCTCCTGATGCCGCAGGAAACGGTGATTGCCGAACTGACCGTGCTGCCGATGCGCGAAACCTCCTGGCCCTGACATGAAAGCGATCTTTCTCGACAAGGACGGCACGCTCATCGAGGACCTGCCGTACAACGTGGAGCCGCGCCGCATGCGCCTGGCAAGCGGCGCCGGCCCCGCCCTGCGCCTGCTGGCCCGGCTCGACTACCGCTTCTTCGTCGTCAGCAACCAGTCCGGCGTGGCCGAGGGACGCTTTGCGGAAGACGCCCTGCGCGGGGTGGCCGACCGCCTGGCGGACCTGCTGTTTCGCGAAAACCTCACGCTCGACGGCTTTTATTATTGTCCCCATCATCCGCGCGGCACCGTCGCGCCCTACGCGATCGACTGCCATTGCCGCAAACCGATGCCCGGCCTGCTCCTGAAAGCGGCCGCCCTGCACGGCATCGACCTGCGCGGTTCCTGGATGATCGGCGACATCCTGCACGACGTCGAGGCCGGCAACCGCGCCGGGTGCCGTACGGTCCTGCTCGACAACGGCAACGAAACCGAATGGCGGCTCGGACCGCGCCGCGTCCCTACCCGCATGGCGCCCGACCTGTACGCCGCGGCCGTCCTGATCGCCAGCCACCACGAACAATGAACAACGACTGGAACCATGCCGCCCACCTGCTGTGCGTGCGCCTCGATTCGCTCGGCGACGTGCTGATGTGCACGCCGGCCATGCGCGCCCTGCGCGCCCAGCATCCGGAGCGCCGCCTGACCCTGCTTACCTCGCCGGCGGGCGCGGCGCTCGCTCCCCACCTGCCCGACGTCGACAGCGTGCTGGCCTACGAAGCGCCATGGATGAAAAGCAGCAGCGCGGCCCCGCCGGAGCGGCACATCGAGCAGATCGGCGCGCTCGCCAGGCAGCGCTTCGACGGCGCCGTCATCTTTACCTGTTATAGCCAGAGCGCCCTGCCCGCCGCGCTGCTATGCCAGTTGGCCGGGATTCCGCTGCGCGCCGCCTACTGCCGGGAAAAGCCCTACCAGCTGCTGACCGACTGGATCGCCGATCCCGAGCCCGGTGCCTTCGTCCGGCACGAAGTGCAGCGCCAGCTCGACCTCGTGCGCCACCTCGGCGCGCAGGTGCAGGACGAGCGCCTGTCCTTCCTGCCGCTGGCCGCCGACATGGCCGCGGTGCGGGCCCGGCTGCGCCGCCTCGGGATCGATCCGGCCGGACGCTGGCTGGTGCTGCACCCCGGCGCCAGCGCACCGGCGCGGCGCTATCCACAGCGCCACTGGACCACCCTGATCCGCACGCTCCACGAACGGGTCGCCTGCCCGCTGGTGCTGACCGGCGGCGCCCACGAAATGGCGCTGATCGACGGCATCGCCCTACCCGAAGATGCGCGCGTCCATTCGCTGGCAGGGCAGCTGACGCTCGGCGAACTGGGCGCGCTGCTGGCCCAGTCCTCGCTCGTGGTCAGCAACAATACGGGGCCGGCGCACCTTGCCGCCGCCGTCGGCACGCCGGTGGTCGACCTGTATGCCCTGACCAATCCGCAGCACACGCCGTGGCGGGTGCCGAGCCGCGTCCTGAACCACGACGTCGGCTGCCGCTACTGCCATCGCAGCGTGTGCCCGGAAGGACACCACGACTGCATGGAAAAACTCGCGCCCAGCCAGGTGGCCGACGCCGTGTGCAGCCTGCTAAAGCAGACCGAGCGCTATCGAATCAGGGAGGAAATGCCGGCCGGCTAGGGAATGCGACCGACCAGGGAATACGGCCGATCACGGAAGCGCCGGCCTGGACGCGGCCAGGCCGGGCTTGACTTCTTCAGGCCTGGCCGCAGTCGCATGCGGCCAGGCCGGGGCCTTTACTTGACCCGCTCCTTGACCGCCTTCAGCGATGCCGTGCCGGCGCCGCGGAACAGCTCGAGCGGAATGGCATTCGCCATCGCCTGCATGCCGAGGTCGTTCGGATGCAGGTGGTCGCCGCTGTCATAGGCGGGCAGCATGCGCGTCGGGTGCGCCGGATCGCGCACGGCGCGGTCGAAATCGATGACGGCATCGAATTCGTCGCTGCTGCGGATCCAGTTGTTCACGGCCTCGCGCACGGTTTCTTTCTGCGGCGTGTAATAGCCGGGGAAGACCGTTCCCTCGAAAGGCGTGAGCGTCGCCCCGTAGACCGGGATGCCCTTTGCGTGGGCGCGCGCGATCAGCTGGCGGTAGCCGGCGATCAGGTCTTGCGCCGTCACCGCTTCGCTCGCGGGAGCCGAGCCGCTGCCCGGATGCCCGATGTCGTTGATGCCGATCAGGACGATCAGGTAGCGCACGCCTGCGGTAGCCAGCACGTCGCGGTCGAAACGCGCCAGCGCGGCGCGGCCGAACAAGGGTTGCGTGCCGGGGTCGCGCAGCAGGCGGTTGCCGCCGATGCCGCGATTGACGACGCCGAGCCGGCTGTTGAGTGCGCGCAAGCCGGTGTTGCCGGCCTGGTCGCGCGTCGTCTGCAGGCGCAGCGCCAGCAGGTCGGGCCAGCGGCGGTTGGCGTCGATGGTCGTCACGGCGCCGTCGGTGATGGAATCGCCGAGTGCCACGATGGCGCCACCGCCGGGGCTGCTGACGTCGACTTCGGTCAGGAAGGGCCAGGAGGTGATGGTGCGCTGGGTCGGCAGCGTGGCCGCGCCCGTGAAGTCGCCGGGCAGCGACACGTAGTTGGTCTGGAAGGCCGAGCCGTGGATGGTGGTGGCCTGCACCTGTCCCGGCAGGTAGAGGCTGACCGCCAGGTCGGACAGGGCCGGCACGTCGAGGTTGACCGGATCGGACAGCACCGGCGCGCCGGCCGGGATCGTGATCGAGGTTTGGCCGCTGAAGGTCAGCACCCGGTCGGTGCCGGCGGCAATCTCCGCCCCCGCCCCGCGCCGCGCGACACGGGCGGCGCCGATCCGCAGCGGCGTCGTGCCGAGTTCGTTCGACACGCGGATGCGCACCTGGGTGCCGCCGATGCTGGTGTGGACGATCAGGCGCAAGGTCTGGTCGTTAAAGGTCTGCAGGTCCGCCGCCAGCGGCGGGCCCGCCGGCGCGGTCCCCCAGGTACCGACCCATTGCTGGCTGGGATCCCAGCTGCCCGGCTGGGCCTGGACGGCACCGAACGGCAGGGACAGACTCGACAGGGCCAGCGCCCCGGCAGCCAGCCAGGCGCGGCGCGAGCGCCGCGGTACGGCGCGCGCTGCGGATGCTGGACGAACCAGCTCCGACAAGGACAACCACATCGTCTTCATCTTCGTGCTCCTCGAAATGGGTAGGCCGCCAGCGCCGCGGACGCGGCCATCGACGGCACGCACCAATCTAAGCGAGCCGGACCATGGCAAACAAGCCGGCAGCAGCATCGATCCTTGCTCCCGATCGAAGGATATGCAGACAATTGATGAGAATTGGGAACTTTATTTGGCTCGAACAATAAAATGGCAAATTATTGATGAAGCGAAACGGGCCGCAGTGGTGCCGCTGGCACGCCCCGATCCGCCCGGGCAGCGGCCCGGCCGGGCGGACGAGCACAGGCAAGGCTCCAGAACGCGCATCGAACGGCATCCGGGCCAATCAGGCGGCAGCGAGCGAAAAAGAAAAAGGCCAATCCGAAGATTGGCCTTTTTCCTTGATTCTATTGGTCGGGGCGAGAGGATTCGAACCTCCGACCCCTTGCACCCCATGCAAGTACGCTACCAGGCTGCGCTACGCCCCGACTAGCCTGCAATTATACCTGAGACAGAAATTTTTTCTTGGGTTTTTGTCACACGCCGCGGCCCTGCACCCTATGCCAGTGCCTTACTTCCAATCGCCGCGCAAGGTGCGCACCTGCTCGTGCAGGTACTCGGGCGTAGCCTGTTGCGGCGGCACCGGCACCCCGACCGCGAGCGCCAGCTTCGAGCGCCAGCCGCGCGCGAAGGAGCGCTCGAACAGGTTGCCCGGGTCGCGCGTGAAGACGCTGCCCCACAAGCCGCGCAAGGCCATCGGGATCACCGGCACCCGGCTGCGCTCGACGATCCTGGCGATGCCGCCGCGGAACGCGTTCATCTCGCCCGTCGAGGTCAGCTTTCCTTCCGGGAAGATGCAGACCAGGTCGCCGTTGTGCAGCGCCTCGGCGATGTCGACGAAGGCGCGCTCCATCATGAACGGGTCTTCCTTGGCCGGCGCGATCGGGATCGCTTTCGCGGTACGGAAGATCCAGCCGAGGAAGGGTGTCCTGAAGATGCGGTGGTCCATCACGAAGCGGATCGGGCGCGGGCTGGCGGCGCCGATCACGATCGCGTCCACATAGCTGACGTGGTTGCAGACCAGCACCGCCGGTCCCGCGTCGGGAATGCGCTCGACGTCCACCGTGTGCACCCGGTGGATCGTATGGATCAGGAGCCAGGCCAGGAAGCGCATCAGGAATTCCGGCACCAGCGAGAAGATGTAGACCGCCACCGCCGCGTTCAGCAGGGCCGTCACCAGGAACATCTGGGGGATCGAGAAGCCCTGCCCCAGCAGCAGGATCGCCACGCCGGCCGCCGCCACCATGAAGAAGGCATTCAGGATGTTCATGCCCGCGATCGTGCGCGAGACGTGCTTCGGGTCGCAGCGCGTCTGGATCAGCGCGAACAGCGGCACGATGAAGAAGCCGCCGAACACCCCGATCAACACCAGGTCGGCCAGGATGCGCAGGCTGCCGGGCAGCGCCAGCAGCGCGAAGGCGTCGACCGCCGCCGTGTTCGTGGCGGTACTCAAATAAGCTTCGCTGGCGAAATACAGGTCGATGCCGAAGACCGACAGGCCGATCGAGCCGAAGGGCACCAGGCCGATCTCGACCTTGCGGCCCGACAGTTTTTCGCACAACAGGGAACCGATGCCGATCCCCAGCGAAAACACCGTCAGCAGCAGCACGAAGACGCTGTGGTCGCCATGCAGGTAATCCTTGGCGTACACGGGAAACTGCGACAGCACCAGCGCGCCATAGAACCAGAACCAGGAGTTGCCCAGCATCGACAGGAACACGGTGCGGTTCTGTGCGGAGAAGCGCAGGTTGCGTACCGACTCCGCCAGGAAATTGTGGTTGATGCGCAGTTCCGGCGCCGGCGCCGGCGAGGCCGGGATGCGCCAGCTCGCCGCCAGGCCGATCAGCGCCATCAGCAGGCTGGCGCCGGCGACCAGTTCGATGCCGAAGGGTTTGTGGGCAACCAGCAAGGCGCCCGCCACTTCGCCCAGCAGGATGCCGACAAAGGTGCCCATCTCGACGACGCCGTTGCCGCCCACCAGTTCTTCCGGTTTCAGGTGCTGCGGCAGGTAGGCATACTTCACCGGACCGAACAGCGTCGAGTGCAGGCCCATGCCGACCACGGCCGCGATCAGGAGCCATAGCGTATGGGTCATCCAGCCGATGCCGGCGATCAGCATGATCGCCACTTCCAGCATTTTGACGAAGCGCGCCAGCTTGCCCTTCTCGACCTTGTCGGCGATCTGGCCGGCCGTTGCCGAGAACACGACATATGGCAGGATGAACAGACCGGGAATCAGGTTGTTGAGGAAGCCGGGCTCGAGCGTGGTCCAGGACAGCGCGTCGTAGGTCAAGGCGACCAGCAGCGCCGTCTTGAACAGGTTGTCGTTGAAGGCGCCCAGGAACTGGGTCCAGAAGAACGGCGCAAACCGGCGCTGCGACAACAGGGAAAATTGACTCGGCTGGCTCATGCGGAAGAAGGCCCGATTGTGTGGGGATGCATAATCTACAATGGCGTCAAGGTAGAAACAACCGTTTATTACCCTGGCTCATCACCATGCCGTCGACGGTGCATGAACTGCTACCGCGAGGGGCGGCTGACGATACCTTCCGTCTAACCATTGACAAGTGTATCTTTGTTTGGGGCAGCAGCTAGCATGGCCGCAGGAAAGACGCTTGACGCTACACAAAGAGTTGGCGGGCGCGTCTTGTTGTGCACTGCAGCGTGAGTAGAATGCTCGGATGAATTCGCCCAACCTCCAATCCACCCAGCACGGCGCGCAAGACGCGCTGTTTGAAGAGCTCGAGCAGGAGTTGCTCGCCCTGACCACCGCTTCGCTCGACGACGACGCCCTGCCGGCGCCGCTCGTCGACGAATTCGCCACCGAGTTCCTCGTCGAGCTCAGCCGCCCACCCTGTCCGGGCAAACGGTCCTAGCGGCCGGGGCGCAGCAGCGCACGCCGCAGCAGCGCACGCCGCAGTAGCGCACGCATTAACTCAAGGTCTCGAGCCTGATCCGGATCACCTTGCCCACCACCGAGCCGAGGGCTTCGATGCGCGCGATGGCCGCGTCGACCTTCTTTTCCTGCGTCTGGTGCGTGATCATGATGATGTCGGTGCGGGCGCCGCCCCGCGTGCCCTTCTGCAGCACGGCGTCGATCGAGATGCCGGCGTCGGCCAGCACGCGGGTCAGGTCGGCCATCACGCCGAGCTGGTCGTTCACGTGGACGCGCAGGTAGTAGCTGGTCGTGATCTCCGACATCGGCAGGATCGCCACGTCGGTCATCTCGTTCGGCTGGAAGGCCAGGTGCGGCACGCGGCAATACGGGTCGACGGTGGCCAGGCGCGTCACGTCGACCAGGTCGGCGATGACGCTTGACGCGGTCGGTTCTGCACCTGCGCCCTTGCCGTAATAGAGGGTAGAGCCGACCGCGTCGGCCTCGACCAGCACGGCGTTCATGGCGCCTTCGACGTTGGCGATCAGGCGCTGGGTCGGGATCAGGGTCGGGTGGACGCGCAGTTCGATGCCCTCGGCGCCGTCGACCCGGGTGCGGCGCGTGATGCCGAGCAGCTTGATGCGGTAGCCGAGCTCCTCGGCATAGCGGATGTCGACCGCCTGCAGCGCGCTGATGCCCTCGACGTGGGCGCGGTCGAACTGCACCGGGATGCCGAAGGCGATCGCCGACATGATGGTCAGCTTATGGGCCGCATCGACGCCTTCGATGTCGAAGGTCGGGTCGAGCTCGGCATAGCCGAGTTCCTGGGCCTGCTTGAGCACGACCTCGAAGTCGAGCCCCTTGTCGCGCATCTCCGACAGGATGAAATTGGTCGTGCCGTTGATGATGCCGGCGACGGATTCGATGCGGTTGGCGGTCAGGCCTTCGCGCAGCGCCTTGATGATCGGCACGCCGCCGGCGACGGCCGCCTCGAAGGCCACCATCACGCCCTTTTCCTGGGCGGCGGCAAAGATTTCGTTGCCGTGCAGCGCCAGCAGCGCCTTGTTGGCGGTGACCACGTGCTTGCCGTTGGCGATCGCCCGCAGCACCAGTTCGCGCGGCAATTCGTAGCCGCCGATCAGCTCGACGACGATCTGCACGTCGGGGCTGTCCACCACCAGGAAGGGATCGTCGACGACCTGGCAGGCGCCGCCGTCGGCGCCAATGATGCGCGCGGCGCGCTCGGTATTGCGGGCGGCGACCATCGTGATTTCGATGCCGCGGCCGGCGCGGCGGCGGATGTCTTCCTGGTTGCGCTGGAGGACGTTGAAGGTGCCGGCTCCGACGGTGCCGATGCCGAGGAGGCCAACTTTGATGGATTTCATGTTCGTTTCAGAATAGGGTTAACGCGCGTGGCGCCGTCGATAGCCGTCGAGGAAGCGTGCGATGCGCGCACAGGCAACCGTCAGGTCGTCGGAGTTGGGCAGGAATACAAGGCGGAAATGGTCGGGCGCGGTCCAGTTGAAACCGGTGCCCTGTACCAGCAAGACCTTTTCCTCGCCCAGCAGTTCGCAAATGAATTGCTGGTCGTCGGCGATCGGATACATCGCCGGGTCCAGGCGCGGGAACATGTACAGCGCCGCTTTTGGCTTGACGCAGGACACCCCCGGAATGTCGGTGAGCAATTTGTGCGCGAGGTCGCGCTGCTTGAGCAGGCGCCCGCCGGGGCCGACCAGGTCGTCGATGCTCTGGTAGCCGCCGAGCGCGGTCTGGATCGCGAACTGGCCCGGCGCATTCGCGCACAGGCGCATCGAGGCCAGCATGTTCAGGCCCTCGATATAGTCTTTCGCATGGCGCTTTTCGCCCGAGACCACCATCCAGCCGGCGCGGTAGCCGCAGGAACGGTAGTTTTTCGACAGGCCGTTCAGGGTCACGAACAGCACGTCGTCCGCCAGCGAGGCGATCGAATCGTGCTGGTGCCCGTCGTAGAGCACCTTGTCGTAGATTTCGTCGGCGTAGATGATCAGGCCATGCTGGCGCGCCAGCTCGACGATCTCGAGCAGCACCGCGCGCGGATACAGCGCGCCGGTCGGGTTGTTCGGGTTGATGACGACGATGGCGCGCGTGTTGGGCGTGATCTTGCGCCGCATGTCGGCAATGTCCGGCATCCAGTCGGCCTGCTCGTCGCAAATGTAGTGCACCGGAGCACCGCCGGCCAGGCTGACGGCCGCCGTCCACAGCGGATAATCCGGGGCCGGCACCAGTACTTCGTCGCCATTGTTGAGCAGGCCCTGCATCGCCATCACGATCAGCTCGGAAGCGCCATTGCCGAGGTAGATGTCGTCGATGCCGACACCGGTGATCTTCTTTTGCTGGGTGTAGTGCATGACCGCCTTGCGCGGCGCAAACAGGCCCTTCGAGTCCGTATAGCCGGCTGCGCTGGGCATGTTGCGGATCATGTCCTGCATGATCTCGTCCGGCGGATCGAAACCGAACACGGCGAGGTTGCCGATGTTGAGCTTGATGATCTTGTGGCCGTCGTCTTCCATCTGGCGCGCTTGCGCCAGGGCGGGGCCGCGGATTTCGTAGCAGACGTCGTCGAGCTTGTTCGATTTCAGGATCGGTCGCAAAATTTTTCCTTGGCGGGCCTGCATTGTTGCAGTGCGAAAAATACCCATTCTGCCGAAAGCGCACAATTTAAGCAACCTTACCGGGCGCGGGCAGCGTGGCTACAGCAAAGCTGCCGAAAAGCTTACAATGTGTACCCGTTCCGCCCACAGCGATCCACCTTCCAGATGAAGCTCCATTCCGACAACAACCAACAATACCAGACCGTCACCGGCTACGATGCCAGCGGCGTGGAAATCAATGCCCAGCGCTTCGAATACAGCCTGATCGTGATGCCGGAGACCGAGCCGCGCCCATGGGAAGTGAGCCGTTTCGAGGATCTCGAAGCCCGTCATTTCGAGCAAATTGCTGCGGATGCGCCGGACGTCGTCATCCTCGGCACGGGCGAGCGCCAGCGCTTCGTCCACCCGCGCCTGGTCGCCAGCTTGTCCGCGCGCCACGTCGGCGTCGAGTCGATGGACAGCAAGGCCGCCTGCCGCACCTACAATGTGCTGATGGGCGAAGGCCGCAAGGTGACGCTGGCGCTGATCATCGATACGGGAACCTGAGGGGCCTGAGCCGCCTGGCGAGCCCTGCTGCCGCTCGTTGTTGCCGTCTTGAACTATCACGATTCGTCCACATATCGAAACAGCTATTGATGAGTTGACATGCTAGACTGGCAGCGGTGTCGATGGCCGATTATGATGTGAGGGTACAGGATGGCGAGCGACCAATCCTGCCCCAGATCTTGCATCAATACCTGTTCAGGAGAACCCCGTGGCCGACAGCCCCAGCACAGCAACCCTCGAAAACTTTTCCGCCGCCATGACCGGCGACCAGACCTTCCAGCTTGGCGGGCGCCCGGCAAAGTACACGGTGCTGTATTTCTACCCGAAGGACAATACGCCCGGCTGCACCACGGAAAGCATGGCCTTCCGCGACCGCCACGACGAATTCCTGGCCGCCGGCGCTGAAGTGTATGGCATCAGCCGCGATTCGCTGCGCTCGCACGAAGGCTTCAAATCCAAGCTCGGCCTGCCCTTCGAACTGATCTCCGACCCGGACGAACTGGTGTGCAACCAGTTCGGCGTCATGAAGAACAAGAACATGTACGGCAAGCAAGTCCGGGGGGTCGAGCGCAGTACGTTTGTCGTTGACGCTCACGGCAGATTGGTGAAAGAATGGCGTGGCGTGAAGGTCAACGATCACGTCGATGAAGTGCTGGAATTTGTGAAGAGCCAGCCTTGAGGGGCAGCTCCGCTCGATCAACTTGCTGGACGAACCCTTCATTTTGAGTCAACACGTTTTAAACAAGCATCATTCCAATCTGGCTGCCTGCCAGGACCCGAGTGGCCCTGGCCCGCACCTCCAAGTACGTTTCCAGTTGCATCTAACTCTGCCTGCCGGCGCGCTGTGCGCCGCCGCTGCATCTCCGCAGGCGTCCTCCACTTTTTTAGATTGAGAACCTGATGCCACTACCAAAAATGCCTACCAAGCCGGCCACGCTGTTGCCGGTGAACGAATACCCGAAAGCCCAAGCGGGCAAGTCTCCCGTGCGCGCGGTTGCCGCAGCGCCGGTCGAGGCCGATCCAGTCGAAGACCTCATCAGCGGTAAAGCCGTTCCCGCTGCCAAATCCACCCGCGCCCGCAAGGGAAAGGCAGCGCCGCTGGCCGCCGTGCCCTCCCCCCAGGCCGACTCGTCGACCTGGCCGGCGCGTGAGACCGGCACTGTCGCCAAGCTCAAGGAAACCGACCAGGAGCAACCGCATCCGGTCAAGCACAAGCCGGTCGAGGTCAACGTCAAGTCCTCCGCCAGCCGCAAGGCCGACAAGTCCGGCAGCACGAAGGTGTTCGTGCTCGATACCAACGTGCTGATGCACGACCCGACCAGCCTGTTCCGCTTCGAGGAACACGACGTCTACCTGCCGATGATGACGCTCGAGGAACTCGACGACCACAAGAAGGGCATGTCGGAAGTGGCGCGCAACGCGCGCCAGGTGTCGCGCACGCTCGACGCCCTGATCGCCAACATCGACGACGACGCGATCGAGGCCGGCATCGAGCTGGCCAAGCTGGGCAACAAGGATGCGAAAGGCCGCCTGTTCTTCCAGACCCGGCTGCAAAACGGTCCCCTGTTGCCCGAAGGCCTGCCGGTCGGCAAGGCCGACAACCAGATCCTCGGCGTGGTCAAGGCCCTGGCAGCGGAACAGCCGGACCGTGCGATCGTGCTGGTGTCGAAAGACATCAACATGCGCATCAAGGCCCGCGCGCTGGGCCTGCCTGCCGAGGATTATTTCAACGACCACGTGCTGGAAGATACCGACCTGCTGTACTCCGGCATCGTCCAGTTGCCGAACGACTTCTGGGAAACCCACAGCAAGAATGTGGAATCCTGGCAGGAAAACAAGAACGGCAACTCGGCCACCTTCTACCGCGTCAACGGCCCGGTGATCCCGACCCTGCTGCTGAACCAGTTCGTCTATTTCGAGCCGAGCGGCGCCGGCGAAAGCCCGTTCTATGCGCAAGTGAAGGAACTGAACGGCAAGACCGCGGTCCTGCAGGTGCTGCGCGACTATAGCCACAACAAGAACAGCGTCTGGGGCATCACCGCGCGCAACCGCGAGCAGAATTTCGCGCTGAACCTGCTGATGAACCCGGAATGCGATTTCGTCACCCTGCTCGGCCAGGCCGGCACCGGCAAGACCTTGCTGGCCCTGGCCGCGGGCCTGGCGCAAGTGCTCGAGACCAAGCTGTACAACGAGATCATCGTCACCCGCGTGACGGTGCCGGTGGGCGAAGACATCGGCTTCCTGCCGGGCACCGAGGAAGAGAAGATGTCGCCGTGGATGGGCGCCTTCGACGACAACCTGGAAGTGCTGAACAAGTCCGACACGGACGCCGGCGACTGGGGCCGCGCGGCAACGCAAGACCTGATCCGCTCGCGCATCAAGATCAAGTCGCTCAACTTCATGCGCGGCCGTACCTTTGTCAACAAGTTCCTCATCATCGACGAGGCGCAGAACCTGACGCCCAAGCAGATGAAGACCCTGGTCACGCGTGCCGGTCCCGGCACCAAGATCCTGTGCCTGGGTAACATCGCGCAGATCGACACACCCTACCTGACCGAAGGGTCGAGCGGCCTGACCTATGTGGTCGACCGCTTCAAGGGCTGGGCGCACAGCGGCCACGTGACGCTGGCGCGCGGCGAGCGTTCGCGCCTGGCCGACCACGCGAGCGACGTGCTGTAAGCGGCTCGCTTCCTCATCAACAACCTGCGCGCCGCAAGGCCCGCAGGTTTTTTTATGTCTACGTCATGACTTGGGCACGATCGCCGGCTGGAAGGCGCGGCTGCCCTGCGGCTGGGACTGGCCCGGCGGCACCGGGCGCGAGAAGTAATAGCCCTGCCCTTCGTCGCAGCCGAGCGTCCTGAGCAGCAGCATCTGCTTGCGGTTCTCGACGCCCTCGGCGACGACGCGCATGCCGAGCGCGTGCGCCATGGCGATCATCGAGGCGATCAGGGTGTCGCCATCGGGATGCTCGATCCGCAGCACGAAGGCGCGGTCGATCTTGAGCACGTCGAAATGGAGCTTCTGCAGCTGGGACAGCGAGGAGTAGCCGGTGCCGAAGTCGTCGATGCACAATTTGATGCCGAGCGCGCGCAACTGGCGGAATACGGCCGAGGTGCCGATCCCCTCCTGCATCATCGACGACTCCGTCACCTCGATTTCGAGCAGCGTCGGATCGATGTCGTAGCGCGCGATCACGTCGCGGAACACGGCCAGGATGTCGGACTGGCTGAACTGGCAGGGCGAGACGTTGATCGATACGGGCACCAGCGGCTTGCCGTCGCGCGCCCATTCGACCAGCTGGCGGCAGACGCTGTCGATCACCTGTTCGCCCAGCTGCACGATCAGGCCGGTCTCTTCGGCCAGCGCAATGAAGCGGTCGGGGCCGGTCAGTCCCTTGCCCGGGCGTGCCCAGCGCACCAGGGCCTCCATGCTGGACGTCTTGCCGGCGGCCAGGTCCACGCGCGGCTGGTAGTACACGACGAACTGGCGCTGGTCGAGCGCGCGCCGCAGTTCCATTTCGGTCTCGAGCCGGGTGCGGATCGCTTCGAAGAAGCGCGACTGGAAGAAGCGGAAGCTGCCCTTCCCTTCGGTCTTGACCGAGTACATCGCAATGTCCGCATTCTTGAGCAGCGTCTGCGCATCCTCGCCATGCTCGGGGAACAGGCTGATCCCGATCGACGCGCCCAGCACGTGGGTCGATTGCTGCAGATGGAAGCCGTCGCGGAAGGCGCCGAGCACGCGGCCGGCGACGTGTTCGACGTCCTCGGGACCCTTGACGTGTTCCAGCACCACGACGAATTCGTCGCCGCCGAGGCGCACCACATGGTCGCGCGGACGGACCGCGATCCGCAGCCGCTTGCTGACGGTGCGCAGCAATTCGTCCCCGGCCGCGTGTCCGAGTGCGTCGTTGACGGTCTTGAAGCCGTCGAGGTCGATGAACAGCACCGCCAGTCCATGCGCGCCGGCGCGCGCCGCCTCGATCGCCTGCGGCAGGTGATGCTGGATCCAGTAGCGGTTCGGCAAGCCGGTCAGTTCGTCAGAATTGCTCCGGCGCTCGAGCTCGTGCAGATGGGCCTTGGTCTCGCTGATGTCGCGCACCGTGACGGCCAGGTCGCCGCCGGCGCGCACGGCCTTGTAACGAATCCACTGGGCCTTGAGCAAACTCTCGGGTGACCCGCCGACCTCGACCTCGCTATCGTGCAAGCCGGTCTCGAGCGCCTCGCACAGGCGCGCGCGCGCAGCGTCGAACAGCTGGCCCCGGTAGAACTCCGAGAGACGATGCCCGATCAGCTGGTCGGGATGCTTGCCGAACATGTCGGCCCCATACTGGTTGCAGTCGACGATCTCGAAATCCTGCACCACGCCGTGGCGGTCGCGCAGCGGACGGTTGATGAAAAAACCTTCGCCCGCATCCTCGGTCGCCAGGCGGTAGGTGGCGCGGATGGTTTCGATCTGGTGCTGCTTCCACTTTGCGTGCACATAAAAGCTGGTGGCCAGCAGCGCCGCCAGCGTCAGCCAGGCAGTGTTGCGCCAGGCATCGTCGAGCACCGCCTCGCGCTCGTGGCGGTAGCCCGCCATGGCCGAGTACTCGTCGACGCCGACGATGGCGGTCAGTCCCTGGGCGGGGAGCGGCTGCCAGCCGGTCACCCGGGTGCGGCCGTCGGCAAACCAGCGCGCACCGTCGAGCCGCACCACGCCCTGCGGCCCGGCGGCGGGAATCGGCGCCAGCAGGAAAGGCGAACTGGCCGAATGAACGGTGTTTCCGTGGCGGCTGGCCAGCACCGCGCCGCCGGGCCCGGTCAAGGCCGCAAAGCCATATTCGCCCAGGATCGGCTCGGTGTAATGCTGGGCAAAGAAAGTCGGGAATACCGAGAGCACCACGATGCCCTCGAAACGCCCGCCCGGACCGAGCAGCGGGCGCGAAAAACCGATCACCTCGCGCCTCGACACCTCGCCTTCATGGGGCCGGCTCACGTACAGCCGGTCGGCGTGCGCGCGCTGCTGCTCGGCGAAATAATCCTCGTCTCCCAGGTAGCGCCCGAGCGCGGCCGGGTGCGAGCTGGTCACGATATGTCCGCTGCGATCGACGATGGCCGCGCCGGCAATATAGAGCTTGGAAAAAATGCCTGCCTCGACCGTGCCTGCCAGCGTGGTACGGGCGCCCGATACGTCCCAATCGTGACGCATCAACAGCAGCAGGCGGTCGGTGTCGCCGATCGACCGGTTGGTGCGGATCGCGTAGCTGCGCGTATAGGCGTCGACGTGCTGCCGCAACTCGGCCTGCCGGTGGTGCAGGTCGCCCTCGAGGCCGCCCAGCACGATCGCCCACAAGGCGATTCCGGCCAGCACCGCGATCGCCGGCCACAGCAACAACAGCGACAGCCGCTGGCGCAGGAAATCCAGGAAAGGACGCAGCCTGGCGATCGCCCCGGGAGCAGTCGAGGTTCCGCCTGACATTGCCTTGTCGGTACGCTGGTGCATCCCTGCTCCTGCAAGCTCGTGATCGCCGCAAACAGGATCCAAGCGTAGCAGAAACCGGCCGGCGGCACGCCCCAACTCGGGGCACGCGCCGTCCCGGTTGCCGAAATAAGGCATAAAAAAAACCCGGCGATTGCCGGGTTTTCCGTGAAGCACATGCAGCTGGTGCAATTACATGATCTTGGTGCCGATCCACCAGGCAACCGCCGCCATGAAGGCCGAGGCCGGGATGGTGAAGACCCAGGCCCACACGATATTGCCGGCCACGCCCCAGCGCACGGCCGAGGCCTTCTGCGAAGCGCCGACGCCGACGATCGCGCCGGTGATGGTGTGGGTGGTCGAGACCGGGATGCCGAAGAAGCTCGACATCAACAGCGTCATCGCGCCGCCCGTTTCGGCACAGAAGCCGCCGACCGGTTTGAGCTTGGTGATCTTCTGGCCCATGGTCTTGACGATGCGCCAGCCACCGAACAAGGTGCCGAAGGCGATTGCAGCGTAGCAGGAGATGATGACCCAGGCCGGCGGATACGCATCGGAGGCGCTGACATAACCGGCCGCGATCAGCAGCATCCAGATGATGCCCATCGTCTTTTGGGCATCGTTGCCGCCGTGGCCGAGCGAATACGCGGCGGCCGAAGCAAGCTGCAGCCGGCGGAACCAGGTATCGACCTTGCGCGGCGTGGACTTCACAAATAGCCACGACACAATGAGCATGATGATCGACCCCAATACGAAGCCCAGCAGCGGCGCCACGACGATGAAGGCCACGGTCTTGATGAGGCCGCCCGAAACGAGCGAACCGGTACCGGCCTTGGCCACGGCCGCGCCCACCAGGCCGCCGATCAGGGCGTGCGAGGACGAGGATGGAATGCCGTAATACCAGGTGATGATGTTCCAGGAGATGGCGCCGACGAGGGCGCCGAAGATGACGTAATGGTCGACCACATGGGGGTCGATGGTGCCCTTGCCGATGGTTTGCGCCACCTTCATGTTGACCACGAAGATCGCGATGAAGTTGAAGAAGGCCGCCATCGCCACCGCGCTCTGCGGTTTCAGCACGCCGGTCGATACCACGGTGGCGATCGAGTTCGCCGAGTCGTGGAAGCCGTTCATGAAGTCGAACACCAGTGCGAGCAGCACCAGTCCACCCAGCACGTAAATGCTGATCGTTATATGTTCCATGATTATTCTTGTTCTGGGTGCGCTTACGCGTTCTCGACGATGATGCCTTCGATGATGTTGGCCACGTCTTCGCAGCGGTCGGTGACGGTCTCGAGGATCTCGTAGATCGCCTTCATCTTGATCAGGTTGCGCACGTCCGGCTCATCGCGGAACAGTTTGCTCATGGCGGCGCGCATCACGTGGTCGGCGTCCGACTCGAGGCGGTCGATCTCTTCGCAGATGGCGACGATCTTCTGGGCGTTGCCCATGTCGTGCAGCAGGCCGACGGCGGCCTGGACGCGCTCGCAGCAGGCCAGGCACAGCTCGGCCAGGCGCTTCGCTTCCGGGGTGACGGCGTGCAGGTCGTACAGGGAGATGGTCTGGGCCGCGTCTTCCATCATGTCGAGGATGTCATCCATGCGCGTGATGAGCTTGTGGATGTCGTCGCGGTCGATCGGGGTGATGAAGGTCTTGTGGAGCATTTCGACACAAGCGTAGGTAACCTTGTCCGCCTGCTTCTCGATGGTCTCCACGGCATGCGTGCGGGTTTCGAGGTCGTCGAAGTTGGTCATCAGGCCGACCATCTCCTGCGCGCCCTTCACGCACAGCGCAGCGTGCTGGTTAAACAGGTCAAAAAACTTGCCCTCGGTGGGCATCAGGCGTCCAAACATTAAAGGTTCTCCGTTGTAAAACTCTTGGAATGCAAAGGTGCCCTGCAGGTCCGGCTCGCCGTGCGTGCCGGACCCCAGTTGCACAATATCGGCTTAGTCGCCCTGGTAGACGGCGAGGTTACCGCTGTAGTTGCCAAACTTGGTGTACTGGCCGATCCAGGTCAGGCGGATCGCGCCGATCGGACCATTACGTTGCTTGCCGATGATGATTTCGGCGGTACCTTTATCGGGCGAGTCGGGGTTGTAGACCTCGTCGCGATACAGGAAGATGATCACGTCCGCATCCTGCTCGATTGCGCCCGATTCGCGCAGGTCGGACATGACGGGACGCTTGTTCGGGCGTTGTTCCAGCGAGCGGTTCAGCTGCGACAGCGCGATCACCGGGCAATGCAATTCCTTTGCAAGGCCTTTCAGCGAACGCGAGATCTCGGAGATCTCGGCGGCGCGGTTGTCGCCCGGCTGGCTACCCTGCATCAGCTGCAGGTAGTCGACGATGATAAGGCCGAGCTTGCCACATTGGCGGGCCAGGCGGCGCGCGCGTGCGCGCATCTCGATCGGGTTCAGTGCCGGCGTCTCGTCGATATAGAGCTGGGCGTCGTTCATCTTCTGGATGGCGTGCGTCAGGCGCGGCCAGTCCTCGTCGTTCAGGCGGCCGGTACGCAGGCGGTGCTGGTCGAGCTGGCCGACCGAGCCGAGCATACGCATGGCCAGCTGGGCGCCGCCCATCTCCATCGAGAACACGGCCACCGGCAGGCCCGCTTCGATCGCGACGTTCTCGCCGATGTTGACCGAGAACGCGGTCTTGCCCATCGACGGACGGCCGGCGACGATCACCAGGTCGCCCGGCTGCAGGCCGGAGGTCATGCGGTCGAGGTCGATGAAACCGGTCGGCACGCCCGTGATTTCGCCCTGGTTCTCGCGCGAGTACAGCTCGTCGATGCGCTCGACCACCTGGGTGAGCAGCGGCTGGATCGGATTCCAGCCCTGGGCGCCACGCGCGCCGGACTCGGCAATCGCGAAGATCTTGGATTCGGCCTCGTCCAGCATCTGCTTGACTTCCTTGCCCTGCGGATTGAACGCGTTGCCCGAGATCTCGTCGGCAACGGTAATCAGCTTGCGCAGGATGCCGCGGTCGCGCACGATTTCGGCGTAGCGGCGGATGTTGGCGGCGGACGGCGTGTTCTGCGCCATCGCGTTCAGGTACTGGAGCCCGCCCACGTCCTCGGCCTTGCCGAGGGACACCATGGCTTCGTAGACGGTGATCACGTCGGCCGGCTTGCCGCTGTTAATCAGGCGCACCATCTGTTCGAAGATGATGCGGTGGTCGTAGCGGTAGAAATCGTCCGCGTGCATGAAGTCGGCAATACGGTCCCACGCCGCATTGTCGCGCAGGAGGCCGCCGATGACGGACTGCTCTGCTTCGATGGAATGCGGGGGAATGCGCAGCGATTCGATTTGCGGATCTGCGGGGTTATTCATGGCGGGCATTATAACCTTTCCGCTCACGCGGCTGAAATAATTGGGGAGTTTCTGCCAATAAAAAAAGCCGGGCGAACCCGGCTTTTTCGTTTAAACAACAGCTCTTGACGAGCGTGTTTTTGTGCGTACTAAGTTGCTTATCAAGCAGCTTCGCCAACGACGGCGATGGTGATTTCAGCCACGACGTCGGTGTGCAGAGCGACAGCGACTGGATGCTCGCCGGTGGTCTTCAGCGGGCCGGTCGGCAGGCGAACTTGCGCCTTTTCGACTGCGAAACCTTGCTTGGTCAGGGCTTCGGCGATGTCGAAGTTGGTGACCGAACCGAACAGGCGACCGTCAACGCCGGCCTTCTGGGCGATGGTGATGGTCATGCCGCCCAGCTTGTCGCCTTGGGCTTGCGAAGCGGCCAGCTTTTCGGCGGCTGCCTTTTCCAGCTCGGCGCGCTTGACTTCGAACTCGGCCACAGCGGCCTGGGTGGCGCGGCGGGCCATCTTTTGCGGGATCAGGAAGTTACGTGCGTAACCGTCCTTGACCTTGACCACGTCGCCCAGGTTGCCGACGTTAACAACTTTTTCCAAAAGGATAACTTGCATATTTTTCTCCAGAAAATTCGGACTGTACGGCGCTGATTAGGCGTTGTGCAGGTCGGTGTACGGCAGCAGCGCGAGGTAGCGTGCGCGCTTGATCGCGGTGTCGACCTGGCGCTGGTAGTGCGCCTTGGTACCGGTCAGGCGTGCCGGCATGATCTTGCCGTTTTCCTGGACGAAGTCCTTCAGGGTGTCGACGTCTTTGTAGTCAACCTGTTCCACGTTTGCAGCGGTGAAGCGGCAGAACTTCTTGCGCTTGAACAGCGGGTTCTGCTGTTTGCGCTTCAGTTTTTCTTTGGCTTTGTTTTTGTCGAACTTTTTACCGAATGCCATTTGAGGCTCCTGTATCTAAAAGGTGGGCCGCTAACTCTTCTTTAAGCGGCGGCACTGAAATCAATGATGTGAAACACCAGGGCTTTGCTGTTGCGGTTCTTCCTGGCCAAGAATCCCGTGAACTGGTGCGCCGCGCCGAGTTCGGCACTGGCGAAGCGGCCCGAAATTTCTCCCGCGGCGAACGCGGCAATTTCGAACTCGACCAGTCTCGCTATTCCTGCCTCGACCTGCTGCGAACTGTGCAGCAAGATTGCCGAGACGACCGGCACGCCGGCGGGGGTGTAGCGCAGTACGTCGCGTTCAGCAATCGTTGCGACGACTTGTAACTGGTTCACTTCCTGTTCACGATTCCTGGCAGAAGAATTTAGGCAGCAGCTGGGGCCGGGGCTGCAGCAGCAGCCGGGGCTTCTGCGCGGTGGCTCTTGGCTGCGTCTTCACGCTGGACCGACTTCATCATTGGCGACGGAGCGGTTTCAGCCTTCTTCATCTTCACGGTCAGGTGACGCAGCACGGCATCATTGAACTTGAATGCGGTTTCCAGCTCGACCAGGGTCTCGTTGTCGCACTCGATGTTCATGCAGATGTAGTGTGCCTTCGGCAGCTTCTGGATCTGGTAAGCCATCTGGCGACGGCCCCAGTCTTCCACGCGATGGATGTTACCGCCGCGCGCGGTGACGCTGGCCTTGTAACGCTCGATCATCGCCGGGACTTGCTCGCTTTGGTCCGGGTGGACGATAAAAACGATTTCATAATGACGCATGCAACACTCCTTAAGGACGTTTAAACAAATGCCCACCTCGGCGTCAAGACGAGTGTGGGAAGGGAAAGCCGGCAATTATAACGTGATCCGACCGCCAGCACAATCGCCTAGGGGCGTCGCCCCGCCGCCACAGCTTCCCGCAGGGAAATCGTACAATTTCGGCGATTTCCCTTGCTTTTGCCGAAATACTGTACAAAAATACAGTCTGAATCATTAACCCGTGGCAGATCCATGCTCAAGCTCACTGCAAGGCAACAACAGATCCTTGACCTGATCAAGGAAGCGATCGACAACACCGGCTTCCCGCCCACGCGCGCCGAGATCGCCAAGGAATTGGGCTTCAAGTCGGCCAATGCCGCCGAGGAACACCTGCAGGCGCTGGCCCGCAAAGGCGCCATCGAAATCGTCTCCGGCACCTCGCGCGGCATCCGCCTGATCGGCGCTTCGCTGCCGGCACCGGTGCCGCACGTGCCCGCGGCCCTGCTGATGTCGCTGCCCCTGGTCGGCCGGGTCGCTGCCGGTTCGCCGATCCTGGCCCAGGAACATGTCGAAGCGACCTACAACGTCGATCCGGCCATGTTCGGCGCCCGCCCCGACTTCCTGCTGAAGGTGCGCGGCTGGTCGATGCGCGACGCCGGCATCATGGACGGCGACTTCCTCGCCGTGAAGAAGATCGACAGCGCCAAGAACGGCCAGATCGTCGTCGCCCGCATTGGCGAAGACGTCACCGTCAAGCGCTATCGCAAGACCGGCGAACTGATCGAACTGCTGCCGGAAAATCCGGACTTCAAGGTCATTCGCGTGGAACCGGGCGACGAGTTCGCGCTCGAGGGCCTGGCGGTCGGATTGATGCGCAGCTGGCACTAAGCTGGCACTAAGCTGGCACTGCGCCGGCATGACGCTGGCTTGGACCGGCAAGGACAAAGGCGGCGTTCGCGGGCGTTTTGCCAGCTCGGCCGCGTGGCCTGCGTTACCTCCCCACCGGCGCGTAATTATTCTTGCGCGCCTCGATGTCTCTCGCCCTCTCCTGCGATGGCTTGACGCCGACGATGGCGTTATGCTCGGCGACATATGCTTCGGTCGCACTACGCCACGCAGCGACGTCGGCCAGCACCAGTTTTGAAGTGACACGCGCTTCTTCCGACAGGTTCTCGCCGATGACCGCGAGCCGCTTGTTGGCACGCTCTGTTTCGGCGGCGTTCAGCAGCTTGACGATATCGGCCGGGATCCGCTGCACCAAGGGCATGGACGCGTTCAGGTTGGTCACATAGCCGTTGTAACATGCCTGCCAGGTTGCGATACTGGCCGATACGCGCTCGATGTCGACGGTTTGTTTCGACATCGCGGGAATGCGCGGGGCCGGGCAGTTGAATTGCCCCTCCTTCAAGTCCTCCCCCTCGTAACCCTCGACCCAGTGGGCGATGTCCGCCTGACGGGCCTTGCGCTGCCCCATGATATCGAGCGATGCACTCGCGACCGCATTGCCCTTCGCTGCCGCCTTGCGGAACCAGGCCTCGGCCTTGGCCTCGTCGACCGCTCCTGCCTCACCATACCAATACATCTGGCCCAGGCGCTGCTGCGCCTCGACATTGCCCGCGTTGGCAAGCTTCGTATAGGCCTGTAGCGCTTCAGGATAGGATTTCTTCGCAAACAACGCGTTCGCGTCGAGCAAAGGATCGGCGTAAGCCGCGGAACAGAACAGCAGGCTGGTTGCGAAGAGGAGGCGCTTCATGGAGGTCGAGGTGAGGGAAAGGAACATGGTACCGCGAATGCTCCCTCCACCTCAACTTTCCTGTCTTCGATTTAGCGTCCGGTTGCCGGCGGCGGGCTCACCGGTTGCGGAGTCATCGACGGATACTTGGTCTGGCGTTCGATTTCGTTTTCCTGCATGCGCCGCGTCCGCATGTCATATTCCTGCCTGCGCGCCGTGTTCTCTGCAAGGACCACACGTTCCGTCTCACTGTGCCAGCGCCCGTGCTGGGCCGTGATCTGCTGCGCCTCCTGCTCGGCCTGTGCAATCGTCTTTCCGTAGACGCCAGTCAGGTGGGCGACCGCCTGCTCGGCTTCGCGCGGGGTCAGCAGTTTGGCGACATCGGCCGGGATGCGCTTACCCGGCGGCATGGCGTCGTTGATGTTGGCGACAAAACCGTTATAGCATTGCTGCCACGCCAGATACGCGTCCGAGGTTTTCTTGATCTCCTGGTTCGTCTTCGACATGGCCGGGATCTGGGGCGCTGTGCAATTGAAACGGCCCGCCGTCAGGTCGTCGCCCTTGTAACCGCTCGTCCAGTAGGCGATGTCGGCGGCGCGCACTTCGCGCTGCTTGAGAATCGCGAGCGACTCGACGGCGCCGCCATGCCCGCGGGCCGCCGCCTTCTGCATCCAGGCCGTGGCCGACTTCATGTCTACGGCAGTACCGTCACCGTACCAGTACATCTCGCCCAGCCGGAACTGCGCTTCTACATTGCCTGCTTGGGCAAGTTTGGCATAGAGCGGGAGTGCCTTGTCGTAAGCTTTTGCTGCGAGGAATTTATCAGCATCCTCCAAGTCACCTGCCACTGCCAGTCCGGATAAACCAAAAACCATCGCGCAAAGCAGCCGTTTCATATTTCCTCCGTATTGAAGTGCTAACAATACTAGACTAGGAGGTTATGCTTGGCAACAGATTATTGGTTACCCGAATTGGGTGGAGAGCGCCCTGGCGAAGTCTTCCAGCAAATCGTCCGTGTCTTCGATACCGACCGATACCCGGATCAGCGACTCGGCGATGCCCATGCTGGCACGGCGCTCGGCCCCCATCTCGAAGAAGATCGTGTGCGCGACCGGGATGACCAGGGTGCGGGTATCGCCCAGGTTGCTGGCCGGGATGGCGAGCTTGAGGCGGTTCAGGTAATCGAAGCAGTCGATCCCGTCTTTCAGTTCGAAGCTCAGGAGCGAACCGCCGGCGCGGAACAGTTCCGACACGATGCCGTGCTGCGGGTGCGATGCCAGCCCGGGATAGTGGACGGCGGCGACCCGCTCATCAAGCTCGAGCATCTGCGCCAGCGCCAGCGCAGTGGCGCAGGTGCGCTCCATGCGCAGGGCCAGCGTTTCCGCGCCCACCGCAATGTGGTGCGCCGCTTCCGGGCCGAGGGCGGCGCCGAAGTCGCGCAGCGCTTTCGCGCGCAGTTGCGCCATGCCCTGGGCTTGGGCCGGCTGCTTGCGGAAGTTGGCGGCGATGTTCGGATAGGCGCTCCAGTCGAACAGCCCGGTATCGGTCAGGGCGCCGCCCAGCGCGATGCCGTGCCCGCCGATCGATTTGGTCAGCGAATTGACCACCAGGCCGGCGCCGACCGCCTTCGGGCGGAACAGGTACGGGGTCGTCATCGTGTTGTCGACCACGTACAGGATGCCGCGTTCGCGGCACAGCGCGCCGATGCGGGCCAGGTCCGCCACTTGCGTGCGCGGATTGGCGACGGTCTCGACGAACACCAGGCGGGTCTCCGGACGCAAGGCCGCTTCCACGTTCGCGACGTCGGTGGCGTCGACGAAATCGACGCCGACACCCTGCCCGGCGACCGTCTGCCACAGGCTGTTGGTATTGCCGAACAGGAAGCTCGAGGAGACCATATGGTCGCCCGCGCGCAGCAGCGCCTGGAACAGCGCGCCGATGGCCGCCATGCCGGTGCCGAAGCACAGGCTGGCAACGCCGTCTTCCATCTTCGTGATCTTGTCTTCCAGCGCCGCCACGGTCGGATTGCCCTGGCGGCCATAGCGGAAGCCCGGTTCCTTACCCTGGAACACGGAGGCGAGCTGGCGCGCGTCGCCGTAGCCAAAGGCGACCGAGGTGTGGATCGGCTTGTGCAGCGAGCCCTGCTCGATCGCCTTGCGGCGGTCGTTGTGCAGGATCGTCGTGGTAAAGCCGTACTGCTTCTGTTCGCTCATGATGCCGTCCAGAAAAATGGTACTCGAAAATGTTACTCGGCCGCGACCGGAGGATTCAGGTTCAGCTGGGTACGCACGGCGTCTTCCGCCGGCGCCGGCTTGCCGCCGTTATGGCGCGCCGTTTCCAGGTTGTCGAGGTAGGCAGGCGTCACGTCGCCCGTCACGTACACGCCGTCGAAGCACGAGGCCTCGAAATTGGTCAGCGCCGGGTTGACGTCCGAGATCGAGCGCTTGAGCGCCTCGATGTCCTGGTAGACCAGGCGGTCGGCCGTGATCTCGGCGCACACTTCCTCGACCGTGCGGCCGTACGCGATCAGCTCGTCGCGGGTCGGCATGTCGATGCCGTACACGTTCGGGAACAGCACCGGCGGCGCGGCCGAAGCAAAGAACACTTTGCGGGCGCCCGCTTCGCGCGCCATCTGGACGATTTCGCGGCTGGTGGTGCCGCGCACGATCGAGTCGTCGACCAGCAGCACGTTCTTGCCCTTGAACTCGGAACCGATCGCGTTGAGCTTCTGGCGCACCGACTTCTTGCGCATGCCCTGCCCCGGCATGATGAAGGTGCGGCCGATGTAGCGGTTCTTGATGAAGCCTTCGCGGTACTCGACGCCGAGTTTCAGGGCCAGCTGGATCGCGGCCGGGCGCGAGGAATCGGGAATCGGCATGACCACGTCGATGTCCTCGACCGGGATCTCCTTGCGGATCTTGTCGGCCAGGTATTCGCCCATTTTGAGGCGCGTGGCGTACACGGAGGCGCCGTCGATCACGGAATCCGGGCGCGCCAGGTAGACATACTCGAAGGCGCAGGGGTTGAGCGTCGGATTCTCGGCGCACTGGCGCTCGTGGATCCGGCCATCCTCGCCGATGAACACGGCTTCGCCCGGCGCGATGTCGCGCACGAAGCGGAAACCGATGCCCTCGAGCGCCACCGATTCGCTGGCGACCATGTATTCGACGCCGTTCTCGCCTTCGTTCATGCCCAGGCACAGCGGACGGATGCCGTAGGGGTCGCGGAAGGCGAGCATGCCGTGGCCGGCGATCTGCGCGACCACGGCGTAGGCGCCGCGCACGCGGCGGTGCACGACACCGACCGCCTTGAAGACAGCCTCGGCGTCGAGCGAGTAGCCGTTCGCCGCTTCCTGGATTTCGTGCGCGAGCACGTTGAGCAGCACTTCCGAATCGGAATTGGTATTGATGTGGCGGCGGTCGTTACGGAACAGCGCCTCCTTCAATTCCGCCTGGTTGGTCAGGTTACCGTTGTGGGCCAGGGTGATGCCGAACGGCGCGTTGACATAGAACGGCTGGGCCTCTTCCTCGCTCGACGAGCCGGCGGTCGGGTAGCGGCAGTGGCCAATGCCGGTATTGCCCTGGAGCGAACGCATGTTGCGAGTGCGGAACACGTCGCGCACGAGGCCGTTGGCCTTGTACATGGAAAACATGCTGCTGTGATTGGTTGCAATCCCCGCCGCGTCCTGGCCGCGGTGCTGCAACAGCAGCAATGCGTCATACAACAGCTGGTTGACGGGAGTTTGCGAGACGACGCCGACGATGCCACACATGGTGCGCTCCTAAGAACAGAATGCCGTTACAAAACGTAGAAACCGAGACTTCAAAACCGAATGTCAAAACAAGAACGTCAAAACTTTACATGCTGGGCGAAGGCCACAGGAAGGAAGGGTTTGACGGTGCGCGCTCCGGCCTCGGCCAGCGGGGACAGCAGCGCGTCTTTCCAGAATGCTTGTTGGGGAATAGCGGTCATGGAACACAATATGACGGCAGCAAGGACGATCACAATCCCGCGCGCCAGGCCGAACAGGCCGCCCAGGCCGCGGTCCGCCAGCGACAGGCCGGACGCCTCGATGAGTGCGCCGAGCGCCAGCGAGAGCAGGCCCATCAGGATACGCACGCCGAGGAACAAGGCGATGAACGCGACGATCAGCCGTACCGTTTCGCCGGGAATCATGTCCGGCAACAACACCGCCAGGCGCGCGCCGTAGGCATTGGCGACGACGAAGGCCACGATCCAGCCCAGCAGCGACAGGATTTCCTTGACCAGGCCACGCAGGGTGCTGATCACGACCGACGATACCAGCACGAACAATACCAGATAATCGAAAATCGTCATGGTGCCCCAACCGCGTGCCTCAACCGCGCACCTCGACCGCGAGCATCATACCGGCACCAGGAAACCGCCGATGCCCAGCCCGCCGAGCTTGGCGCGCATCTTCTCGGCTTCCTCGCGGCTGCCGAAGGGGCCCACCTGCACCTTGATCAAGGCGCCGGACTTGCGCGTGGTCGAGCTCACGCCCGCTCCGCGCAGGCGCGCCTGCAGCTCCGCGACCTTTTCCTCGGTCGCCAGCGCGGCCACCTGCACCACATAGCGCTGGGCGGCTTCCGGTTTCTTCTCGGCCGCTTCGGCCTTCTCGGCCGGCTTGGCGGCGCTCTTGCCTTCGAGCAGCGCCAAGGCACGGGCCGCCTCGGCGTCCGTCGAGCGCGGCGCGGCCGGCTTTTCTTCGGCTTTCTTTGGCGCCGGCTTCTCGACCGGCTTTTCGGGCGCTTTGTCGGCGGCCCTGCGCTCGGGCTTGGGCTCGGGCTTGGGCTCGTGTTTCGGTTCAGGCTTGCGCTCGACGGGCTTCGGCTCCGGCGCGCTCCGCTTGACTTCCGGTTGCGGGCGCGGCGGCTCCTCGTCGGTCATCATGCCGGCAGGGTCAGCGGTGCCGGCGGTCTTCGCCGGTGGCGCGACGGCAGCGGCGGGCGCCGACGCAGCGAGCGGCGGCGGCGCGATGATCTCCTCGTCCTGGTCGACGCTGTCGGCCGCGGCCACCACGGGAGCGGCAGGCATCGGCAGCGCCGGGGCTTTCTCTTTCGACGGGATCTGGATGTCGATGTCGCCGGCCAGCGGGCGCGGCTCGGAGTCGAGCAGCATCGGCAGGCCGACGGCGGCGGCCAGGGCCAGCGCGACCGCGCCGACCAGGCGGCGGCGCGCGCGCTTCTTCTCGGGCAGCATCGGGTCGCCGCCGCTGCGGCTGCGGCGCGAGCCGCCGGCACCCGCCTCGTTGGCGTAGGACGCGCGCTTGGACCGTGCCTGCTGCCCGAAGCCGTCATCGTCACGGGAAAAACGGCCACTCTCCTGGGCGGTGCTGTCTTGCTTGTTTTTACTAAAGATCGAGAACAAGCCCATGCGTCTTATGTCAGTGAAGTGAGTTTTTTCGGGCCGCCATCACGCCGGCGACGGTATAGAACGAACCAAAGAC
The DNA here is from genome assembly GCF_042653325.1 of Massilia sp. GCM10023247. Classification (NCBI taxonomy): domain Bacteria; kingdom Pseudomonadati; phylum Pseudomonadota; class Betaproteobacteria; order Burkholderiales; family Oxalobacteraceae; genus Massilia; species Massilia sp. GCM10023247. The sequence continues at coordinate 38,884 of NZ_JBHSIB010000007.1, forward strand.
CACAATTCTATCATTCTCCTCAGCACGGCTCACCGCATTTGCAAATGCCGCAGCCGGGTCAGCGAAGGCGGTGACCGAAAAGTCCCCCTCTTTCGCCCCGGCCGGACGCAGTGCGGCCAGCTTTTCGGCCAGTTCGGCGCTCTTCGCCGAGCGCGGCGACGGCAGGTCCGCCACGCACCAGTGGTCGATGATGCCGGCCATCGGCGCGATCACGCCCTCGATGTCCTTGTCTTCCATGATGCCGAAGACGGCATAGGTGTAGCGGTGGAAGCCCATGTTGCCGAGGTTTTGCGCCAGCGTGGCGGACGCGTGCGGGTTGTGGGCGACGTCGAGCACCGTCGTCGGCCGGCCCGGCAGCACCTGGAAGCGGCCCGGCAGCTCGACCAGGGCGAGGCCGGTGCGCACTTCCTGGGCGCCGGCCGGCAATTGCATGCGCAAGGCTTCGAGCGCAGCCAGCGCGGCCGACGCATTCAATAACTGGTTCGCGCCGCGCAGGGCCGGATAGGCCAGGGAATTGCGGCGCTGGGTGCGCCCGCCATAGCTCCACTGCTGCTGGTCGCCCTGGAAGTTGAAGTCGCGTCCGATCAGCCACAGGTCGGCGCCGATGTCGGCGGCGTGCCTGACCAGCGACTGCGGCGGCAAAGGATCGCTGCAGATCGCCGCCCTGCCCGGCCGGAAGATACCGGCCTTCTCGAAACCGATCTCTTCGCGCGTCTCGCCCAGGTAATCGCTGTGGTCGATGTCGATGCTGGTGACGATCGCCACGTCGGCGTCGACCACGTTGACCGCGTCCAGGCGCCCGCCGAGGCCGACCTCGAGGATCGCGACATCGACCCCGGCTTTCGAAATCAGGTGCATGATCGCCAGCGTGGTGAACTCGAAATAGGTCAGCGACACGTCGCCGCGCCGGCTTTCCACGAAGTCGAAGGCCTCGACCAGCATGGCGTCGGACGCCATTTCGCCGTTGATGCGGGCGCGCTCGTTAAAGTCGAGGAAGTGCGGCTTGATGTAGAGGCCGACCCGGTAGCCGGCATGCAACAGCACCGACTCGAGCATCGCGCAGGTCGAACCCTTGCCGTTGGTGCCGGCGACCATGATCACGGGGCACGCGAATTGCAGGCCCATGCGGTCCTTGACTGCGCGCACGCGGTCCAGGCCCATGTCGATATGGGTTTCGGCATGGCGCGACTCGATCAGCGCCAGCCAGTCGGGCAAGGTAGTGGGGAGATTGGACATGATGGGCTACAAAGCGTAAGAAAGAAAAAGCCGGCGCCCTGCTCTGCAGGTGCCGGCCGTTGATTTTTGCGGTTCCAGTCGCGACTTACGCGATGACTTCGACGGGCTGGTTTTGGAGCAGGGCCAGCAGGCGGGCGATTTCTTCGCGCATCTGGCGACGGTCGACGATCATGTCGACGGCGCCCTTCTGCACCAGGAATTCGGCGCGCTGGAAGCCTTCCGGCAGCTTTTCGCGTACGGTGTTCTCGATCACGCGCGGGCCGGCAAAGCCGATCAGCGCCTTCGGCTCGGCGATGACGACGTCGCCCATGAAGGCGAACGAAGCCGACACGCCGCCCATGGTCGGGTCGGTCAGGACACTGATGAACGGCAGTTTCTTTTCCGACAGCTTGGTCAGCATGGCCGTGGTCTTGGCCATCTGCAACAGCGACAGCAGGCCTTCCTGCATGCGGGCGCCGCCGGTGGCGGTGATGCAGATGAACGGCACCTTCTGCTCCAGGGCGATCTGGGCGCCACGGGCAAAACGTTCGCCGACAACGGACCCCATCGAGCCGCCCATGAATTCGAATTCGAAGCAGGCCACCACGACCGGCAGGCTCATGATCGAGCCGCCCTGGACGATCAGCGCGTCGGTTTCGCCGGTGGCTTCCATTGCCGCCTTGAGTCGGTCCGGATACTTCTTGCTGTCCTTGAATTTCAGGGTATCGACCGGCAGCGCTTCCTGGCCGATTTCGTAGCGGCCGCCTTCGTCGAGCAGCGCGTCGAGGCGGTCACGGGCGCGGATGCGCATGTGGTGGTCGCACTTCGGGCAGACATGCAGGTTCGACTCGAGGTCGGCGCGGTACAGCACCGCTTCGCACGACGGGCACTTGACCCACAGGCCCTCGGGCATGGTCTTGCGATTGGCGGCATCGGAGCGCTGGATTCGTGGGGGCAGCAGTTTTTCCAACCAACTCATGTTCTCTCCTTTGCGGCAATTCTTGAATGGGGCGTAGTGTAGCCGCTGGCGCCCGGCTTGTCACCGCTTGCCTGTCTGGCAATCAAATCCTGGCAATCAGTCCTTGCCGGCTTCGCCAGTGGTGAACTCGAAACCGCCGACGCGCGCTGCCACCCCGTTATACACCCATGCGCCGAACAGGGTGAACACGAAACCGAACGCCGTGTAGAGCACCGGCATCAGGAGCATCGCCAGCAGCGAAGCGCCCGTACCTTCCGCCATCATCATGGGAACAGCCATCATCAGCACCAAAGGGAGCGAAACGACGAAGTAAATGGCGGCCATGAGTTTCGCGTTATGCAAGACCGAGACGCGAACGATTTGCTTCTTCATGATGTATCTTCCATGCAAGATTTTGGTGGACTTACTGTACCTTACCAAATAGCAAGTCGCCAAGTAAAAAAGCCGGCAGCGCGCGTACGCTGCCGGCTCTTCGATAAAGCGCCTCCGTCCTAGCCCGGAATTTCCTTGGTGGTGAATTCGAAGCCGCCAACGCGGGCGGCGACCAGGTTATAGAACCAGGCCCCCACCAGCGTGCCGAGGAAAGCCGTCCCGGCATACACCACCGGGAAGACGACGAGCACGGCACCGGCCATCATGGCCTGGCCCGACACGGCGAAAAAGATGGCGAACAGCGCCACGATGGGGAGTGACACGGCCAGGTAGAGTGCGGCCACCATCTTCGCGTTTTGCGACAGGGAAACGCAGCTGATCTGTTTCTTCATGCAAGGGCTCCGAAGTTGAGGTAAGGAAACATGACCTTACCCCATGCCCCGCCGCCCTCGCATGCATATGGCGTCCTACCCCGCTTGATGGAACTCAGGCAGGGTTCAAAAAAGGGGCGGCCGTCAGCTGTCGAGCGCGGCGCGGATGCCCGCCACGAACGACTGCACCGCCGGCACGGCCGCTTGCGGCCCCGCGTTCTCGATTTCCTGGATGATCCGGCTGCCGATCACGACGGCGTCTGCCACCGAAGCGACCGCCTTCGCCGTGGTGGCGTCGCGGATGCCGAAACCGACGCCGATCGGCAGGCTGACGTGTTCGCGGATGGCGGCCACGCGGCGCGCCACATCCTCGGTGTCGATGCTGCCGGCGCCGGTCACGCCCTTGAGCGACACGTAATAACTGAAGCCGCTGCCGTAGCGCGCCACTTGCTTGATGCGCTCGGTGGTCGAGGTCGGCGCCAGCAGGAAGATCATGTCGAGGCCCTGCTCGCGCATGGCGTCGGCGAAGGCCTCGCACTCTTCGGGCGGATAGTCGACGACGATCGCGCCGTCCGCGCCCGCGTCCTTGGCCAGGCGGATGAAGTTGTCGGGGCCGATGCGCTCGATCGGATTGGCATAGCCCATCAGGACCACCGGGGTGTCGGCATTGGTCTGGCGGAACTCGCGGACGTAGTTGAACACGTCGGTCAGGCCGACCCCGAATGTCAGGGCGCGCTCGCAGGCGCGCTGGATGACCGGGCCTTCGGCCATCGGGTCGGAAAACGGGACGCCCAGTTCCAGCACGTCGGCGCCACCCGCGACCAACGCGTGCATCAGCGGGACGGTGTGCTCGGGACTGGGATCGCCGGCGGTGATGAAGGTGACGAGGCCGGTCTTGTTATGCGCGCGCAGGGCGGCGAAGGTTTGTTCGATTCGGGACATGTCGTGCTCTCTATTCTTATGTGATCGGTGGGCGGCTGCGGTGTGCATGCGTTGGTTGAACGCGTGGACGGCGAAGCCGTCCACCCTACGGCGTTCGAGCAGGGCGTAGGGTGGACGGGTTTCCCGTCCACGCGTTCAACGCACGCATGCGTCGACGGGACTCAACGGAACTCAGCTGAAATCGAGCCCCATCCTCTGCGCCACCGTATGCATGTCCTTGTCGCCACGGCCCGACAGGTTGACCAGGATGAGTTGATCCTTCGGCAGCGTGGCCGCCAGTTTCACGCCGTAGGCGATCGCGTGCGAGGACTCCAGCGCCGGGATGATGCCTTCGATGCGGCAGCAATCATGGAAGGCCTGCAAGGCCTCGTCGTCGGTGATCGACACGTATTCGGCGCGCGCCGAATCCTTCAGCCAGGCGTGCTCGGGGCCGACGCCCGGATAGTCCAGTCCAGCCGACACCGAATGGGTCTCGATGATCTGGCCGTTCGCGTCCTGCAGCAGGTAAGTCCGGTTGCCGTGCAGGACACCGGGGAAACCGGCGGTCAGCGAGGCCGAATGCTTGCCCGAATCGAGCCCCTCGCCTGCCGCCTCGACGCCGACCAGCTTGACGCCCTGCTCGTCGATGTAGGGATAAAAGATGCCCATCGCGTTCGAACCGCCGCCGATGCAGGCGACCACGTAGTCGGGCTGGCGGCCCGTCATCTGCGGCATCTGCACGCGGCATTCCTCGCCGATCACCGACTGGAAGTCGCGCACCATCATCGGATACGGATGCGGCCCGGCCACGGTGCCGATGATGTAGAAGGTGTTTTCGATGTTGGTGACCCAGTCGCGCATCGCCTCGTTGAGCGCGTCCTTGAGGGTCTTGCTGCCCGACTCGACCGGCACCACGGTGGCGCCCAGCAGCTTCATGCGGTAGACGTTCTGGGCCTGGCGCTTGACGTCCTCGCTGCCCATGTAGACCACGCATTCGAGGCCGAAGCGGGCGCAGATGGTGGCGGTGGCCACGCCGTGCTGGCCGGCGCCGGTTTCGGCGATGATGCGCTTCTTGCCCATGCGCCGCGCCAGCAGGGCCTGGCCGATGACGTTGTTGATCTTGTGCGCGCCGGTATGGTTCAGGTCTTCGCGCTTGAAGAAGACCTGCGCGCCGCCGGCCAGTTCCGACCAGCGCTTGGCGTGATACACGGGCGATGGGCGGCCGACGAAATGGGCCAGCTCGTAGCGGAATTCCTCGAGGAATTCGGGGTCGATCGAATAGCGCGCGTAGGCTTCGTTCAGTTCGGCCAGCGCGTGGGTCAGCGTCTCGGCAACGAAGGAGCCGCCGTAGGGACCGAAGTGGCCGCGGGCGTCGGGAAACTGATAATCGGTGGTCTGGAACAATGCGGCAGGGCCGCGCTCAGCTTGTGCTTCCTGGGTGACTTCCAGGGCTGCTTCCGGAATGGTTTTCATGGTGTTCGCTCATGGTGGTGGTAACGGCGGCATCATCGCCTGCCCGCACCGCCGCGATGAAGTCGGCGATCTTGCGGGCGTCCTTGATCCCCTTGGACTGCTCGACACCGCTGCTGATGTCGACCGCCCAGGGGCGTACGCGTGCGATCGCCTCAATGACGTTTTGCACGCTCAAGCCACCACTTAAAACGACCCGAGGCGCGAGCTCTTTTGGAATAACCGACCAATCGAAGACCTTTCCGGCGCCGCCGTAGGCGTCCACGTGGGTGTCGAGCAGGAGGCTTGAAAACCAGGGGCTGGCGGCGCGGTATGCGAGTTCGTATTCTAGCAGTTCGCCAGGGGTCGTGTCCGGCCTGACCCGGCAGGCGCGCACGAACGGACGTTTGACCTGGGCCGCGATCGCGGCGCACTGCTCGGCCGTTTCGTCGCCATGGAACTGCAGCAGCGCGACCGGGGCGGCGTCGACCACCGCCGCCACCTCCTCCAGGCTGGCATTGACGAACAGGGCCACCGAGCTGACGTAGGGCGGGACCAGGGCGCCGAGGGCGGCGAACTGCGCCGGCGCCAGGCTGCGCGGACTCTTCGGGTAGAACACGAAGCCGAGCGCATCGGCCCCGAGGGAACAAGCGGCGCGCAAGTCTTCCTCGCGCGTGATGCCGCAGATTTTGATGCGGGTACGGTGCTGCATACGATCCTTGGGTAAACCCTTACAGCCAGGGCAAAGGCGAGACCGCCTCCTGCGGCAGTCCCCACTTCGGATCGTAATCGATTTTGGCGAGGTACAGGCCGTCCGGCATGAAAGTGGGCGCGGCGGCGTCGCGGTCGCGCGCCGCCAGCACCTCGGCCATCCACTCCGGCTCGTTGCGCCCGGTGCCGACATAGATCAGGGCCCCGACCAGGTTGCGCACCATGTGGTGCAGGAACGCGCTGGCGCGCACGGTGAAGACGATGATGTCGCCGCGCCGCTCGATGCCGATTTCCTGCATGTCCTTGACCGGCGTGTTGGCCTGGCAGCCGGATGCGCGGAACGAGGAAAAGTCGTGGGTGCCGATCAGGTGGCGGGCGGCGGCGCGCATGCGCTCGACGTCGAGCGGGCGGAACACCCAGCCGGCGCGCCCGGCCAGCAGCGCCGACGGATTCGGGTTGTTGTAGAGGACGTAGTGATAGGTGCGCGAGCGGGCCGAGAAGCGGGCGTGGAAATCCTGGCCGTCCAGACTTGGGGCCACCTCGCTTGCCCAGCGCACGGTGATCGAATCGGGCAGGAAGGCGTTCGTGCCGCGCACCCAGCTTTGGGCGGGACGAACCAGCTCGGTGTCGAAATGGACCACCTGCTCGACCGCATGCACGCCCGCGTCGGTGCGGCCGGCGCAGGTGGTGTGGACCGGCGCGCAGGCAAATTTCTCGAGCGCGATTTCAAGCGCGTCCTGGACGGTGTCGCGCGAAGGCTGTTTCTGGTAACCGCTCCAGCCGGTGCCGACGTACTGGAGCCCGAGTGCGACCCTTGTCACGCGACCGGTCACGCCAGTTGCGCGCGCATGGCGCTGGCACGGCTGGACTGTTCGACGTTCCCACCCTTGATGACTTCGTCGAGCAGCTCGCGCGCGCCTTCCTTGTCGCCGATCTCCTGGTAGGCGATGGCCAGGTCCAGTTTGGTCTCCATCTCCATCTGCGCGGGCGTCAGCTCCGCGCTGGCGCTGCCCTGCTCCGGCGCATCCGCGAACTCGCCCGCGAACTCGCCCGCGAACTCACCGCCTGGCTGCGCCGTCAGGTCGAGGTCGAGGCCGGACATGTCGAAAGGCGGCGCCGGGCTGCCCGGGGCCGGCGTCGGCACGGGGTCGCCGAGGCCGAACGGATCGCCCTGCGCGCCGGCCGGGGCGGCGGAGGCGGCCGGCTGGCCGAAGTCCATCATGTCGAGGTCGAACAGCGCGTCCTTGTCGTCGCTTGCGTCGGCCCGGGAGGCTGCCGGCTCCTGCGGCGCCGGGGCCAGTTCGAGGTCGGTCGAGCCGAAATCGAACACCGGTTCCTGGCGCTCCGCGGCCGGGGCGGCCTCGGTCTTGTCGGCCAGGCCGAAGTCCATCGCGTCGAGGTCGAACAGCGGGTCCTTCAGGTCGCCGGCAGGCTCGGTGGAAGACGCGGCGGCAGGCACGGCGGCGGGCGCGTCCGGCAGCGGCGGCAGCTCGAATTCGCGGGCCAGCCGGGCCATGTCGATATCGGTGTCGGGGCCGTTCTTCGACAGGTCGAGCACGAAGCCGTCGTCTTCCACGGCCGGGGTGGCGGCCGGGGTGCTGTCCGGAGTACCGAAATGCATGTCGAAGGCGAGGTCGTCCAGGCTGGCGCTGGTCGCCGGCGCCGCATCGGACAGGTCGAGGGCCGGTGTGCCGGAGGCCGGGTCGAGCGGCGCGAAGGGCTCCATGTCGAACTGCAGGTCCGGTACGTCGCCCGGCACGGCGGCCTGCGCTGCACGTGCGGCGAGGGCCGGTTCGGTGGCCGACACCGGCTCGAAACTCAGGCCGCCGAGGTCGAAGTCGAGCAGGTTGTCGTCCGCCTTCTCTTCTTTACCGGCATGCAGTTGCGGCAGCGCGGTGGCGTCCTTGTCCAGGCCCAGGCTGTCGAGGTCGAAGCCGCTGTCCGCCGGGGCGCCGGTGACGGCATCCACGGTCGCCGCCGGCTCGATGAGCTCGGGCGTGTCGTCGCGGCTGCGGAAAGCCTGCTCGAGCTGTTGCGACAGCATCGTCTGCGGGCCCGACTCGGCGGCCAGCGCCGCGGCGCCTGCCGCGCCGGCCGCACCGGCCACTACGGCCGCGCCGCCGGCGATGCCGTTGCCGGCGGCCTGGGCATACATCGGATTGGCCGGGTCGAGCGTGTGGCCGAGTACGGCGGCCTGCGCCCACTCGTCGCCCTTGCCGCCGGTAAGGCTGTACAGTTCGGTTGCCTGGGTCTCGAAGGCGCGCACGTCCTTGCGGGCGGCGTAGATCTCGAGCAGCTTGAGGCGCACCGGATGGCGCTGCGGGTCGTTGCGCAGGGCTTCCTTCAGGATGTCCTCGGCCTGGGTGTCGAAGTTGTAGGCCAGGTAGAGTTCGGCCTCGGCCAGCGGATCGACTTCGTTCGTATCGAGCTGGCTGGCGGACGGCGCGAAACTGGAATTGAACACGCTGTCGTGGGTATCGACGTTCTGGCCGCCGGTCTCGGCGAACAGCGACTGCGCCGGCTGGGCGGCGCTGCCGAGGATGGTGGTGGTGGCAGGCACCGCCTGCGGCACCACCTTCTTGCGGCGGCGCTGCGACAGGCCGAGCGCGGCCAGCAGCAGCACGGCTGCGCCGGCGCCGAGGTAGGTGATGTTGTCCATCAGCGTATCGGCAAAGCTCGTTTCCGGCTCGGCCGGCGCGGCTTTCGGCGCGGTCTTGATCTTCGGCGCCGGCTGCGGCGCGGCCGCGGCCGGCGCCTGGCTCGGTGCCGTGGATGCGGCCACCGCCGGCGTTTCCGCGGCGCGCTGGGTCGCGGCGGCGCCGGCCTGGCTCTTGACCGTGATCAGGCTTTCCAGGTCGTTGACATTCTTCTCGAGTTCCCTGACGCGCTGCTGGGCATCGGCCAGTTCCTTTTCCCTGGCGACCAGGTCCTCGGCGGCGGCGCCGCTGCCGCCCGCACCGGCGGCCTGCCCCGGCAGTGCTTTCGACAGGCGCAGCTGGTCGGCCGACTCGTTGGCCGCGGTCGGGCGTTCCTGCACCTTCGCGGTGATGCGGCCGGTTGCGCTCTGCCCTGCCTGGGCCTCGCGCGCCGGGGTGCTGGTCGCCACCTGGCCTGCCAGCTTGGCGCGGTAGGCATTGAAGTCCGCGGCGTGCGCCACGACCGTGCCGTGCGCCTCGCCGGCGTCGAGGCCGCGCAGCGCATCGGCGCTCGGCACCGACAGGATCTGGCCCGACTTCAGGCGGTTCATGTTGTTGCCGATGAAGGCGTCCGGGTTGGCGCGGTACAGGGCGACGAGCATCATGTCGAGCGACACGTCGACCGGCTTGATGCGGCCGGCGATGCGGCTGAGCGTGTCGCCGCTGCGCACGCGGTATTTGCTGCCGGCGACAGGCGCCCGGCTGGCCGGCGCGGCGTCGCCGGCGCTTTCCGCGGCACGCGCGCCGCGCTGGGCGCGGCCTGGCTCTTCGGCTCCCGGCCGCGATGCCGGTGCCGCGCCGCGCGTTGCCGGGGCGGTTTGGGCCGCTTGGGCCGCTTGGGCAACCGGCGCCGGCGCCACCTGCGCCGACTGGGTCGCGCGCAGTTCGGCCGGGTCGAGCAGGAAGGTGTATTCGCGCACCAGGCGCCCGTTATTCCAGGACAGTTCGAGCAGCAGGTCGACGAAGGGCTCGTTCAGCGGCTGCGGCGAAGTGATGCGCACGAACTGGCGCGCGCCGCGCTGCTCGACCGCGAAACGCAGCGACAGCAGGGCCGGGTTGAGTTCGATGTTGGCGGCGCGGTAGGCGTCCGGGCTCGCCAGCTTCGCGACCAGTCCGGGCGCCTCGTCGGCCGACACCGAGGTCAGCTCGATCTCGGCACGCAGCGGCTGTCCGAGGGCGGACAGCACCGTCAGTTTCCCCAATCCCGCCGCCGTCGCCGCCGATGTCAACAGCACTGCACTTGCGACCGCGGCGGTAAGCGTTTTCAACGCGGACGACATGATCTGTGGGCGGCGGTTCAGTGGCATAGTTGGAAATGAGAAGGTTAGCTGGGGGAAATGACGGTTTCCCGGAGGTCTCAACATAACATCATGCACTGGAGCATGCAAGCTCCACGGGGCGTAGGCAGGTCAAACTGTGGGCTTGATGCGCGATCGATGACGATTCGATATCGTCATTGAAAAAGAGGAATTATGGGGGTGTTAACAGGTGTGGTCGGAACGCCAAGAGATGAGGCACAGGGCCGCGCGTTCGCGGCCCTGTGCTGGTCATTACTTGATACTTGTTACTTGTCGAGCAGGATGCGCAGCATGCGGCGCAGCGGCTCGGCGGCGCCCCACAGCAGCTGGTCGCCGACGGTGAAGGCGGACAGGTAGTCCTGGCCCATCGACATCTTGCGCAGTCGGCCGACCGGAATGGTCAAGCTGCCCGTCACGGCTGCCGGCGACAGCTCAACCATCGATGCTTCACGGGTATTCGGCACGACTTTCACCCACTGGTTGTGCGAGGCGATGATGTCGGTGATCTCGTCGAGCGGGACGTCCTTGGTCATCTTGATGGTCAGCGCCTGCGAGTGGCAGCGCATCGCGCCGATGCGCACGCACAGGCCGTCGATCGGGATCGGGCTGGTACCGAAGCCTTCGCCGCGGCCGAGGATCTTGTTGGTCTCGGCGCCGGCCTTCCATTCTTCCTTCGACTGGCCGTTGCCCAGGTCCTTGTCGATCCACGGGATCAGGTTGCCGGCCAGCGGCACGCCGAACTGTTTGGTTTCCTCGCCGGAGAGACCGTGCTGGGTTGCCAGCACCGTGCGGTCGATCTCGAGGATGGCCGATGCCGGATCGTCCAGCAGCGGTTTGACGGCGCCGTTGATGGTGCCGAACTGGGTCAGCAGTTCGCGCATGTGCTGGGCGCCGCCGCCCGATGCGGCCTGGTAGGTCATGGAGGTCATCCACTCGACCAGGCCTTGCTCGAACAGGCCACCCAGGCCCATCAGCATGCACGAGACCGTGCAGTTGCCGCCGACGTAGTTCTTCACGCCGCGCGTCAAGGCGTTCTTGATGACGTCGCGGTTGACGGGGTCGAGCACGATGACGGCGTCGTCGTTCATCCGCAGGGTCGAGGCGGCGTCGATCCAGTAGCCGTTCCAGCCGCTTGCCCTCAGCTGCGGGAACACCTCGGTCGTGTAGTCGCCGCCCTGGCAGGAGATGATGATCTCGCATTTCGACAGCTCGGCGATGTCGTGCGCGCTCTTCAGGGTGGTTTCGTTCTTCGCCATTTTCGGCGCGGCGCCGCCGGCGTTCGAGGTGGTGAAGAACACCGGCTCGATGTGCTCGAAATCGCCCTCGTCCTGCATGCGCTGCATCAGGACCGAGCCCACCATGCCTCGCCAACCTACCAGGCCAACTAACTTCATTTTTATTCCCCGTTGATTTGTATGAATTACCCGAGCGCCCGCACCACTGCGTCGCCCATTTGTTCCGTACTCACGCGCTGCGTGCCGTCTTCGAATATATCCGGTGTGCGCAATCCTTGCTGGAGGACGCTCTTGACCGCCGCTTCGACGCGGTCGGCCTGCTCGTCCTTGCCGAGCGAGTAGCGCAGCATCATCGCGCTTGATAAGATCGTTGCCAGCGGGTTCGCGACGCCCTGCCCCGCGATGTCGGGCGCCGAACCGTGCGAGGGTTCATACAGCCCCTTGTTGTTGGCGTCGAGCGAAGCCGAGGGCAGCATGCCGATCGAGCCGGTCAGCATCGCGGCCGCATCCGACAGGATGTCGCCGAACATGTTGCCGGTGACGATGACATCGAATTTCTTCGGCGCGCGCACCAGCTGCATCGCCGCGTTGTCGACATACATGTGCTCGAGTTCGACGTCCGGATAATCCTTGTGGACTTCGGTGACGATGTCGCGCCAGAACTGGAAGGTTTCCAGCACGTTGGCCTTGTCGACGCTGGTCACGCGGCGGTCGCGCTTTTGCGCCGCCTGGAAGGCGACGTGGGCGATGCGGCGGATTTCGCCCTCGGCATAGCGCATCGTGTCGAAGCCCTCGCGCTGGCCGGCGAACGGGCCGTCCGGGCACTCGCGCACACCGCGCGGCTTGCCGAAATAGATGTCGCCCGTCAGTTCGCGGATGATCAGGATGTCCAGGCCCGAGACGATTTCCGGCTTCAGGCTCGAGGCGCCGGCCAGTTCCGGGTACAGGATCGCCGGGCGCAGGTTGGCGAACAGGCCGAGTTCCTTGCGCAGCCCCAGGATCGCCTGCTCCGGGCGCAGCGCGCGCTCCAGGTTGTCGTACTGGTAGTCGCCGACGGCGCCGAACAGCACGGCATCGGCTTCCTTGGCCAGTTTCAGGGTCGATGGCGGCAGCGGGTGGCCGTGGGCGGCATAGCCGGCGCCGCCGACTTCCGCGCGTTCCATCTCGAAGCGCTCGCCGAGCGCTTCCAGCACGCGCACGGCCTGCGCCATGATTTCGGGACCGATGCCGTCGCCCGGCAGGATGGCAATCTTCATGTGCTCTTCTTCTTTAGATGACGTTGGCCAGCCAGGGCTGGCGGGCAAGGTGGTTTTCCTCGAAGGCGCGGATCTCGCCGGCGTGACGCAGGGTCAGGCCGATGTCGTCCAGGCCGTTGAGCAGGCAGTACTTGCGGAAGTCGTCGATCGCGAATTCGAAGGCGATGCGGCCATCCGGCGTGCGCAGCACCTGGTTTTCCAGGTCGACCACCAGCTTGAACCCGACAGTCGCTTTGACTTCATCAAACAGCTGCTCGACCTGCGCTTCCGTCAGCACGATCGGCAGCAGGCCGCTCTTGTAGCAGTTGTTGAAGAAGATGTCGGCGAAGCTCGGCGCGACGATGGCGCGGAAGCCATACTGCTGCAGCGCCCAGGGCGCGTGCTCGCGCGAGGAGCCGCAGCCGAAGTTCTTGCGCGTCAGCAGGATCGACGCGCCGGCATAGCGCGGCTGGTTCAGCACGAAGTCCGGGTTGACCGGGCGGGTGCTGCAATCCTGGCCCGGCTCGCCGTGGTCCAGGTAGCGCCATTCGTCGAACAGGTTGGGGCCGAAGCCGGTGCGCCGGATCGACTTGAGGAACTGCTTCGGGATGATGGCGTCGGTATCGACGTTCGCGCGGTCGAGCGGCGCGACCAACCCTTCGTGTATGGTGAATTTGTCCATGCCTTCGCCTCGTTTCCGGTCCGCTTAGCGGCCGCCGGCGCCGGTCACGACCTGGCCGACCTTCTGGACGTCGCGGCCGATGCCGGAAATCGTGTTGCAGCCGGCGAGGACGATGGCAACGAGGGACAGTGCGAATACTTTTTTCATGATGGGTCTCGTAGTACGGATAGTAAGTTGTTCAGGACAGTGCGCGCACGTCGACGAAGTGCCCGGCAATCCCGGCCGCCGCCGCCATCGCGGGCGAGACCAGGTGGGTGCGTCCGCCCTGCCCCTGGCGTCCTTCGAAATTGCGGTTCGAGGTCGAGGCGCAGCGCTCGCCCGGCTCGAGGCGGTCGGCGTTCATCGCCAGGCACATCGAGCAGCCCGGCTCGCGCCACTCGAAACCGGCGGCCTTGAAGACCTGGTCGAGCCCTTCGCGCTCGGCCTGCTCCTTGACCAGGCCCGAACCCGGCACGACCAGCGCCAGCTTGACGTTGGCGGCGCGCTGGCGCCCGCGCACGACCTCGGCCGCGGCACGCAGGTCTTCGATGCGCGAGTTCGTGCACGAGCCGATGAACACCTTGTCGATGGGGATGTCCTCGATCGGGGTGTTCGGCGTCAAGGCCATGTAGACCAGCGCCTTCTCGATGGCGTCGCGGCGCACGGCGTCGCGTTCGAGCTCGGGATCGGGCACGCGGCCGTCGATCGAGGTCACCATTTCGGGCGAGGTGCCCCAGGTCACCTGCGGGCGGATCTGCGCCGCGTCCAGGGTGACGACCATGTCGAACTTCGCGCCCGGGTCGCTGTGCAGGGTGCGCCAGTAGGCGACCGCCTGCTCCCACTGCTCGCCCTTGGGCGAATAGGGGCGGCCCTTGACGTAGTCGATGGTGGTCTGGTCGACCGCGATCATGCCGGCGCGTGCGCCCGCCTCGATCGCCATGTTACAAACCGTCATGCGGCCTTCCATCGACAGCGCGCGGATGGTCGAGCCGCCGAATTCGATGGCGTAACCGGTGCCGCCGGCAGTGCCGATCTTGCCGATCACGGCCAGCACGATGTCCTTGGCGGTGACGCCGGCCGGCAGCGCGCCGTCGACCTGCACCAGCATCGATTTCGATTTTTTCGCCAGCAGGGTCTGGGTCGCCAGCACGTGCTCGACTTCCGATGTGCCGATGCCGTGCGCCAGGCAGCCGAAGGCGCCGTGGGTCGAGGTGTGCGAGTCGCCGCAGACGACCGTCATGCCCGGCAGGGTCGCGCCCTGCTCCGGCCCGATCACGTGGACGATGCCCTGGCGGCGGTCGTTCATGTTGAAATAGGTCAGGCCGAAGCTTTTCGCGTTGGCGTCGAGCGTTTCGACCTGCAGGCGCGAGGTGGGGTCGGCGATGCCTTCGCGGCGGTCGGTGGTCGGCACGTTATGGTCGGCCACGGCCAGGTTGGCGGAGTTGCGCCATAGGCCGCGGCCGGCCTCGCGCAGGCCCTCGAAGGCCTGCGGGCTGGTCACTTCATGGACCAGGTGACGATCGATGTAGAGCACCGTGGTGCCGTCGGAATCGGCACGCACGACGTGCGATTCCCAGAGTTTGTCGTACAGCGTCTTTAACATACTGAATCCCGTTGGTGTATCCCCGCGGAACGACCGCTTGAAGAGGGCGCTTTTGATTATGCCATAATTGTGCACTGCGGCAGGAGCAGGTCCATTTTGCACATTTATGCCAATAAATGCCAGCCCATGCAAACAAAATTTGCACCGCTTAGGAGAAATGCACATAAAAAAAGCCCGCGCTCGGAAAGCGCAGGCTTTTATTGCACGGGCGGAGTACGCCCTTTTTCACCGAATCGGTGCGGCCGAACGCGATTTACGCGGCCATGCGCACCGTGCTGCGGCAGCCATCCATCAGGAACGACAGGCCGACCACCAGCACCAGCTCGCCTTCGGCCGAGCGCGCCGTGCCGGTCACGCCCTCGACGGTCAGCGCCGTCATCGGCTTGATCACCAGGTCGGCCGTACCGTCCACGGCCTCCACCGCCAGGATGTAGGGCTGCGGGGCGTTGATGACGATGCCGACGCGTTCCGGCGCTTCCTCGTAGCCGAGGGCCCCGGCCAGCGAGCGCACCGGCAGCGGACGGCCCTGGTCCTTCAGCACCGGGGCGCCGCCGACCTGCGAGAAGGTCTCCGGCAGCTCGACCACGCGCTCGACGACCGCCATCGGCAGCGCCAGCGAGGCGCCCGAGGTCGACACCAGCATGGTCGGCACGATCGACAGTTCGATCGGCAGGCGGATCGCGAACTTGGTGCCGTGGCCGAGCGAGGAATCGATGCGGATCGCGCCGCGGTTCTTTTCCACCGCCGTTTTCACGACGTCCATGCCGACGCCGCGGCCGGACACCGACGACGCCACTTCCTTGGTCGAGAAGCCCGGCAGGAAGACCAGTTGATACGCGTCTTCGTCGGTCTGGGCGCCAGTCTCGCCGATCAACCCCTTGTCGATGGCCTTGCGGCGCAGCTTGACCGGGTCCATGCCCTTGCCGTCGTCCTGCAGCACGATCATGACGCTATTGGCTTCCTGCCAGGCTTTCAGGAGGATGAAGGCCTTGGCCGGCTTGCCGGCGGCGACACGCTCTTGCGGCGACTCGACGCCGTGGTCGAGCGCGTTGCGCAGCATGTGCACAAGAGGGTCGTACAGGCTGTCGACGACGACGCGGTCGACCTCGGTCTCGGCGCCTTCGATGGTCAGTTCGACTTCCTTGCCGAGGTCTTTCGCCAGCTCGCGCACCAGGCGCGGGAATTTCTGGAACAGGCGGCCTACCGGCTGCATGCGGGTGGCCAGCGTGGCGCGCTGCAGTTCGGCCGAGTAGCGCGAGGCGCGCTCGAGCGTTTCGGTGAGCGTCGCCATCAGGGTCGCGGCCTGCCCTTCGAACTTGAACTGGGCCAGGCGCTCGAGCAGCACGGCGGCCTGGTTGGCGGCCTGCACCGATTCGCCGGCCACTTCCAGCAGCGCGTCGAGTTTCACCGCGTCGATGCGGATGCTTTCGTCCTTGGCCGGCGCCGCGGCTGCGCGGGCGTCGGCGACCTTGCTCTCGGTGCGGCGCTCGACGCCGTCCCAGCCGGACTTGGCGGCCGGCGCGGCGGCGTCGGCCTGCGCGGCAGGGGCCGGCGCAGCAACTGCCGCGACCGGGGCTGCGCTGCCGGCAATGGCGGCGCTGGCCGGCACCACGGCGTTATACATGGCTGTCCAGTCGAGACCGTCGTTGCCCGGCAAGGCGGCCGCTGCGGCCAGCGGCGCTTCCTCGGCGGCGGGCGGCGCGGCCGAGACAACTGCGGCAGACGGGGCAGCAGCCGGGGCGGCAGGCGCCGCCTCGACCTTGCCTTCGATCGCGTCCATCAGGATACGCTCGAGGTCGTGCGGCATCGGCGCCAGTTGTTCCGGCGCGGTCCCGTTGTTCAGGTCGCCGAGCTGGTCGGCCACGAAACCGGAGGCCTGCAGCGCCGCCTCGATCGACAGCGGGGTGACGGGTGCGGCCCCGGTGCGCAGCGCGTCGAACAGGTTTTCGGTCAGGTGGCAGGCCGCCACCAGCGCGGGCAGGCCCATGAAGCCGGCGCCGCCCTTGATCGTGTGGAACGAACGGAAGACGGCGTTCAGGGTCTCCTTGTTGTCCGGATCGCGTTCGAGGCGCAGGAGGTGTTCTTCAACATTGACTGCCAGATCCATCGCCTCGACGACGAAGTCCTTGAGCATATCGTCCATTAGAATCCCAGATCGGCAAGGAGGTCGTCGACATTGTCCTGGTCCAGCGCCGCGGACGGCATGGACGGGCCGGTCATCAGCGGCGCCGGCGCGGCCTCTTTTTCGGCCAGCTTGGCGCGCGTCTCCGGTGGTGCGTTGTCACGCAGCAACTGGGCCAGCTCGTTTTCGACCGTCTTGGTGATCGCGACCACTTTCTTGATCAGCTGGCCGGTAATGTCCTGGAAGTCCTGCGCCATCATGATTTCGAGCAGGCGTGCCTTTTCGGTTTCGGTGGCGTCCGATACGGCCTGGGCGAACTGGCGCGAGTCGCCGGCCAGGACCTTGAATTCGTCCAGGCTGAGCTTGCCCGAGAACAGCGCATCCCAGCGGCCCGACATGTCCTGGGCCTGCTTCGACAGCTTGTCCTGGTCCGGCATGGCTTCGTCGAGCGTGTTGAGCACCTTGTTGGCCGCCTGTTCGGTCAGCGTCGCCACGTATTCCAGGCGGTCCTGGGCGTCGTTGATCTGCGACGAGGCCTCGGTCAGCGCGCGGTCGTAGCCCAGTTCGCGCAGCGAGTCGTGCAGCAGGCGCACGATGCCGCCCAGGCGCTCGTACATGTTCTTGTCGGTTTCCGCACCCTCGCCCGCGGCAACGGCAACGGCAGCGTCGGCCGGCGCGGCGGCAGGCACGGCGGGTGCCACCTGGCTGGACGCGACCTGGTCGAACAGGGCTTCCAGGTCGTCCTCGTCGGCGGCGGCAGGGGTGGCGGGTGCGGCAGGTGCGGCCGGGGCCGCCGCAGGGGCCGAGCCATTGGCGCGCTGGGCTGCCACTTCCTCGAATAAGGCGTCGAAATCGTCGGCGGCGTCGGTCATAATCCCTGCTTCTCCATAATGAAAAATATCGCGCAATGGCGCGTGCTGCTGTCCGTTGTCATGGGTTTCCACGCGCGTTTTGCGAGTCGATGGAAGCCCGATAATCATTCAGCGAGTGTAGCAGCGTAGTTGCCGTAGGTAAATGTCGGAAAACGCGGCAGGTTAAAATGGACAACGAAACTTAATTCCGCGACAATAAAACTGTGCGGTTCCTGAGGTTTTTCGCAAGCCAGGTGTTGTTTTACTGTCGCGTCGATTGTGCATGGTTTTTCGGCGCGCTTGGCGCAGGCAAGCTCATGTTTGACCAAAGTCAACAGCTTGCGCTATCACAAGCAACAGCCCGCTTACCAGGGCCACAATAGTGTGGCGTTTCGGAGGAGGCATCATGTACCGGAAAATTCTGATTACCACCGACGGCTCGACCGTGTCCCAGCACACGGCCTGCGCCGGAGTCAAGTTCGCACAGCAAATGGGCGCCGAAGTGCTGGCCCTGTTCGTTGCGCCCGAATACCAGTACCCGGTCTATGTCGAAATCATTCCGCCTTCGTATCCGAGCGAGGAGGAGTATGTCGAACAAATGAAGCGGACCGGCGAGGACCACATGGGCCGCATCATGCGTTCCTGCGAAAAGGCCGGGCTCGCCCACAGCTGCATGACGGCGTTTTCCGACGCGACCGCGCTCAAGATCGTTGATGTCGCCGAGCAACAGGGCTGCGACCTGATCTTCATGGGTTCGCACGGGCGCAGCGGCTGGGGCCAGATCCTGCTGGGTAGCGTGACCAATAAAGTGTTGTCGCATACGACCAGGCCGGTGCTCGTGCACCGCCTGATCAACGAGCCGGTCGAGTCCTAGGCTTAGAGTGCCTGACAAAACCTTCAGGGCAAGGGGTGCGGCCATCCGACGCGGCGGCGAAGGCAGTACGCCTGTACGGCGAGACGCTGCAACGCCGCCATGGAGGTTTTGGTAGGCGCTCTTCTTCCGGTGCCGGCACGCCGCATGCGGCGTGCATATATATAGACAGACGCCGCGGCGGGCCGCGGCGCAGGGGGAACGCATCCATGATCAGAATCGTCATTGCCGATGACCACACCATCATGCGCGAGGGCCTCAAGCGCATCCTGGACGGCGCACTCGACGTCGAAATCGTCGGCGAAGCCACCAACGGCTTCGAGGTGCTGTCCCTGGTGCGCCAGGGCGGGTTCGACCTGCTGCTGCTCGACCTGTCCATGCCGGGACGCAGCGGGGTCGACCTGATCCGCCAGGTGCGCAGCGAGGCGCCCAAGCTGGCGATCCTGATCCTGACCATGCACGAGGAGGAGCAGTATGCCGTGCGCGCCATCCGTGCCGGCGCCCAGGGCTATCTCACCAAGGAAAGCGCGGGTACCCAGCTGGTGGGCGCGATCCGCAAGGTCGCCTCGGGCCGCCCCTACATCAGCACCGAAGTAGCGGAACAACTGGCGCTGAACATCATGGCGCCGAATGAACAGTTGCTGCACAAACAGTTGTCGGATCGCGAGTTCGAGGTGTTTTCGCTACTCGTCGGCGGCAAGTCGATCACCGAGATCGCCAACAACCTGCACCTGTCGGTCAAGACGGTCAGCACCCACAAGACCCGCATCATGCAAAAGATGGGCATGACCTCGCTGTCGGAAATGGTCCAGTACGCGGTCGCGCACCGCCTGCTGTCGCCGCTGAAAGCCTGATGTGCAGTGCGGGCCACGGGCCGGCTCGCATGCGCCGAGCCGAAGACCCATGGGGCCAAGGCCATAAGGTGTTGGACATCGCAACTGCATCGTTTGTGCCATACTCGCCACGCGCCGCCCGGCGCGCTGGCGTGTCCTCCGAGTAACAGTTTCCCTCCCCGTCTCATACGGTAGCAAGCGGCCTCAGTAAGATTATTCCTACACTGCTGGCAGCTCTCCTACCTGCACATTCAGCCATTGCTGATACCAATGCCGAACTCGTGTTGGCATACTGAATTCCAGCGTATCGACTTGCTTGCGATCTAATTTTTCTCCGTAAGCCAAGCCTGCCGCTTGATGAATCCTATTGAAGTCCCCGGTAGCGCTTCTACACTGAAGCTGCCAGACAAGATTCCTTCACTGGAGAAAAGCATGCAGTCCCAGCAAACGCCAGATCAACGCAACGCCAGCTCGACCATGCATTCCACCCCGATGGAAGCAGGCCGCCAACGCCAGGGCCGCTTGTGGTCCAACCTCAAGGAAGTCTGCGACCTGCTGCACATCCCGGCTGCCGTCTCGGTCAATTCCGAAGAATTGCTGTTCCAGCACGTCCAGTTCAAGACCGGCCAGCGCGTCCACACCATCGGCCAGGCCTTCGACACCCTGTACATCGTCAACTCCGGCTTCCTGAAAACCGTGCTCATCGACGAGTTCGGCAACGAGCAGGTGCTGAGCTTCCCGATGAAGGGCGACATGCTTGGCGTCGATGGCATCCACACCCGCCATTACGCATCGGAAGCGGTGGCCCTGTCCGATTGCGACCTGATCCTGCTGCCGTTCAAGAAGTTGACCGCCCTCGGCCGCGTGCACCTGGAACTCGAAAACCTGATGTACGGGGTGATGAGCCGCGAGCTGGTGCGCGAA
Source organism: Massilia sp. GCM10023247 (assembly GCF_042653325.1). NCBI lineage: Bacteria > Pseudomonadati > Pseudomonadota > Betaproteobacteria > Burkholderiales > Oxalobacteraceae > Massilia > Massilia sp. GCM10023247. The sequence goes on from NZ_JBHSIB010000007.1 coordinate 59,231, forward strand.
CAGGCCATGATCGGCATGCTGGGTGCCCTGTCGGCCGAGGCGCGCGTGGCACGCTTCCTGGTGTCGCTGGCCGACCGCTTCGCCGCGATGGGCTACTCGAGCAAGCTGTTCAACCTGCGCATGACGCGCCACGAGATCGGCAGCTACCTCGGCCTGACGCTGGAAACCGTGAGCCGCACCCTGTCGGCCTTCAACGAAATCGGGCTGATCACCGTCGACCAGCGCACCATCGGCATCAAGGACGCCGAAGCGCTCAAGACCCTGCGCCGCCTGCCGCCCTCGCGCTCGCGCACCAAGGGCGCCGGCGCCAAGCAGAAGGCCGAAACGGATGCGGCCGGCGACGACCAGGTGCTGGCAACGACGGCCTGACCTGCGCCAGGGCCGGACTGGTTCCGGCAAGGAAAAACGGCTCCGACGGGTGGCGCACTTGCCGCCCGCTCCGGAGCCGTCGCCGTTTCCGGGACCGGCAATACATCCCGCCTCACTGATCCCGGGACAACACCCCATTGTTCACCCGCACCGCATCCCCGGCGCGGAAGCCCGGGTCGTTGTCGTACTGCAGCGTCTGTGCCTTGCCATTGCTGGCGTAGCGCACGATCACTTCATAGCGCTGGGCGCGGCGTGCCTCGGGTCCGCCGGCGGCCGACGGCGCCGGGGCCTTGGCCTCGCCACCGGCGCCCACCGCCCGCACGGTTTCCACCGTCGCACAATTGGTGCAATAGCGCGCCGTGCGCGGCGCGCTGGTGGCCGTGGGGGGCGGCTGGCTCGCGCCTGCGGCTGCCTGGGCATGGACGGGGACAGGGACAGGGGCCAGCGCCAGGGTGCACAGCGGCAGCAGCGCGGCAAGTGTCGCGCACAGCGTGGGGCGCAGGTTCATGATCGATCTCCTTCTTCATGCACTGAACAATTGTTCAGGCGTATTTGCAAGGTACGCCCTTGCCGCGGCGGCATCAGTTCGCTAGCGAACGCTATGGACGGCCTCGCCCGAGGTGACGAAGATCAGGTCTCCCGCTTCGCGCCGCACGACGTGGCCGCCCGTGAAGGAGCCGAAGGAAGGCAGGATCATCCGCTGCGGGCCGACCACGAAGCACGGCAGGCGCAGCGAATCGAAGCGGGTCGCCAGCACCCAGGCCGGGTGCACGTGCCCGGCCAGCGCATAGCCTGCACCGGCGCTCAGTTCCAGGTCCAGTTCCAGGTCCGGATGGTGGCAGAAGGCGAACGGCCCGACTGCATGCGGCTCGTCGACCAGTTCGATGCCGAGCGCCGCCGGCGGATCGCCCGCATGCCTGTCGTGGTTGCCGCGTACCAGGCTCAGGCGCAGGTCCGGGCGCGCGCGGCGCCAGGCCAGCATCGCCTGCTGGGTGCTGGAGGCGTGCGCGGCGCGCGCATGCAGGAAGTCCCCCAGGAACACGACGTGGCGCGCGCCGTGGCGCTCGATCAGGGCGTCCAGGCCGGCCAGGTTCTCGGTGGTGGTGCCGCGCGGCACCGGTACCCCGAGCGCGCGGAAGGAAGCCGCTTTTCCGAAGTGGATGTCGGCAATGATCAGCATCTGTTGCGCCGGCCAGAACACGGCTTTTTCCGGCAACAACAACAGCGACTCCCCTGCCACACTGACACTTGCTGCCGTCATACTTCCGCTGCCTTCTCCAGCTCGCGCACCATGCGCGCGACGCGGTCGTTGAGTTTCTCGGTGCTGACCTTTTCGCGGAAGCGCTCGACCATCAGCGCAAAGCCGAAAGGCGTGGCGCGCTTGACCACGCGATAGGCGATTTTACGCGCGTGCAGTTCGTGCAGGGTGTCGCGCAGGCGGGTCAGCTCGAGTTCCTGTTCCAGCACTTCGCGCTGGGCCTGCGTGAGCAGCAGGTTGCCGGCGTCGTGCTTGCGGAAGACCTCGAAGAACAGCGACGACGAGGCCTGCACCTGGCGGTTCGATTTCGGCTGGCCCGGATAGCCCTGGAACACCAGCCCGGCGATGCGCGCCACTTCCCGGAAACGCTGCTGCGACAGCTGGGTCGCGTTCAGGCTCTCGAGCACGTCCTCCAGCAGTCGCTCGGTATCGAACAGCGGCACATCGCGTCCCGTTGCGCCCTTGAACTCGGCTGCCCAGTCCACCGGCTCGGGTGCCATCAGCTCGAAACCGTAATCGTTGATCGCGATCGAGAAGGTGATCGGCTGGCGGCGTCCGATGCGGTAGGCGAACAGCGACGCCAGGCCCATGTGCACCGAGCGGCCCGCGAACGGATAGACGAACAGGTGATAGCCTTCGCGGCTTTTCATCGATTCGAGCACCAGGGTGTCGATGGTCGGCAGCGCCGACCACTTCTGCTGGATCTCCAGCAGCGGGCGGATCGCCTGCATTTCCGGCCCCTCGAACCGGCCCTCGGCGGCCTGGCGCAGCTGCTCGAGCGCGGCGTGGGCCAGTTCCGAGGACATCGGCATCTTCGCGCCCTGCCAGCGCGCGATCGCCCCGCGGCTGCCGGTGGCGCGTTTCACGAACGCCGTCATCTCGTGCACGCGGATGAACTCGAGGATGCGCCCGCCGAACAGGAAATGGTCGCCCTGCTTCAGGCGCGAGATGAAGGACTCCTCCATGCTGCCGATGCGCCCGCCGCTCATGTACTTGATCTGGATCGTGGCGTCCGAGACGATGGTGCCGATGCCCATCCGGTGGCGGCGGCCGATGGCGGTATCCGGCACCCGGTACACGCCCTCCTCGTCCGGCAGCACGCGCCGGTATTCCGGGTACACGGTCAGGCTCTGGCCCCCGCGCGCCACGAAATCGAGCGCCCACTGCCACTCTTCCTGCGTCAGCGCGCGGTAGGACCAGGCGCTTTTCACTTCCTCGAACAGTTGCTCCGAGCGAAAGCCGCCGCCCAAGGCGACCGTCACCAGGTGCTGCACCAGCACGTCGAAGGGTTTGTTCGGCACATAGCGGCCTTCGATCTTGCGCTCGGCCACGGCCACCTTGGCGCCGGCCGCCTCCAGGATTTCCAGGCTGTTGGTCGGCACCAGGGTCACGCGCGAGACCCGGCCCGGCGCATGGCCGCTGCGCCCGGCCCGCTGCAGCAGGCGCGCGACGCCTTTGGCGCTGCCCACCTGCAGCACGCGCTCGACCGGCAGGAAGTCGACGCCCAGGTCGAGGCTGGCGGTGCAGATCACGGCCTTCAGCTCGCCCCTTTTCAGCCCCATCTCGACCCAGTCGCGCACCTCGCGCGCCAGCGAGCCGTGGTGCAGGGCGATCACCCCGGCCCAGTCGGGCCGCGCCTCGAGGATGTTCTGGTACCAGATCTCCGACTGCGAGCGGGTATTGGTGAACACCAGGGTCGCGTCGTAATGCTCGATCTCGTCGATCACGGGTTTGAGCATTTGCAGGCCCAGGTGTCCGCCCCAGGGAAAGCGCGACACGTCCTTCGGGATCAGGGAATCGACGACGATCTGTTTTTTGGTGTGGCCTTCGACCAGCGTGCCGGGCCTGTCTCCCTCCACGCCGCCCAGCAGCACCTTGCGCGCCAGGTCGAGGTCGCCCATGGTGGCCGACACGCCCCAGACCACGAGCCCGGGACGCCAGGTACGCAGCCGGGCCAGGGCCAGCTGCACCTGCACGCCGCGCTTGCTGCCCATCAGCTCGTGCCACTCGTCGACGACGATCATGTCGAGGTGCTTGAACTGTTCCTGCGCGGCCGCATGGGACAGCAGCAGCGACAGGCTCTCGGGCGTGGTGACGAGCGCCGTGGGCCAGCTGCGCGACTGGCGCGCCCGCTCGGCCGAGCCGGTGTCGCCGGTGCGGGCGCCGATGGTCCAGCCGGGCGCCAGTTCGGCGCTTGATTCTTCCAGCGCGCGCTGGGTGTCGGCCGCCAGCGCCCGCATCGGCGTGATCCACAGCACGCGCAGGCCGCCTGCTCTTCCTTTGGCCAGCGCCCCCCGCTGCAGGGCGGCGAACCAGACCGCGAAGGTCTTGCCGGCGCCGGTGTTCGCATGGAGCAGCCCGGACTCCCCGGCCAGCGCGGCCTTCCACACGGCGCGCTGGAACGGGAACACCTTCCAGCCGCGCGCGGCGAACCAGTCGCTGACGATCCGCGGCGACGGTCCGCTCATGCAGCGGCCGCGGCCAACAGGCCTTTCAGGGTGTCGAGGGTGTCGGCATCGTCGACGCTCTTGTCGTCGCGCCGGCGCAGGATGCGCGGGAAGCGCACCGCGATGCCGGCCTTGTGGCGCGAGGACAGCGCGATGCCTTCGAAGCCGATCTCGAACACCATCGTCGGCTTGACCGAACGCACCGGTCCGAATTTTTCGATCGTGGTCTTGCGGATCGCATTGTCGACCTGGGCGATCTCGGCGTCGGTCAGCCCGGAATACGCTTTCGCGAAGGGCACCAGGCGGCGCTCGCCCTCCTCCTCGTCCCACACCGCGAAGGTGTAGTCGGTGTAGAGCGAAGCACGCCGCCCGTGACCGGCCTGGGCGTAGATCAGCACCGCATCGATCGAATACGGATCGATCTTCCACTTCCACCAGGTGCCGACGTCCTTGGTGCGGCCGACGCCGTACTGGGCGCTTTTCGCCTTGACCATCATGCCTTCGACGCCGCGCGCGCGCGACTCGGCGCGCAGCCCGGCCAGCGCCTCCCAGGAATCGGCAAGGACGAGCGGCGAGATCTTCAGCTGCGGCTGGTCGCAGGCGGCGACCTGGGTTTCGAGCAGCGCGCGCCGTTCATGCTGGGGCAGCGCGCGCAGGTCGACGCCGTCCAGTTCGAGCAGGTCGTAGCAGACCAGCACCGCCGGCAGTTCGGCCAGCAGCTTGTTGGACAAGGTCTTGCGCCCGATGCGGCGCTGCAGTTCGGCGAAGGGCGCGGGCGCGTCCATCGCGTGGTCCCAGACCAGCACCTCGCCGTCGACCACCGTGCCCTCGGGCAGGCGCACGCTGCACAGTTCCGGGAAGCGCTCGCTGATCAGGTCTTCACCGCGCGACCACAGGTAGTTCTGGCCGCCGCGCCGCACCAGCTGGGCGCGGATGCCGTCGTACTTCCACTCGACCTGCCACTCAATCAGCGCCCCGAGCGCCGCCGGGTCGCCCTGCAGTTGATGCGCGAGGAAGAAGGGATACGGTTGGCCGCCGCGCAGCTTGTGCTCTTCATCGGACTGGGCGGCGATCAGTTGCAGGAACTTGGTCGCGGTCGGGCGCACGCTGCCGTCGGTCCAGCCCATCAGGCGCTGGGCGATCAGCTTGCTGTCGACGGCGGCGATATTCGCCAAGGCACGCGTCACCAGCAGGCGCGAGACGCCGACCCGGAACCCGCCGCCGATCAGCTTGCAAAACAGGAAGCGCTCGCGCGTATCGAGTTCGTTCCAGTAGCTGAACAGGGCGTCGCGGATCACCAAGGGGTCGGCGCCGCGCAGCGGGCCGATGCGTTCCGTCATCCATTCGGCCAGGCCGACGTCGCTGCGCTTTTCGGGAGGCGGCAGGATGTGGGCGATGGTCTCGGCCATGTCGCCGACGGCGTGGTAGGACTCGTCGAACAGCCAGTCGTCGAGCACCGCGTATTCGATCGCGACCTGGCGCAGCAGCTTGGTCGGCACCGCCTGGCGCGGCTTGCCGCCGGCGAGGAAGTACACGGCCCAGGCGGCGTTCTCGGGCGCGGCCGTGGAAAAATACGCTTGCAGGGCTTCCAGCTTGCGGTTGGTGGCGGTGGTTTCGTCGAGCTCGGCAAAGAGGCGGGCAAACTCACGCATCGTTCGCCTCCTTCGCCTCCACGGCTTCGGCGGGTTGCGGCGCAATGCCGACGTCATCGTCATCGTCGCCGTATTCGGTATCGAAGCCGGCGGCGTCCAGGCCCTGCTGGCAGAGCCAGCGCACCATCACCGGAATCGAACCGTGGGTGACGATGATGCGCTCGGCGCCGGTGGCGGCAATCGCGTTCATCAAGCCCGGCCAGTCGGCGTGGTCGGACAGCACGAAACCGCGGTCGACGCCGCGCCGGCGCCGGGCGCCGCGCAACTGCATCCAGCCGCTGGCAAAGGCGTCGCTGTAGTCGCCGAAGCGTTTCATCCAGGGCGAGCCGGAGGCGGACGGCGGCGCCACCACGATCGCCTGCTTCAGGGCGGCTTTATCCAGGTCGCTCACCATCAGGGTCGGCGGCAGCAGGATGCCGCCCTCGCGGTAGACCCGGTTCAGGGGCTCGACCGCGCCATGGCAGACGATCGGCCCGATAGCCGGGTCGAGGCCGGACAGGATGCGCTGCGCCTTGCCGAAGGAATAACCGAAGACGACGCTGCAGCGCCCCTCTTCCGCATTCTTGCGCCACCAGCGGTTCATGTCGTCGAAGATGCTTTGCTCCGGTTCCCAGCGGTAGATCGGCAGGCCGAAGGTGGATTCGGTAATGAAGGTGTGGCAGCGCACCGGCTCGAAGGGCGCGCAGGTTTTATCCGGCTCGATCTTGTAGTCGCCCGAGGCGACCCAGACTTCGCCCCGGTATTCCATGCGTACCTGGCTTGATCCCAGCACATGCCCGGCCGGGTGCAGGGAAATGGTGACGCCGTTATGGACGGTCGTCGCGCCGTATTCGAGGCCCTCGACGTTGATCTCGCCGAGGCGCGAGCGCAGCACGTGGACGCCGCTGGCGGCGGTGAGGTAGCGGCCATGGCCGTAGCGCGCATGGTCGCCATGGGCGTGCGTGATCACCGCGCGCTCCACCGGACGCCAGGGGTCGATATAAAACCCGCCAGGGACGCAATACAGCCCCTCCTTGCGCACTACCACCATATCAGCCATGCGGTCCTTTTCGCACCTGACAAGCCCCTCATGGCGGCGTTGCGTCGTCTCGCCGTACTGGCGTACTGTCTTCGACGACGCGCCTTGCCCTGAGGGCTTTTTCAGGCGCTCTCAACTAGGTTCTACAAAGTCTGCCATAAAGCTGCGGTGCTCGCCGTCCGGGAAGTCGATGCCGACCTGGCCGCCGGCCACGCTGGTCACCACACCTGCCCCGTACTTCGGCACCTTCACCTGCATGCCGACCTCGAACTGCGGTCCGGCAGGCTCCGGCTCCGGCGTGTGGTCGAATTCGTCGTCGCGGATCTCGATTTCGTCCAGGGCCAGCGCCGGCGGATTCTTGCAGTTGTCGCACTTGCAGCACTTCTCGAAGCCCTCGACCTCGTCGCCGAAATAGTCGAGCATCAGCTTCCAGCGGCAATAGCCGCTCACCGCATAGCCGACCATCTTCTCGAGCGACTCGCGGTCGTGCTCCTGCTTCTGCACATAGACTTCGGCCAGGTGCTCGAAGGTGGCCGCTTTTGCCTCGGCACTGCCGGCGAGGAATTCGAGCTTGCGGTTCTGGCGTACCAGCTTGCCGTCCTTGAGCAGCTTGAGGCAGACCTTGATCTTGGCTTCGTTCAGGTCGGGGAGCCTGTCCTCGATGCCGGCGGTCGTCACGGCGCCGTGCTCGGCCAGCTCGCATACGGCCTCGTAGACCGTGCGGATTTCGGGCGCGTCCGGATAATGCTTGGCGAGGAAGAATTGCTGGAGGCGCTTGTCGTCCTGCAGGAACAGCAGCGTGCAGCTGGCGTCCTTGCCGTCGCGTCCGGCGCGGCCCGACTCCTGGTAATACGATTCGAGGTTGGCCGGAATCTGCAGGTGGATCACGAAGCGCGTGTCGCTCTTGTCGATGCCCATGCCGAAGGCATTGGTGGCGACCATGATGCGGCGCTCGTCGTTCATGAACAGGTCCTGGTTGGCGCGCCGCTCGGCGGCTGCCAGCTTGCCGTGGTAGAGCGTGACCGATTCCCCGGCTTCCTCGAGGATGCGGTGCATTTCCTCGGCCGCCTTGACGGTGGCGGCATACACGATGCCCACCCCCGCGGTCTCGGCCACCAGGCGCCGCGCCTCGGCATACTTCTGCTCGGGATTGGTCACCTGCACCACGCTGTAGTGCAGGTTCGGGCGGTAGATGCCGGTATTGATCACCTTCAGGCGCGGCCGGTTCAGCTGGCGCCCGATGTCCTCGATCACTTCGTCGGTCGCGGTGGCGGTCAGCGCCAGCACGGGCGGCTGGCCGAGCGCGGCGATCGCCGCCGCCATTTCGATATAGGCCGGCCGGAAGTCGTGGCCCCACTGCGAAATGCAATGGGCCTCGTCGACGGCCACCAGCACGATGTCGGCCTGCTTGAGCACGGCGAGGAAATCCGGCGACGCCAGGCGCTCGGGCGTGCAGAAGACGATCTCGCACTCGCCCGCCGCGATGGCGTCCAGGGCTGCATGCTCTTCCTCGGCGTTCAGGCTGCTGTTGACCTGGCAGGCCCGGATACCCAGCTCCTCGAGCTTTTCCAGCTGGTCCTTCATCAGGGAGATGAGGGGCGAGACGACGACCGTCGTCCCCTTCAGGAGGCGGGCCGGAATCTGGTAACACAGCGACTTGCCGCCGCCGGTAGGCATGATCGCCAGCGTGTCCTTGCCATCGAGGACGCTGTCGATCACGCGTTGCTGCCCGTCGCGCAGCCGTTCGATGCCGAATACGGAGCGCAGCAGCTTGCGGATGGTATTGCGGCGCACCGCGAGGAGGCCGTTATGGAGGAGTTGGGGGTCGTGTCGGGTCATGCGCCAACTGTAATGAGCGCGCGCGAGCACGGCTATAGGACGCGGGCTTCAGCCCACGTAGGAGCGTCACTAAATGGGTCTTCCTACCGTTGAGACAGGGGGGCAAGGTGTTTTCCTACAGAACGGCGGAGTTCCCGCCGATGTTGTAGAACCGGGTTCAGGCCTAAGATGGAACCATACCAAACGAAAACACATACGAAGACCGGAGAATCCATCATGCGCTCGATCCCTACCGCCCTGACCGCACTCCAGATTGCCTTGGCCACCGCTGCTGCCTGGCTGGTATATGAAACGAACGCGCTGCAAGGCGCAGCGGTGCTGATGTTTCATTGATCGCGGCGTAGAGCACGGCGATAGCACGGAGATAGCGCAGGTATGCCGCATGAAGCGGTACCGATGACGCTATTTTAGCAAAGCCGCGGCGCATGGCCGCGCACGATTACGAAAGCGCCGTACCACACGAGTGGCACGGCGCTTTTTCTATGATCCGGTATCGTGGCCTTGATCGCCGCGCACGATCCGCGCGGTACAAAAAAACGCCATCCCGACCTGCGTCGGCATGGCGTTTCGTCGTACAAGGCTGCCCCGCCGCACGGGGCCAGCATTCTTACGCGGCCTTGGCTTCCATGTCGACCGCATCGGTCTCGTCGGTCGGCAGGCGCATCATGTAATCGAAGGCTGCCAGCGACGCCTTCGCGCCCTCGCCCACCGCGATGACGATCTGCTTGAACGGCACGGTCGTCACGTCGCCGGCGGCGAACACGCCCGGGATCGAGGTTTCGCCGCGCGCGTCGACTTCGATCTCGCCGTAAGGCGACAGCTCCAGCGTGCCCTTGAGCCATTCGGCGTTCGGCACCAGGCCGATCTGCACGAACACGCCGGCCAGCTCGATCGTCCTGATCTCGCCGCTATTGCGGTCGCGGTAGGACAGGCCGGTCACTTTCTTGCCGTCGCCATGGATTTCCGTGGTCTGGGCGCTCTTGATCACGTCGACGTTCTTCAGGCTGTAGAGCTTGCGCTGCAGGACCGCGTCGGCGCGCAGTTCGGCGCCGAATTCGACCAGCGTCACATGTTCGACGATGCCGGCCAGGTCGATCGCCGCTTCCACACCCGAGTTACCGCCGCCGATGACCGACACGCGCTTGCCCTTGAACAGCGGACCGTCGCAGTGCGGGCAGTAGGCCACACCGTGGTTCTTGTATTCCTTCTCGCCCGGCACGTTGATTTCGCGCCAGCGGGCGCCGGTCGAGATGATCACCGACGTCGATTTCAGCACGGCGCCGTCTTCGGTCGTCACTTCGAACAGCTTGCCGTTCTTTTCCAGCTTGGCGGCGCGCTGCAGGTTCATGATGTCGACTTCGTACTGCTTGACGTGCTCTTCCAGCGACACGGCGAACTTCGGTCCTTCGGTCTCCTTGACCGAGACAAAGTTCTCGATCGCCAGCGTGTCGAGCACCTGGCCGCCGAAACGGTCGGCAAGGACGCCGGTACGGATGCCTTTACGGGCGGCGTAGATGGCCGCGGCCGCGCCGGCAGGACCGCCGCCGACGATCAGCACGTCGAAGGCGTCCTTCTTGGAGAGTTCGGCGGCCTTGCGCTTGCCGGCGCCGGTGTCGAGCTTGGCGAGGATCTCCTCGGCGCTCATGCGGCCCTGGCCGAAGTGCTCGCCGTTCAGGAACAGCATCGGCACGGCCAGGATCTGGCGCGACTCGACTTCATCCTTGAACAGGCCGCCATCGATGGAGGTGACCTTGATGCGCGGATTGATGATGGACATCGAGTTCAGCGCCTGCACCACTTCCGGGCAGTTATGGCAGGACAGCGAAATGAAGGCCTCGAACACGAAGTCGCCGTCGAGGTTCTTGATCTGTTCGATCACCGCCTCGTCGAACTTGATCGGGTGGCCGCCGACTTGCAGCAGGGCCAGCACCAGCGAGGTGAACTCGTGGCCGAGCGGAATCGCGGCAAATTCGATGCCGATGTCGGTGCCGACGCGGTTGATGGCGAAGGACGGCTTGCGTACGCCATTGCCGTCTTCGCGGTAGGTAATCTTGGCGCTCAGGGAGGCGATCTCCTTGAGCAGGTCCTGCATTTCTCGCGCCTTGGGCGAGTCATCGAGCGATGCAACGATCTCAATCGGCTGCACCACTTTTTCCAAATAGGCTTGTAATTGCTTCTTGAGGGTTGCTTCCAGCATGATGTTTTTCCTTGTATTCGGTGGGTGGGACACCGGCCGGCCTTGCGCGGGCCGGTGTCCCGGTACAGCTGTTACTGCGCTTTTACTGCTCGTTACTTGCTACTGACTACTGCTTAGATCTTGCCGACCAGGTCCAGGGATGGGGTCAGGGTTTCGGCGCCTTCGGTCCACTTCGCCGGGCAGACTTCGCCCGGGTGCGAAGCGACGTACTGGGCAGCCTTGACTTTGCGCATCAGTTCCGAAGCGTCGCGGCCGATGCCGTTGTCGTGCACTTCCATGACCTTGATCTGGCCTTCAGGATTGATGACGAAGGTACCGCGCAGGGCCATGCCTTCTTCTTCGATCATGACCTGGAAGTTGCGTGCCAGCAGGCCGGTTGGGTCGCCGATCAGCGGGTAGTTGACCTTCTTGATCGCGTCCGAGGTGTCGTGCCATGCCTTGTGGGCGAAGTGGCTGTCGGTCGAGACGCCATAGACCTTGACGCCCATCTTTTCGAATTCAGGCTGGAACGTGGCCAGGTCTTCCAGTTCGGTCGGGCAGACGAAGGTGAAGTCGGCCGGGTAGAACATCAGGATGGACCAGGTGCCTTTGAACTGCTCTTCGGTCAGGTCGATGAACTTGCCGGCGTGGTAGGCGGTGGCTTTGAATGGCTTGATCTCGGTATTGATAAGGGACATGGAAGCTCCTGTTGTGTGTGGATCGAAAGTTGATGAATGCAAGTTTAAAGCGCTTGCGGTCGCTTGTAAAATTAATTGATCTCATCAGAACGATTAATTTCTACTATCGCCTAGACGTGACATATCCTGTTTGGCAAGGATGTCGGTCTCGCAAGAGACCTGTCAGTGTGGACGAAAGACGCGCGCTTTGCAACCGCCCGCCCGTTTGCGGGCGGACCGGCGGCTTCGCCGTCCGGCCCGATCCGCTACCGGATCAGGCGGGCGTCGCTGCGCGCGCCGGGACGATGACGTCGCAGGGCAGCATGAGGCTGAAGGTCGAGCCCTGCCCCGGTACGCTGGTGACGGACAGGTCGCCGCCGTGGGCGGTGGCCAGCTGGCGCGAAATGTACAGGCCCAGTCCCAGGCCCTTCGGCTCGCCGTTGCGCGCACCGCGCTCGAAGGGCTGGAAGATGCGCTCGATGTCGTCCGGCGCAATCCCCTTGCCCTTGTCGGCGACGTCGATCCGGGCACACTTACCCTCCACCACGACGCTGACCTCGACGTCGCAGCCGCCGCCGTAGCGCAGTGCGTTGGTGAGCAGGTTGACGACGACCTGCTCGATGCGGAACTCGTCCCAGCACCCCGTGACCGGCGGGTGCGGCACCAGCGTGATGGCGCAGCCGCTGGCCGCGGCCTGCAGCGACAGGTCGCTCACCACCCGCTCCAGCATGCCCATCAGTTCGACTTGGGCCGGGCGCACCGACAGGGTGCCGTTGCGCATGCGGGTGACGTCGAGCATGTCGTCGATCAGGCGGATCATGGCCTTGATCTGGCGCTCGTCGCGCTTGATCATGGCGCCCATCTGTTCCCCTGCGAACGCGGCATGGTTGCCCCGTTTCAGGTGCAGGGTGCGCATTTGCGTTTCCAGGAACAGGGTATTGAGCGGCGTGCGCAGCTCGTGCGCCACGAGCGACATGAACTCGTCGCGCATGCGCAGCGAGCGCTGGAGTTCGGCCTGGGTCGCGTTCAGTTCCTGGAGCAGGACTTCCTGTTCGCGCCGGCTCCTTTCCAGCGCCTCCATCTGGCGCCGCGTCTCGCGCCGCTGCTGGTCGAGCGCCACGAACACGTTGACCTTGCCGCGCACCGCATCCGGATCGAGCGGCTTGTAGAGGAAGTCGACCGCACCCGTCTCGTAGCCCTTGAAGGCATAGTTCAGCTCGCGCCCGGCGGCGGAGACGAACACGATCGGGATGTTGCGGGTGCGCTCGGTGCCGCGCATGAGTTCGGCTAATTCGAAACCGTCCATGCCCGGCATCTGCACATCGAGGATGGCCAGCGCGAACTCGTGTTCGAGCAGCAGGGCCAGCGCCTCGTCCCCGGAATGCGCGTGGAACACGAGGCGCTGTTCGTCGCGGATCAGGGCGTCGAGCGCGCGCAGGTTGTCGGGCAGGTCGTCGACGATCAGTAGTTTGCTCAGGTTATGGTCGCTCATGTTGTCTCCAGCAGGGGCAGCAGCTCGCGGATCGCGGCCAGCGGCAAGACCAGGTGCGCGTCGCAGCGGCGGATCGCTTCGAGCGGCATCGTGGCGGCCTGGGCTTCGCGCGGGTCCTGGACTACCGTCAGGCCTCCGCGCTGCCTGATTTTTTGCATGCCCGCGGCGCCATCGATGTTGGCGCCAGTGAGTAAAACGCCCGCCAACGCCGGACCATAGGCGTCGGCGGCGGACTCCATCAGCACGTCGATGGCCGGACGCGCGTAATGCACCGGCGGCTCGCAGCTGAGGGAAAATACGCGATCGTGCTCGATCGACAGGTGGTAGCCGGCGCCGGCGAAATACACTGTGCCGGGCTCGACCGGTTGCTTGTCCATCGCTTCGCGCACCGGCAAGGCCAGGCGCGCCGCGAACAGTTCGGCCAGGCGGCTTTCGCGGTCGCTCGGCACGTGCAGGATGCAGACGGTGGCCGGGCCGAAGGCCGCCGGCAAGGCCGGCAGCAGCTCGACCAGGGCATCGACGCCGCCGGCCGAGGCGCCGATCACGACCGCCTCGATGCGGCGGCTGGCCAGGGCCTCGACCACGGCTGCGGGCAGCGCCTTCATTCGGCGGCCTTGCGGAAAATGCGCTCGCGCTTGGCGATCGGTTCGAAGCGCGTGGCGTGATTCGAGAAGTCGATGCTCTCCTTGCTGCCCAGCGCCAGGAAGCCGCGGTGGCAGAGCGACTCGTGGAACAGGCCCAGCACCCGGTTCTGCAGGCGCCGATTAAAATAAATCATCACGTTGCGGCAGCTGATGAAATGGGTTTCCGAAAACACCGCGTCGGTCGCCAGGCTGTGGTCGGCGAAGGTCACGTTTTCGACCAGGAAACGCTCGAACAGCGCCCCGCCATAGGCTGCCGTGTAGTAATCGGAAAAGGCGCGCTTGCCGCCGGCTTTCTGGTAGTTCTCCGTGTACAGGCGCATCCGGTCGAGCGGAAACACCCCGCGCCGCGCGCTTTCCAGCGACTCCGGATTGATGTCGGTGGCGTAGATGATGCTGCGTTCGAGCAGGCCTTCCTCGTGCAGCAGGATCGCCAGCGAATACACTTCCTCGCCCGTGCTGCAGCCGGCCACCCACAGCTTGAGCGAGGGGTAGGTCGACAGGTGCGGCATGACCTGGCTGCGCAAGGCCGCGAAGAACTCGGGATCGCGGAACATTTCGGTGACGGGAATGGTGAGAAATTGCAGCAGCTGGGCAAAGGCTTCCGGCTTGTGCAATACCTTCGCTTGCAGGTCGGATACGGTCTCGCATTCCATCGCGTGCATGGCGGCCAGCACCCGGCGCTTTTGCGAAGCGCCAGTGTAGTCGCGGAAATCGTAGTTGTACTTGAGGTAGACCGCCTCGACCAGCATCCGCAATTCGATGTCGATGTTTTCCGGAACGTGCTTCATCGGTTCACCCATTGACGCGCTTACACGCGCTCCATCGTCGGCATCCAGACCCGCAGCAGCGAGTACAGGCGGCCCAGGTCGATCGGCTTGGCGAGGTAGTCGTTGGCGCCGGCGGCAAGGCATTGCTCCTGGTCATCCTTCATCGCCTTGGCGGTGATGGCGATGATCGGCAGGCGGTTGAAGCGCCCGTCCGCGCGGATGCGGCGCGTCGCTTCCAGTCCATCCATGCCCGGCATCATGATGTCCATCAGCACCAGGTCGATGCCCGGCACCTCGTCGAGTTTCGCGATCGCCTCGAAACCGTTCCTGCCGACTTCGACGTTGGCGCCGCGCTGCTCCAGCGCCGAGGTCAATGCGAACACGTTGCGCACGTCGTCGTCCACCAGCAGGATGGTACGCCCTTCGAACACGCGGTCACGGCCGCGCACGGTTTTCAGCATGTGCTGGCGCTCGGTCGACAGTTGCGACTCGACCTTGTGCAAGAACAGCGTCACCTCGTCGAGCAGGCGCTCGGGCGAGCGGGCGCCCTTGATGATGATCGAGCGCGAATATTTCATGAGCTCCGCTTCCTCGTCGCGGGTCAGGTTGCGGCCCGTGTAGACGATGACGGGCGGGAACGAGACCAGTTCTTCATGCGACATGTTCTCAAGCAATTCCTTGCCTTGCATGTCGGGCAGCTTCAGGTCGATGATCATGCAGTCGAAAATCTCGGTGCGCAAGAGGTTCAGGGCCTCCTCGCCGGAACCGACGGCATCGATCCTGACGTCGTCGTCGGCGATCAGCTGCACCACGCTCTCGCGCTGGCGCTCGTCGTCCTCGACCAGCAGCACGCGCTTGATCTGCTGCGCGCTCTTTTCCTGCAGCTTGCGGAACACGGCCTCGAGCTGCTCGCGCGAGGTCGGCTTCAGGGCATAGCCGATGGCGCCCAGGTGCAGCGCCTCGCCGCCGTTTTCCATGCTCGAGACCACGTGCACCGGGATGTGGCGGGTGGCCGGGTTGTCCTTCAGTTGCTGCAGCACCGACAGGCCCGAGCTGTCCGGGAGGCGGATGTCGAGCAGGATCGCATCCGGGCTTTCGCTGGCGGCCAGGCGCAGGCCTTCGCCGGCGGTCAGGCCCACCAGGCAGCGGTAGTCGAGGTCGTGCGCCAGGTCGTACAGGATGCGCGCGAAGTCCGGTTCGTCCTCGATGACGAGGACCGTGCGCACGCCCGCCCCATCCTTGTCGCGATCGTCCGGGAAGGCCGGGCCGGCCGGCAGCTCCGCAGGCGCTTCCTGCACTTGCGGTTCCGGCTCCGGCGCGAATACCGGCCGCGGCAGGCGCGGCGCCGGCGCGGCCGCGCGCGGGGCCGGCGGCGAGGCGGTCACGCTGCCGTTCTTCGGCATGCTCAGGGTAAAGGTACTGCCCTCGCCCGGCTTGCTCGATACAACCAGCGAGCCGCCCAGCAAATTGGTCAGGTCGCGCGAGATCGACAGGCCGAGCCCGGTACCGCCGAAGCGGCGGTTGACGGTGCCGTCGGCCTGGTGGAAGGCTTCGAAAATGCGTTCCTGCTGGTCGTCGGCGATGCCGATGCCGGTGTCGGTGACGCTGAACTGGATCCAGCCCTCGCTGGTCGCGCTGACGTTCAGGCGCACCTCGCCCTGCTCGGTAAACTTGACCGCGTTCGACAGCAAATTCTTGAGCACCTGTTCCAGGCGCTGGCGGTCCGTATGCAGGCTTGGCGGCACGTCCGGCTCGACCGTGACGGCGAAGCGCAAGGCCTTCTGCTTGGCCAGCGGCTCGAAAGTCCGGCCCAGGCCCTCGACCGTGCGGCGGATCGGCAGGTCTTCCGGCATCAATTCGAGCTTACCGGCCTCGACCTTGGAAATGTCGAGGATGTCGTTGATCAGGTGCAGCAGGTCGTTGCCGGCCGAATAAATGGTTTGGGCGAAACGCACCTGCTCTTCGTTGAGGTTGCCCGGCACGTTGTCGGCCAGCAGCTTGGCCAGGATGAGCGAGCTGTTCAGCGGCGTGCGCAGTTCGTGCGACATATTCGCCAGGAATTCCGACTTGTAGCGGCTGGCGCGCTCCAGGTCCAGCGCGCGCGTACGCAACTGTTCCTGGGCTTCGGTCAGGGCCGCGTTCTTCATGTCGAGGTTGAGCGCCTGCTCGGCCAGCTGGTCATTGGTCTGCTCCAGTTCGGCCTGCTGGTTCTCGAGGCTGGTTTGCGATTCCTCGAGCGCGCGCGACTGCTCCTCGAGTTCCTCGTTGGCGGTGCGCAGTTCTTCCTGCTGGACCTGCAGCTCTTCGTTCAGCGCCTGGCTTTCCGACAGCGCGTCCTGCAGGCGCTGGCGGTAGACGACGGCGCCGACCGAGGCGCCGATGGCGTCCCCCACCAGCTTCAGGAATTCGATGTCGCGCTCGCGCACGGGTTGCAAGAAGCCAATTTCCATGACGCCCTTAACCTTGCCGAAATTGGCGAAGGGCGCGATCACGATTTCGCGCGGCGGCGTGTCGCCCAGGCTCGAGCCCACCTTGATGTAATTCTCGGGCAGTTCCTTGACGCGCAGCAGGCGGTTTTCGTTGGCGGCCTGGCTGGCCAGCGAGGCGCCCGGCTGGATCACCTTCGCGTGTTCTTCATTGTCGTTCGAGAATCCGAAGGCGCCGATCCGCCGCAACACGCCGTCGTCGCCGCGGAAATACATGGCCGCGACCGCCCCGCCGAGGTAGCGCACCACGTGGTCGAGCACGGTCTGCGCCAGGGTTTCGAGGGAATTGAGGCCGATGCTCTTGGCCGCCAGCTCGGTCTGGCCAGTACGCAGCCAGCTCAGGTGGCGCAACTCGGCATTGTGTTCGTTCTCGTGCTTGAGCACATCGGTGTACGCGTTCGACAGGCGCACCAGTTCGCGCCGGCCGGCGGCGGCCAGCAGCCCGCCGACGATCAGCGTCAGCAGCAGGTAGGAGCCGACCGACCAGGTAATGACCGAACGGGCCTGGTCGCCGCGCTTTTGCAGCAACACCCGCTCGCTGGCGACGAAGTTCGCGAACTGGCTGCGCATGTCGTCGGTCAGGCTCTTGCCGCGCCCGCTACGGATGGTGTCCCCTACCTCCTGGCCGGCACGGCGGCGGTCGATCACCTCTTCAGTGAAGCGCACCCACTCGTTATGCGCGCCGCGCACCCGGTTCAGGTGGTCGGCCTGGGCCGGATTGTCCTTGACCAGGCGCAGCAAGGCGTCCATCTCGACGTCGATCTTCGGTTTCGCCACCGTGTACGGGCCAAGGAAACTTTCGTCGCCCGAGATCACGTAGCCGCGCATGCCGGCTTCCATGTCCGAGACCAGTTTGCTGACCTCGTTGGCGTTGCCGATCACTTCCTGCGAGTGCTCGACCGTATTCAATACGCTGACGAGATAGGCGACGATGGCGACAAACACGATTGCGCTCAGCACGCTGAGGCTGAGCGGCAGGGCGATGTTGCGCGAGAGAATGCGTCGGAACTGGTTGTTGTCGAGCGATGTGCCGGTCATGTATTGCGATTATTTCAAGGAAAAATATCCTAAGTGTAACGCAATGACGCGGCTTTTGTGCGATCAACCGTGCGCGCGGACGGCGCTGCCCGCCCGCCTTCACATGCCGAGGCAGGGACGCAAATAAGGCGCGGTCCTGCTCTTCGGTATGGCGGCCACTTTTTCCGGCGTTCCGGCCGCCACCACGGTGCCGCCCTCGTCGCCGGCGCCGGGGCCGATGTCGATCACCCAGTCGCAGGCGGCCACCACGCGCATCGTGTGCTCGACCACGACTACCGTGTTGCCGGCATCGACCAGGCGCTCGAGCTGCAGGATCAGGCGGTCGACGTCAGACGGGTGCAGGCCGGTGGTCGGCTCGTCCAGTACATATAGCGTGTTGCCGCGCCCGGTGCGCTGCAACTCGGTGGCCAGCTTGATGCGCTGGGCTTCGCCGCCGGACAGCTCGGTGGCCGGCTGGCCGAGGCGCAGGTAGCCCAGCCCGACTTCGCGCAGCACGGCCAGGGAGCGCTCGACCAGCGCTTCGCCGGCAAAGAATTCGTAGGCGGCATCGACCGTCATGCCCAGCACTTCGGCGATGTTACGGTCCTTGTAGGTCACTTCCAGGGTCTGCGGGTTGTAGCGCGCACCGGCGCAGGCCGGGCATGGCGCATACACGCTAGGCAGGAACAGCAGTTCGACCATCACCGAGCCCTCCCCGGAACAGGTCTCGCAGCGGCCCTTGGCGACGTTGAACGAGAAGCGGCCGGCGTCGTAGCGGCGCGCCTTCGCCATCTTGGTTGCCGCGAACAGCTTGCGGACCTGGTCGAACAGGCCGGTGTAGGTGGCCAGGTTCGAGCGCGGCGTGCGCCCGATCGGCTTCTGGTCGACCCGCACCATGCGCTTCAGGCTCTCCATGCCCGCCGCGATGCGGCCCTCGGTCGGGATCGCGGCCTCCTGTTCGAGGTCGTCGGCCTCTTCAAGCTCCGGCGCGGCCGCGCCCTGCCCCAGTTCGCCAGCCACGAGGTCGACCAGCACCTGGCTCACCAGGCTCGACTTGCCCGAACCCGACACGCCGGTGACGGCCGTGAGCACGCCGAGCGGGAACGCGACCGACAGGTCGTCCAGGTTGTTGCGGTGGACGCCCTCCAGGCGCAGCCAGCCCGCCGGTTCGCGCCGTGCGCGCGGGGCGCGGCGCAGGTCGTCGAACAGGTAGCGGCGCGTCTGCGACGCCGCCACCTGTTTCAGGCCCTCCGGCGGCCCGCTGTAGAGCACCTCGCCGCCGCGCTCTCCCGCGGCCGGGCCGACGTCGACGATCCAGTCGGCGCAGCGGATCACGTCCAGCGCATGCTCGACCACGAACAGCGAATTACCCGAGGCTTTCAATTGGCCGAGGGCGGTCAGCAGCGCCTCGGTGTCGGCCGGGTGCAGGCCGGCCGAAGGTTCGTCGAGCACGTAGACGACGCCGAACAGGTTCGAGCGCACCTGGGTCGCCAGGCGCAGGCGCTGCAATTCGCCGGGCGAGAGCGTCGGCGTGCTGCGCTCGAGCGCAAGGTAGCCCAGGCCCAGGGCCAGCAGCACCTCCAGGCGCGCGACCAGGTCTTCGGCGATGCGCTGGGTGACGATCAGCTGCTCCGGGTGCAGCCTGGCCTGGCGCGCATCCTGCGGCGCTTCGCCGCTGGCATAGGGCTGGAGCAGCGCGTGCAGGCGCGCCAGCGGCATGCGCGAGATGTCGGCGATGTCGACGCCGGCAAAGGTCACGGACAAGGCTTCCTGGCGCAGGCGCTTGCCGCGGCACAGCGGGCATTCGGTGCTGACCATGTAGCGCGCCACGCGCTTTTTCATCGAGGCGCTCTCGGTGTTCGCGAAGGTCTGCAGCACATAGCGGCGCGCGCCGGTGAACGTGCCCTGGTAGCTCGGCGTGTCCTTGCGCCTCAATGCCGCGCGCGTCTCGGCGGGCGTGAGGCCGGCGTAGACCGGGACGGTCGGCGTCTCCTCGGTATACAGAATCCAGTCGCGGTCCTTCTTCGGCAAGTCGCGCCAGGGCGTGTCGACGTCGTAGCCCATCGTCACCAGGATGTCGCGCAGGTTCTGGCCGTGCCAGGCCGGCGGCCAGGCCGCCACCGCGCGCTCGCGGATGGTGAGGCTGTCGTCCGGCACCAGCGACTGTTCGGTGACTTCGTAGACCCGTCCCAGGCCCGAGCACTCGGGGCAGGCGCCCTCCGGGGTATTCGGCGAAAACGATTCCGCATACAGCAGTTCCTGCCCTTCGGGATACTCGCCGGCACGCGAATACAGCATGCGCAGGGAGTTCGACAGCGTGCTGACACTGCCCACCGAGGAGCGCGTGGTGGGCGAGCCGCGCTGCTGCTGGAGGGCGACCGCCGGCGGCAGGCCGTCGATCTCGTCGACTTCCGGCACCGGCATCTGGTGGAACAGGCGGCGCGCGTAGGGCGAGACCGATTCGAGATAGCGGCGCTGGGCTTCCGCGTACAGGGTGCCGAAGGCGAGCGAGGACTTGCCCGACCCGGACACCCCCGTAAACACGACCAATGCATCGCGCGGGATGTCGAGGCTGACGTCTTTCAGGTTGTGCTCGCGCGCGCCGCGCACCCGCACGTAGCCGGGCCGGCCCGGTCCGCCGGCCGCCTGCACCTTGTCATTCACTGCTTCACCCGCTCCTGTTTTCCTGCGCATCGCCCTGTCCCGCTGCTGCTGTCGATACCGCCATTAGAGCGTACCGGGGCGAACCGTACGGTGCGCTGACACACCGAGGCTTGGAGCTTCTCAGAACCCGAGCACGAAGCGGGCGCCGCCCGACACCGGGCGCACGTGGCGCACGGTGCCGCCATTGCCGTGCACCAGCTGGCGCACCAGGGCCAGGCCGATGCCCCGCCCGCCCTTTTTCGTCGTGAAAAAGGGGGTGAAGATGTGCGGCAGCAGCGCCTCCGGCACGCCGGGACCGTTGTCGCCGACCTCGATCTGCAGGCGCGCGCCGCGCGCCAGCCGCGCGTGCACGGTGGCCTGCGGCGCGGCCAGGCCCGCCGTCGCCTCGGCGGCGTTCTTCAGCAGGTTGATCAGGGCCTGCTCGATCTGCCCGGGATCGGCAACCAGCGCCAGCGACGCCGGCTCGACCAGGATGCGCAGCTCGCCGCCGCGCGCGCGCCAGGCCGGCGCGATCAGGGCCGACACGCGGCCCAGCAAGTCGGCGACATCGACCTGCTCGGGGCGCGGCTGCGGCAGCGCCGACAGGCTGCGGTAGCTGCCGACGAAATCGGCCAGGCTGGCGGCGCGGCGCGCGATCGCATCGAGGGCGACGGACAGGTCGGCGGCAGCCTCGCCTTCGGGGTGCGCTTCGGGGTGCGCTTCGGGTTGCGCTCCGAGTTGCGGCTGCAGTTCCTGCAGCAGGCCTTGCGCCGTAGTCGACAGGGAGGCGACCGGCGTCAGCGAATTCATGATCTCGTGGGTGAGCACCTGGACCAGCTGGCGCCAGGCGTTCAGGGTTTCCGATTCCAGCTCGCTCTCGACCGGCAGCAGGGCCGCGATGCGCTGCGCCCTGCCCTGCACCGTCAGCGAGGAGATCGCGACCATGAAGCGCTCGCTGCCGCGTTCGGTATCGAAGGCGAGCAAGGCGCGCCCGCTGGCCGGCTGCGCCGCCAGGCTGGCGAACAGCCCCGCCGCGTCGACGACCCGGCCGGGCGCAAGCAACTGGCGTGCGTTGGCGTTCAGGGGCAACACCGCGGACTCGGCGCCAGGCGCCTCGATCAGGAACAGCGCCACCGGCGCGTGCTCGAGGCGCGCTTCGAGCAGCAGTGCATTGTCTGGCTGGGCCGGCATCGGTGCACGCTCCGGCGCGGCGGGAGCGGCTTCCTGCCCGAGCCGGGCCAGCGCGCGCCACAGCAGCCATGCCGGGCCGGCCGCCGCCAGCGCGCACAGCACCAGCAGCCGCGGCGACCCGGCCGACGCACCCGCGCCCGCCGCCAGGGCCATCAGGACCAGGACGCTGGCGCCGGCCCCGGCCTGCCATGCCCGCCTAGAGGCCATGCTTCTCGAGTTTGCGATACAGCGCGGCCCGGCTCAGGCCCAGCCTGCGCGCCGCTTCGCTGATATTGCCCTTGGCCTGGGCCAGGGCGGCGGCGACCGCCGCGCGCTCGACTTCGCCCAGGGTCTGGTCTTCCGGCGCCGCGTCAAGCCGCGCCGGCAGTGCGGCAGGCGGCGCGGCCAGCCCGAAATCGCCGGTCTCGTAGTCGGCTCCGGCAGCGAGGATCACGGCGCGCTCGCAGGCATGGCGCAGGGCGCGCACATTGCCCGGCCAGTCCCAGGCCACCAGGGCGGCCAGCGCGGCCGGCGCCAGGTCGCGCGCGGGCCGGCCGTACAGCGCCTCGTAATGCCCCAGGTAGTGGTGCAGCAGGCCGGGCACGTCGTCGCGCCGCTCGCGCAGCGGCGGCACCCGGATCACGATGGTATTGAGGCGAAACAGCAGGTCGGAACGGAACACGGCCGGGTCGAACAGGCGCGCCTCCTCGAGGTTGGTGGCGCTGACGATGCGCACGTCGACCGCCTGCGGCCGGTCGGCGCCGAGCGGCGTCACTTCGCGCCGTTCCAGCGCGGCGAGCAGCTTGGCCTGCGCCGGCAAGGGCATGTTGCCGACTTCGTCGAGAAACAGCGTGCCGCCGCGCGCGGCCTGGAAGCGTCCGTCGCGGTCGGCCTTCGCATCGGTGAACGCCCCTTTGCGGTGGCCGAACAATTCGCTCTCGAAGGTCGCTTCCGGCACGGCGCCCATGTCCACCGCGAGGAAAGCGGCGCCGGCGCGCTTCGAGGCGGCGTGGATCGCGCGCGCCACGAGTTCCTTGCCGACGCCGTTCTCGCCCAGCACCAGCACGTTGGCCTCCGTCGGGCCGACGCCCGCCACCATGGCGCGCACCGCCGCCATCGCGGCCGACTCGCCCATCAGGCTTGCATCGGCAGCGCCGGCCGAAGCGCCGGCACGCCGTGCCAGGGCGCCGTCGACGGCGGCCACCAGGCGCGCATTGTCCCAGGGCTTGGTCAGAAAATCGCCGGCGCCGCGCTTGAGCGCTTCGACGGCGAGCGGCACGTCGGCATACGCGGTGAGGGCGATGACGGCGGGCGAACGCGCCTGGCCGCGCAGCAGGTCGAGCACCGCCAGGCCTTCGGCGCCATCGGTCCGGCCCGGCGTGAAATTCAGGTCGAGCAGCACCACGTCCGGCACGCCCTGCGCCAGGAAGCCCGGGAGGGCCGCGGGATCGTGCAGGACCGCGACCTCGCCATGGCGGCGCCGCAGCAGCATGCGCGCGGCGAAGGCCACGTCGGCATCGTCGTCGAGGATCAGGATACGGGCGGTCGTTGGGTCCATGAAGGCAGTACGCAGGGAGGAGTCCGGGGCATTCTAGCAGCGAAGATGAGCAGGTGACATGCCAAGTTCGGCCCTGGCGCCCACCTGTCCGGAAACGAACACCCTCCCCTGTCCGGTACCGGACAGGTCAGGCAGAAAAACGGCTGGAAAGGCCCCGAAACGGCCATGGCATGGCGCTTGCAATGAAGGCTGCCGTCATCTTCGATCAGGGCTTTCATGTCTCCAGCACCGAACCACAGCGCCGTCACCGGCGCCGCCATGGACACCATCGTGCCACGCAAGCGCGGCAAGGCGATCGCACTGGCCTGCGTCATCGCCATGCTCGCCATCGGGGCCGCCGCCGCGGCCTGGACCCGGATCCCGCGCGGGCTGCGGGTCGAACGCGCCGAGCTCCAGCTCGCCGCGGCCCAGCCGGGCATCTTCCGCGACGAACTGGTGGTGCGCGCCAGCGCGGAGCCGCTCGATTCGGTCATCCTCGACTCGGTGGAATCCGGGCGCATCGAGGAAGTGTTCGTGCGCGACGGCGAGCTCGTACGCAAGGGCCAGCTCCTGTTTCGCATCTCGAACCCGCAGCGCAACCTCGAATTGCTGGCGCGCCAGGCGGAACAGGCGCAGCAGATCTACAACCTGTCTAACCTGCGCCTGGCCCAGGAGAGCAACCGCGGCGAGCGCCAGCGCCGCCTCGACGAACTGGACTACCGGCTCGGGCAGGCGCACAAACGCCATGCGCGCAACGAGCAACTGGCTGCGCGCGGCTTCCTCTCCGGCGCCGCGCTCGAAGAATCGGTTGATGCGCTCGAGAAAGAGCAGCGTGCCCTCGCGCTGGAACAGCGCAGCGCGGCGGCCGAAGACGCGGTGCGCGGGCGCGCCCTGGCCCAGCTCGACAAGGCCATAGCCGGGCTCGACACCGGCCTGCAGCTGGTGCAGGGCACGGTCGACGCGCTGGTAGTGCGCGCGCCGGCGGCCGGTCGCCTGACCGATTTCCGCATGCAGGTCGGCGAGTCGATCGCCACCGGCCGCAACGTCGGCCGCATCGACGATCCGGCACGCTTCAAGCTCGCCGCCCGCATCGACGAGTTTTACTTGAACCGGGTGGCGGCGGGTCACAACCGCAGCAGCAGCGGCAGCGTCGATCACGACGGCCGCAGCTACCCCGTGCGCATCGCCAGCGTCTACCCGCAGATCAAGGAGGGCCGCTTCCTCGCCGAGCTGCAGTTCAGCGGCGACCAGCCGCCCGGCCTGCGCCCGGGCCAGAGCCTGGACGCCCAGCTCACCCTCGGCCAACCCGGGCGCGCGCTGCTGCTGCCGGCCGGCCCCTTCCTCGACGACAGCGGCGGCGCCTGGGTGTTCGTGCTGGCGCCCGATGGCCGCCAGGCGCAGCGCCGCGCCATCCGCATCGGCCGCCGCAGCAATGCCCAGGTCGAGGTGCTGGACGGCCTGCGCCCCGGCGAACGGGTCATCGTCTCCAGTTATGCGGCCTTCGGAAAGTCGACCGCGCTCAGCATTTCGCAGTAACCTCTCACCGATCATCAAAGGAACAGCATGCTCAAGCTTTCAGGCGTCAGCAAAACCCATGTGGCGGGCGAAGTCCACACCACGGCCCTCGACCGCATCGACCTGGAAATCGAGGCCGGCGAATACGTCGCCATCACCGGCCCCTCGGGCTGCGGCAAGTCGACCCTGCTCGGCCTGCTCGGACTGCTCGACGTGCCGACCGCCGGCGACTACTGGTTCGACGGCGAGAACGTGGCCGGCTGGAGCGAAGCGCGGCTGAACGCCTTGCGGCGCGGCCGCATCGGCTTCATTTTCCAGAGCTTCAACCTGATCGACGAGCTGAACGTGTACGAGAACGTCGAGCTGGCGCTCGAATACACGGGCTTGAAGAACCGCGAACGGCGCGAGCGGGTCGAGGCCATGCTCGACAAGCTGGGCGTGGCGCACCGCGCGCGCCACAAGCCCTCGCAGCTCTCGGGCGGCCAGCAGCAGCGGGTCGCGATCGCGCGCGCGCTGGTGGCCGGCCCCGCCCTGCTGCTGGCCGACGAACCGACCGGCAACCTGGACACGGCCCATGGCGACGAGGTAATGCGCATGCTGCGCACGATTAACGCCGAAGGCACCACGGTAGTCATGGTCACGCACTCGCCCAGCCATGCGGCCCAGGCCTCGCGCACCCTGAACCTGCTCGATGGCCGCATCGTCGTCGACGCGCTGAGGGCAGCATGAGGATCCCGCTTGTCCGTGCCCGCGACTTTCGCATCGGCTGGCGCCAGTTGCTGCAGGAGCCGGGCTATTCCGCCGTCACCGTGCTCGGCCTGGCGGTGGCCTGCGCCGCCTGCTTCCTGCTGCTCGGTTTCGTCGCCTACTGCCTGAACTACAACAGCCATGTGCCGGACGCCGGCCGGGTGGTCGTCGTCAAGCAGCGCATCAATTTCTTTCCGCGTCCGGACTGGAACACGCGCGCCGCGCTGCCGCTGCGCGACACGGCGCTCGCCAGCGGCATGGTCGAACAGGCCGCCACCTCCCAGCAGATCCTGAAACCGCTGCGTGTCGGCGCCCAGCTGCACGAGGTGAAGCTGTACGCGGCCGATCCGGCGCTCGGTCCGATTTTCGGCATCGCCCCGCTGGCGGGCGACCTGCAGGCGGCCCTGACCCGGCCCGACGCCCTGGCCCTGACCCGCGAGACAGCGCTGCGCCTGTTCGGCAGCGCCGACGTGCTGGGCAAGACGGTGCGCGTCCACGACGAAGTGCTGCAAGTACTTGCCGTGATTCCGGACGTGCCGGCCAACAGCACCCACCAGTGGGAGGTCCTGACCGGCCCGCTCAGCCGTGCACGGGCGCCCGAAGAGCGCTCGCTGCGGCCTGACGAGCAGGCGCGCGGCCACATCTTCCTCAAGCTGCGCCCAGGCGCCGACCTCGCCCGGCTGGAAACCCTGCTGCAGGATGCGGTCATGGACCTGCCCGTGAACCGGCGCTTCCAGGCCGGCCCCATGGGCCGCGCGCTCGGCGGGCCAGGCGTCGAGGAAAGGCTGGTGTCGCTGCGCGACGCCTACTTCGACCCGGACCTGGCCGGCGGCCGCGACAAGCGCAATTACGGCCAGCGCGACAGCACGCTGGCGCTGGCCGGGGTCGCGCTGCTGATCCTGGCGCTGGCCATGACCAACTGGATCAACCTGGCCACCGTGCGCACCCTGCGCCGCCAACGCGAGATCGGCATGCGCAAGGTGCTGGGCGCCTCCGCGCCGCGCGTGGCCGGCCAGTTCCTGGCCGAGTCGGTGCTGGTCGCCCTGCTCGCAACCTCCGCCGGGATCCTGCTCGCCTGGCTGCTGCTGCCGCTGTTCGCCGACCTGGTCAACCGCAAGCTGGAGGGCTTCTTCGCGCCCGGCCGGCTGGCGCTGGCGCTGCTGCTGGGCGCGGGCGCGGGCCTGGCGGCCGGGCTGTACCCGGCCTGGACCGCGCTGCGGGTACGCCCGTCCACGGTGCTGGCGGGACGCGACAGCAGCAGCGAAACGACGGCCAACCTGTGGGTCAGGCGCACGCTCACGGTGCTGCAGTTCGCCACGGCGATGACGCTGGCCGGCATCACCATCGCCGTCGGCTGGCAGACCTGGTACGCGACCCATGCCGATCCGGGCTTCGACCCGGCCGGGCTGACGCTGCTGCACATGCCGCTGGCCACCGACGAGCAGGTGCAGGGCTTCGTGCCGGCCGTGGCGCGCGTGCCCGGCATCGAGGGCTCGGCGGTGTCGGCCGAGGCGATCGGACGCGACGCCAACAAGATCACGGGCGGCTACGAAACACGCGACGGCAAGCAGCTGCGGGTCGAGATCAAGCGCGTCTCGCCGGAGTTCTTCGACCTGTACGGCATCCGCCCGCGTGCCGGGCGCCTGTTCAGCGCCCGGCGCGACGGGCCGAAGTCGAGCGTCATGGTGTTGAACATGGCGGCGGTCGAGGCGCTGGGTTACCGCGCGGCGCAGGAAGTGCTGGGCAAGATGCCGTTCGCGGCAGGCGCGGGCCAGGATGGAGGCGACCTGGTCGTGGTGGGCGTGGCGCCCGACCTGCGCCACCACTCGATGCGCGAGCGTCCGGGGCCGATCGTCTACCTGCTGACGGACGTGGACAGCGTCGTCACGGTACGCACGACGCTCGGCCAGCAGGCGCTGGCGCGCGCCATCGAGCCGGTCTGGCGCCAGTACTTCCCGAACGGGATCATGGTGATGCAGAGCGCGGCGAGCATCGCCGGCGAAAGCTACCGCCAGGACCTGCGCATGCTGAAGATCCTGGGCGCGGCCAGCCTGGTGGCGCTGGCGCTGGCCGCTTTCGGCATCTACGTGCTCTCGGCCTATACGGTCCAGCGCAGCCGGCGCGAGATCGTGATCCGCAAGCTGTACGGCGCCAGCAACGGCGCCATCGCGCGCCGCCTCGGGCGCGAGTTCGGCTTGAGCGTCGCGGCCGCGGCCGCGCTCGGCCTGCCGGCGGCGGCGATCGCGATCCACCTGTACCTGGCCGGCTTCGCCGAGCATGCGCCGCTCGGGCCGTGGCCGCTGGTCGCGGCGCTTGGCCTGGCGCTGTTGGCGGCACTGGCGGCGACGGCGCGCCATACGCTGGCGGCGATACGCATGAGCCCGGTGCAGGCGCTGCGGGGCGGCTAAACGACGAGGGCCTCGATGGCGGCAACGACTTCTCCAACCTCCGAATCGCCGCCGAACCGGGCCGCCACCGCGCGGCAGCGCCCTGGCAGGCCGGCATCGTCGAGCAGTGCGCCCAGTTGCTTGACCAGCCTGCGCTCCGTCAGGTGCGTGGCCGGCAGGCTGCGCCCGACCCCGAGCGCCACCAGCCGCGCCCCGTTGTCGAACTGGTCGTGCGCGAGCGGCACCACCAGCTGCGCGGTGCCGGCATGGAGCGCCTCGGCGGTCGTGCCGATGCCGCCGTGGTGCACCAGCACCGCCACCTGCGGCAGCAAGGCGCGTAGCGGCACATACGCCTGCCACAGCACGTGGCAGGGCAATTCAGGCGGCAGCTGGTCGCGGTGCGGGGTGAGGAAGATGGCGCGCTCGCCGAGCTGGCGGGCGGCCGCGGCCGCGTGCTCGAAATACGCCCGCGCCTGGCGGTTGCCGGTGCCCGGGGTGAACACCAGCGGCCTGCCGCCCTGCCCCAGGAAATGCAGCAGCTCGGGCGACAGCGCCGCTTGCGGGTCGGGGTCGTAGAGGGGAAAGCCGCAACGCACCAGCGGCTGCGGCCAGTCCGGCTGGGTGGGCGCGAACCAGTCGGGAAACAGCGCGATCGACAGGTCGGCAATCGAAAACAGGGTATCGATCAGCGCCTCGACCGGCGCCAGCCCGGCCTGTGCGCGCGCGGCGTTCACGCTGGGCAGCGCAACCGGGTCGACGAAGCGCGCGGCGAGGCTGCGCCACAGCCGCTTGCGCGCCCCGTGCGGCACCCAGCGCGGCACGCGCCACGGCCCGAGCAGCAGCGGATCGTGCACGGTCGGCAGGTTCGAGGGCGCCAGGAAGGCCGCGGCGATGCGCAGGCCGGGGTTCGCGGCGCGGCACAGGTCGGCCTCCGGCAAGGCCAGCGGATGGACCAGCATGACGCAGCGTTCGCCTGCCGGCAGCGCGCGCATGAAGGCCGGCACCTCGGCCATGGCCGGGCGGGTCGCCTCCCACACGACGCCGAAACCGCGGGTCGGATGCCACAGGTCGGGGTGATCCAGCACGGCCGGGTCGGCCGGCAGGCCGTGGAAAGGCAGCCCGGCAGCGCGGACGAAGGGTTCGTGCTGGACCGGTCCGAGAAAGCTGATGCGGTGCCCGGCTTCCCTGAGCGCCAGCGCCATGTGCATGAACGGGAACAGGTCGCCCGCCGAGCCGATCGTGACGAGCACAACGTGCACGGCGCCGCTCCCCGTCACGGAATCAGGCACGCTGCGCGCAGGCGCGCGAACAGGTCGAAGAAGGAATCGTCGGTGGCCTGCCAGGCCGCAAAGCCGAGGCGCCGGCTGTTGGCCATGTCGGTCATGACTTCCAGCGGCCGGCCGAGGTCGAGGTCGGTGTGCCAGGCCGAGGCGAGACGGTCGAGGTCAAGCTCGGCCAGGCCGTGGCGGATCGCCATCTCGCGCCAGAGCGGCGCGTCGTTCGCCATCGCGGCTTCCAATGGCTGCATCTGCCCGCTGTAGCCGGCCGCCTGCACGCCGAACCATGCGGCCAGCCGCGGCCACAGCCAGCTCCAGCGGAACAGGTCGCCGTTGACGATATTGAAGGCTTCGTTTTTCGCGGCATCGGTGTCGGCCGCCCAGACCAGCTGCTTGGCCAGCATGCGGGCGTCGGTCACGTCGGACAGGCCCTTCCACTGCGCCTCGGAGCCTGGGAACTGGAACGGGCGCCCGGTCTCCTTGCAGAGGCTGGCGTAGACGGCCAGCGTGGTGCCGAGGTTCATCGCATTGCCGACGGCCAGGCCGATCACGGTATGCGGGCGGTGCACGCTCCAGGTGAAGCGGTCGCGCGCGGCGGCGGCATAGACTTCGTCTTCCTGCGCGTAATAGAAATTTTCCAGCGGCAGGCGCGGCTGGCTTTCGCGCAGCGGCGTGTCGGGCAAGGTGCCCGAACTGGCATAGGCCTCGAAGGGGCCGAGGTAGTGCTTCAGGCCGGTGACGAGGGCGACGTGGCGCACGCTCTTTTTCGGCGACAAGGCGCTCAACAGGTTGCGCACCAGGGCTGCGTTGACGCGGATATTGGCCTGCTCCGTGTCCTGGCGCATCCAGGTGGTAATGAAAACGTGGGTCGGGGCCACGCCCGCCAGCGCGCTGGACAAGCTCGCCGGGTCGAGCAGGTCGGCGGCAATGTGGCGCACGCCCGGCAGGTCGGCCGGCGCGCGGCGCGACAGGCCGGCCACCTGCCAGCCCCTTGTCAGTAATTCGCGTGCGACGTGGTTGCCGCCGATGCCGGTGACGCCCACTACCAGAGCCGTTCGTTGCATTGCATTCCCCCTTGACTGTGCGAGCCCATTCTACTGGCTGCAGGCAAGGGGGTGAGCACGGCTGGCCGCCGCGCCGGGCCGTCCGCTCAGGCGACGGCCGGCAACGCTTCGCTGTAGCGGTTCGGGCGCGACTCCTGGGCCAGGAAGACGATCAGCACGATCCAGCCGATGAACGGAACGAACACCAGCAGTTGCCACCAGCCGCTGCGGTCGGTGTCGTGCAGGCGGCGGCAGGCGGCGGCGATGGACGGGATGAGGGTGGCCAGGTTGAACACGATACCCAGCGTTTCGCTGATCACGCCCGCAATCGCCCCGGCGACGAGCAGGAACAGGACAAACCACCAGTACTCGGAGCGGCTGGCCGTGCCGTCGAAGGTGGCGTACTTGCTGAAGCAGGTAGAAATCGATTCCGTAAAAGTCATTGCGCGCTCATGTCAGGTTGATGTGGACTGCAGCGCGCGAGCCTCGCGTAACAGTTAATGTTGGCATTGCACCAACAGTATCTCACCAAGAAATGAATTGCGCTACAACAGCTTATTGGCCCATCCGGCGTGCATAACTGGCCGTCAGGATTTCCCAGCGGTGGCCCTCCGGCTCGTCCCAGTAAATGCCGCGTCCGCCGTAGGCGGTGCCGATCCGCCCGTCGTTGGGACCGCTGACGGTGGCGCGCCAGCCGATGCCGCCCGCCCGCAGGCGGCCCAGGATGGCATCGAACTCCGCTTCGCTCACCCGGAAGCAGAAATGTTCGATGGGGAAGTCCTCAGCAGTTTGGGCGAATTCCAGCGTGAGCCCGGCATTGACGTACACGGGAGAAAACACGCCCAGCGCCGTTTCCTCCCACGGCACTCCGAGCAAGCCGGCGAGCAGGCGCGCCGCCGCGACCCGGTCGCGGGACGGCACGATCACGTGGTCGAGTTCGATCATGGCACGCTCCCCAGCTGTCTCGTCAAACAGTCAGCTTGCCTTCGATGGAATCGTCCAGCGTCTTGCCGATGGCCGCGCCAACGACCATCTTGGCGCCGGCAATGGCCTGGCCGTGCTTGTTGTCCCAGTAGTAGCCGCCTTTGGGGACGACCTGGAGCACGGTGATGCGCGGGTCGTCCTCGCCTTCGGTGAACCAGGTCTTGAGCACGAAGTCCCACAACTCCTTGATCTTGACCGGGTCCCGCGAGATGGTCGCGATCGCATCGAGCTCCATGAAACCGGCGTGAGTACTTTCCTGGAAAAACAGTTTGACTTGCGGGTCGGCCGCCAGCTCGGCGTTCTTGTGGCTGTCGCTGGCGCTCATGAACCATAGATTGCCGGCATCGTCCGCTTGCAGCAGGCTCATCGGCCGCACACCGCGATTCGGGCCCATGGCCCCATTGGTGCAGAAGAAGCACGTCTTGGCTTCTTCGGCCGTTTTCCGGATACGTTCCAGTGCTGCGGCGCCATGCAGGTCGCGCCGGTTTTCTTCGGACTGGTTCTGGTTGATCGAATCCATGATTTCTCCTTGTGGCGCAACGGCCGAAGGCTCCACTCTACGCAGGCGCAGCCATGCCGTATGTGAGCGTACTCACACTCGCACGCACCGATGCACACGGAATTTACACGGAGGCATCGTAGTCGACGTTCGCTGGCGGGACGGCGCCGGCCTCGCTGCGCGTGCGCGGATACTCGGGCAAGCCGTCCGCCGTGCGTAGCCACGCGAGCCGCTCCTGGACGAAGGTATGGTCTTGCGGCGCCACGCTGTCCGGATCGTCGAGGCTGGCAGTGGTGATGTCGAGCTCGTCGGGCGAGCGGTCGTCCTGGAAGGTCAAGGTGGTGCCGCAACGCGCGCAAAAGCCGCGCAGCACGTGCGGGCTCGAGTGGTAGGTGGCAGGATTGCCATGGGTAAAACGCAGCCTCCCCATGCGCACGCTGAACCAGGCCACGGCCGGCGCGCCGGACATGCGCCGGCAGTCGCGGCAGTGACAGAGGGTGCTATGGAAGACCTCGCCGTCGACGACATAGCGCACCGCGCCGCAGTAACAGCCACCTTGCAGGATCATGATCGCCTCCAGCGCTTGCTCGTAGCGCCAGCATAGGCCAGGGCGCGGGGCTGTGCAACCGCGACGGCTTACAGGAACCTGTCCAGGATCTTCCTGCTGTGCTTATCGATCTTGAACATGTCCCGCACCAGGAAGTGGATGCCGTGGCTGTCCGCGATCAGCAGCGAGGCCTCGCCGATGCGGCGGATGTCTTCGTCGACCTTGAGCACGAACGAGGTGTCGCCACGGTCCGTCTTGACGGTCCAGGTGCAGGGCGTGGCGAAGCTGGTGACGCCGCGGATAGTGAGGATCTCGGGGATGAATTCGCGCCCTTCGAGTTCTTCGCTGATCAATGCCCGGATCTGCTCGGGCGCGGTCTCGAGGTCGTCGATCCAGGCGACCTCCTTGCCGCCGTCGGGCACCAGCGAGATGCCGCGGGTCGGCGCCTGGATCGGGAAGGCGCGCACCGGCATCACGCCCTGGACGTCGATGCCGTCCTCGCCCGTGAACACGAGTTTGCCGAAGCTGTCGCGGCGCAGTTGGAATGGGGTGCTCATCAGTCGTCCTTGTCCGTATCGTCCATGTCCTGGTCCACGTTGCGCGCCTGCGCTTCGTAGAGCCGGTGGTAGGCGCCTTCGCGCGCCATCAGCTCGTCATGGCTGCCCTCTTCCACCACCACGCCGCGATCCAGCACGACCAGGCGATCCGCGCGGTGCAGCGTGGACAGGCGGTGCGCGATCGCGATCGTGGTGCGGCCCTGCACCAGGTTGTCGAGCGCCTTCTGGATTTCCTTCTCGGTTTCCGAGTCGACCGACGAGGTTGCCTCGTCCATGATTAGGATCGGCGGATCGATCAGCAGCGCGCGCGCGATCGAGATGCGCTGGCGCTCGCCGCCCGACAGGCCCTGGCCGCGCTCGCCGACCATCGAGTCGTAGCCCTGGGGCAGGCGCAGGATGAATTCGTGCGCGTGCGCGGCGCGCGCCGCGGCGATGATGTCTTCGCGCGTCGCATCCGGCTTGCCGTAGGCGATGTTCTCGGCGATCGTGCCGAAGAACAGGAAGGGTTCCTGCAGCACCAGGCCGATGTTGCGGCGGTAATCGGCCACCGCGAACGAGCGGATGTCGACGCCGTCGAGCAGGATCGCGCCTTCGGCCACGTCGTAGAAGCGGCAGATCAGGTTGACCAGCGTGCTCTTGCCGGAACCGCTGTGGCCGACCAGGCCGACCATCTCGCCGGCCTTGATGTTGAGCGAAATGCCGCGGTTGACCGCCCGGTTGCCATAGCGGAAACCGACTTCGCGCAGTTCGATGTTCCCCTGCACTTTCGGCACCTTCACCGGCTTGACCGGGTCCGGCACGCTCGAGACGTGGTCGAGGATGTCGAAGATGCGCTTGGCGGCCGACGCGGATTTCTGCGTGACCGAGACGATGCGGCTCATCGAATCGAGGCGCACATAGAAGCGGCCGCTGTAGGCGATGAAGGCCGACAGCGTGCCGACCGTGATGTCGCCGCGCGAGACCTGCCAGATGCCGAAGCACCAGATCACCAGCAAGCCGAGTTCGGTGAGGAAACTGACGGTCGGCGAGAACAGCGACCAGACCTTGTTCAGCTTGTCGTTGACGGCCAGGTTGTGCTTGTTCGCTTCGCGAAAGCGCACCGCTTCGCGCTTTTCCTGGGCAAACGCCTTGACCACGCGGATGCCGGGGATGGTATCGGCCAGCACGTTGGTGACCTCGCCCCAGACGCGGTCGATCTTCTCGAAACCGGTGCGCAGGCGGTCGCGCACGACGTGGATCATCCAGGCGATGAAGGGCAGCGGTACCAGCGTGACGAAGGCCAGCCAGGGATTGATCGTGAACAGGATTACGCCGGTCATGATGATCATCAGCACGTCCGACAGGAAGTCGAGCAGGTGCAGCGACAGGAAGACGCAGATCCGGTCCGAGCCGCTGCCGATCCTCGACATCAGGTCGCCCGTGCGCTTGCCGCCGAAGAATTCCAGCGACAATTTCAGCAGGTGCTCGTAGGTGGTCGAGCGCAGGTCGGCGCCCATGCGCTCGGACACCAGCGCCAGCACATAGGTCTTGGCCCAGCCCAGCGCCCAGGCCAGGACGGCGGCGCCGAGCAGGCCGCCCATGTACAGGTAGACGAGATCGTTGTCGATGCGCTGGCCGTTCTGGTACGGGATCAGGACATTGTCCATCAGCGGCATCGTCAGGTAGGGCGGAATCATGTGGGCCGCCGTGCTACCCAGCATCAGCAGGAAACCCAGCAGCAGCTGGCCGCGGTAGGGCATGGCGAAGCGCCACAGGCGGAACAGGGTCCAGGTCGAAGGCGGCGTGTGCAGCACCTTGGTGCAGATCGGGCACTCTTCCTGGTCGGGTTCGAGCGGCGCCTTGCAGCTCGGGCAGGTGTGCTGCTCGGGCGCGAGCACCGGCTGCCCGGTCTCGACGCTCTTGACGTGGTCGGCGAAGGCGTCGGCGACGCGGATCGCATGCAGGTTCTGGCCGAGGGTAAAGCGCCAGCTCGCCAGCAGGCCGCGTTCGTCCACCAGTTCAAGATGGCCAACGCCGCCATGGTCGTGGTGGCGCAGCACCAGGCCCGGCACGAAGGGCCAGGCGCGCCAGGCCGTTTCGCCCGGCGCACGCGACAGCAGGCGGCGATCGGTGACGACCAGCACGCCTTTCGTGAAACGTAATTTTGCGTCGAGGTCAACCTCCACGCCGGTCAGCGCGTTTTCCCCTGGTGCAAGCTGTTTCCGAATGTCATCGTGCCAGCCTTCAGGCAGGAAGCCAGAGGCGAGTGCAAGCGACGTCGGAGAAGCAAGTTGTTGAGTTGTCATTGAGTTGCTGCCCGTTACAGGCATGTTCTGGATAGAGGGGGTAACGCGGTGACCGGCTCAGCGGTTTACATAGCGCAGGGAAATAAATCCGCTGCAAAGGCTGGAGCGAGGAGTGCCCGGGTGCCGTCCGGCACGAATGGAGCAGGCACTGTAAGCTTCGGGCCGGCAAGTATACAACATGTGCGCTGCATACCGGGTTGGGTGCGGTAGCGCACAGGCAGGCAAACATAGGCAACGCCATCATGGTGAACCAGCGGGTACCGATGGCAAGAAATCATTACATGACAAAGAAGAAAGACATCCAGTTTCTCCGTGTAACTCACCTGCGGGGTCCGAACATCTGGACCTACCGCCCGGTGATCGAAACCTGGCTCGACCTCGGCGAGCTGGAAGACTTCCCCTCGAACAAACTGCCCGGTTTTAACGCACGCCTGACCAACTGGCTGCCCGGCCTGATCGAACACCGCTGCGGCGTCGGCGAACGGGGCGGCTTCCTGGAACGGCTCGAATGCGGCACCTGGGCCGGCCACATCCTCGAGCACATCGTGCTCGAGCTGCAGAACATGGCCGGCATGAAGACCGGCTTCGGCAAGACCCGCTCGACTGGCGAGCACGGCATCTACAAGATGGCGTTCCGCACGCGCGATCCCATCGTCGGCCGCGCCGCCCTGGAGGCCGGGCACCGCCTGCTGATGGCCGCGATCAACGACGAGGCCTTCGACATGGCGGGCACCGTGGCGCACCTGACCGGCCTGGTCGACCGTTACTGCCTGGGCCCCTCGACCGCGAACATCGTCGACGCCGCCACCGATCGCCGCATCCCCTCGATCCGCCTCACCGAAGGCAACCTCGTGCAGCTCGGCCATGGCGCCGCCCAGCGCCGCATCTGGACCGCCGAGAGCGACCGCACCAGCGCCATCGCCGAGGGCATCGCCAGCGACAAGGACCTGGCGAAAAGCCTGCTGGCCTCCTGCGGCGTGCCGGTACCGGAAGGCGCGCTGGTGCGCAGCGCCGACGCGGCCTGGGAAGAGGCCCAGGACATCGGCCTGCCGGTCGTGCTGAAACCCGTCGACGGCAACCACGGCCGCGGTGTGACGCTGAACCTGATGAGCGAAGCCGACGTGCGCGCCGCCTACGCGATCGCCGCGGAGGCCGGCGACAGCAGCGCCGTGCTGGTCGAGCGCTTCATTCCCGGCAACGAGCACCGCCTGCTGGTCGTCGGCAAGCAGGTGGTGGCGGCGGCGCGCGGCGAGGCGCTGTGGGTCGTCGGCGACGGCGTCTCGACTGTCGTGCAGCTGTGCGACACCCAGATCAACATCGACCCGCGCCGCGGCGACACCGAAGGGCACCCGCTCGGCCGCGTCGACCCGCACGACAGCGAGATCCTGCTCGACCTGAAACGCCAGGGCCTGAGCCCGGAGTCGAGGCCGCAGCCTGGACAGAAAGTGCTGATTCAACCCAACGGCAACGTGTCGGACGACGTGACCGACCTGATCCACCCGGACGTGGCGCATGCCGCGTGCCTGGCCGCGCGCGTGGTCGGCCTGGATATCGCCGGCATCGACCTGGTGTGCGAAGACATCTCGCGGCCGCTCGCCGAGCAGCGCGGTGCGATCATCGAAGTCAATTCGAGCCCGGGCCTGCTGGCCCACATCAAGCCGGCCTCGGGTACGCCGCGCAATGTCGGCGCTGCCATCGTCGACCACCTGTTCAGCGATGCCGACAACGGCCGCATTCCGCTGGTCGGCGTGACCGGCACCCTCGGCACCAGCCTGATCGCGCGCCTGCTCGGCTGCCTGCTCAATGCCGCCGGCAAGCATGCGGGCGTGGCCAACGGCGAGGGCCTGTATCTCGACGGACGCCAGGTGATTGCCGGCGACTGCACCGGCTTTGCCGCGGGCGAGCGCCTGCTCATCAACCGCAACATGGAAGCGGCCGTGTTCGAATCGAATGCGCGCAGCATCCTCGCCGGCGGCCTGCCCTACGACCGCTGCGCGGTCGGCGTCGTCACCGACATGGGCCAGCTGGCCGACGTCGACGAATTCTATGTGCGCGATGCCGAAGCGCTGGCCAATGTCGTGCGCAGCCAGGTCGACGTGATCCTCTCCGATGGCGCGGCCGTGCTGAACGCGGCCGATCCGGAAGTGGTCAAATTGGCCGAGCTGTCGGACGGGCGCGTGATCTTCTATGCGATGGACGAGTCCAATCCGGTGCTGGTGCGGCACCGCGACAGCGGCGAGCGCGTCGTCTTTGCGCGCAACAACCACATCGTGCTGGCCGAGGGCAGCGACGAAACCCCGCTGCTGGACCTGGCGAAGATCAAGCCGGCCACCGTCAAGCATCCGGCCAGCGTGCTCGCCGCCACGGCCGCCGCCTGGGCGCTCGGCCTGCCGCAAGACCTGATCTGCGGCGGCCTGCGCGCCTTCGACGCCACCCCCAGGAAAACGATTTACTGATTAAAAAAGCGCGCCCCGGACGACCGGAGCCGAAAATGACGGTGCCGCCGCCCATGCAAGGGCTGGCGCGGCACCCTATAAAGGAATACAGGTTTATGGAAGTATCTCGCGTACGGGCCTTGCGTGGCCCTAACCTCTGGAGCCACCACACCTCGGTCGAGGCGATCGTCGCCTGCACCGTCGACGAAGAATCGATCGCCGCCCTGCCCGGTTTCGAGA
Organism: Massilia sp. GCM10023247; assembly: GCF_042653325.1. NCBI lineage: Bacteria > Pseudomonadati > Pseudomonadota > Betaproteobacteria > Burkholderiales > Oxalobacteraceae > Massilia > Massilia sp. GCM10023247. The sequence continues at coordinate 96,939 of NZ_JBHSIB010000007.1, forward strand.
CGCGCCTGCGCGCGCGCTTTCCCCAGCTCGGCCAATTGCAACCGCTCGGGCACGAGCAGGACGCGCTCGATCCGGTGCCGCTGGCCGAAGTGCTCGAAATCGTGGCGCTCGCCCTGCAGGCCGAAGCCGGCTGCCCGGTGACCTTTTCGCGCACCACCGCCACGGTCGAACCAGGGATCTACCAGGTGGTCGTCGAATACAGCGAGGAAGACGTCGGCCGCCTCGCGCTCGACCTGGCCAGGCAGCTGATCGAGGCCGCGCGTAGCGACGCGCCCTTCGACCTGCAGAACGCGCTCGACCAGCTGCGCGAGCTCGACGAGGACGTGCGCCTCGGCCCCTCGACCGGCTCGATCGTGCAGGCCGCGATCGAACGCAACATCCCGTTTCGCCGCCTGACCGAAGGCAGCATGGTCATGTTCGGCTGGGGCAGCAAGCAGCGCCGCATCCAGGCCGCCGAGATCGACGCCACCGGCGCGATTGCCGAAACCATCGCCCAGGACAAGGAGTTGACCAAGCGCCTGCTCGATGCCGCCGGCGTGCCGGTGCCGCACGGGCGCACCGTGACCGACCCAGACGACGCCTGGCTCGCCGCCCAGGAGATCGGCCTGCCGGTCGTGATCAAGCCGAAGGACGGCAACCAGGGCAAGGGCGTGACGGTCAACATCACGACGCGCGAGCAGGTCGCGGCCGCGTTCAACTCGGCCAGCGAGTTCCGCGGCGACATCCTGATCGAGCGCTACCTGCCGGGCGACGACTACCGCCTGCTGGTGATCGGCGACAAGCTGGTCGCCGCCGCGCGGCGCGACCCGCCGAACGTGGTCGGCGACGGCGTGCACACGGTGCGCGAGCTGGTCGAGCAGGTCAACCGCGACCCGCGCCGCGGCAACGGCCACTCGACTTCGCTGACCAAGATCCGTTTCGACGACATCGCGCTGCGCAGCCTGTCCAAGCAGGGCCTGCAGGCCGACTCGGTCCCGGAAAAGGGCCGCCGCATCGTCTTGCGCAACAATGCCAACCTGTCCACCGGCGGCACCGCCACCGACGTGACCGACGACGTGCATCCGGAAGTGGCGGCGCGCGCGATCGCCGCCGCCCACATGATCGGCCTCGACATCTGCGGCGTCGACATGGTCTGCGACAGCGTGCTGAAACCGATCGAAGAGCAAGGCGGCGGCGTGGTCGAAGTCAACGCCGCGCCGGGCCTGCGGATGCACTTATCCCCGTCTTTCGGCAAGGGACGCGACGTCGGCCAGGCCATCGTCGACATGTTGTTCAAGGACGGCGACGACGGCCGCATTCCGGTAGTGGCCGTCACCGGCACGAACGGCAAGACCACCACCGTGCGCCTGATCGCGCACCTGCTCGGCGCCTCCGGCCTGCGCACCGGCATGACCAATACCGACGGCGTGTATATCGAAGGGCGCCGCATCGACAGCGGCGACTGCAGCGGTCCGCGCAGCGCGCGCAACGTGCTGCTGCATCCGGACGTCGACGCCGCCGTGTTCGAAACCGCGCGCGGCGGCCTGCTGCGCGAAGGCCTGGCGTTCGACCGCTGCCAGGTGGCGGTGGTGACCAACATCGGCGCCGGCGACCACCTCGGCCTGAACTACATCACCACCCTCGAGGACCTGGCGGTCCTGAAACGCGTGATCGTGCAGAACGTGATCGAAGGCGGCATGGCCGTGCTCAACGCGGCCGACCCGGTGGTGGCCGACATGGCCGAGCACACCCGCGGCGACGTGACCTTCTTTGCCCAGGACGGCGGCCATCCGCTGATCGCCATGCACCGCGCCCAGGGCCGCCGCGTCGTGTTCGTCGAAAACGGCTTCCTGGTCTGCGCGCAGGGCAGGAACGAAACCCGCATTACCCTGCAGGAAGTGCCGATCACCCGTGGCGGCGCGATCGGTTTCCAGGTCGAGAACGTGATGGCCTCGGTGGCGGCGGCATGGGCGGTCGGCATCGACTGGGACAAGATCCGCCTGGGCCTGAAAACCTTTGTCGGCGAAAGCGACAATGCGCCCGGACGCTTCAACGTGTTCGACTATCGTGGAGCGACCCTGATCGCCGACTACGGCCACAACCCGGACGCGATCGCGGCGCTGGTGTCGGCGGTCGAGAACATGCCGGCCCGGCGCCGCTCGGTCGTCATCAGCGGAGCCGGCGACCGGCGCGACCAGGACATCACCCAGCAGACCGAAATCCTGGGCGCGGCCTTCGACGAGGTGCTGCTGTACCAGGACCAGTGCCAGCGCGGCCGGCCGGACGGCGAAGTGGTCGCCTTGCTGCGCCAGGGACTGGACGGCGCGACCCGCACCAGTTACGTCGAGGAGATCAACGGCGAGTTCGTCGCGATCGACCGCGCGCTGGCGCGCCTGTCCGAAGGCGATTTGTGCCTGATCCTGATCGACCAGGTCGACGAGGCGCTGGCGCATATTGCCAGGCGCGTCGCCGAAGCGTAGGGTGGACGGGTTCCCCGTCCACGCGTTCAACGTGAGCATGAACTACCGGTCCGGTTGATCTTGCCGGATTTGAACGCGTGGACGGCAGAGCCGTCCACCCTACGGGTTCCGTTCGTTCAACCTCCGACTATCCCCATGCTCGCACCCGAACAATTCCTCGGCTTCCTGCTCGCAGCCATCCTGCTCACCGCTTCTCCCGGCCCCGACAACCTGATGGTGCTCGGCCTGGGCATGTCGAAAGGCCGCAGGCAGGGCATGGTGTTCGGCCTGGGCTGCGCGCTGGGCTGCCTGAGCCACACCCTGCTGGCCGTGATCGGCGTGAGCGCGGCGATTGCGGCCTCCCCTGCCGCGTTCACGGCACTGCGCGTGGGCGGCGGCCTGTACCTGGTCTGGCTCGGCATCGGCGCGCTGCGCAGCCAGGGCGGGCAATCGGCGGCAGGCGCCGCGGCGCCGCCGCAATCGCTGCGCAGCCTGTTCATGAAGGGCTTGCTGGCCAACGCCATCAATCCGAAAGTGGTGCTGTTCTTCCTGTCGCTGCTGCCCCAGTTCGTGGTCCCCGCGAACGGCCAGGTCGCGGGGCAGATGCTGGCGCTCGGCCTGACCTTCACGCTGCAGGCGGCGATCCTGTTCGGGCTGCTCGGGTATTTCGCGGGCGCCGTGGGCGGCTGGCTGGAACGCAAGCCGGGCGCAGGCAAATGGCTCGACCGGGCGGCCGGCGGGGTGTTCATCGCGCTGGGCGTGAAGCTGATCGCCTCCCGTTGACGCCTGCCGCGTGGCGTAGGGTGGACTCCGTCCACGCGGCTCACGCTCCGGTCAGCCGCGCCGCACCCGCAAGCCGCCGCGGCGCGCCGCCCCGATCCCGATCAATCCCAGGCCCAGCACCGCCAGCGTGGCCGGCTCCGGCACCGGCGCCGGCTCGTACGCCATCTCCAGGCGGGCCGAGAAAAATTCGAACGGGTCGCCTGTGAAGAAGTCGCGCAGGTACAGCGTCCAGCTGCCGTACATGTCCATGCCGTCGAAGGCCGACAAGGCCTGGGCCGGGCGGAAGCTGCCTTCGCGTACGCGCGGGCCGGCGGCGCTTGCCGCCTCGTCGTCGAAGCTCACGCTGACGCGGCCGGCGCTGGTGCCCCGGGTGCCCTGCTGGTAGGTCGTAAAAGCCTGCACCAGGTCGACGCCTGCGCCGTTCGGTGCAATCAGCCGCAGGGCGAATTCGTTTTCGAAGGGCGATCCGATGCCCAGGCAAGCATCGCCGTCCGGGCCGATCGGCGGATCGTCGCATTTGGAGAATTCGACCATGATGTTCAGGTCGAGAACGGTGCCGCGCGTCGTCACCTTCAGCGCGCGCGTGGCCTCGCGGCCATCGATGTTGCCGTAGTCGGTGTTGCTGGCGACCACGGCAGCACAGGCACCGGCGGACATCAGGAAAGTGACGATTGCGGCGGCAAGACGGCTGGCAGCTTGGCTCATATGCTCTCCATGTTGTTAGTAACATGGGATCAAGCAATTTTTACACCATCGCCCGGAAGCGCCGCAAATTCATGCACTTACATCCACGTATGCATGTGGAATGGGGTAGGTGTAAGAACTGCCGACATGCACGGCACCCGGTTGCCGCTCAGTTGCCGCTCAGTTGCCGCTCAGCTGCCAAAATAACGCAACTCGAAGTCGAGCACCCATTGCACCCGCCTCGGCGACAGGGGCTCGGCGATCAGGGCATCGCACTCGGCATGCCATGCCTCGTTGGCGGCGCCCACCCCGCCGGGATTGATGCCCACCACCGCGCTGCCGGGCGCGACGCTGCGCAGGGCGCCGATGAACCGGCGTGCGGCCCCCTCCTCGCTGCCGGACAAACCGGTGAAGATGACGTCGAACCGTACCGTGCCGAGCAGCTTGAGCGCGGCCTTTTCCTGCGACACGGTGACGGCGGTATGGCCCATGTCCGCCAGCAAACGGCGGATTCCCGCGGGGTCCTTCGCCGACGGATGGATGACCAGGATCGATTTGCGCTGAGTTGCCATACCACTGGGGTAATGCCGGTATCTGGAGAAATCAAGGGTACCGCCATGGTTTATTTTTCTGCCGTTCCCGCAGGAAGTTTCTTGAAGCACAGGGCCACCCGGGCTGGCACAAGTCCGTCGGCGCGAACTTGTTTAAGCGCGGCAATCGTTTGCCCGACAAACCGGCTTTGATCCATACTTCCGTCTTTCCCGTTCGGGCTCCCTGCGCCCGGCGCTTATCTATTGCTTGGAGGATTTGTTGTGCAAGGCATGTCGACTATCCGCTGGCTCTCTTCCGAGACTGTTCGTCCGGATGCCTCGCATCGGCTCGGGCCGGGCCAGGAAGAAACCGGAATCGCAGGCCGCCTGTTACGCAAGGTGCTCGTCGTCGACGATGAAGAAGACCTGGCCAACCTGGCCGAAATGTTGCTCAGCAGCGAAGGACTGGAGGTGGTCGTCGCCAACTCGGCGCTGGCCGCCCTGGCCATCCTCGCGCAAGACCAGGACATCGACGCCCTCTTTTCCGATGTCATGATGCCCGGGATGACCGGGCTGCAACTGGCCGACGCCGTCCGCGAGATGTACCCGCACGTCAAGATCGTGCTCACTTCCGGCTATACGCTACCGGCCTTGCTGGCCGACCGCCAGACCAGTTACCTGTTTGCGCCCAAGCCCTACCGGCTCGACACGGTCATGAAGCTGCTGCGCAGCTAGCTGCCGGCTGGACGAAGGCGGACGCACGGGAAGCGTGTGCGCCCCTGTACGCCTCATCTATACAATGGACAACACGCGCACGCCGACCGATGCGGCCGCCGGCGCCAGCCATGAGCGCACGCGCCGCATCCCGTCGTGTACCTTGAACCTTCCACCAGGAGATCGTCCATGACCCACATTCAACTGGAACGCCGCAACGACCTCCACCGCGAACACCTGATCGACGTCGGCCTCGGCTTGAAAAAGGCCCACGGCGCCGAACTGGCGCGCGACTATCTCGAAGAAGTCGCCGTCCCCGAAAAGATCATCCTGCGCATCCTGTCCGGCAAGGGCGTGCGCGATACCGCACCCGACGAGGACGACCCCGGCCTCGGCGTCGAATGGCTGGCGCCGCGCTGAGCGGCACCGCCGGCAGGCCGGCGGACCAGCCCGCGCGCCCACGCGGGTGCACCGGCCAGGTACCGGAGACCCGCGCATCGCTTCCTCATCCCCACCTCAGCCGATGGGGTTAAAATGTCGTCCTTGGCGCGGCAAAGCCCTGCCTTACCGAACACGACAGAAATGACCACCGTCCCCAACGAAATCAACGCCGCCGCGGCCAAGGCCAGCCCGTCAGAGAAGCACACTCCCATGATGCAGCAATACCTGCGCATCAAGGCCGACTACCCGACCATGCTGGTGTTCTACCGCATGGGCGACTTCTACGAGCTGTTCCATGACGACGCCGAGAAGGCCGCGCGCATCCTCGGCATCACGCTGACCGCGCGCGGCGCCTCGAACGGCAACCCGATCAGGATGTGCGGCGTGCCCTTCCACTCGCTGGACGGCTACCTCGCCAAGCTGGTCAAGCTGGGCGAGTCCTGCGCCATCTGCGAGCAGATCGGCGACCCGGCCGCCAGCAAGGGCCCGGTCGAACGCAAGGTGGTGCGCGTGGTCACGCCGGGCACCCTGACCGACTCCGACCTGCTGCCGGAAAAGGCCGAGCGCTCCTTGCTGGCCGTGTGCACGCTCACCAACCGCAAGACCGTCACGACCGGCCTGGCCTGGCTGTCGCTGGCGAGCGGCGCGCTGCGCCTGATGGAATTCTCGGGCGATGCGGACGCGAGCGCGCTGCGCCTGGCGCAGGAGCTCGAGCGCATCGCGCCGGCCGAAATCCTGCGCGCCGACGACGGCGACCTGCTCGACGAGACCCCGATCGCCCACACCCAGCGCGTGCCCGACTGGCATTTCGACGTGATCAAGGGCCACCGCGCCCTGCTCGACCAGCTGGGCGTGGCCACCCTCACCGGCTTCGGCGCCGATGGCCTGGGCGCTGCCTTCGGCGCGGCCGGCGCGCTCTTGCGCTACGCGCAGTCCACCCAAGGACGCGGCCTGCAGCACGTGAACAGCCTGGCCGTCGAGAGCGAGAACGAATTCATCGGCCTCGACGCGGCCACCCGGCGCAACCTGGAGCTGACCGAAACCATCCGCGGCCAGGAAGCGCCGACCCTGTTCTCCCTGCTCGACGGCTGCCGCACGGCGATGGGTTCGCGCCTGCTGCGCCACTGGCTGCACCATGCGAAGCGCGACCAGCGCGTTGCACGGTCCCGCCACGAGGCGATCGAGGCCCTGGCCCAGGCCGACGCCACCGCCGGCCTGTCGGGCACGCTGGGCCAGGTACCCGACATCGAGCGCATCACCACGCGCATCGCCTTGTCGTCGGCGCGCCCGCGCGACCTGGCCTGCCTGCGCGACGGCCTCAAGCAACTGCCGGCGCTGCGCCAGCAGGTGGCGCGCTGCTTCATCCCGGGCGACTCCTGCCTGCTGCGCGAGCTGCACGATGCGATCGACACACCGGTGCCCTGCCTCGACCTGCTGGTGCGCGCGGTCGCCGAGGAACCGAGCGCCATGGTGCGCGACGGCGGCGTCTTCGCGCGCGGCTTCGATGCCGAACTCGACGAACTGCGCGCGCTGTCGGAAAACGCCGGCCAGTTCCTGGTCGACCTCGAGACGCGCGAGCGCGCCCGCACCGGGATCGCCAACCTGCGCGTCGAGTACAACAAGGTGCACGGCTTCTATATCGAAGTCACCCACGGCCAGACCGACAAGGTGCCGGACGACTACCGCCGCCGCCAGACCCTCAAGAATGCCGAGCGCTACATCACGCCGGAACTCAAGGCCTTCGAAGACAAGGCGCTGTCGGCCCAGGACAAGGCCCTGGTGCGCGAAAAGGCGCTGTACGAGGAGTTGCTGGTCTGCCTGGCGCCGCACATCGGCGACCTGCAGCGCATCGCCGCCGGCATCGCCCAGATCGACACCCTGGTGGCGCTGGCCAGCCACGCGCTGCAGAACAACTGGTGCGCGCCGCAGCTGGTCGACGCGCCCTGCCTGGACATCGTCGAGGGCCGCCACCCGGTGGTCGAAAAGCAGATCGAGCGCTTCATCGCCAACGACTGCAAGCTCTCCAACGAACGGCGCCTGCTGCTCATCACCGGCCCGAACATGGGCGGTAAATCGACCTTCATGCGCCAGACCGCGCTGATCGTGCTGCTGGCCTATGTGGGCAGCTACGTGCCGGCCGCCAGCGCCACCATCGGCCCGATCGACCGCATCTTCACCCGTATCGGCGCCAACGACGACCTGGCCGGCGGGCGCTCGACCTTCATGGTCGAGATGACGGAATCGGCCGCGATCCTGAACGGCGCCACCGAGCACTCGCTGGTGCTGATGGACGAAGTCGGGCGCGGCACCTCCACCTTCGACGGGCTGGCGCTGGCCTGGGCGATCGCGCGCCACCTGATCGACCACAGCCGCAGTTTCACCCTCTTCGCGACCCATTATTTCGAGCTGACCCAGCTGCCGGAAAACCACCCGAGCGCGGCCAACGTGCACCTGTCGGCGGTCGAGCACAAGGACACCATCGTGTTCCTGCACGCGGTGCAGGACGGGCCGGCCTCCCAGAGCTACGGCTTGCAGGTGGCGCAGCTGGCCGGGGTGCCTCCGGCGGTGATCAAGGCTGCGCGCAAGCACCTGGCGCGGCTCGAATCGCAGGCGGTGGGCGCGACGCCCCAGCTCGACCTGTTCGCGCTGCCTTGCGCGGAGGCGGAGGCCGAACCGGCGCCCGCCGCACCGGCAGCGGCCGCGCCATCAGCGCTGCTCGACGCCCTGGCCGGGATCGATCCGGACGCGCTCACGCCGCGCGAAGCGCTCCAGCAGTTGTACGAACTCAAGCGCCTCACCGCCGCGGGCGGACCGGCCTGATGCAGCACCCGCGCCGCGCCGTCCTGCTGGCGACCGCGCTGCTCGCGGCGTTGTGCCTGCCGGCGGCAGGCGCAAGCCAGGACGCGAAGCGAGACGACAAGCGCGACTCCGCACGCACGGCCACCCACGAAGCCGGCCACCACCGTTTCGGCGTGATCGGCCACAGCTTCGCGAAGCCCGGCGACGGGCGCTTCAAGGAAGCCTTGTCGGAAACCTCCGAGAATTCGCTGGCCTTTGTGGTCGTCACCGGCATCAAGGCCGCGAAAGAGCCCTGCGGCGACAAGCTCTACCAGGAGCGGCAGGTGCTGGTGGAAAAGGCGAAGCGGCCGATGATCGTGCTGCCGGCCGGCAGCGACTGGACCGAATGCCGCAATTCGGCCGGGCGCACCAACGCCGTCGAGCGCCTGCACAGACTGCGCGAACTATTCCATGGTGAACCGGATTCGCTGGGCAGGAAAAAGCTGCCGCTCACGCGCCTGTCGATGAGCCCGCGATTTCGCAGCTATGCCGAAAACGCCCATTGGACCGTGGACAAGGTGCTGTATGCCACCGTCAACCTGCCGGCCAATAACAACCATTATTTGGCCGCGGCCGGGCGCAACAGCGAATACGAAGACCGCCTGGTGGCCAATCGTTTCTGGCTCAACCGCCTCTTCACGCTGGCGCGGCGCGACAATCTCGACGCGATCGTGTTGTTCTCGGAAGGCGACCTCAAGCCGCTGGAAGAACCCACCGGTTTGCGCGGCCTGCTGCGGCGCGCACCGGCCACCCAGGACGGCTTCGCGGCGACGCGCAAGCAGGTGCAGTCCCTCGCCCAGCGCTTCAAGGGCAAGGTACTGCTGATCGACAGCGCGGACTTGCCAAAGAAGACCGAACCGTCCATCGAGTGGCGCGGCAACGTCGGGCACCTGTCGGTGGGCGGCGAAGCGGTCGAGGTCGAAGTGAGCCCGGGCGCAAAGACCCTGTTCAAGGTCGAAGACGCGGCCAACTGACGCCGTGCCCGCGGGAGGGGGCACGCCACGCCCATGCGGACGCCGGCATGCCCCTGCCCCCCGAAGCACAACGGGGACTTGCGTCCCCGTTGATTCAATCCATTAATGCAGCGGCTGGCTGCGGAAATGGTCGCCTGGCTCGCTGTCGTCGCCTTCGTCTTCACCGTGGTGGTGACCGTGGGCGCCGTGCACGTGGCCGTGGGCGATTTCTTCGGCGGTGGCTTCGCGCACGTCGACCACCGACAGCTCGAAACGCAGCGCCATGCCGGCCAGCGGGTGGTTACCGTCGAGGACGACCTTGTCGTCGGCGATTTCGGTGACGGTAAAGATCATCGGCTCGTCGTCCGGCGCGCCGTCGGCCATGCCTTCGAACTGCATGCCCACTTCCAGCGGCTCCGGCAGGCGCTTGCGCTCTTCGACCTTGACCAGCTCGGCGTCGTAGTCGCCGAACGCGTCTTCCGGCTCGACCTGCAGGGTGGTCGAATAGCCCGTTTCCTTGCCGTCGAGGGCTTCTTCGATCTTTGGCAGGGTATTCTCGTAACCGCCGTGCAGGTAGACCATCGGCTGCACGCCTTCTTCGATCAGGTTGTTCTGCGCATCCGACAGCTTGTAGTTCACCGTCACGACCGTATTCTGAGCAATCTTCATCGCATTTCCTTTCGTTGTAAGGTGCGGATTATAACCCCAGCCTCGCTGCCGCCCGCAGTGCGGCCCGTTATAATGAAGCATGAAAAAATTACAGCTCCTGGGGAATATTACTCCCGCCCAGTTCCTGCGCGATTACTGGCATAAAAAACCGCTCCTCATCAAGGGTGCCATCCCCGGCTTCAAGCCGCTCCTCAAGCTCGACAAACTGGCTGAGGCCGCAAGCAAGAACCACGTCGAGTCGCGACTCGTGTCCCAGGTCGACGGCCAGTGGGACATGCAGCACGGCCCGCTGACCGAACTGCCGCCGCGTACCCAGCGCGAGTGGACCCTGCTGGTGCAGGGCGTGAACCTGTTCGACGAGCGTGCCGACGCGCTGCTGCGCCAGTTCCGTTTCCTGCCGGATGCGCGCCTGGACGACCTGATGGTCAGCTACGCCACCGATGGCGGCGGCGTCGGCCCCCACTTCGATTCCTACGACGTGTTCCTGCTGCAGGCGCAGGGCAAGCGGCGCTGGCGGATCAGCTCCCAGCAAGACCTGACGCTGGTCGAGGGCCTGCCCCTGAAAATCCTGGCCAATTTCACGGCGGAAGAAGAGTTTGTGCTGGAACCGGGCGACATGCTCTACCTGCCGCCCCAGTATGCCCACGACGGCGTGGCCGAGGGCGAATGCATGACCTACTCGATCGGCTTCCGTTCGCCCTCCTACCAGGAACTGGGCGAAGCCTTCCTGCAATTCATGGCCGATTCGATCGACCTGCCCGGCCGCTACGCCGATCCCGATCTGCAGCCGGCAAAGAACCCGGCCGAGATCCCGCGCGAGATGCTGGCGAACATCACCGAAGAACTCAACAAGGTGCGCTTCGACGAGGAGGACGTGACGATCTTCTTCGGCGAGTACATGTCCGAGCCGAAGCACAACGTGTTCTTCACCCCGCCGGCCAAGCCGCTGACGGTGGGCCGCTTCATGGAAACGGCGGCCAAGCGCGGCCTGAAGCTGTCGCCGAAGACCCTGATGCTGTACCGCGGCAAGCATGTGTTCATCAATGGTGAGTCGTTTGCCGTCAGCCGTGCCGACAAGGTCGTGCTCGACGTGCTGGCCAACGAGCGGCGCCTGAGCGGCGAGACCCTGGCGGCGGCCTCGGACGACGTGCTCGAGGCGCTCTACACCTGGTATGCGGACGGCTGGATCGAACTGGGCTGAGCGGACATGACGGACGCGCCGGCCAGCTTCCGCTTCGACACGCGGCGCGAGCTCGAAGCGCACTGGCGCACGCTGCTGTCGAAGGCGCAAAGCCGGGTCGACCTGTTCGATCCCGACTTTGCCCATCTGCCGCTGGGCGCCGTGGATGTCGAGGCCAGGCTGCGCGCATTCCTGCGCGCGGGCGGCACGCTGCGCCTGGCCCTGCACGACACCCGGCATATCGAGCGCCACTGCCCGCGTTTTTTGGCGCTGCTGCGCGACTACGCCGCGCTGGTCGAGTGCCGCCGGACGCCGCGTTCGCTGCGCCACCTGCCGGATGCCTTCGCCCTGGCCGACGGTCTGCATGTGGTACGCCGTTTCCACCGCGACCACATGCGCGGCGAAGCCGCCTTCGACCACGCGGGCGCAGTCGAACTGCCCGCCTACCGCTTCAATGCCCTATGGGAAGAGTCGGAATCTACCCTGCAGGCAACAGTCACCGGGCTCTAGTTTTGCACAGGTGATAACACAATGGCGGGTTTTGCTGCCTTCGTAGCATCTTGTAACAAAATGAAGCTTAACAAGTCACCAAATACTTCCATTTTGGCATGTGTTTTCTATTGCGAATAGGTAAATTTGGCTATAATATCGGGTTAGGAAGGTTCCGTTGTCTATCAGGCACTGTTACCAGTATGAAAGCACACGAGAATTCCAACGAGCGATAATTACCGGTAATTATTCATCGCAATAATTAGTACTAACTTAATTAAGGAAAAACCATGAAAAAATCCCTGCTGATCGTCTCCCTGATGGCTGTTGCTCTGGCTGCTTGCTCGAAGAAAGAAGCTGAAGTCACCACCACGACCACCCCAGCTGCTGCTGAAGCACCAGCAACCACCACCACCACCGACACCACCGTCGTCGCTCCAGCTGCTGACGCTGCTGCTACCCCAGCTGCTGACGCTGCTGCTGCTGCTGCAACCGCTTCGGCTGCTGCTGCTGACGCTGCTTCGGCCGCTTCGACCGCTGCTGACGTCGCTGCTGACGCTGCCAAGAAGTAATCAGGTTTTGCCTGATTCGAAGAACCGGCCTGCGGGCCGGTTTTTTTTCGCCTGTGCCCCCAACGTTACGGCATTACGTAGGGTGGAGTCATTGAGGCCGGGGGCCTCAATGACAACTCCACGCGAAAGGATGCGTCAACGCGGCGCATGCTTCACGCGTGGAGCCGGAAGCGGTTCGCCGCCCGCTCCACCCTACAATGACGTCAAAGACACAGGCGTAAAAAAGCCGGCCACGCGGGCCGGCTTTCTGGACGCTGAGGACGATTACTTGAGCTCGTCGTTCAGCAGCGACAGGATCTTCTTTGCCGTCGGCGAGGTGTCCGGCTGGCCGGCGTTGTCCTGGACCGTCACGGTGCTGCTGTTGCCGCTGTCGGCGCCCTTGACGATCACGCGGTAGCGCTGGGCTTCCTTGGCCTTGTCGGAGTCGCCGAAGCTGAACAGGCGCTTGACGAAACCTTCCTTGTTCGAACCGTCGGGATCGACGTAGCGCACGAAATAGGTGCCCTGCACGCGGTCGCGGTCTTCGACGGTGAAGCCGACGCGGTCGAGCGCCAGGCCGACACGGCGCCAGGCGCGATCGAAACCTTCCCCGACCTCGACGTGATCACCGACCAGCTTGGTCTGCTGCGGCGCCGGCTCGGCGTTCGCGACGGCGGTCTCGGCGGCCTTGACTTCGGCCGGCTCGGTCACGCCGGTCAGGCGCGCCACCAGGCGGCCCAGGAACTGGGCTTCGAGCATCGGGTCGTTCGGGCGCACGGTCCAGACCGTGGTTTCCTTCTGGGCGCCGGTGAGCACCTCTTCGGCGCCGCGGTGGCTGATGTAGATCTCGGTCGAGCCGTCCGGCAGGCGCTCGAGGCGGGTGCGGTACTTGTCGCGCTCGCCGGTCGAGTAGGCGCGGTCGAACACGCGGCCCAGGGTCTTGCGCAGGAAGTCTTGCGGGATCTTCGAACGGTTCTCGGCCCATTCGGTTTCCATGATGCCGGTCGTGACCGACTCGTTGGCCAGCGTGAAGCCGGCGTCCTGCCAGAACTGGCGCACTTGCGGCCACAGTTGTTCCGGGCTCTGCTTGACGACGATCCAGCGCTGGTCGCCGGCCCGCTCGACGCGCACGGCGTCGGTCGAGACCGGGCCGATGGCGGCCGTCGAAGCGGCCGTCTCGCCGCCTGCCGCTGCCGGCGCCGCAGCAGCCGAACCCGCTTGCTGCATGCCCGATGCGGTGGCCACGCCGCGGCCTTCCGGCGCAGCGTAACGGTTGTCCTTCTGGATCTGGGTCAGGTCCGGCGGCACATCGAGCGGCGGGGCTTTCTTGGAGCCCTTGTAGTCGACCTTGTCGGCTTCGAAAACGGTGGTGCAGCCGGCGATGGACAGCGCCAGCGCGCCCAGGGCGAGGACGCGCATGGCGGGCTTGGAAACTAAGGTCGTTTTGTTGCTTTTAGTCATATCGTTGCGATTTCAGATCTGGAAAACCAACACCCTTGCGGGACTCAGGATTGCGGAACGAGGCCGGCTTCGCGCAGGGCGGCGCGAACGGTGTCGTGGAACGCGTTCGACAGCGGCGCCAGCGGCAGGCGCAGGCCGGCCGGCATCATGCCCATCTCCGCCAATGCCCACTTGACCGGCACCGGGTTCGGCTCGACGAACAGCTTGGCGTGCAGTTGCAGCACGCGGTTGTTGATCTCGACGGCGCGCGCGATATCGCCCGCCATGGCGGCCACGCACAATTCGTGCATGGCGCGCGGGGCGACGTTGGCGGTAACCGAAATATTGCCGGCGCCGCCGCAGAACATCAGCGCCATCGCGGTCGGATCGTCGCCCGAGTACACGGCAAACGATTTATCCACCATGCGCAGGAGTTCGATGCCGCGGCCGATGTTGCCCGTCGCATCCTTCACGCCGACGATATTTTCGATCGGCGCCAGGCGCGCGATGGTCTCGTTGCTCATGTCGGCCACGGTCCGGCCCGGCACGTTGTACAGGATGATCGGCATGTCGACCGCTTCGGCGATCGCCTTGAAGTGGCGGTACATGCCTTCCTGGGTCGGACGGTTGTAGTACGGAACGACCTGCAGCGAGGCGTCCGCGCCCACCGCTTTGGCGTGGCGGGTCAGTTCGATGGCTTCGACGGTCGAGTTGCCGCCGCTGCCGGCGATCACCGGAATGCGGCCAGCCGCGTGGTCCACCGCCAGCTTGATCAGCTCGCCATGTTCTTCCGGGCTCACCGTCGCCGACTCGCCGGTGGTGCCGACGATGACGATGCCGTCGGTGCCTTCCGCTACGTGCCAGTCGATCAGCTTGCGCAGGCTGTCCCGGTCGAGACTGCCATCCTCAAACATCGGTGTGACGATTGCTACAATGCTGCCCTTAATCATAATCAGTGGAACGTGCCGAAAAATAAAAATCCGATTGTAGCGGATCGTCCGCCGCTATGGTTCATTCCCGACCAGATAAATGGTCGAGCTTGGCCTCGGTTTGCGCGAAGGCGCGCCCGCCCGCGCACAGGCGCTGCACCCGCGCCGGCTTCGGATCGCTGACGACCCCGTCCTCGTAGGCCAGCACGGCGAGGCCGGCACGCGCCGCCATCTCCAGCAGTTCGCCGGGGCGCAGCAGGAAGGCCGGATTCGAGGGCTTGCCGAAGGCTTCGTTGCCAAGCGCAAAGGTTTCGTAGAGCAGGACGCCACCCGGCGCCAGGCTGGCGCACAGGTCGGCCAGCAGCGGCCGATGCAGGTAGTTGGTGACGACGATGCCGGCAAAACGCCCCGCTTCGAAGGGCCAGGCCGCGCCCTCGGTTTCGAGATCAAGCTGGAGCGTGGCGATGCCGGGGCCGGCGGCCGCGGTCAGCGCGCTTGGGTCGCGGTCGACCGCGAGCACCGGATGCTTGAACCCGGCGAACAGGCGCGCGTGGCGGCCGCCGCCGCAGGCCAGGTCGAGCACCTCCCCTGCCGGGACCAGCGGCGCGAAGCGGCGCACCCAGGGCGAGGTAGCGATGGTCGGTGCGTGCATCAGTTCAGGAAGAAGGTAAACGGCGTCGCCACCAGCGTCACCAGTTGGGCGCCCAGCCACATCACCGGCTGCACCCAGAAGGCGAGCACGTTGAAGTAGAGCAGCGCCAGCAGGATGAAGAAGCCGTACGGCTCGATCTTGGCGAACTGGAAGGCGAGCCGGTTCGGCAGCATGCTCGTCAACACGCGCCCGCCGTCGAGCGGCGGCAGCGGGAACAGGTTGAAGGCGAAGATCAGCAGGTTCGTCACCAGGCCGGCCTTGGCGACCGCGTGCGGGAATTCCTCGCTGACGTCGAACACGTTGAGCAGCACGGCAAAGAGTACCCACAGCAGGGCCATCACCAGGTTCGCCAGGGGCCCGGCCAGCGCCACCCAGGCCATGTCGCGCTTCGGGTTGCGCAGGTTGCCGAACTGGACCGGCACCGGCTTGGCATAGCCGAACACGAAGCCGCTCATCATGTAGAGCGCGATCGGGATGATGATGGTGCCGAACACATCGACGTGCACCAGCGGATTGAGCGTCATGCGCCCTTGCGCATAGGCCGTATTGTCGCCGAAATGGCGGGCGGCATAGGCGTGGGCGGCTTCGTGCAGGGTAATCGCAAAAAGGACGGGCAGCGCATAGACTGCGATGTTGCGAATGATTTCATCCATAAGGGAAGGATTCTAGCAGAGCCGGGCGCCGCGGCCCGGCGGGTGGGAGGGTTTGCCTGGGGGCCCGATTACAGGCCAAAAACGGCGGCGTCGCCGCGGCCCTGGCGCACCAGGATGGGATCGCTGCCGGTGAGATCGACGATGGTGGTCGGCTCGAGCGTGCCGGCGCCGCCGTCGACCACCAGCTCGATCTGCTTCTCGAGGCGATCGCGCACTTCGTCCGGGTCCGACAGCATGTGCTCGTCCCCCGGCAACTGCAGCGTGGTGCCGATCAGGGGCTCGCCGAGTTCCTCGAGCAGCGCCAGCGTGATCAGGTTCTCCGGCACCCGCAGGCCGATCGTCTTGCGCGAGGGGTGGGACAGGCGGCGCGGCACTTCGCGCGTCGCTTCCAGAATGACGGTGTACGGCCCCGGCAGCGTCGCCTTGAGCAGCCGGTACTGGCTGTTGTCGACCCGCGCGTACTGGGCGATCTCGGACAGGTCGCGGCACAGCAGCGTCAGGTGGTGCTTGTCGTCGATGCCGCGCACGCGACGCAGCTTTTCGACGGCGCCTTTATCGTCGAGCTGGCACACGAGCGCATAGGCCGAGTCGGTCGGCAGCGCGACCACCCCGCCGGAGCGGAGGATCTGCGCTGCCTGCTTGATGAGGCGCGGCTGCGGATTGTCCGGATGGATGTGAAAGAACTGGCTCATCGGGCACCCGTTTGGCGCAGAGCCTGCAGGGCCGCAATGCGCTCTTCCATCGGCGGGTGGGTCGAGAACAGGGCGCCCCAGCCGCCGCCGCTGCCGGAGATGCCCGAAGCACTCATCGACGAGGGCAGCGCGCCCGGCTGCAGGCCGCCGAGGCGGGCCAGCGCGTTCTGCATCGGGACCGTGCTGCCGAGCAGCTGGGCCGAGCCTGCGTCGGCGCGGAATTCGCGCTTGCGCGAGAACCAGGCGACGATGATCGAGGCGACCAGGCCGAACAGGATTTCGCAGATGAAGACGGTGACCATGTAGCCGATGCCGGGGCCGCGGTCGTCGTTACCGCGCAGCAGCACCTTGTCGACGAAGAAGCCGACCACGCGCGCCAGGAACACGACGAAGGTGTTGACCACGCCCTGGATCAGGGTCAGCGTGACCATGTCGCCGTTGGCGATGTGCGCCACCTCGTGCCCGAGCACGGCCTCGACCTCGTCCTGGTTCATGCCCTGCAACAGGCCGGTGGACACCGCGACCAGCGCGGAATTTTTAAAGGCGCCGGTCGCAAACGCATTCGGTTCGCCGTCGTACACGGCCACTTCCGGCATGCCGATGCCGGCACGGTCGGCCAGGCGCCGCACCGTGTTGACGAGCCAGAGCTCGGTGGAATTCTGCGGCTGCTCGATGACGCGCGCGCCGGTCGACCATTTGGCCATCGGTTTGCTCATCAGGAGCGAGATGAACGAGCCGGTAAAGCCGACCACCAGCGAAAACACGGCCAGCGCGCCGACATTGATCCCTTCGGCGCTCACCGCACGTCCGACACCGAGCAGGTTCAGGACCAGGGTCAGCACCAGCACAACCGCGAGGTTGGTGGCGAGGAACAAAACAATGCGCTTCATGGAAGTGGCTCCGGGGCAGAAATGAATTAACAGGCTGCCAAGATAAGGCTGCTACCCGGAAAATTCAAGGGCGACGGGCTTATGGCTGGCTTAAACAAACGGCGCGCGAGGCCGGTTGAACGTAGGGTGGAGTCCTGACTCCACGCGTACAGCATCCGTCAACGCGGCGCACGGTTTACGCGTGGAGTCGGGGACTCCACCCTACCTTCACCACCAGTCGTGCCAGACCGGCTTGACGCTCGCCGGCAGCGGCGGCAAGGCATCGAACTCGACCCTGGCCTCCCCCGGCGCATGGAAATCGGTGCCGCGCGAGGCGAGGAAACCGTAGCGCCGGGCGACTTCGGCATAGGTGGCGTACTGGTCGGGCGTGTGGCTTCCCGTGACGACCTCGATCGCCTGGCCGCCGAGCTGGCGGAAGGCGTCGAGCAGCGCGTCCTCCCCCGTCTGGGTGAACCTGTAGCGCCCGGGATGGGCGATCACGGGAATCCCGCCGGCGCTGCGGATCCAGGCCATCGCCTCCGGCAGCGTGGCCCAGCGGTGCGGCACATAGCCCGGCTTGCCTTCCGTCAGGAACTTGCGGAACACTTCGGCGGTGGTGGCGCACTTGCCGCATTCGACCAGGTAGCGCGCAAAGTGGGTGCGCGAGAGCAGGTCCGGGTTGCCGACGTACTTGAGCGCGCCCTCATAGGCGCCGGGAATGCCGGCCTGCTCGAGCTGGGCCGCGATTTCGCGCCCGCGCGCGTCGCGTCCGCTGCGGGTGGCGGCCAGGCCCGCCAGCAAGGCCGGATTGTCCTCGTCGATCTGCAGCCCGACCAGGTGCACGGTCTCGTTGGCCCAGGTCACCGAGATCTCGACCCCGGACACGAAACGCATGCCCTGCTCCGCGGCGGCGGCGCGCGCAGCCTTGATGCCGCCGACTTCGTCGTGGTCGGTCAGGGCCCAGGCATCGACCCCGCCCTTGCGCGCATAGGCAGCCACGGCGGCGGGCGCGAGCACGCCGTCGGAGACGTTCGAATGGCAGTGAAGATCGACTTTCAGCATGGGTACGAGGGCGTAGTTCCTGGACGAGCGAGCATTGTACGCCGCATTGGCCAGCGCGGCGCAGCTGTTACCGGGCGGCGTTACCGCTGCCGGACGGACAATGCTAAAGTTGCACTTTCATTCGGGAAAGGAAACATGAAGACTTACCACGGCAGCTGCCATTGCGGCGCGGTGCGTTACGAGGCCGACATCGATCTGGCCCAGGGCACGATCAAATGCAATTGCTCGATCTGCACGAAGATGCGGTTCTGGGCCGCCAGCGTGCCGCCCGCGCGCTTTCGCCTGGTCGCAGGCGCCGATGCGCTCACCGAATACCGCTTCCACCTGAAACGCGACGGTCACTGTTTCTGCCGCCACTGCGGCATCAACGTCTGGTCCACCGGCACCGCGCCAGCGAGCGGGCCGTTCTATGCGGTCACGGTGGCCAGCCTGGACGACCTGCCGGTCGACGCGCTCGTCGCCGCCCCGATCCGCTACTTCGACGGCCGCAACGACAACTGGGTGGCGCCGCCGGAGGAGATCCGGCACCTGTAAGGCCTGTGCAAACAAAATTTGCATCCTGGGCTTCCCGTGCAAATCTTGTTTGCATGGTGCATGGGCCGGTTGAACGCGTGGGCGGCACCGAGGCAGCAGGCGGCCCTGCCGTCAAGGTGGAGCCGTCCACCCTACGCCGCGCACGCGTTCCGATCAACGTCCCAGAAACCCCTCGATCAGGCGCGCCAGCACCTCGGGCTGGTCATGGTGCACCATATGCCCCGCGCCCGGCACGATGTGCGGCTCCACCTGGGCGAAATGCGACAGGCGGCGGTCCACCTCGGCCCGCATCTCGTCCTGCGGCCCCATCCACTTCCACATTTCGGTGTCGCCGCCCTCGATCCACAGCATCGGCGCGGTGACGCGCCGCCATGAAGCGATCATTTCGTCGAGGTGGTACAGCAGCGGCCCGGGCATCTTGTGCACCGGGTCGCCCAGGATTTCGTATTCGCCGGCCTCGTTGCGCGCCGACCAGTGTTCGGCCAGGAAGGCCGCCCGTTCATCAAGCAGGCGCGGATTGGTCTTCTGCAGGCGCCCGGCCACCTCTTCCAGGCTGGCGTAGCCGCGCATGCTCGGGGGCGTGCGCAGTTCGGCTAGCCATTTGGCGATGCGTTTCGGCGCCTGCTCGGGCTTGGCGCCCAGCAGGCCGATGCCTTCCAGGTTGATCAGCTTGCTCACCCGCTCGGGCCGCACGCCCGCATACAGGCTGGCGATGTTGCCGCCCATGCTGTGGCCCAGCAGCCGGACCGGCTCGTCCGGCGAATACTGGTCGAGCAGGCGGTCGAGGTCGGCCAGGTAGTCGTAGAACCAGTAGGTGTCCGTGCCCGCCCGCTCCGACAGGCCGAAGCCGCGCCAGTCGTGCGCGATCACGTGCCAGTCGCCGGCCATGGCATCGACGATGAACTGGAAGGAAGCGGACATGTCCATCCAGCCATGGGTCATGAAAATGATGGGCGCGCCCTCGCGCCCCCAGTGGCGTACATGGGTGCGCAGGCCACGCACGTTCAGGAATTCGGATCGGGACGGTTTCATAAGGGCTCGAATAAGGAAAAGTACGACCGTTCGCAACGGATGGGGAATTATATGCCGGTGGTTGAATTCCTGCCGGCCATCCCCACTTCGGTCCCTTGGCGACCAGGTATCTCGGTCAGGAGCGCGCCGGAGGGCGTAAAATAGCGGCATTTCCACCCTTGCGCGAGCATATCCATGGCGATCTACCAGCTGGGCGAGCATGCGCCCGACATCGATGCGTCGGCTTTTGTCGCCGATTCGGCCAACCTGATCGGTAAAGTGACCCTCGAGGCGAATGCGTCGGTCTGGTTCGGCGTCACGATTCGCGGCGATAACGAACGCATCACGATCGGCGAAAACAGCAATATCCAGGAAGGCACGGTGATGCACACCGACATGGGCTACCCGCTCACGCTCGGCAAGGACGTCTCCGTCGGCCACCAGGCCATGCTGCACGGTTGCACGATAGGCGACGGTTCGCTCATCGGCATCCAGGCCGTGATCCTGAACGGCGCAAAAATCGGCAAGGGTTGCCTGGTTGGGGCCGGCGCCCTGGTTACTGAAGGCAAAGAGTTCCCTGACAACTCGCTGATCATCGGGACGCCCGCGAAAGTGGTGCGCACCCTCACGGAAGAAGACCTGCTGCGCCTGCGCGGCAATGCCGCCAATTATGTAGAACGCGGCAAGCTGTTCAAGGCGCAGCTCAAGAAAATCGGATAGACAATGACGACAACGGACACCAAGGACACCCTGCAGAAATTCATCTTCGACAACGCCGCCGTACGCGGCGAGCTGGTCGAGATTTCCGATACCTGGCGCGAGATCCAGGCCCGTCACGGCTACCCGAAAGCCGTACGGTCCATGCTGGGGGAGATGGTGGCGGCCAGTGCCCTGCTGTCGGCAAACCTGAAATTCAACGGCTCGATCGTGATGCAGATCCACGGCGACGGCCCGGTGCGCCTGCTGGTGGTCGAGTGCGATGCCGAGCTGCGCATCCGCGCCACCGCCAAACTGGCGCCGGACGCCGAGATCGCGGACGACGCCAGCCTGGGCGACCTGCTCAACGTGAACCGCCGCGGCCGCTTCGTGATCACGCTCGACCCGCTGGAAAAGATGCCGGGCCAGCAGCCCTACCAGGGCATCGTGCCGCTCGACGGCGCCGACATGGCGACCGTCATCGAAAACTACATGCTGCGCTCGGAACAGATGGACACCAAGCTGTGGCTGGCGGCCGACGACCAGGTCTCGCGCGGCCTGCTGCTGCAAAAACTGCCGCGCCACAGCGGCAAGGATGACCAGACCCAGCAAGCCAGCGTCGAGGAAGACCTGGAGACCTGGAACCGCGCGGTCGTGCTCGGCAGCACGCTGAAACGCGAAGAACTGCTGAGTACCGACATCCAGACCCTGCTCAACCGCCTGTTCTGGGAAGAGACGATCCGCGTGTTCGACCCGCAGCACCCGCAATTCCACTGCAGCTGCACCCGCGAAAAAGTCGGCAACATGCTCAAGATGCTGGGCCAGCCGGAAGTCGAAGCGGCCCTGGCCGACCTCGGCGAGCTGGGCATCAATTGCGACTTCTGCGGCAAGCACTATGCTTTCGACAAGGTCGACTGCGCACAACTGTTTGCCAGCGATGTCCCGGTTGAAACCATGATTCCTGCGAGCGGCAGCATCAATTAAAGACTGCCGCCTGGCAGCGGCGCAGGGCGCGCACCATTACGGTGGCGCGCCCTTTTTTTGTCCCGGATTTGAAACGGGTCGGCGTGCTACAGGCCTCTCCGGTCGGTGCTAAGCTGTTGCATCGTTGGCAGTGTTGTAGTTTCTACAAAACACTGCCACTCATGATGATCAATCGCCACGGGAGAATTGCAATGCACATGGATACCGGAATCAGTACCGAAGACCGCGCCAAGATCGTCGAATCGCTCTCGACCGTACTCGCGGACGCCTACATGCTCTACCTGAAGACGCACAATTTCCACTGGAACGTCACCGGTCCGATGTTCTCGACCCTGCACGTGATGTTCGAGGAGCAGTACACCGAGCAGTGGAACGCGCTGGACGACATCGCCGAGCGCATCCGGGCACTGGGCCACTTCGCGCCCGCCACCTCGAAGCGCTATGCCGAGCTGTCGAACATCAGCGAAGAGCCGGAAGTGCTGTCGTCCAAGGACATGATCCGCCAACTGGTCGACGGCAACGAAATCCTGGTCCGCACCCTGCGCGCGGGCGTCAAGGTTGCCGACGAGCTCGACGACTTCCCGACCGCCGACATGCTGACCACCCGCATGGAAGTGCACGAGAAGAACGCCTGGATGCTGCGCTCCTTCCTCGAACAGGGCGCCGGCTCGATGCAGGGCGACGCGTCGTCGGAATAACATCCTCGTTGACGCTGCCCGGCACGCCTGCGCCGCCGCTCCGGGATGGCGCGGCCTGCCCGGCACCCACAAGGACGACATCGCCGGCTTCACCCTCGAAGCCGGCTACTTCGCTTCAACGCCACCCTCCCCGGCCCGCATCCGGCCACATTCCCGGCCCGCATAACCCAAGGCAAGACAACGTTACTACCAGAAATGCGGCGCTCAAGGTAACCATTTGTCGACATACCTTACAACTTATGCGCTCGGGATAAGTCATGCATGGCGCATGCCCTGTATTTACAGCGTGGCACATTCTTTGCTGCAGAGCTGAAGCCAAGCCTGGCATTCAACTCTTGGGAGAGAACCGTGTCACACATGAAAAAAATAGCCTGTGCAGTCGCTATCGCCCTGTCCTTTGCCGCCACCGCGAGGGCCGCCCCGATCGTGCTCGATTTCGAAGGGGTCGGTAACCAGGCGTCGGTCAACGACTTCTACAACGGCGGCACCGATTCGGGCGGCAGACGCGGCACCAATTACGGCATCAATTTTTCGGCGGCAAGCCTGGCCATCATCGACTCCGATGCCGGCGGGACCGGCAATATCGCCAACGAACCCTCGGCCAGCACGGTGCTGTTCTTCCTGAGCGGCGGCGCGGCGACGATGAATGTCGCCGCCGGGTTCAGCGAGGGCTTCTCGTTCTTCTACAGCAGCAGCGAGAACGGCTTCGTCAATGTCTACGATGGCTTGGACGGCAGGGGCAATCTGCTCGCCTCGCTCGAGCTGCACGACAATATCGACGGCTGCGGCGGCGACCCGACCGGCACCTACTGCCGCTTCAGCAGTATCGGGGTGCGCTTCGCGGGCATCGCGCGTTCGGTCAACTTCGGCGGTTCCGCGGACAATATCGCCTTCGACGACATCACCCTCGGCAGCGTCACGCCGGGCACCCCGGACGATCCGAGCGACCCTGACGACCCGACCGACCCGGACAATCCGGCCGAGGTGCCGGAACCGGCCACGCTCGCCCTGGCGGCATTGGGATGGGCCGGCCTGGCGGCCGCCCGGCGCAAGCGTGCAGTGAAATAGTCTGGCGACTTGCCGGCTGCGGGCAGCGGCTGCCCGCAGCCGGTCCTCTTCACTCCGGCAGCGATGGCTTGTTGGCAGTCAAGCGCGCAGCGCCGCTTCGATGGCGGCAATGTCGATTTTCTTCATCTGCATCATCGCCGTGAAGGCACGCTTGGCCCTGGCCGGATCCGGATCGGCAATCGCCCGGCTGAGCACGCGCGGCGTGATCTGCCAGGACAGGCCCCACTTGTCGCGGCACCAGCCGCAGGCGCTTTCCTGGCCGCCGTTGCCGACGATCGCATTCCACAGGCGGTCGGTCTCTTCCTGGTCGTCGGTCGCTACCTGGAAGGAAAAGGCCTCGCTATGCTTGAAGGCCGGCCCGCCGTTCAGCCCGAGGCAGGGAATGCCCATGACGGTGAACTCGACCGTCAGGACGTCGCCCTGCTTGCCGGCCGGGTAATCGCCGGGCGCGCGGTGCACGGCTTGTACTGCGCTGTCGGGAAAGGTTTGGGCGTAAAACTGCGCGGCGTCTTCGGCCGTGCCGTCGAACCAGAGACACACCGTATTCTTGCTGACCATGAGATTCCCCTTAAGGTGAACGAACTGCCAGGCGGTTGACGCCGGCCGCGATCCAGACCACGGCGGCGAGGAGAGAAAGCGGTGTCAGGAACAGGAGCGGCACGGCCAGTTGCGGCCGCACCGAAGCGATCCAGGCACACCCGAGGTTGACGCAAACGGGCAGCAGCAGGCGCACCGCTGCATGGCGGTTGATGCGCGCAACCGGCTGCGCGGGACCGTATTCCACGAAATTGAGCAGCTTGCGCTCGCCCGAGAAACGGAGCACGGCGGCGACCAGGAACAGGAGCAGCGCGATCAGCAGGAAGATGCCGGGCATGTCCGTTCCCCAGGTTCAGAGTTCGGGCAGGAAGTAGTCGAACTCGTAGAAATGGTTGCGCTCTTCGATGCGGATGCGCATGGTGCCGTTGATGCCGGCCAGCTCGCCCGTGCCGGAATCGGGCACGACGCTGATCGACAACTGCTGCGCGCCGCGCGCCATCGTGCCCGAGTGCTGCAGGACGAAGCCGCCGCTGCGCCCGTGCAGGGTGCCGGTCACCCGTTCGATCGCCACGTAGCCGGCCGAGCCTTCGGTAACCGTCAAGGCCGACAGCATCTCGCCCGACCCGCGGCCGTTCAGGTCGCCGTGGTAGAGCTTGTCGATGGCCATGCGGCCGGTGGTAGCGCCGGTCAGGATAGTGGGCTCGCCCTGCGGAGTGAGGGTAACGTCGAATGGTCCGGCGGCATGTTGCTCGCTCATGGTGCGCTTCCTTTTGGTGAAAAGATAACGGACATTCTAGGCGAAACGGGGCGGCAGATCACCGATTATCGCGTTGACGCAGGCGCAGGCGCGGACGGTCGGGTTCAGGCAGGCGGCAAGCGCTCAGTGCGCGCTGCCCGGCATATGCAGGTCGATGACCTTCATGACGGCCAGCGTCATGCCCATGCTCATTTCTCCGGTGGCAAACGCGTGGCGCAGTTCGGCCTGCGGCAGGCCGGCAGCGGCGGCCAGGTGGGTCGTGCCTTCGGCCAGCGCGGCGACGGCCAGGGCCTCGGCCAGCAGGGCGGCGTCGCCGCTGTCGAAGGCGGCGGCGAGATAGGCGGCCAGCGCCTCGAGCGTGGCCAGGCCGGAGGCGGAGCCGGGTTGGGGTGCGGCGTCGGCGCCGTCGTCGGGATGCATGGCGATCAGTGGGTGGGGTCGGGCGGGAGGGGCTTGCCGTCCTTGTCGAGCTTGGGCGGCGGTGGCGGCGGCACGGTCATCGATTCGACCGGCTGCTCGTCCTTGCGCAGTACCTGGACGAAGATCTCGTTCTGCTTGATCATGCCCAGCTCCAGGCGCGCGCGTTCCTCGACGGCGCCGGTGCCGTCGCGCAGGTCGCGCACTTCGGACTCGAGCTTGGCGTTGCGCGCCTTGAGCTGGTCGGTCTTGAGCTGGGCCAGCTCGAGCTGTCCGCGCAGGTCGGAAACGGCCAGCATGCTGCTCTTCCCCAGCCATAACGGGTACTGGATCAGCAACAGCAAGGCAGCAAGGGCAAGCGTAATCAGGCGCATGGGAGAGAAAAAAGAACGCAGGCCAGTCCATATCGACCGGCCTGCGGCATTACTGAAGACACGAAGTCAAAACCGGTCGGTTTATGTTCGGCTTATTTCAGATTATAGAACGCGTCACGGCCAGGGTAGCTGGCGACATCGCCGAGGTCTTCCTCGATGCGCAGCAGCTGGTTGTACTTGGCCATGCGGTCCGAACGCGACATCGAGCCGGTCTTGATCTGCAGGGCGTTCAGGCCGACGGCGATGTCGGCGATGGTCGAGTCCTCGGTCTCGCCCGAACGGTGCGAGATCACGGCGGTATAGCCGGCGCGCTTGGCCATTTCGATGGCGGCGAAGGTCTCGGTCAGGGTGCCGATCTGGTTGATCTTGATCAGGATCGAGTTGGCGATGCCCTTCTGGATGCCCTCTTTCAGGATCTTGGTGTTGGTGACGAACAGGTCGTCGCCGACCAGCTGCACGCGCTTGCCCAGGGCGGCGGTCAGCGTGGCCCAGCCTTCCCAGTCGCCTTCGTGCATCGCGTCCTCGATCGAGATGATCGGGTACTTGTCGCACCAGGTCGAGAGCATGTTGGTGAAGTCGGTCGCGGACAGCGCCAGGCCTTCGCCTTCCAGGTGGTACTTGCCGTCCTTGTAGAACTCGCTGGCGGCGCAGTCCAGGCCGATGGCGATCTGGGTGCCGGCCTCATAGCCTGCCTGCTCGATCGCCTGCATGATCAGCTTGATCGCTTCCTCGTGGCTCGAGACCGACGGGGCGAAGCCGCCTTCGTCGCCGACCGCGGTCGACAGGCCCTTCGAGTGCAGGATCTTCTTGAGGGTGTGGAACACCTCGGCACCGTAGCGGATCGCTTCCTTGAAGCTTGGCGCGCCAACCGGGATGATCATGAATTCCTGGATGTCCAGGTTGTTGTCGGCGTGCGCGCCGCCGTTGATGACGTTCATCATCGGCACCGGCATCTGCATCGCGCCCGAACCGCCGAAGTAGCGGTACAGCGGCAGGCCGGCTTCTTCGGCGGCGGCCTTGGCGACTGCCATCGAGACGGCCAGCATGGCGTTGGCGCCCAGGCGGCTCTTGTTCTCGGTGCCGTCCAGGTCGATCAGGGTGCGGTCGAGGAAGGCCTGTTCGTTGGCGTCCAGGCCCATGATTGCTTCGCTGATCTCGGTGTTGATGTTCTCGCAGGCCTGCAGCACGCCCTTGCCGAAGTAACGCTTGGCGTCGCCGTCGCGCAGCTCGATCGCTTCGCGCGAACCGGTCGATGCGCCCGACGGCACAGCCGCGCGGCCCATCACGCCCGATTCCAGCAACACGTCGCATTCGACGGTCGGGTTGCCGCGCGAATCAATGATTTCACGGCCGATAATATCAACGATAGCACTCATGTTTACATCTCCAGTAGGGTGAAAAATCGCTTCTTTCTTGGCATGGACTCAATAAACCTACTGCGCGTCGGATTGCCGGCCTCCGGCGCCAAGGCGGTAACTCACTGTACTTCCGTACAGCTCCGTTCCTCGGCCAGCACTCCTTCCGCTCGCGACGGTTTCTTGAGCCCATGAAAAGTCGAGGCGCCAATTGGGCGCCTCGACTTGCATGCTAAATAATCCAATCAAGCAATTATGCCTTGAAACTGGTTTCCAGGAAGCCCGCACGCTTGACCACGCGGTCGAGTTCGACCAGGGTCGTCAGCAATTCCTTCATGCGCGCCAAAGGCACGGCGTTCGGGCCGTCCGACAGCGCATTCGCAGGATCGGGGTGGGTTTCCATGAACAGGCCGGCGATGCCGGCCGCCACCGCGGCGCGCGAGAGCACCGGGATGTGTTCGCGCTGGCCGCCCGAGGACGTGCCCTGCCCGCCCGGCAGCTGCACCGAGTGGGTGGCGTCGAACACCACCGGGCAGTTCGATTCGCGCATGATGGCGAGCGAACGCATGTCCGAGACCAGGTTGTTGTAGCCGAACGAGACGCCACGTTCGCAGGCCATGAAATTGTCTTCGTTCAGGCCGGCGGCGCGCGCCGCGTGACGGGCCTTGTCGATCACGTTCTTCATGTCGCCCGGGGCCAGGAACTGGCCCTTCTTGATGTTCACCGGCAGGCCCGAACGGGCGCAGGCGTTGATGAAATCGGTCTGGCGGCACAGGAAGGCCGGGGTCTGCAGCACGTCGACGACGCTCGCCACTTCCGGAATCTCTTCCTCGGTGTGGACGTCGGTCAGCACCGGCACGCCGAGCGTCTTTTTCACGTCGGCCAGGATCTCCAGGCCCTTTTCGCGGCCGGGGCCGCGGAACGAGGTGCCCGACGAGCGGTTGGCCTTGTCGAAGGACGATTTATAGATGAAGGGGATGCCCAGGGCCGAGGTAATCTCCTTGAGGGTACCGGCGGTGTCGAGCGCCATCTGGCGCGACTCGATCACGCAGGTGCCGGCGATCAGGAAAATCGGCTGGTCCTGGCCTACTTCAAAGCCGCAAAGTTTCATGCTACATCTCCTTGCAAAGCAGCCGGCGAATTCGCCGCGGTTTGCTTGTTGGCCGACTGGTGCGCCAGCGCGGCCTGGATAAACGAGGTGAACAGCGGATGGCCGCTGCGCGGGGTCGACTTGAATTCAGGGTGGAACTGCACGCCCATGTACCACGGGTGCGCGTGCTCGCCGCTGCGCGGCAGCTCCATGATTTCGCACAGGTCTTCGTTCGGCGTACGGGCCGCGACGATCATGCCGGCCGCTTCCACCTTCGGCAGGTAGTAATTGTTCGCTTCGTAGCGGTGGCGGTGGCGCTCGGTCACGACGCTGCCGTAGATCTCGGCGGCCAGCGTGCCCGGCTTGACCGCGCAGGTCTGCGCGCCCAGGCGCATGGTGCCGCCCAGGTCCGAATTCTCGTCGCGCTTTTCGACCTTGCCGTCGTGGTTCTGCCACTCGTTGATGAGGGCGACCACCGGCTGGTCGGTTTCCAGGTCGAACTCGGTCGAGTTCGCGTTCGGCAGGCCGGCCATGTGGCGCGCGTATTCGATCAGCGCCACCTGCATGCCCAGGCAGATGCCGAGGTAAGGGATCTGGTTTTCGCGCGCATAACGGGCGGCCATGATCTTGCCTTCCACGCCGCGCTTGCCGAAGCCGCCCGGCACCAGGATCGCGTCGTACTTGGCCAGGTGAGCGCAGCCCTTGCTTTCGATCTCTTCCGAGTCGAGGTATTCGATGTTGACGCGGCTCTCGGTATGGATGCCGGCGTGGCGCAGCGCCTCGGTCAGCGACTTGTACGATTCGGTCAGGTCGACATACTTGCCGACCATGCCGATCGTCACTTCGCGCTTCGGGTTTTCCAGCGCGTAGATCAGGCGGCTCCACATCGACAGGTCGGCCGGCGGCGCTTGGATGTCGAGCGCTTCGAGGATGATGTCGTCCAGGCCCTGGTCGTGCAGCACCTGCGGCACCTTGTAGATGGTGTCGACGTCCCAGACCGAGATCACGGCCTGCTCTTCGACGTTGGCGAACAGCGAAATCTTCGAGCGCTCGTCGTCGGGGATGCGGCGGTCGGCGCGGCACAGCAAGGCGTTGGGCGAAATGCCGATCTCGCGCAGCTTTTGCACGCTGTGCTGGGTCGGTTTGGTCTTCAGTTCGCCGGCCGACGCGATATACGGCACCAGGGTCAGGTGCACGAAGGCGGTCGACTTGCGGCCCGCGCGCAGCGACAGCTGGCGGGCGGCTTCGAGGAAGGGCAGCGACTCGATGTCGCCGACGGTGCCGCCGATTTCGACCAGCGCCACGTCGACGCCTTCGGCGCCGCGGCGGATGTAATCCTGGATTTCATTGGTGATGTGCGGAATCACCTGCACGGTCTTGCCGAGGTACTCGCCGCGGCGTTCCTTGCGGATCACCGATTCGTAGATCTGGCCGGTGGTGAAATTGTTCACCTTTTTCATGCGGGTGCTGATGAAGCGCTCGTAGTGACCGAGGTCGAGGTCGGTCTCGGCACCGTCGTCGGTGACGAAGACTTCGCCGTGCTGCATCGGACTCATCGTGCCCGGATCCACGTTGATGTAGGGATCGAGCTTGAGCATCGTGACTTTGAGACCGCGCGATTCGAGGATCGCGGCGAGGGAAGCGGCCGCGATCCCCTTGCCCAGGGAAGAGACGACGCCGCCAGTGACGAATACAAATTTGGTCATTGTGCTGAAGGTGCCGAACGGCACACGCGGGAAATAGAAATTATACCTTAAACGGGAGCAAACATTGTGACGACAGGGCCGGTGCCGGGCCGGCGCGGCCGTTTCCACGCCCTGCGGCCGCTTTCGACAGGCCGAAATTGTTTCGTAAAGACAACACGTTCTGGCTGTACTGACAAGCAGCGGCAAAATGCTGCCTGGATGCAATTGCAATTGCCTTTCATCAAGGCTACAGTCGTCCCTTCTTTATTTTGCACAGGCAGAAACGCGATGGGCTTCTTCAATCACCTCAACATCGGCAAGCGTCTCGCTATCGGTTTCGCGCTGACCCTGGCGACGGCCGTGCTGATCGCGGCGGTCGGCATCGCCCGCGTCAACAGCGGCGCCGCCAGCACGGCCCAGGTGCTGGCCGAACCGCTGGCCAAGGAGCGCATGATCACCGAGTGGTACATGCAGATTTTCGCGGCGGTGCGCCGCACGGCCGCGATCGTCAAGAGCAGCGACGCCGAACTCGGCCCCTACTTCAAGGAAGACGCCGCCCAGACCGGCAAACGCTCGAGCGAGCTGATGAAGCAGATCGAGCCCCTGATCACGCCGGGCGAAGAAAAAGCCCTGTTCGAGCGCATCGGCGAACAGCGCAAGGCGTATTCCAGCGCGCGCGACGAAGCCATCAAGGCCAAGGCGGACGGCAACGTCGAGCTGGCCAACCGCATCCTCGACGAACGCTTCACGCCGACCGCCAAGGCCTACCAGGAATCGGTGCAGCAACTGGTGGCCATGCAGCACGCCAGCATCGCCGCCACCGCGCGCGCAATCGGCGCCCAGGCCAGCAGCAGCGAAACCCTGATCGCGATGCTCGCCCTGTTCTCGGTGGTGCTCGGCGCGCTGTCCTCCTGGCTGCTCACGCGCGGCATCGTGCGTCCGATCCGCGAAGCGGTGCGACTGGCCGAAACGGTGGCCAGCGGCGACCTCACGCGCCGCATCGACGCCAGTACCCGCGACGAAACCGGCGCCCTGCTGCGCGCCCTGCGCCACATGAACGACAGCCTGGTGCGGATCGTGACCGAAGTGCGCGGCGGCACCGACGCCATTGCCGGCGCCTCCAACGAAATCGCGGCGGGCAACCTGGACCTGTCGAGCCGTACCGAACAGCAGGCCGGCTCGCTCGAGGAGACCGCCGCCTCGATGGAACAGCTCACCGGCACCGTGCGCCAGAACGCCGACAACGCGCGCCAGGCCAACCAGCTCGCGATCACCGCCTCGAACGTGGCCCTCGAAGGCGGCGCCGTCGTCGGCCAGGTCATCACGACCATGGACTCGATCAACGAATCGTCGCGCAAGATCGTCGACATCATCGGCGTCATCGACGGCATCGCCTTCCAGACCAACATCCTGGCCCTGAACGCGGCCGTGGAAGCGGCTCGCGCCGGCGAACAGGGCCGCGGCTTCGCGGTCGTGGCCTCGGAAGTGCGCACCCTGGCCCAGCGCTCGGCGGCGGCGGCCAAGGAAATCAAGGGCCTGATCGGCGACTCGGTCGACAAGGTCGACCTTGGGGCCAAGCTGGTCGACCAGGCCGGCGCCACCATGGAGCAGGTGGTCGAATCGATCCGCCGCGTCACCGACATCATGGCCGAGATCACCCATGCCAGCGCCGAACAGACGAGCGGCATCGAGCAGGTGAACCAGGCCATCGCCCACATGGACGAAGCGACCCAGCAGAACGCGGCGCTGGTCGAGGAATCGGCCGCCGCCGCCGCGTCGATGCAGGACCAGGCCGCGAAACTGGCGCAGGCCGTCGGCGTGTTCAAGCTCGACGGCGCCGTGGCCGCCCCGGTCCGTGCGGCCACCGCGAACCCGGCGCTGCGCCAGCCAAGGCTGGCCGCAGCCTGAGCCAGGGTGGAGTCCCGACTCCACCGTTTTCTCTCCTCGCGAACGGCCCCGCCTCAGGCCCGCGGCGGCGGCGTACGCTGCTCCCCTGCCGGTGTCCGCCCCGGCGCCGCCGCCGGATACAGCTCCACCCTTTCCAGCGCCTTCGCTGCCGGCCCATGCAATACGCGCCCCTCGAGGTCGAAGCGCGAGCCGTGACAGGGGCAATCCCAGGAACGCTCCGCCGAGTTCCAGTGCACCACGCATCCCAGGTGAGTGCAGGTGGCCGACAAGGCGTGCAGGTCGCCGGTGTCGTCGCGGTAGACCGCCAGCTTGTGCATCCCGTCGCGCACGATGGCGCCTTCGCCGCGCGCGATCGCGGCGGCCGAGTCGACCTCGCCGGCGCTCAGCCAGTCGCCGTACTGGGCCGCGATGTTGGCCTGCTCCGCGACGAAATCGCCGATCCCGTGCAAGCCCTTGCGCGCCGGGTCATAGATCGCCTGCCAGGGATTGGCGCGCCCGGCGATCAGGTCCGCCACCAGCATCGCGCCCGCCGTGCAGTGCGTCATGCCGTTGCCGGAGTCCCCCGTGATCAGGTAGCGGTGCTTGCCGCCCACGGGATCGCGCCCGAGATAGGCCATGCGGTCGTTCGGTTCCATCACCTCGCCCGACCAGCGGAAGGCGACGTCCTGGGCCATCGGAAAGTGCTCGCGCACCCAGCGCTCGATCTCGTCGTAGCGGTGTTCGGGGTGGCTGTCCTGCCCCACCTTGTGGTCGGCTCCGCCCACGACCAGCAGCTCGTATCCGGCGCCCGGTTCAGGGCTGGCAAGGCGCACATAATAGTAGGGGTCGCCCGTGTCCCACAGCAGGATGCGCGGAACCGTCCCCTGCGGCACCTTCAGGGCGATGACATAGGTACGGTAGCCGGCCTGCTTGGTGTGCATCACGACGCGGTGGTTGAAAGGCGTGTTGGTCGCCACCACGACCGATTCGACGCGGATGGTGGCGCCCTCGGCCTTGACCAGCTGCACGCTGCGCCAGTCCTCGATCTCATGGGCGGCCGTGCCGCCGTGGATCTTGCCGCCCATGCGCACGAAGGCCTCGGCCAGACCGGCCAGGTACTTCAGCGGATGGAACTGGGCCTGGCCCGGATAGCGCACGCAGAATCCGGTATCGAAGCTCAGGCCGGGCACGCGCGGCAGCAGCTCGGCCTGGACCCCGGCGCGCAAGGCCGCGTCGCGTTCCTTCTCGAAGTCCTTGAAGCCGTTGCCGGGCAGCGCATACAGGTAGCCGTCGAGGCGCTCGAACGCGCAATCGATGTGTTCACGGGCAACGATCGATTCGACCAGGCCGGTGGCGGCGGCATAGCTGTCCGCGACCAGCCGGGCCGTGTTGGCGCCGAACGACTGTTCCAGTCCGGCATACCACTCGTCCGGCGGAAAGAAATGGGCCGTGGTGCGGCCGGTTTCGCCGGCCCCGACCCCGAGCGCGTCGATCAGCAGCACCTCCCTGCCCTCGCGCGCCAGCAGGTAGGCGCAGGTGAGGCCGGCGATGCCGGCGCCGATGACGCACACCTCGGCGCGCACATCGCCCTGCAGCGGCGGATAGGCTGGAACGGACGCGGTGGCCATCCAGGCCGAGGTCGAACTACCGTTTGTATTGAGCAACATACTTCCCCCCTTCTGTAACAGATAAAAGGAAACCCTGTGCCGATACCGGACGCCAGCCGACTATATGCCGAATCCCGCGGCGCGGGCGCCATCGATGCAGGCGCCGGCGCGTCGTGCCGATAAAAAAACCGCCTGGCGTGAGCGGGGCGGTTTTCTGGTGCGGTTCTGCCCGCGAAGGGCCTTGCGGCTTACTTCGCGCCTGGCTTCAACAGATCCAGCAGGATCGCCGTTTCGGCCACGATGAACGAGCGCACGGTCGGCTTGAACTCCGGTGCCCACTGCGGCGAGTGGGTGCCCGGCGGGTACTTGCCGGCCGCGCGCGCCGCCGCCAGCTTCTTCGGCTCGACCGCGCCCACGTGCAGCAGGATCGACTTGATGCCGGCCTGGCCGAAGTTGGCGAAGTCTTCCGAGGTCATCTTGGCAGGCATCTCGACCACGTTCTCCGCGCCGAGTGCAGCCTGCACCGCTGGTACCGCACGCGCCATGAATTCCGGATCGTTGTAGACCGAGTCGGCGCCCGGCACGATGTCGACCACCGGCTCCTTCGGTGCGCCGGCGCCCATCGTCACGCCCTTGACTTCACGCACGATGCTGGCCAGGACGCGCTTGCGCACTTCCGGCTTGTAGGTACGCACGGTCAGCAGCAGCTTGACCTGGTCCGGGACGATGTTGGCCTGGGTGCCGCCCTGGATGCTGCCGACGGTGATCACGACCGGATCGGCCGGATTATTCTCGCGCGACACCAGGGTTTGCAGCGCCATCACGACGCGCGCCGACATGACGACCGGATCGCGGGTTTCCTGCGGGGTGGCGCCGTGGCCGCCTTGGCCGTGGATGGTGATGGTGACCGTATCGGCCGAGGCGCGGAAGTGACCGGCGCGATAGCCGACCTGGCCTGCCGGCAGCGTGCCTTCGTCGTGCATCGAGATCGCGTAGTCAGGCTTCGGGAAGCGCTTGAGCAGGCCGTCCTTGATCATTGCGGCCGAGCCCTTCAGCGGCTCTTCCGCCGGCTGGCCGACCAGCATCAGGGTGCCGCTCCAGGCCTTGCGGTTTTCCGCCATCAGCTTGGCCGTGGCGTACCAGGCCGACATGTGGACGTCGTGGCCGCAGGCATGCATCACCGGCACGGTTTCGCCGGCGGCGTTCTTGGCGGTGGCGGTGCTGGCGAACGGCAGGCCGGTCTTTTCCAGCACCGGCAGCGCGTCGAGTTCGGTGCGCAGCATGGCGATCGGGCCGGGGCCGTTCTTCAGGATCGCGACGATGCCGGTGCCGCCCACGCCGGTGGTCACCTCGAAGCCGAGCGCTTTCACGCGCTCCGCCAGTTTCTTGGCGGTCTGGTGTTCGTTGAAGGCCAGTTCCGGATTCCGGTGCAGGTCCTGGTACAGGGCTTCGATGGTCGGGTAATCCTTGTCGAGCTGGGCCGAGAATTCAGGCGGCAGGCCTGCGGCGTGGGCGGCGGCGGTCGTGACGACACCGGCCAGCAGGAGGGATTGCAAGAGACGGAGAGATGGTTTCATGGGCTTTTCCAAAAGCGCAGCGTTGCGCGGGTGATACAGAATCTAGTGCAGATTCGCGAGGGCCGCAAGCCTAACAAAGCCATTGCCGTAAAGCAATATTTAACAATCAACGTAGAAAGCCTGCTATTGAAAAGTGTCGTAAAAATTTCCTCAAACCAATTTTTTACTAGCAGTAACAGTTGTTGCCGACTTAAAATCCCGTCCTGCCAACCCTCCAATAACGGACGCGCGACGCCCTGCCCCTCCCTGCTTTTGCCCTTGAGGGCGCCTGCCTCCCAACCACACACGAAGGAAATGCTGTAATGGGTTTTATCTCCAACATCAAGATCGGCAAGCGCCTCGGTCTCGGCTTCGCCCTGATCCTGGCCATGACCGTGCTGATCGCTTGCGCCGGTATCTGGCGCCTCAATCAAGTAGCCGAATCGACCCGCACCATGATGGCCGCGCCGCTGACGAAAGAGCGCCTGATCACCGACTGGTACAGCCTGAACTACGCCTCGATCCGCCGCACCGCCGCCATCGTCAAGAGCACCGACCCGGCGCTGGGCCCGTATTTCAAGGAAGACGCAGCCGCTTCGGTCAAGAAGGCCGCCGAGCTGTTGAAGCAGATCGAGCCGCTGATCTCGGGCGACGAGGAAAAAGCCCTGTTCGCGAAGATCCTCGACCAGCGCAAGGTCTACAGCGCCTCGCGCGACGGCGCCGTCAAGGCCAAGGCCGAGGGCAATGAGGAAGAAGCGGCGCGCCTGCTCGACCAGGGCTTCACCCCGGCTTCCAACCTGTACCAGCAACTGCTGCAGGAACTCGTGGTCATGCAGCGCAGCAGCATCGACGACACCGCCAAGGCCATCGACGCCACGGCCGTGCGCAGCACCACCATCATCGCCGCGCTGACGGCCGCCGCGGTCCTGCTCGGCGCGATCCTGTCGTGGCTGCTCACCACCGGCATCACCCGTCCGATCCGCTCTGCTCTGGAACTGGCGGAAACCGTGGCCGGCGGCGACCTGACCCGCACCATCGACGCCAGCGCGAAGGACGAAACCGGCGCCCTGCTGCGCGCCCTGCGCCACATGAACGACAGCCTGGTCGCCATCGTGAGCCAGGTGCGCAACGGCACCGACACCATCGCCACCGGCTCGGCCGAAATCTCGGCCGGCAACCTCGATCTCTCGAGCCGCACCGAGCAGCAGGCCAGCGCGCTGGAAGAAACCGCCGCCTCGATGGAAGAGCTGACCACGACCGTGCGCCAGAACGCGGACAACGCGCGCCAGGCGAACCAGTTATCCATTACGGCATCCGAAGTGGCCGAGCAAGGCGGCGCCGTCGTCGGCCAGGTCATCACGACCATGGGCTCGATCAACGAATCGTCGCGCAAGATCGTCGACATCATCGGCGTCATCGACGGCATCGCCTTCCAGACCAACATCCTGGCCCTGAACGCGGCCGTGGAAGCGGCACGCGCCGGCGAACAGGGCCGCGGCTTCGCGGTCGTGGCCTCGGAAGTGCGTACCCTGGCCCAGCGCTCGGCGGCGGCGGCCAAGGAAATCAAGGGCCTGATCGGCGACTCGGTCGACAAGGTCGACGCCGGCGCCAAGCTGGTCGACCAGGCCGGCGCCACCATGGAGCAGGTGGTCGAATCGATCCGCCGCGTCACCGACATCATGGCCGAGATCACCCATGCCAGCGCCGAACAGACCGGCGGCATCGAACAGGTGAACCAGGCCATCGGCCAGATGGACCAGGTCACCCAGCAAAACGCCGCGCTGGTCGAGGAATCGGCGGCCGCCGCCGCGTCGATGCAGGACCAGGCCGCGAAACTGGCCCAGGTGGTCGGCGTGTTCAAGCTGGCCGGTCCGGCGCTGGCAGCGCCTGCACCGCAGCGCGCGCTGGCCCGCCCCGCCCCGGCCCCGGCACCGCGCGCCGCCAAACCGGCAGCGCCGGTGCGCAAGGCGCCTCGCCTCGAGGCGGATGAGTGGGAAACCTTCTGATCGCCTGAATCGCCGCCGTACCAGAGCCGCCCGCATCGCCGGGCGGTTTTTTTTTGGCGCTGTTCGCGTTAAGTGTGGAATCTTCGGATACGGCTGAGGTCCAACCTGGACCCAACCATGCCGGAGGCGCCATGCAAGCACGTCCGTTCAAGAAATTGCTCACCCGTATTGCCTCGTTGACGCGGCGCCAGCGCGAACAATTGCTCGGCTTGCTGCTGCCAGCAGCCAAGCTGGACAAGGTGGCCGACCTGGTCGAACAGGCCAGCGCGGCCAGGCTGGCTTGCCCGGCGTGCGGGTCCCAGCAGCTGTACAGCCACGGACGGGCCAATGGCCTGCAGCGCTATCGCTGCAAGGAATGCGGACGCACCTGCAATGCCCTGAGCGGCACGGCGCTCGCACGCCTGCGCCACAAGGAGCGCTGGCTCGATTACTTACAAACCATGCTCGATTCGCGCAGCGTGCGCCGCAGCGCCGTTGATCTCGGCGTGGCCGGTGCCACCAGTTTTCGCTGGCGCCACCGCTTCCTGAGTACGAGCAAGCACGACCGGGCAGCACGCCTGTCCGGCATTGCCGAAGCCGACGAGATGTATCTGCTCGAATCGCACAAGGGATCGCGCACGCTGGCGCGTGCGCCACGCAAGCGCGGCGGGAAAGCGACAAAACGCGGCATCTCGAGCGAACAGGTGTGCATTCTGGTTGCCCGCGACCGCACCGGCCAGACGCTCGATTGGGTGCCCGGCAAGGGACCGGTGACGCGCGCGCAATTGCAGCAACACCTGCTGCCGCGGCTGGAGCGCGACGTGCTGCTCGTCACCGACGCCCACGCCGCCTACGGGGCGTTTGCCCGCCAAGTCGGCATCTCGCATGAGGCGGTCAACCTGCAGGCGGGGATCAGAATGCGCGGCGCGATCCACGTGCAAAACGTGAATGCCTACCACAGCCGGCTGCGCGGCTGGCTGCTGCCGTTTCGGGGCGTTGCCAGCCGCTACCTGGACAACTACCTGGGCTGGCGCTGGGCGCTCGACGGCCAGCGGATTGCCACGCCCGAAGCCTTGCTGCGCGCGGCGCTTGGGGTGGGAGGCTGAGCACGCGACGCCCAGTGTGCGACGCGCGGCATTTCCACACTTAACGCGAACAGCGCCTTTTTTTTTGGATTGCCTTACTGCGCCGATCATCATCGGCTGATACCGCGCGGGCACGAGTGCCCACGCGGTCTGGACCTCCGCACACCAATATCATGCCGGCGTGACCACACTTGAAGCCTGCACGCGACACCCGGCACATGCGCGTCTTGACGCCCCCTTTTCGCTAGGGCAAAGTTGCGCCTCTGCATTACCAGACGGTAATGCGCGTTTCTGCTTCCTTTCCATGCCTGTCGACTACCAACTCCCCTCGCCTCCCCCCGCCCAGGTGCAACCCGCCCGCCCCGCCTCCTTCGAGGAACAGTACGACAAGGCGCGCGCGCTCGCCAACGGTGGCCAGCCGGGCCTGGCGGTGGCGGCCTACGGCACCCTGCTGGCGCAGGCGCCCGGCAATGCCGACGTGCTGCTGGGCCGCGGGATCGCCTACACGCGCCTGGAACGCTGGGCCGAGGCCCGGGCCGACCTGGAAGCGGCTGCACAGACCGCGCCCGGTTATGCCGACGTCTGGCTCGCGCTCGGCAACCTGCATCAGTGGAACGGCCGGCCGGAAGCGGCGCTCCAGGCCTACGACCGCCTGCTCGCGCTGCGGCCGGGCGACCCGGCAGGCTGGATCGCCCGCGCCCGCGCCAACCGGGCGCTCGGACGCAACGCGCAGGCGCGCGCCGACCTGGCCCAGGCCCGCGCCGCGGGCGCCGATGGCGCCGGGATCGACGCCGCCGAACTGGACTTGCAGCCGCTGCCGGCGCGCGCCGCCAACCCGGAAGCAGCGCCGGCCGACGGCTACACCTGGGCCGCCGGCCTGTCCGGCGGCTGGCTTGATGCCGGTAGCGGCGCTCGCTGGAACGACCAGACCGCCAGCGTACGCCGCTACCTGCAGCAGGGCTCGATCGGCTTCGAGACCCTGCGCGCCCAGCGCTTCGGCCAGACCGCACATGCCTGGGCGCTCGACGCCTATGTCGGCCTCTGGAGCGGCGCCTACGCCAACCTGCGCTACCAGCGTGCGCCAGCGGCCCGCCTGTTCCCGGCCAACGCTGGCCGCGTCGAGCTCTACCAGTCGCTGGGCGGCGGCTGGGAAGCCTCGCTCAGCGAAGACGTGCTCGGCTTCGATTCGCGCGTGAACATCCATGGCGTGGCGCTCGGTAAATACACGGGCAACTGGTACCTGCAACTGCGCCACCAGCACATCGCCCTGGAAGGCTCGCACAGCAAGGGCCAGCGCCTGCTGGCCCGTTACTACTACGCGGGAGACGCCGACAGCTATGTCGAGGCAAGCGTCAACAGCGGCCGCAGCGACGACCCGCTGTCGCTCTCCGGCGCGCGCGCCCGGTCCGGCGGCGGCAGCCTGACCTGGGTCCGCTACTGGTCGCGCGACTGGGGCACCAGGGCCGGCGCCAGCGTGGCGCGCGGGGCCAAGGACGCGCGCGAACGCGGCGTTTCGGTGGGCCTGTATCGGAGGTGGTGATCGGGAGGACGGTGTTGGCGGGGTCCGGTACGCGTGGAGTCGGGAGCGGTTCGCCGCCCGCTCCACCCAACCGTGGCGCGCCGAGGCTGCTATCTCGGGTATCCTGAACCCGCGGCCGGCGCGCTGGTGTTCCGGGCGGCAGCCACCCTAGCCGATGAAAACACGCAAAGTCCAGCTACCCGTCACGATCGCCACGCTCGTCAGCCTGGTCGTCCTGAGCGCGGCCTTGCTGATCCTCCACCGCAGCATCAAGGACCAGGACGCATCCTGGGAATGGGTGGTCCATACCCGCGAGGTACTGGAACAGCTGCAAACGACGCTGACGCACGTCAGCGATGCCGAGGCGGCCCAGCGCGGCTTCCTGCTGACCGGGAACGAACTGTTCGCCGGCAGCTACCTCCGGGCGCGCGACGCCATCCCGGCCGAGATCAGGACCTTGCGCGGGCTGACCGCCGATAACCCGCGCCAGCAACAGTCGCTCGCGCCGCTCGAAGCGCGCATCGCCGAGCGCCTGTCCATGCTCGAGGAAGTCATGGCGCAACGGCGGCGCGGCATCGCCCCGAGCGTCGCCACGCTCGAATCCGGGCACCTGCTCAAGCAGGCCATCCAGGCGCAGGCCAACCTGGTCCGCGCCGAGGAACAGCGCCTGCTCGCGCAGCGCCAGGAGCGCTCGCAAACGGCGCGCCAGGAGCTGCTGACGGCGGTCGGCATCGCGGCGGCGCTGTCGGTCTTCCTGATCGTCCTGCTGTGGGTGATCTCCTCGCGCGGCGCCGCCCGCCTGCTGGCCGAGCGGGCCCAGATCGAGACCATCTACCGCGCCGTGCCGGTTGGCCTGGGCTATGTCGGCGCCGACCTGCGCCTGGCCGAACTGAACGACGCGCTGGTCGACGCGGCGGGCCGGCCCAAGGCGGACTGCATCGGCGCCTCGCCGGCCGAGGTCCTGCCTGCGCCGCTGGGCGAGCAGGTCGGCCGTCACCTGGCCCAGGTGCTGCGCGCGCGGCACCAGCTGGGCGGCATCGAATTCCATGCCGCGGCCGGCGCCGAACGGCGCGACTGGCTGGGCAGTTTCTATCCGGTGATCGACGAGAACGAAGTCAGGGGCATCGTGCTGGCCCTGCTCGAAGTCACCCAGATCAAGGCCGCGCAGCGCGAGCTGATCGCCGCCAACGAATCGCTCGAACAGCGCATCGAAGAACGGACTGCCCGGATTGCCGAAGCCAATGCCGAACTGCGCGCGTTTGCCCATACCGTCGCGCACGACCTGCGCGCGCCGCTGCGCAATGTCGAGGGTTTCGCCACCGCCCTGCTCGAAGACGAGGCGCCGCGCCTGTCCGAGGACGGCAAGCTGTTCGCCGCGCGCATCGTGGCGGCCGTGACGCGCATGGACCGCCTCATTACCGACCTGCTGGCCTATAGCCGCCTGGCGCGCGCCGAGCTGCAGCTCGACGCGGTCGATACCGACACCGTCCTGCGGACCGTGCTGCGCGACCTGGAAACCCAGGTCCGGGAAAGCGGCGCGCGCATCGCGATCGCGCCCGGCCTGCCGGCGGTGCGGGCCAACCAGGGCGTCCTGGTCCAGGTGCTCGACAACCTGGTGTCGAACGCCCTCAAGTTCGTCGCGCCAGGGGTCGTCCCCGAGGTCGCGATCCACGCTTCGACGGACGGAACCACGGTAAACCTGTTGATAGAGGATAATGGCATCGGTATCGCGCCCGAACACCACGAGCATGTGTTCGGCGTGTTCGAACGGCTGCACGGCCACGAAACATACCCCGGCACCGGAATCGGCCTGGCGATCGTGCGCAAAGGACTCGAGCGCATGGGCGGCGCAGTGCGCATTCTCGGCAGGCAGCAAGGCGGGACAGTGTTCGAGGTGACCCTGCCCGCAGCAATAATTGGCTGAAGGAAAAACAATGGACAAGCTGATGGAGGCCGGCGAACAGACCGGCCTGCCGGTCATCCTGCTGGTCGAAGACAACCCCGACGACGTGCTGCTGGCGCGGCGCGCGCTGAAAAAAGCGGAGCTGCCGGTCGCGCTCCAGGTGGCGAGCGACGGCGACGAAGCGGTCGGCTACCTCGGCGCCGGCGGGCGCCCTGCGCACCTGTCGCTGATCCTGCTCGACCTGAAACTGCCGAAACGCTCGGGCCTGGAAGTCTTGCGCTGGATCCGCGCGCAGGGCGAACTGGCGACCACGCCGGTGGTGGTGCTGACCTCGTCGAGCGAACACGAAGACATCCATCAGGCCTATGCGCTGGGCGCTAACTCCTATCTGCAAAAGCCGGTGGCCTTCAATGGCCTGGTGGAGCTGCTGGGGGTACTTGGCCCGTATTGGCTGCAACATAACTTAACAGGAACCCACACGGCGGCGCGGCCGTGAAGCCTGACGCAACAAGACGAACACGATTCATGCTGACCATACTGCTGCTTGACGACAACCCGGACGACCGCGCGCTGGCGCGGCGCGAACTGGAACGCCACCTCCCCGAATGCGCCATCCGGGAAGTCGGCGACCGCGCCGCTTTCGAGCGCGAAATGCAGGACGGCCTGCGGGTGGATGTCGTCATCACCGATTTCCAGATGCGCTGGATCACGGGCCTGGACATCCTCAAGCAGATCAAAGCCTATGATCCCCAGATGCCGGTCATCATGTTCACGGCCACGGGCACCCAGGAAATCGCCGTCGAAGCGATGAAGCTCGGGCTCGACGATTACGTCATCAAGAGCCCGCGCCACTATGCGCGCCTGCCGGTGGCGGTGCGCACCTGCCTGGACCGCTCCGAAATCCGCGCCCGGGCGACCCGCTCCGAAACGCGCCTGGCGGCCCTGCTCGAGCATATCCAGCTCGGCGTGTTCCGCATGTCGCTCGAAGGGGAGATCGAAGAAGGCAACCGCGCGTTCTGGACCATGCTCGGCGGCGACCCGACCGCGCCCTCGGTCCTGCGCCACCCCTTGCTCGACCAGGTCGTGCGCAAGTTGCCGGACCTGCAGCAGGCCAGCGACGCCGCGGAGCTGCAGGCCGACATCGCCGCCACCGACGACAGCGGCCGCTACTTCATCGTCAAGCTGGTGCGGGTGACCGTCAACGGCCGCGACGCGGTCGACGGCATCGTCGAGGACGCCACCTCGCTGCGCCGCGCCGGCGCCGAGATCCACCGCCTCAACGCCGAACTCGAGCAGCGCATCGTGGAACGGACCCGGCAGCTGGAAGAGGCCAACGAGGCGCTCGAGACCTTCGGCTTTTCGGTATCGCAC
This sequence comes from Massilia sp. GCM10023247, assembly GCF_042653325.1. Taxonomy (NCBI): domain Bacteria; kingdom Pseudomonadati; phylum Pseudomonadota; class Betaproteobacteria; order Burkholderiales; family Oxalobacteraceae; genus Massilia; species Massilia sp. GCM10023247. The sequence continues at coordinate 139,625 of NZ_JBHSIB010000007.1, forward strand.
GACTTGCGCGAACCGCTGCGCACGATCCAGGGCTACGCGGCCGCGCTGCAGCAGGACCTGCAGGCCGGGGACCCGAGCAAGATCGACAATTACGTCGCCCGCATCAACGCGATCGCCGGGCGCATCGACCTGATGGTGTCGGACCTGCTCGAGTTCGCGCGCCTGTCGCGCGCCGAGATCGCGCTCGACAAGCTGCCGCTGGCCTGCGCGGTGCAGGACGCGCAGGCGACCCTGCAGCACGACCCGGCCTATCGCGCCGCCGACATCCAGGTCGACGTGCCGGAAGAACTGCAGGTGTGCGCCTTCCGGCCGATCCTGGTGCAGGCCCTGGCCAACCTGATCGGCAATGCGGTCAAGTTCGTGCGTCCCGAGACCCACGCGGCCGTCCTCATCGTGGCGCGCCCGCACGGCAACCAGGTCCGCATCGAAGTCCAGGACAACGGCATCGGCATGGCCGAGGAGGCGCAGGAGCGCGTCTTCGACGTGTTCGAGCGCCTGCACGGCGAGGAAGCCTACCCGGGCACCGGGATCGGGCTGGCGATCGTCAGAAAAGGCATCGAGCGCATGCACGGCACGGTCGGGGTGAAGTCGGTGGCCGGCGTCGGATCAAGCTTCTGGATCGACCTGCCGAATGCGTGACCCCATCAACATCATCCTCGTCGACGACAATCCCGACGACCGCGCCCTGGTCGAGCGCGAACTGAAACTGCGCATCGAGGCCGTCGCCGTGCGCCACGTCAGCGACGCGGCGGGCCTGCAGGCGGCGCTCGACGAAGGCCGGTTCGATGTCGCGGTCACCGATTACCGGCTGCGCTGGACCCTCGGCACCGAGGTGCTGCGGGCGATCAAGCTGCGCTATCCGCAGGTGCCGGTAATCATGTTCACCGGCAGCGGCAACGAGGAAGTCGCCGTCGACGCCATGAAGGAGGGACTGGACGACTACATCACGAAGACGCCCAAGCATTATCCGCGCGTGCCCTACGCGGTGCTCGGCTGTTTCGAGCGGGCCACCAACCGCGCCCGGCTGCAGGAATCCCTGGCGCGCGAATCCATGGCCAAGGCGCGCCTCGAAATCGCCCTGCAGTCGGCCGGGATGGGCACCTGGCAATACGACCCCGAAAGCCGGCAGTTAGCGTATTCGGACGACATCGGCCCGATGTTCGGGCAAGCGCGCGCGTTCACCCACGACAGTCTCGATGCGATGCTGGACCAGGTGCAGGCGGGCGACCGGGCCGCGCTGCGGGCCGCCCTGGACGACGCGCTCGCGACGGACGGCGCGTTCGCCATCGAGTTCCGCGCCGACGCGCCGGATGGCCGGGTGCGCTCGCTGGCCGTCAGCGCCAAGGTGATCCGCAACGATCCCGGCGCGGCCAGGCTCGTCATCGGCACGGCGCGCGACGTCTCGGCCGACGTCGCCGCCAAGGAAACGCAGCGCAAGCAGCAGGAAGAACTGCAGACCATCCTCGACGTGCTGCCGGTCGGTATCGCCATCAGCCGCGATGCGCAGGCGCGCCACGTCACCACCACGCCCTACCTGGCCGCGCTGCTCGGCGCCGAAGCGGGCGCCGATATCGGCACGTGCGGCACCGGGGAGCACGAGCCCTACCGCTATTTCCGCTCCGGCGAGCCGATGCTGTCCGCCGACTGGCCGATGCGGGTCGCGGCACGCCTGGGCGCGCCGGTGCGGGACGAGGAACTCGAAGTGCGCTTCCGCGACGGCCGCGCGCTGACCCTGCTGGTCAACGCCGCGCCGCTGCTCGACCGCCAGGGCGAGGTGCGCGGGGCGGTGGCGGCGCTCATGGACGTGAGCGCGCTCAAGCAAATCCAGCGCGAGCTCGAGGAGCTGAACCGGCAGAAAAGCGAGTTCCTGTCCATCCTCGCGCACGAGCTGCGCAACCCCATGGCGGCCATCGGCTATTCCGTCGAGATGCTGCGCCACGTCGGCTCGCCGGCGGCGATCGACAAGGCGCGCGAGGTCATCGCGCGCCAGACCGGCCACATGGGCAGGCTGCTCGACGACCTGCTCGACCTGAGCCGCATTACGCTCAACCGGATCGACCTGGCGCTCAAGCCGGTCGACATGCGGCGCGTGATCGAACTGGCCTGGGAGAGCGCGCGCGCGCAGTTCGAATCGCTCGACCACAAGGTGGCCTTCGAGCTGGCGCCGGTTCCGGCGCTGGTGCTGGGCGACGAAGTCAGGCTGACCCAGGTGATGAGCAACCTGCTCAACAATGCGGCCAAGTTCACCCCGGCCGGCGGGACCGTCACGGTCGGCGCGGCGCTCGAAGCCGGGCAAGTCGTGGTGACGGTGAGCGACAACGGCGTCGGCATCGATCCCGCCCAGCTCGAGCGGGTATTCGAGATGTTCTCCCAGGCGGAATCGAAGGTCAGCGGCGGCTCGGCCGGGCTGGGAATCGGTCTTGCGCTGGTGCGCAAACTGGTCGGCCTGCACGGCGGCACGGTGCGCGCCTTCAGCGACGGCACCGGCCACGGGACCACGCTGCGCGTCGCCCTGCCGCTGGCCGAGGGCGTCGAAGAGCCGGCGCAGGCGAGCGCCCAGGCTGCGAGCAGCGCGGAAATCCGGTTGCTGGTCGCGGACGACAATGCCGACGCGGTCGACCTGCTCGCCGAGGTGCTACGGATCGAAGGCTATTCGGTCGTGGTGGCGCACGACGGACGCGAAGCGATGGCGCGCGCCGAGGAGTGGCAGCCGCACGCACTGATCCTCGACATCGGCATGCCCCACGCGAACGGGCTGGAGGTCGCGCGCTGGGTACGCGCCCAGGCATGGGGCAAGGAAGCGATCCTGATCGCCGTGACCGGCTGGGGCCAGCAACAGGACCGCATGGCGACCAGCGAGGCCGGTTTCGATGTCCACCTGGTCAAGCCCGTCAATCCGCACGAGATCATGCGCACGCTCGGCTTGCGCCTGACGGCGGCGTATCGCGCGGGACGCTAGCCGAATGCAGGCCGGCCAGTGATGTCCGGCCGGCCCCGGCTCAGTCGGTCACGACGTGCCAGGCGTCCTTCACCTTGTCGCCCTTGCGCTCGCCGGGCTTGCTGTCCTTGACGAACCGGTACAGCGGCTTGCCCTTGTAGGCCAGTTGCCTGGTGCCGTCGTCCCGCGTGATGGTCGAGTAAGGCGCGGCGACGCGCTCGGTCGTGACGGGCACCGGCGGCCAGTTGGTGGCGCACTCGCCCTTGCACATGCTCTTGCCCGAACCGGCGGTGTCCTTGTCGAAGGTATAGACCGTCATGCCGCCGGAGTCGACCAGCACGCCGTCGGCCTTTTTCATGCCGGACTGGGCCCATACGCCGGCGGGGGCAAACGCGAGCGCGGCCAGGACGGTGGCAGCCAATGCCGCGCGGACAGGATGAATCGCTTTCATGGCAATCTCCCAGGGAACGGTGAGATTCGAGTATAGGCCTGCATGGACGGCGCACGGCGCCTACCCACCATGCATGAGCGTATTTACAACGGTCTGGACATTATTTCGTCCCCGCACCGCCCCTTGTGCTCAGCGCTCCTGTAATGTGCAACAGGCTCGACCGGCAACTGTTATCATGCCGACCTTCTCAAAGGCTTTCATGACTTCCAAAATCCTGATTCTGAACGTGGACGACTACGACCAGGCGCGCTATGTGAAGACGCGCCTGTTGCAGAATGCGGGCTTTCTCGTCGAGGAAGCAAGCAACGGCAGCGACGCGTTGGAAATGGCCGCGCGCCTGCACCCCAGCCTGGTGCTGCTCGACGTGCGCCTCCCGGACATCGACGGCCGCGAAGTCTGCCGCCGCATCAAGGCCGATCCGGCCACCAGCCGCATGAACGTGATCCACACCTCGGCCGCATTCATTTCCGAACAGGACGCGCGCGAGGGCCTCGCCAGCGGCGCCGACCGCTACATTCCCGTCCCCTTCGAGCCGCAAGACCTGATCGCCGCCGTGCGCGCCGTGCTGCACTGATCCCTGCCTCACCTATGGCGGCTGGGCTACCTGTTCAATATAAGGGTTGACAAACAGGCCAGCAAACAGCGACATTTCCTGGAGTTAAGTTTTTCGCTTACTCCATGCTTCCTGCCGACCTTCCTGTTGCGCTTGCTCTCCCCGGCGAGGATGCCCTGGTGCCGCCCATGCCGCGCACCTATTCCTTCCAGTTCACCGGTAGCGGACGCGAATACTTCCGTATCTGGGTCATCAATCTGCTGCTGAGCCTGGCGACGCTCGGCATCTATTCGGCCTGGGCCAAGGTGCGGCGCCTGCAATACTTCGACCGCAATACCATGCTCGCCGGCGCCGTCTTCGATTTCCACGGCGCGCCGGCAGCGATCCTGCGCGGCCGCGTGTTGGCCGTGCTGCTGCTGGCTGCTTACCAGTACGCCTTCGGTTTCTCGCTCGCCTTCGGGCTGGCCGTGGTCGGCGTGCTGTTGCTGGCGCTCCCTTACATGATGCGCGGGGCGCTGCGTTTCCGGCTCGGGAACACCTCGTATCGGGGGCTGCGCTTCCATTTCACCGGCTCGGTGCCGCGCGCCTACGGCAGCTACCTGGCGCCGATCGCGATCTTCCTGCTGCCGGGCGTCATGGTGGCGGTGATCGGCGAGAGTCCCTGGTCGGCCTTGCCCGTCGCGCTCTATCTCGGCTGGCCTGCCATGTACGGCTGGATGAAGCGCTACCAGTATGGCCACGTGGCCTATGGCGACCGGCATTCGTCGACCGACCTGTCGATCTACGAGTTTTTCAGGATATATGCCAGCGGCCTGCTGCTGGCGACGACCTTCATCCTGGTCGTATTCGCTCTCGGGATGGCCGCGGTACCGCTGAAAATCATGTTGCCGGCCGAGGCCGTCGACGCCCTGCTGGGAACGGCGATCGGGTGTGCCGCAGCGCTGATGGCCTACCTGCTGCTCGGCCCCTACCAGCAGGTGCGCGTCCTCAACCTGTGCCTGCCGGGCACGCGCTTTCCGGCCGTACGTTTCGTGTCGACGCTGTCGGCGCGCGCCCTCGCGCGCCTGCAAGTGAAGAACCTCCTGCTGACCCTGTTTACCCTCGGCCTGTACCGCCCGTTTGCGGTGGTAAGTGCCTACCGTTTTCGCCTCGCGCATCTGATGCTCGAAGTCGAGGCCGATGGAGGCTTCGACCACGTGCTGGCCGCCGTCAAGCCGGCCGGTGGAGCGGCGGGCGACGGCACGGCCGATTTCCTCGGCGTCGACCTGTCCTGGTGACCCCCATGATCAGCGCACACTACTATGATGGCCGCCATGCGCGCGCCCACGCCGTCGAACTGGCCGCCGCCGGGGGTGTGCTCACCCTGCGCGGCGAGATCGACAAGACCTACGAAGCACAGGCGACCCGCATCGCGGAGCCTTTCGCGCATGCGCCGACGGTGCTGTATTTCGCCGACGGCGCCCGTTGCGAAGTGCCGGGCGCCGGCGCCGGCCAGGCACTGCGCGAGGCGCTCGGCTACCGCGCTACCCGCATCGTGCGCCTGACCCGCCATACCTGGGCGGCGCTGGTGGCGCTCGTGTTACTGATCGCGCTGATCGTCGTCACCGCTGTATGGGGCGTGCCGGCGGCGGCCACGCGCATTGCCGCCGCGCTGCCGGCATCGGTCGACGCATCGCTGGGCGAAAGCGCGCTCAAGGCCCTGCATGCCGGCGGCACGCTCGAGGAAAGCCGCCTGAGCGACGAATGGCTGGCCGAGGTCGACAAAGCCCTGGCACGGGTCGCACCGCCGGACGTCCGGGTGCGGCTGCTGGTGCGCAAAGCCGATTCCCTGGGTGCGAACGCCATCGCCCTGCCCGGCGGGACCATCGTCGTGTCGGACCTGATGGTGCGCCTGATTGCGGGCCGGGCGGGCGACTTCGGCGAAGTCCAGCAGGCGCAGCTGGCGGGCGTGCTGGCGCACGAGATCGGGCACGTGCGCCTGCGCCACGGCACCCGCATCCTGGCAAGCTCCTCGCTGTCGGCGGCGCTGGCGGCCGCGCTGTTCGGCGACTTCAGCGGTGTCGCCGCCGTGCCGGCCGCGTTTGCCGGCATGCGCTATTCGCGCGAAATGGAAACCGACGCGGATAGCTACGCCATTGCGCTGCTGCAGAAAAACGGCATCTCGACGCTGCCGCTGGCGGACCTGCTCGATCAGGTCGAATCCGGCGGCGCGCCAGAAGAAGACGAGAAAGCGGCGCGTCCATGGCTGTGGGACGAGGCCGCCAGCTTCCTGCGGAGTCACCCGCTGACCGAAGAGCGCACTACGCGCCTGCGCGCGGCGGCGCGCTAATCGGTCAGGCCAGCTCAGCAGAAGTCGCGGCTGCTGGTCGTCAGCTTGCCCAGCAGGTGCGACATGTCCACCAGCCGCTTGGCCACCAGGTGGCGCACCTGGCCCTGGCTCTGCCAGATGCCGTACACGCCCAGCAGGTGCGCGCCCAGCACCTCCCTGCGCTGCTTGTCGACCAGGTCCGGCCAGACGATCACGTTGACGTTGCCGGTCTCGTCTTCCAGCGTCATGAACAGCACGCCTTTCGCCGTGCCGGGACGCTGGCGCACGGTGACGATGCCGCAGCCGCGCGCCAGCTGCCCGTCCTGGAATTCGTTCAGCATCGAGGCCGGCATGAAGCGCTGGGCCAGCAAAGCCTTGCGCAAGAGCGCGACCGGGTGGCGCCCCAGCGTCAGGCCCTGGGCGCGGTAGTCGCCGACGATCTCGTCGCCTTCGGAGGGCGCGGCCAACGCCGGCATCTCTTCCACCAGGGAGGTCGGGCGCAGCAAATCCTTGTCGGGCACGGCGCCCACCGCCTGCCACAGGGCTTCGCGGCGGTGGCCGGCCAGCGAGCGCAAGGCGTTGGCGCCGGCCAGCACCTGCAGGTCGCCGCGATCGAGCCCTGCCCTCCTGGCCAGGTCGACCACGCTCTCGAAAGGACGGATCGCGCGCGCGTCCTCGATGCGCGCGGCCGCTTCCCGGCTCATGCCGCGCTGCAGGGACAAGCCCAGCCGCACCGCCGGCTGGCGCGTGGGGTCGTCGAGTTCTTCCAGCGTCGATTCCCAGCCGCTGATCGCAATGTCGACCGGGCGCACCTCAATGCCGTGGCGCTGCGCGTCCTGCACCAGCTGCGAGGGGCTGTAGAAGCCCATCGGCTGGCTGTTGAGCAGCGCGCACAGGAAGGCGGCCGGCTCGTGGCACTTGAGCCAGGAACTGGCGTAGGCCAGCAAGGCGAAGCTGGCCGCGTGCGACTCCGGAAAACCATATTCGCCGAAACCCTGGATCTGGCTGAAGATGGCTTCCGCGAATTCGAGCTGGTAGCCGCGCTCCAGCATGCCGCGCACGATGCGGTCGTAATAGTGTTCCAGTCCTCCCTTTCTCTTCCAGGCCGCCATCGCGCGCCGCAGCTGGTCGGCCTCGCCCGGCGAAAAACCGGCGCCGAGGATCGCCACCTGCATCACCTGCTCCTGGAAGATCGGCACGCCAAGGGTGCGCCCCAGCGCGGCCTTCATTTCCTCGCTCGGGTAGACGACCGGTTCCAGGCCCTGGCGCCGGCGCAGGTACGGATGCACCATGCCGCCCTGGATCGGGCCGGGGCGCACCACCGCCACCTCGATCACGAGATCGTAGAACACGCGCGGCTTCATCCGCGGCAGCATGCTCATCTGGGCGCGCGATTCGATCTGGAACACGCCCACCGTGTCGGCCGCGCAGATCATGTCGTAGGTGGCCGGGTCGTCGGGCGGGATGTCCTGCATCTCGAACAGGGAGCCGTGGCGCAGGCTGACCAACTCCAGGGCGCGCCGCAGCATCGACAGCATGCCCAGCGCCAGCACGTCGACCTTCATCAGGCCCAGTTCCTCGAGGTCGTTCTTGTCCCACTGGATGACGCTGCGGTCGACCATGGTCGCGTTCTCGATCGGCACCAGGCGCGACAGCTTGCCCTGGGCGATGACGAAGCCGCCCGGGTGCTGCGACAGGTGGCGCGGGAAGTTCAGCAACTGCTGCGCCAGGGTCGCCCACTGGCGCGACAGCGGCGCCTCGGGATCGAGCCCGGATTCCTTCAGGCGGTTCAGCAGGTCGGCCTTGCTGTCGAACCAGTGGTGGGCTTTACAGACCTTTTCGATGATGGCGAGGTCGACGCCGAGCGCGCGGCCGCTGTCGCGCAGCGCGCTCTTCGGGCGGTAGCTGATGACGACCGCCGCCAATGCCGCGCGGGTGCGGCCGTATTTGTTGTAGATGTACTGGATGACTTCTTCACGGCGCTGGTGCTCGAAGTCGACGTCGATGTCGGGCGGCTCGTTGCGCTCTTTCGAAATGAAGCGCTCGAACAGCAGGTTCGCGCGCGCCGGGTCGACCTCGGTGATGCCGAGGCAGTAGCAGACGGCCGAATTGGCCGCCGAGCCGCGTCCCTGGCACAGGATGTTGTTGGAGCGCGCGAAACGCACGATGTCGTACACGGTCAGGAAGTAGTGCTCGTAGCCCATCTCGGCGATGAGTTCGAGCTCGTGCTCGACTTGCGCCTGCACCCTGGCCGGAATCCCTGCCCGAAAGCGCCGGTGCGCGCCGATATAGGTTTCGCTGCGCAGGAAACTGGCCGCCGTCTGCCCCGCCGGCACCACTTCGTTCGGATACTCGTAGCGCAGCTCGTCGAGCGAGAAGCGGCACAGGGAGGCGATACGCAGTGTCTCGCTTAACGCCGCCCTCGAATAGATGTTGGCCAGGCGCAGGCGCGCGCGCAGGTGCTGCTCGGCGTTCTGCGCGAGCCCGTAACCGCACTGCGCCACCGGCTTGTTCAGGCGCGTCGCGGTCAAGGTGTCCTGCAGCGGCTTGCGCGAGCGCACGTGCATCGTCACGTGGCCGAGCGCGACGAGCGGCAGCCGGTGCTGCAGGCCGATTTCCTCCACCCTGAACCGGTGCGCATCGTCGAAGGCGCGGTGCAGCAGCACCAGCCCGAGCCAGGCGCGCCCCGGGAACTGCGCCGCCACCCAGGCCGCCTGCTTGTGCAGCCGGTCGACGTCCTGCGGCTCGTGGCCCGGGTAATGCGGCAGCAAAATCGCCAGGCAGCCGGGCATGCCCTTCAGGTGCGCCAGTTCCCCCTGCGGGTCGGCGATATCTTCCGGCGTAAGAAAATAGGTGCCCTTCTCGCTGCGGGTGCGGCCGAGCGTGATGAATTCGGCCAGGTTGCCGTAGCCGTTGCGGTCCTGGGCCAGCAGGATCAGCGACAAGGCCGGGCTGCCGTCGGGCTGTTTTAAATGAAAATGGGCGCCGACGATGAAGGGCAGCGCCGCCTTCTTCGCCTCGGCGTGGGCCCGCACCACGCCGGCCAGGGAACACTCGTCGGTCAGCGCCAGCCCCGCATAACCCAGCCGCACCGCCCGCTCCACCAGTTCCTCGGCGTGCGAGGCGCCTTCCAGGAAGGAGAAATTCGACAGGCAGAATAACTCGGCGTAGTCGGGCAGTCTCTCGATCGGTGGCGGGGAGGAAGGCGGCATCGGCACGTTACAATGTGGTGTGTTCACAAACTACTGTATAAAAACACAGTATAGAGCCGGCGAGATCAACTTATCAATCATTTCCATGCGGATACAAGAATTCACATGTTTTGGCGGCGCGGCGGGTGGCGGCAATCCGGCGCTGGTGGTCGAGGATGGGCCGGCCGGGATTGAGGAACGGCAGGCGCTGGCGCGTGAGCGTGCGCTCACTTGCGTGTTTCTCGATGCGGCCGAGGCGCCGGGCAGCGCCGCCATGCTCGATTTCGTCTATCCGCACATGCGCAGCCCGCTCTGCCTGCATGCGACGCTGGCGGCAGCGCAAGTCCTGTTCGATCGGCATGGCAAGAGCGCGCCCTTGACGGTGACGACGGCAATGCACGGCCAGCGCCTCGTACTAACGCGGGACGGCGACGAAGTGTTTGTCGGGCTGGCGCGGCAGGCGGCGCCGCAAGTGGCAGTCGACGAGGCCCTGGCGCAGCGGCTGTTGGCCGCGCCAACGCTGCGCCTGGCCAGCGCGCCGCGCATCGCCTCGGTCGGCAGCCCGAAGCTGCTGCTCGAAGTGGCCGACCCGGACGCGCTTTACCGGTTGACGCCGGACCTCCCCTCGATCACCGCCTGGGGCCGGGAACACGGCGTGAGCGGCTGCTACGTGTGGTGCCGTACGGGCGCCAGCGGATTCGAGGGCCGCAACTTCAACCACCTCGACCCGGCGCTGGAAGACAGCGCCACCGGCGTCGCAGCCGGGGCGCTGACCGCCCTCCTCGGACATGGACTCACGTTGCGCCAAGGCCGTGTTACGGGGCGCGATTGCCTGATACGGACGGCGATCAAAAGTGATGCGGTGCTGGTTGGCGGGCGGGTTCGTCAAGGCTGATCAAGGTCTGCGCGCGCGGATGAGCCGTCTGCATGCCCGAGCCGTGCGGCGCGTCTGCTACACTGATTTGTTCGTTCAACCAGCATCGTGCACCGATTGATCCAGACTCCCGCCCCCGAGGGCCTGCCGCCTGTGCTTGCCGGTCCTGTCCTGCGCCGCCTCGAGCCAGGCCGCCTGGTGCTCTGGCTGGTCGGCAGCGCGCCGCTCGACCTGACCCTGGTGCTGGCGCCTAAGTTAGCCGAGGCAGGCACGCCGCGGCGCCTTCCGCTCGATGCGCGCAGTTGTCGCGTGATACCAATCGGCCGCCACGCCTGCGTGCACCTGATCGATGTCGCGCTGCCCGAACCGCTGCCGCAAGACACGGTCATCGAGTACGACCTGCTCGTCGCACAGGGCGACGGCAACGAGACCGGCATCGCGCAATGGGCGCCGCACCTGCTGCATGCCGGCGCGACGCGGCCGAACCTGGTGCTGCGCAGCCGCAGCGACAATATCCTGTTCGGCTCCTGCCGCAAGCCGCATCATCCCGCGCCTGACGGCCTGGCGCGCGCCGACGCCTTGCTGGCCGATCGTATCGAACGGGCCGACGAGCGGCCTGCCTTGCTCATGCTGTGCGGCGACCAGGTGTATGCCGACGACGTGGCAGGCCCGATGCTGGCCGCGATCCACGCGCTGGTCAGGCGCCTGGGCCTGTATGGCGAATGCCTGGAGGGCGCCGTGGTCGCCGACAGCGAGGCGCTGTACCGCCACCCGGCCAGTTACTACCGGCGCGAGGAGCTGCTGCCTGCGTTCAAGTCCAACGATGCGCTGCGCGACCGCTTCTTCGGCGGCAAGGAAAAGCCGATCTTCACCACGGCCAATGCCCACAACCACCTGGTGACCCTGGCCGAGGTGATGGCCATGTACCTGCTGGTCTGGTCGCCCCTGCCATGGCAACTGGTGGCGGATGCGCCGGCGCCCGCGCTCGATCCCCGATACGCAGAGCGCTGGCAACGCGAGTCGCAGGCGCTGGCGGGCTTTTGCCGCGACCTGCCCAGGTGCGCGCGGCTGCTGGCGCACGTGCAGACCCTGATGATCTTCGACGACCATGACATCACCGACGACTGGAACCTGTCGGCCAAGTGGGAAACCACCGCCTACGGGCACCCGTTCTCGCGCCGCATCGTCGGCAATGCGCTGATCGCCTACATGCTGTGCCAAGGCTGGGGCAACCGCCCCGATGTGTTCGAAACGGCGCTGGACGAGCTGGCGGCGCTGGCCGCCACGGCCGCTCTTGACGATGTTGCCAGTGCGCGGCTGGACGCGCCGCTGCAGGACGCGCTGGTCAAGCGCCTGCTGGCTTTCCGCCAGTGGGATTTCGTCGTACGGACCAAGCCCACGATCATCGTGCTCGATACCCGCACCCGGCGCTGGCGCAACCCGCGCCGGCCCGGCCATCCCTCGGGCCTGATGGACTGGGAATCGCTGACCGAGCTGCAGCACGAGCTGCTGGACGAAACGGCCGCCGTCATCGTCTCGCCGACGCCCATGTTCGGGGTCAAGCTGATCGAGGTGGTGCAAAAGGTGGCTGCCTTCGCCGGCCTGGCCCTGACCGTCGACGCCGAGAACTGGATGGCGCATCGCGACACGGCCGGCAGCATGCTCAATATCTTCCGCCATTCGCGCACCCCGGGCAATTACGTGATCCTGTCGGGCGATGTGCACTACTCGTTCGCCTATGATGTGGAGGTGCGCGAGGCAAGCCACCGCGACCATACCCCGCACGTCTGGCAGATCACCAGCAGCGGCATCAAGAACGCATTCCCGCGCCGCCTGCTCGACTGGCTCGATCGCCTCAATCGCTGGCTGTATGCTCCGCGCTCGCCGCTCAACTGGTTCACCCAGCGCCGCGACCTGGCCCTCACGCCGCGCCTGCCCGACCGCCGCCAGCATGGCGAGCGCGTCTGGAACGGCGCCGGCATCGGCCAGGTGTGGCTCGACGCCCAAGGCCGGCCGGTGCGCATCATGCAGCACAACGCCGATGGCGGGCCGTCGACCCGCTTCCTGGCGCCCGGGCAAGAAGCATCCCTGGCGGCGGCTGCCGAGCAGCCCTTGCGGAAGCACTGATCGGGACACCTCACCCCGCCCCGCTTCCCGCTTCCTCGCTCATCTGGACGGCTGCCAGGTATGCCGGTATAACGTTGCGTGTTATCTATCCAACATCGAGGTGATTTCTTGAAGCGACCGAATCAGCGCGCATTGCGCGTCGCATCCTTCTGCCTGGCCGCATTCGGCTGGCAAGCCGCCCAGGCAGCCGACGTCATCATCACCGCCGACCGCCTGCTCGACGTGCGCGGCGGGCGCATGATCCAGCACCCCGAAATCCTCGTACGCGACGGCAAGGTGGTCAGCGTCACGCGCGCGGGCGACGCGGGCGCTGCCGCAAACAGCGACGCCACCCGCATCGCCCTGCCCGGCATGACCCTGGTGCCCGGCCTGATCGACATGCACGTCCACCTCGATTCCGACCCCACCTACGGCGGCTACAGCTACCTCGAATACAACGACCGCTTCTGGTCGGCGCTGAGCGTGGTGCACGCCTCGCGCACGCTGGACGCCGGTTTCACGACGGTGCGCAACGTCGGCGCGCACGAATGGAACGACGTCGGCCTGAGCCAGGCGATCGCGGCCGGCAAGGTGCGCGGGCCGCGCATCATTCCCGCCGCCTGGTCCTTCGGGCCGACCGGCAGCCACTGCGACAGCACGTATTTTCCGCCGTCGATGCAGGAGAAAGGACCGTACAACGCCGACGGCCCGGACGAAGTGCGCAAGTCGGTGCGCGAACTGCGCAAGTACGGCGCCCAGGTCATCAAGGTCTGCGCCACCGGCGGCGTCTTCTCGCGCAATACCGAACCCGGCCAGCAACAGATGAACCTGGCCGAACTGCGCGCGGCCGTCGAAGAAGCCAGCCAATGGGGCCTGCAGGTGGCTGCCCATGCGCATGGCGCGGCCGGCATCAAGGACGCCATCCGGGCCGGCGTCAACACCATCGAGCACGCCAGCCTGATCGACGACGAAGGCATTGCGCTGGCGAAGAAGCACGGCGCCTGGCTGTCGATGGACATCTATAACGGCGACTACACGGCGGCCGAGGGCAAGAAGAACGGCGTGCTCGAAGATAACCTGAGGAAGGACCGCGAAGTGACCGAAGTGCAGCGCCAGAATTTCAAGCGCGCGCACGCGGCCGGCGTCAAGATGATCTACGGCACCGACGCCGGCGTCCACCCGCACGGCAACAACGGCAAGCAGTTCGCGGTCATGGTCAAGTACGGCATGACGCCGCTGCAGGCCATCCAGAGCGCCACCATCAACGCCGCCGAAGCCCTGGCGCGCAAGGACCTGGGCGTGGTCGAAGCGGGCCGCTACGCCGACATGGTGGCCGTGCCGGGCGACCCGACCGCCGACGTGCGCCTCCTCGAGGCCCCGGCCGTCGTGATCCAGAGCGGCGTGGTGGTCAAGCGCAACGCGCCCTGAGCCGGCGCGCAGCCCAAGCTCAGGGCCGGATGCGGGCGGTCTTCGCCAGCGCATCGCTGCGCTCGGCCCGCTCTTGCTCCTGCTCCTGCACCGGCGCCGGCGCCGGCGCCAGGGCATCGAGCTGCTCGGGCGCGAACACGATGGTCTGGGACTGGAAGGCCAGTCCGATGCCCGCCGCCTCCAGCCGCTCGTAGATCGACAGCAGCAAGGCTTCGCGGATCACGAGGCTGAGCTCGAAATCGAGCACCTCGATATACGAGAACACCTCGATATTGAACGAGCGCTCGGCGATCCGGCCCAGCCTGGCGCGAGCGCCTTCCGCGATGTCCTTGTGCGCAGTCAGCACCTCGAGCACGATTTCCAGCGCTTCCTTGAGCTTGGCCGAGGAGGTCCGGTAGTCCACCGCGATCACGGGGTTGAACAGGTAGCGGTCGCGCGCCGCGAAGTTCTCGATCTGGCGCGCCGACAGGTCGCCGTTCGGGATCGTGACCAGGGTGCGCTCGAGGGTGCGGATGCGGGTCGAGCGGATGCCGACGTCTTCGACGGTGCCGATCAGGTCGCCGACCCGGATGAAGTCGCCCACCTGCGCGGGGCGGTCGGCGATCACGGTGACGCTCCCGACCAGGTTTTCCACCGTCTTCTGGGCGCCCAGGGCCAGCGCGATGCCGCCGATGCCGAGCGCCGCGATCCCGGTGGTGACGTCGATGCCGAAGGTGTCGAGGATGCCGATCCCGGAGAACACCAGCAGCAGCACCTTGACCGTGCGCCGCAACAGGGTCACCACCGAGACCACCTGGCGCCGCTGGCGCCGCTGCATGCGCGCGATGACCAGTTCGGCCACCGCATCGACCAGGCGCAGGCCGAACCAGACGAAGGCGATCACGGAGACGATGCCGGTGTAGCGCAGCAGGGCCTGGCGCGCCACGATGGCGACCGGAAGCTGCTGGGCCCAGGGGAAGAACACGCCGACCGCGATCAGCAGGCTCAGTGGCGGCAAGGCCGCCTCGAAGAAGCGGTACAGGCCGTTCGCGGCGGGATCGGCCACCAGACGCCGCATGACCGCCACCAGCAGCGCCGCCACGATCCACAGGCCGCCGAAGATCATCACCCCCAGCCCGACCAGCATGCCCCAGTCCTTCAGCGGCGCGCCGGCGACGGCAACACCGTCCTTCTCCTTTTCCTGGGCGACCGTAGCGCCCTTGCTGGCCTGCGCGATCTGGCCGGCCGTCTCGCGCGATATCCGCCATACCTGCTGGCCCTCCTGCTCGCTGCGCGTCAGCAGGACCGGGACTTTCTTGCCCTCGACGGTGATCTGGCCGACATTTTCCTGGTCGAGCGGCAGCTCGTCGTCGACCTTGCCCAGCACATCGTTCGACAATGCGGCATACGGCTTGAGCGAGCCGCCACTGTCGAGCAGCGCCTCGAAATTGCGGGCCTGCGCCGCGGCGTTGACGCGCTGCCGGCTGCTGTCGAGCGGCAGGTCGAAATACTGGGCGGCGCGGTCGTAGTCGTGCTCCGCGAGGGCCGAGATCAGGCCGGACACCAGGGTGCGCGGGCTTTCGCGGCCCAGGGGATCGGGCAGGACGGCCGGCTTGGCGTCCGGCTCCGGCGTGGGAAGCAGGCTGGCGCTTGCAGGCAGGGCCAGGGCAAGCAGGAACAAGACCATGAACCTGAGGGTAGATAAGCGGATGCCCAACATTTTTCCTTTATCCGAGGGGCTGCAATGCAGCTATACCCCCTTCCGCCCCGCAAGACGGACGCCATGGCCGATGACCGGAGCGCCACCGGCAAGGTGGCAGGAGGCAGCCGCACGCGGCCCGGGTGTGAAGCGGCCGCGCACCCGCACGCAGCGTGAGCGCGACCATGCCTGGAGTCCGCATGCAGTGCGAAGCCAGGCGTCGAACCGCAAAGTCTAGCATCCGGGCGGGCGCATGTCCGCACGCTTGCGTGCCCTGCCGAACATCGTGTTCCGGCGCAATCCCTTAGCATGGACGCATGCATGACGCCGCCTCCACCGGGCGGCTCGCCCCATTCACCCTGCATTTATCTTTCATACGGTACCCATGGCCCAGGACCGCAAAACCCTGTTCCTCGAAGGCTCGATTCCGCGCGCATTGCTCACGCTGGCGGTCCCGATCATCCTCGCCAACCTGCTGCAGACGGCCTACCACCTGACCGATGCCTTCTGGGTCGGCAGGCTGGGCGCGTCGGCGGTGGCGGCCATTTCGGTCAGCTTTCCCGTCACCTTCCTGGTCATCGCCCTCGGCTCCGGCCTGGCCATGGCGGGCGCCACGATGAGCGCCCAGTATGCCGGCGCCGGGCGCCAGGACATGGTCAACCACGTCGCCGCGCAAACCATGCTCATGGTCGTGATCACCTCGGTGCTGTTCGGCGCCCTCGGCTATGCGCTCGCGCCCCTGCTGCTGCGCCTGCTCGGCGTGGCGCCCGAGGTGTATGCCGGGGCGCTCGGCTTCCTGCGCGTGTCCTTCGTCGGCATCCTCTTCGTCTTCATGTACGCCATGTTCCAGGCGCTGATGCGCGGCGTGGGCCAGACCCGGATTCCGCTCATGATCGTGGCCGGCACCGTGCTGCTGAACTTCGTGCTGGCGCCGCTGTTCATCTTCGGCTGGGGCCCGGTGCCGGCGCGCGGCGTGGTCGGCGCCGCCTACGCAACCCTGATCACCCAGGCGCTGGCCGCCGCGCTCGGGATGTGGATCTTCCTGCGCGGGCGGGACGGCATCGCCCTGCACTGGCGCGGGTTCAAGCCCGATGCGCACTACCTGAAGCGCGCCTTCTTCCTCGGCCTGCCGGGCTCGGTCGAACTGTCGACCCGCGCGCTCGGCCTGATGATCATGTCCTTCCTCGTGGCCAGCTTCGGCACTCTGGCCATCGCCTCTTATGGCGTCGGTTCGAACATCCTGCAGGTCATCACCATCCCGGTCATGGGCGTGGCGATGGCGGTGTCCACCCTCGTCGGCCAGAACATCGGCGCCGGCAACGTCGAGCGTGCCGAACGCGTCACCTGGCTGGGGACCGTCGCCAGTTTCGTCCTCCTCACGCTGCTCGGCGCCTTGGCCTGGCTGTTTGCGCCCTCGCTGGTGCGCTTTTTCGTTCCGGACGACGCGGCGGTGATCGAAGGCGGCGCCCACTTCATCCGCATCATGTGCCTGGCCTGGGGCGGCATCGGCATCCAGCTGTGCATCGTGTCGGCCTTCCGGGCCTCGGGCAACATGCTCAATGCGATGATCGTCGCGATGGTGTCGCAGTGGATGATCCAGTTCCCGGTCGCCTACGTGCTGGGCAAGCACACCACGCTCGGCGCGGACGGCTTGTGGTGGTCCTTCCCCGTCACCAACGTCGCGGTAGCCCTGATTTCGGTGGCCTGGTTCGCGCGCGGCAGCTGGAAGACCACCCGCCTCACCGAAGACGACCGGCAGGTGGCCGAAGTGACGAAGGAAACCGTGATCGAAGAAGGGGTGCTGCGCTAAGCCTCGAAGTCCATAGCGCTCGCGTAAAATTGCTGCCGGCCCGAAGGCTGCAACACCACATCGATCACGCACCAGACGAACGGAAAAACATGACTATTGGCGGGAAATCCCAGCAAGCAGCGCTCGACACCCTGCAGCGCATGACGGACCGGGCCGTCCCCATCGGCATCGACGAGCACAGGGCGCGCATCGAACGCGCCCAGGCATTCATGCGCGCGCGCGGTATCGTCGCCGTCTACCTGAACGCCGGCAGCAATCTGACCTATTTTTCGGGAACCCGCTGGAGCCCGAGCGAGCGCATGGTGGGCGCGGTCCTGCCGGCAGCCGGCGACCTGGCCTATATCGCACCGGCCTTCGAGAAGGGCACCATCGAAAAATTCATGGTGGTGCCCGGAGCAATCCACTGCTGGGACGAGCACGAGAATCCCGCGCTGGTCCTGCGCCGGGTCCTCGACGGCCTGGATTGTGCCACCGACGCTTCCCCGCGCCAGCTGTATGTCGACGAGAGCGCGCCGCTGTTCCTGTTCGAGGCGATCCGTGCCGCCACGCCGGACTACGCGCTGCAGAGCGCCGCGCCGCTCACGTCCGCCTGCCGGATGCGCAAGTCGGCGGCGGAACTGGCGCTGATCCAGTGTGCGATGGACATGACGCTGGCGGTGCACCAGGCCACCGCCTCGATGCTGCACGAAGGGATCACGACGAAGGAGGTCGAGGAGTTCATCCACCTGGCCCATAAAAAAGTCGGGGCGAGCGGCTCGTATTTTTGCATCGTGCTGTTCGGCGAAGCCACGTCCTACCCGCATGGCGTGAACTACGTGCAGACCTTGAAGCCTGGCGACACGGTCTTGATCGATACCGGATGCAAGGTCCACAACTACATCTCGGACATCACCCGCACCTATGTGTTCGGCACGCCGTCAAGGCGCCAGCGCTTTGTCTGGGAGGCGGAAAAAGCGGCGCAGGCGGCCGCCTTCGATGCGGCCCGGCTGGGCGTGGCCTGCGAGGAGGTCGACAAGGCGGCCCGCCGTTCGCTCGAGGCCAATGGATTCGGCCCCGGCTACAAACTGCCCGGCCTGCCCCACCGGACCGGGCATGGCATCGGTCTCGACATCCACGAAGGGCCCTACCTGGTCGGCGGCGAAACGCGGCCCCTGGAAGCGGGCATGTGTTTTTCGAACGAGCCGATGATCTGCGTTCCGGGCGAATTCGGGATCCGCCTGGAAGACCATTTCTACATGAGCGAGTCCGGCCCCGCGTGGTTCACGCAGCCGGCGCACAGCCTGGACGATCCGTTCGGGACCGCGCGGTAATCAGTCAACCGGCTTGTCGGTCCGGCCGGGGCATCGCCCGGCCGGACCGGCAATCAGCAGCCGGTCTGCTTGACCCGTTCCACTTCCAGCCCGAACAGCGGACGCAGGCGCGTGCCGAGGACGTTGCCGGCGAAGGCGGCGACCAGCCACAGCCAGCCGTGCAGGCTGCCCGACAGGATGCCGCTGAAGTAGGCGCCGATGTTGCAGCCATAGGCCAGGCGCGCGCCAAAGCCGAGCAGCAGGCCGCCGACCACGGCCGCCACCAGCGAGCGCAGCGGCAGGCGCCACACCGGCGCATAGCGGCCTGCCAGCGCCGCCGCCAGCATCGCGCCGAGCACGATGCCGATGTCCATCACCGAGGTCACGTCCTGCGTGACCGGCGCGGCCAGCGCGGCCGCGTTGGCCTTGGTCGACCAATAGGCCCAGCTCGCGGTATCGATGCCGATGAACTGCGCCGCCTTGGCGCCCCACAGCGCGAAGGCCGAGGTCACGCCCCACGGCCGGCCGGACAGCGCCAGTGTCGCGAAGTTGAGCAGGACCAGCGCAATGGCGCCGGCCGCCAGCGGCCAGGGGCCGCGCAGCCATGGCGAGCGCGACGGCTGCAAGCCGGCGCCCAGCAGGCGCCCGTGGCGGCGCTTTTCGACGACGACCGTGATGTATGCGATGAGGCCGAACAGGGCCAGGTTCAGCAACAGCGCGGGCGCCAGGCCCAGCGTCTTGACCACCGAGATCGGCGCCAGCTGGGGCAGCGAGGTCCAGAACGGCATGTAGGCGGTGCCGATCACGGAGCCGGCGATGAAGGCGATCAGCGTGACGACCATGCGCGTGCTGCCGCCGCCGACCGTATACAGGGTGCCGGAGGCGCAGCCCCCGCCCAGCTGCATGCCGATGCCGAAGATGAAGGCCCCCACGATCACCGACGTGCCGGCCGGCTGCACCAGGCCCGTGACCGGATTGCCGAACAGGGTGCCGTCGGCCAGCGCCGGGAAGAACAGCGCCACGCCGACCGCGAGCATCAGCATCTGCGCGCGCAGGCCGGCGCCGCGCCCATCGGCGATGAACACGCGCCAGGCCGAGGTGAAGCCGAAGGCCGCGTGGTACAGCGTCAGGCCGAGCAGCGCCCCGACCACGAACAGCATGGCGTGCTTGGCGCCGACGTTCTGCGCCAGGTACCAGGCGCCGAGCACGATCAGGACCAGCGCAACGCCGAGCGGTTTCGGGTTGAAGTCGACGCGGCCGGGAAGAGAAGGAGATGCCAGGGTAGTCATAAGCGCGAAGAGGAAAAGTTTAGCCCGCTATTTTCCCCCGTTTTCAGGTTTCGTGCACACGACGGCGGGGAGGCGCAGGGTGTGACCGGGCCGCGCAGGCACCCCAGTCCACCGTTGACGATCCCACGCCCCGCCACTCAACCCGCCCCAATTTGGTGCAACCGTTGTGTTAAAAACACACCCAGTGGTTGAGCCTGTAAATATTGTTTAGCATGAAATTTTTCTCTGGAGAAGCTGCGTGCTCAAACAAACCCCATTGCGCCGTTCCGTGCTGCTCGCCCTGTACGGCGGCGGCGCCCTTGCCTTCGCTCCACCGGCCTTCTCCCAGACCGCCACGCCCGACACCGCGCAGGCGGCTGCCGTGCAGAGCGTGCACGTGGTCGGCACCCGCCGCAGCGGCGCCGCCTCGAGCACCGACACCCCGGTCCCGGTCGACATCATTCCGATGACCCGCCTGGCGGAACAGGGCAGCCAGTTCGACCTGGCGCAGACGCTGGCCAACATCTCGCCCTCGTTCAACTCCACGCGCCAGAGCGGTGCCGACGGCGCCGACCTGGTCGACTCCGCGGCCCTGCGCGGCCTCGGTTCCGACCAGACCCTGGTGCTGGTGAACGGCAAGCGCCGCCACACGACGGCATTGGTGAACCTGTTCGGCGCGCGCAACCGCGGCAATACCGGCACCGACATGAATGCGATCCCGCTGCTGGCGATCCGCAACGTGCAGGTGCTGCGCGACGGCGCCGCCGCCCAGTACGGCTCGGACGCGATCGCCGGCGTGATGAACATCGAACTGAAAAAGAACCTGGGCTGCGAGGCGGTGGCCGGCTTCGGCCAGTACACCCAAGGCGACGGCGAGAACTACCTGGCCTCCGCCTACTGCGGCGTGGCGCTGGCCGGCGGCACCTTCGGGATCACCGGCGAATACCTGGACCGCGGCCGCTCGAACCGCGCCGAGGAAGGCAACCCGCGCATCATCGGCGACAGCAAGACCGAAAACCAGACCGTGTACGTCAACGGCGACATCCCGCTCGGCGCCGGCCGCATGTACCTGACGGCCGGCGTGCAGCGCCGCGACGCCTCCTCGGCCGCCTTTGCGCGCGGCGGCCTCGGTTCCGACGACATCCCTTCGCGCAATTCGGCGGCGATGTACCCGGAGGGCTTCGTCCCTTTTATTAACGGCGACCTCGACGACCGCTACGGCACGCTGGGCTTTCGCACCAGCTTCGGCGAATGGAACGGCGATTTCTCCCAGACCTACGGCTACAACCGCCTCGACTACACGATCGCCAATACCCTGAACGCCTCGATCGCCAACCGCGACCTGGAAAACGGCGGGCGCGGCGTGAGCGCGAGCTCCTTCGGCGCGGGCGGCTTCGCCTTCCGCCAGCTGACCACCAACGCCGACTTCAGCCGCTACTACGGCGGCGTGTTCCAGGGCCTGAACGCCGCCTTCGGTTTCGAATATCGCAAGGAGAACTACAAGATCTTCGCCGGCGAACCGGGTTCGTACATCGATGCCGACGGCGTGGGCGCCGGCGGCAACGCCGGCAGCCAGGGCTTCCCGGGTTTCCAGCCGGGCGACGCCACCGACCGCAGCCGTCACAGCACGGCCGCCTACCTCGACCTGGAAGCGGACATCACCGACCGCTTCAAGCTGCTCGGCGCGCTGCGCCACGAGCGCTTCTCGGACTTCGGCTCGACCACCGACGGCAAGCTGGCGGCCTCGTACAAGTTGGGAGGAAACGTGCTGGTGCGCGGCTCGGCCAGCACCGGTTTCCGCGCCCCTTCCCTGCAGCAGGTCTACTTCTCCTCGACCTTCACCGACTTCGTCAACGGCCAGCCGCTCGACGTGGTGCTGGCGCCGAACGGCGGCGCGGTCGCGAATGCCGCCGGCATCCCGGCGCTGAAGGAAGAAAAGTCGAAGAGCCTGACGTTTGGCGCGACCTGGACCCCGTCGCAGGCGACCTCGGTGACGGCCGACCTGTACCGCATCGACATCGACGACCGCATCGTGCTGTCGGGACGCTTCGACGCCGAGAACTATCCGGCCCTCGGCGCCACGCTGGAATCGCTCGGCGTCGGCCAGGCCCAGTTCTTCGTGAACTCGATCGACACCCAGACCAAGGGCCTGGACGTCACGATGGCGCAGCGCATGCCGCTGGGAGCCGGCCGCCTGAACACCTTCCTTGCGCTGAACTTCAGCAAGACCGAAGTGACCGGCGTGCATGCGCCGAGCGCCCTGGTCGGCTTCGAGGACGTGTTGCTGTCCGAGCGCGAGCGCCTGTTCATCGAACAGGGCGGCCCGCGCCGCAAGGCCACGCTCGGCTTCGAGTACACGCAGGGCAAGTTCGGCAGCGACTTCCGCATCATCCACTTCGGTCCGCAGACCCTGGGCACCTTCTCCGGCCCGCCGGTGCCGAACGCGCATTACGAAGCGAAGACCTCGGCCGACCTGTCGTTCAGCTGGTCGTTCAGCGAGCGCACCAGGCTGACCGTGGGCGGCACCAACATCTTCGACGTCACGCCGACCGCGCAGGACCCGAACGAAACCGACAACGGTTTCAAGTACGAGAGCGTGCAGTTCGGCCTGAATGGCGCGGCCTGGTTCGCGCGCCTCTGGCACAAGTTCTGAGGCGAGACGACCGGCGATTGGCGACACAACCCGGCCACGCGCCGGGTTTTTTCCTGGCCGCGCCCGCCGCGGGCAGGAATTGACGAAATCCATTTGGATGCCGGGAAGGCGGGCTTCCTGTGAGCATCTTATAATCAGGAATTACCGAAAAGTCCGGAAGAGGTTTCAATGAACGCCAGCAACAGCTCCTCGCAGCAATTAGCGGACGAGGCTGTCGCCATTCTGGAAAGTATTTCGGATGGTTTTTTCTCGGTCGACAAGGAAGGACGCTTCCGCTACGTCAACCGGCAGGCCGAGCGCATCCTCGACGTGGGCCGCCAGGAGATTCTCGGCAGGAAGATGGAAGAGGTCTACCCCGGCCTGCCCGGCACCGCCTTCGAAACCGCCTACATCGAGGCGATCCGGGAAAAGGCCGCCACCGAAGTGACCGAATACTATGCCGACCACGACAAATGGTACGAGGTCCGCATCACCCCGGTCGCGTCCGGCCTGACTTTCTATTTCCGCGACGTGACGGCCACGCTGAAAACGGAACAGGCGCTGCGCGAAAGCGAACGCAATTTCCGCATGATGGCCGACTCGATCCCGCAGATCGTCTGGATCGTCGAGGCATCGGGCCGGGCCGTGTATTTCAACCGCGTGTGGGAGGACTATACGGGCGTCGCCATCGATTCCACCACGCCCGCCGACGTGGCGAACCAGTTCGTCCATCCCGACGACGGCGCCGTGACCATGGAAGCCTGGCGCGAAGCCTACGAGCATGGCGGCGGCTTCCGTGTCGAACACCGGATCCGCTCGAAAGCGGGCGACTACCGCTGGTTCCTGGTGCTGGCCGATCCCTACCGGAATGCGTCCGGCGAAATCGAACGCTGGTTCGGCACCTCGACCGACATCCACGAGCAGAAGCTGGCCAAGATGGCGCTGATGGCGGCGGAGCGGCGCCAATCCTTCCAGCTGGCGCTGGCCGACCGCATCCGGCCCCTGGCCGACTCCGAGGAAGTCACGGCCGCCGCCTGCGAACTGCTCGGCACGGCGCTGGGCGGCCAGCGCGTCGCCTATGGCGAAGCCGACGACAGCGGCCTGTACCTGGACCTGAAACGCGACTGGACCGACGGCAGCCTGGCCTCGCTGCAGGGCACCCAGCTGATCCTGGACGACTTCGGCGTGGCCGTGGCCGACATCCTGCGCGCGGGCCGCAACCTCGTCATCGGCGACGTCCTGACCGACGATGCCGCCGCCCCGCATGCCGCGGCTTACCAGGCAACGGGCATCCGCGCGGTGCTGGCGATCCCGCTGCTCAAGAAAGGCCGCTTGCGGGCGGTGTTGAGCGTGCACGACGCCCAGGCGCGAACCTGGACGGCGGAACAGATCGCGATGGCCGAGGACATGGTCGACCGCACCTGGTCGGCCGTGGAGAGCGCGCGCGCCCAGGCCAGGCTGCGCGCCGAGCGCGACCAGAGCCGCCAGATCTTCGACAGCATGGCCGAAGGCTTTGCCCTGCTCGACAGCGACTGGACCATCCTGCAGCTCAACGAGATCGGCGCCCAGTTGTCCGGCAAGCCGCGCGGCGAGCTGCTGGGGCAGGAGCTGTGGACGGCGCTGCCCCAGCTGGCGGGCGGTCCCGTCGAGGCGCTCTACCGGCGCGTGCAGGCGGGACGGGTGCCGGAAACCCTGGAACACACCCTGCCCGCGTCCGGCGGCGGCGCCTGGTTCGAAGTGCGCGCCTATGCCCTGCCAGAAGGCCGGATCGCCGCCTTCATCCGCGACATTGCCGAGCGCAAGGAGGCCGAAGAAAAACTGCGCGACGCCGACCGCCGCAAGGACGAATTCCTGGCCATGCTGGCGCACGAACTGCGCAACCCCCTGGCGCCGATCGGCGCCGCCGCCCACCTGCTGCGCCTGGGCCGGCTCGACGAAGGCAGGGTGCGCCACACCAGCGAGATCATCGGGCGCCAGGTCGATCACATGACCCACCTGATCAACGACCTGCTCGATGTCTCGCGCGTCACGCGCGGCCTCGTCGAACTCGACAAGGCCCCGCTCGACATCGGCCAGGTCCTGCTCGACGCCATCGAGCAGGTGGCGCCGCTGATGCAGGCGCGGCGCCACCAGCTGGTGGCGCAGACGCCGCCGCAGGCGACCATCGTCATGGGAGACAAGAAGCGGCTGGTGCAGGTCATCACGAACATCCTCAACAACGCGGCCAAGTACACGCCCGAAGGCGGGCGGATCGCGCTCGCGGCCGAGGTGCGCGCGGACCAGGTGATCATCGAGGTGGTCGACAACGGCATCGGCATGACGCCCGCGCTGGCGGCGCACGTGTTCGAACTGTTCGCGCAGGCCGAGCGCAGCTCGGACCGTTCCGCCGGCGGCCTGGGCCTGGGTTTGGCGCTGGTCAGGAGCCTGGTCGAGCTGCACGGCGGCAGCGTGACCTGCGACAGCGCGGGCCTGGGCCAGGGCAGCGCTTTTCGCGTCTGCCTGCCGCGCCAGTCCGGCACGCAAGCGCCCGCCGGCCCGCGCGCCGACGCCGCGCCGGCCGCTCCCGGCGCGAAGCCCCTGCGCGTGCTGGTGGTCGACGACAATACCGATGCCGCGGCGATGCTGGCCCTGGTGCTGGAAAACCTGGGCCACCGCGTCATGGTCGAGCACAGTTCGCAGGCGGCCCTGGCGCGCGCCCGGATCGAGCCGCCCGACGCCTGCATCCTCGATATCGGCCTGCCCGACATCGACGGCAACGAACTGGCGCAGCGCCTGCATGCGCAGCCGGAAACGGCGCATGCGGTGCTGATCGCGGTCACCGGCTATGGCCACGAAAGCGACCGCCGGCAATCGCTCGCCGCCGGCTTTGCGCACCACCTGGTCAAGCCGGCCGACACCCGGCAGCTGGCCGCGATCCTGGCGCAGGCCGGCAGCGCGTGAGCCCGCCCTGCACGCCAGGATAAAACGCGTATTTCAGGTGTCGCCTGTTCGTGTAGAATCTTTGTGGTCAGATGGACAATCAACCAAAGGATGCCGGATATGAAGCTCTTCTCCACAAAATCGCTTGCCATCGCTTTCGCGGCCTCGGTCGTTTCGATGAGCGCGCTTGCCCAGAACTGGCCGACCAAGAACGTGACCGTGGTGGTGCCATGGCCACCGGGCGGCCCGTCCGACATCGCGGCGCGTCCGTGGGCCAAGCACCTCACCGAAACGCTCGGCAAATCCTTCGTCATCGATAACCGCGCCGGCGGCGGCGGCAACATCGGCACGGCAGCGGTGGTCCGCGCCGAGCCGGACGGTCACACCCTGCTGATCACCTCGAGCGCGCCGATCGTGATCAACCCGAGCATCTACAAGAACATGACCTTCGACCCGCTGAAGGACCTGGCGCCGGTCAGCAACCTGCTGCGCGTGCCGCTGGTGCTGGTGGCCCACCCTTCGGTGCCGGCCAAGAACCTGAAGGAACTGGTCGCCTACATCCAGTCGAAGAAAGGCGATTTTTCGTACGCATCCTCGGGCGCCGGCACCCCGCAGCACCTGACCGGCGAACTGTTCAACAGCGTGCAGAAGCTGAACATGACCCACGTCCCGTACAAGGGTTCGGCACCGGCGATTTCCGACCTGCTGGGCGGCCACATCCCGATGATGTTCGACAGCACCATCGCGATCATGCCGCACATCAAGAGCGGCAAGGTGCGCCCGATCGCCATCTCCAGCGCCAAGCGTTCGCCGCTGCTGCCGGACGTGCCGACCTTCGCCGAAGCCGGCATCCCTGCCGTCGAATCCTACGCCTGGTACGGCCTGTTCGCACCGGCCAAGACGCCGGCGGCCGTGGTCAACAAGATCAACGCCGAAACCATCAAGTTCATGAAGTCGCCGGAATTCGAGAAGATCCGCGCCGAAACCGGCTCCGACTACGTCGGCGACACGCCAGCCAACTTCAGCAAGTTCGTCCAGGCCGAATCGGCGAAATGGTCGAAAGTGGCCAAGCAGAGCGGCGCGACCGTCGACTGATTCGATCGCGCGGGAACGAGAAAGGACCGGCTTGCCGGTCCTTTTTTTATGGCTGGGATACACCCGGAACGGGTGCCGGAGGCGTAGGGTGGACGGCTCCACCCGGGTGGTAATGATCACGCGGCGAGTGCGCCGCCCACGCGTTCAACGCACGTTCGAATACCCGAACCAATACCGGAGCGGCTGTTCGCCAGCTGGTTGAACGCGTGGGCGGCATCGACGCCGCGTGATCATCACCACCCGGGTAGAGCCGTCCACCCTACGAAAAACGGCAGCCGAAGCTGCCGTTTTTTCTTACACCACCGTCTCGGCCTTGTCCGCCGCCGGCCTGCCCTTGCGGCTGTCGGCAAGGCGCTGTTCCCAGTAATCGGCGCCCTTGATGCCCAGCGCCACCGGGTCGAACTGCGGGTCCTTGCCGGCCGCTTTCTGCGCTTCGTAATCGCGCAGGCACTTGAAGGCGACCTTGTGCAGCAACAGGATGGCGATCAGGTTCAGCCAGGCCATCAGGCCCACGCCGATGTCGCCCAGCGCCCAGGCCAGGTCGGCCGTTTTCACCGTGCCGTACACGGCGGCGGCGATGATGCCCAGCTTCAGCAGGAAGGTCAGCCACGGCCAGCGCGCATGGCGGTCGATGTAGGAGATGTTGGTCTCGGCGATGTAGTAGTAGGCGACGATGGTCGTGAAAGCGAAGAACAGCAGGGCCACGGCGACGAAGGTCGCGCCGAAGCCCGGCATCGCGTTTTCCAGCGCGGTCTGCACGTAGCCCGGACCGCCGGCCACGCCCTTGACGCCGGTGAACAGGGCGGCGCCGTCCGGGCCTTCGACGTTGTACTGGCCGGTGATGAGCAGCATGAAGGCCGTTGCCGAGCACACGAACAGGGTGTCGATATAGACCGAGAAGCCCTGCACCAGGCCCTGCTTGGCCGGGTGGCTCACTTCCGCCGCCGAGGAGGCGTGCGGGCCGGTGCCCTGCCCCGCTTCGTTCGAATACACGCCGCGCTTGACGCCCCACTGGATCGCCAGGCCGAGGATCGCGCCGAAGCCCGCATCCAGGCCGAAGGCCGAGCGGAAGATCAGCGAGATCACGCTTGGGAGCTGTTCGAGGTTGAGCAGGATGATCACGAAGGCGACCATGATGTAGCCGAGCGCCATGAAGGGCACCACGACTTCGGCGAAGGTGGCGATGCGCTTGACGCCGCCGAAGATGATGAAGCCGAGCGCGATCGCCAGCACCCCGGCGGTGACGTTGCGGTCGATGCCCAGTGCCGTCTGCAGGCCTTCGGCAATCGAATTGGCCTGCACGCCCGGCAGCAGCAGGCCGGTCGCGATCACGGTGGCAAAGGCGAAGGTCAGCGCATACCACTTCATGCCCAGGCCCTTCTCGATGTAGAAAGCCGGGCCGCCGCGGTATTGCTTGTTGATGGCCGTCTTGTACACCTGGCCGAGGGTGGACTCGACGAAGGCCGAGCTGGCGCCGAGGAAGGCCACCACCCACATCCAGAAAATGGCACCCGGGCCGCCGAAGGTGATCGCCGTGGCGACGCCGGCGATGTTGCCGGTACCGACGCGGCCGGCGAGCGTCATGGAGAGGGCCTGGAACGAGGACACGCCCTGCTCCGAACTTTTTCCTTCAAACATCAGGCGGATCATTTCCTTCGCATGGCGCACCTGCAGGAAACGCGAGCGCAGCGAGAAATACAGCCCGACGCCCAGGCACAGGACGATCAGCGCCGGGCTCCAGATAATGCCATTGATACTTGTTACCAACTCGTTCATCGATATCTTCTCCAAGCAATGCGGCGGCGACAAGGACTGTCTGCCTTTCTGATTTTGAACTTTCACCGATGAAATTAACTCGGCGCGCAAAGCAAGAAGATACCTGAACCGGTAACTGATGACTAATTTTTGTTGCAGAGGATGTAGATATACGTAGGGTGAGCGGCTATACCCGGGAGGCGGCAATCACGCTGCGTAGCCGCCGCGCACGCGTTCAACCGGCTTATGCGAAGCCGTGTCGTTTCACATGGGAGTTGAACGCGTGGGCAGGGAACCTGCCCACCCTACGCCTTCGCCAGCGGAAAGCGCACGGTCGCGGCCAGGCCGCCGAGGCGTTCGGAGGTATCGAGATGCAGGGAGGCGCCGTGGCGCTCGGCGATCGCCTTGATGATCGCGAGGCCAAGGCCGCTGCCGGCGGCGTCGCTGCCGGGCACGCGGTAGAAGCGGTCGAAGACGCGCTCGCGTTCTTCCGGCGGGATGCCGGGGCCGCTGTCCTCGACGACGACGACGGCCGCGTCTTTCTCCAAGCGCACGGCGATGTCGACGGTGCCGCCTTGCGGCGTGTACTTCACCCCGTTCTCGACCAGGTTGCGCAGCAGGATGTGCAGGGCGTCGGGCTGGCCGTCGATGGTCGCCTGGTCCGCGTGCTGCAGGCCGAGATCGACCTCCTTGGCGGCCGCCAGGCCGACCAGGTCGCCGACGGTGCGGCGCGCCAGTTCGGCCAGGTCCACCGGGCCCGTGGCGGCGTCGCTCGAGGCTTCCTGGCGCGCCAGCACCAGCAGCTGCTCGACCAGGCGCGTGGCGCGGTCGATGCCGGCCGTCAAGCGCCCGACCGCCACCTTGCGCGCCTCCGGGGTGTCGGCGCGGTCCAGGCTTTGCGCCTGCAGGCGCAGCGCGGCCAGCGGCGTGCGCAATTCGTGGGCGGCGTCACCGACGAAATTCTGCTGCGCGTCGAAGGCGGTGCGCACGCGCCCGAACAGCAGGTTCAGTTCGTGCACCAGCGGGCGCACTTCGTCCGGCAGGCCGGATTCGGACACCGGCGACAGGTCGTCGGCCTGGCGCGACGCCACCTGCGAGCGCACGCGCGCCACCGGTTCGAGCGAGCCGCTGACCACCCACCAGACCACCAGCATCAGGATCGGCATCATGACCGCGATCGGCCCGAGCGTGCGCAGCGCCAGGTTGCTCGCCATGTTGCGGCGCACGGCCAGGTCCTGCGCCACCTGCACGGTCTGGCCGCTGGTCTGGATCGAGAACACGCGGTAGGTGGTGCCGTTGGCCTTGACGTTGGAAAAGCCGAGCACGGCGCGCTGCGGCAGGCGCGCGCGCGAGACGCTGTGGAAGACCTGCACGCCATCGGGGGACCACATCTGCACCACCAGGTCGTCGTTGCCGGGACCGGGCTCGATGCCCTCCTGCCGGTTCTGCGCCTCGGTGTTCGACAGCGGGGTGCTCGAACGCAGCGACAGCGCCATCTGTTGCATGTGGTAGTCGAAGATCTGGTCGGCGTCGTCGAGCGCCGCGTTGTAGGCGATCGAGGCTTGCGCCAGCGCCGCCAGCGTGATGGCCGCAAGCAGGAACCAGAGCAGGCGCCCGCGCAGCGAATGGGTCACTTTCATGCCTTAGGCACCATGTAGCCGACGCCGCGCACGTTCTGGATCAGGTCGCTGCCGAGCTTCTTGCGCAGGCCGTGGATGTACACCTCGACGGCGTTGCTGGAGACTTCGTCGCGCCAGCTGTACAGCTTTTCCTCGAGCTGGGCACGCGACAGCACGGCGCCGGGCCGCGCGACGAGGGCTTCGAGCACCGCCCATTCGCGCGCCGACAGCGAGACCGGCTCGCCGTCGACCAGGGTTTCGCGGGTCGCGGGGTTGATCGAGATGTTCTTGTATTCGAAGATGGGTTCGGCGCGCCCGGCGGCACGCCGCAGCAGCGCGCGGATGCGCGCCAGCAGTTCGTCGAGATCGTAGGGTTTCAGGACGTAGTCGTCGGCGCCGGCGTCGAGCCCGGCGATGCGCTGGGCCACCGAGTCGCGCGCGGTGGCCACCAGCACCGGGGTGCGGTCCTTGCGGGTGCGCATGGCGCGCAGCACGTCGAGGCCGTCCCTCCTCGGCAGGCCGAGGTCGAGCAGCACCAGGTCGTAGTTCTGGTTCTGCACCAGGGCGGTGTCGGCCATTTCGCCGTCCTTCACCCAGTCGACGGCGTAGTGCTCGGCCCGCAGGAGGTCGAGCACCACTTCGCCGATCATCGTATCGTCTTCCACCAATAACAGGCGCATGTCGAGGTTCCTTATATGCCGGTGCGCAGTGGAAGACGCGGGGCGTCCTTAGCCAATCCGGACCGGAATGAAGATTCTGTCACTCCCGCGCTGGATCAGCAAGGCTACCGACTTGCTGGACTTGTTGACCATGTCGCGCACCTGCTCGACGGAAGTCACGGGCTTGCCGTTCACCGACAGCAGCACATCGCCCGGCTGGATGCCGGCAGCGATCGCCGCGCCGGCCGCATCCTCGACCACGAGGCCCGACGGCAGGCCGCTCTCGCGGCGCTCGACCGGCTCGAGCGGACGCAGGGCCAGGCCCAGCTTGGTGCCCTTGTCGCCGGCGGCGACTTCCTCGCGCTCGCCACGCTCCGGCTTGTCGTCGGCATTGGCGAGCGTCGCGCTCAGGCTCACGATCTTGCCGTCGCGCCAGACGTCGAGCGCGACCTTGTCGCCCGGCTTGGACACCGCCAGCATGCCCGGCAGGTCGCCCGCGCCGATGATCGGCTGGCCGTTCACCTTGCGCACCACGTCGCCCGACTTCAGCCCGGCGCGCTCGGCGGCGCTGCCGCGTTCGACGTTGGCGACCAGGGCGCCTTCCGGCGAAGCGAGGTTGAACGAATCGGCAAAGCCCTGGTTCACGTCCTGGATCGACACGCCGAGTTTCGCGTGCTGCACCTTGCCGGTGGTCATGATCTGGTCCTTGATGCGGGCCGCGACCTCGATCGGGATCGCGAACGACAGGCCCTGGTAGCCGCCGGTCTGGCTGTAGATCTGCGAGTTGATGCCGACCACTTCGCCGCGCGTATTGAACAGCGGACCGCCCGAGTTGCCGGGGTTGACGGCGACGTCGGTCTGGATGAACTGAACGTTGCCGTCGCTCGGCAGCGAACGGCCGGTGGCGCTGACGACGCCGGCGGTGACGGTCGACTCCAGCCCGAAGGGCGAGCCGATGGCCAGCACCCATTCGCCGGTCTGCAGCGAGCGCGCATTCCCGAGCGGGACGGTCGGCAGGTTCTTGGCGTCGATCTTCAGTACCGCGACGTCGGTGGCGGTGTCGGAACCGAGCACCTTGGCGCGGAACTCGCGCCGGTCGGCCAGCTTGACCGTGACTTCGCTGGCGCCGCGCACCACGTGCGCGTTGGTGAGGATGACGCCGTCCGGGCTCACGATGAAGCCCGATCCGGCGCCGAAAACGGGAGCGCCACCCCGGGAACCGCGCGGGTCCTGGAACTGGCGGAAGAAGTCGTAGAGCGGGTGGCCCGGGTCCACCTGCGGCATATTGGCCGCGCTGGTCTTGGTGCTGCCCATGACGCGGATGTTGACCACCGCCTTGCCGTTTTGCTTGGCGATGCGGGTGAAGTCCGGCAGGGCGACGGTGGAAGCCGGGGCGCCGGCGACGGCCGCGGGAGCGGTCGCGGAAGGTGCCGGCGCGGCGGCGACGGTCGCCGGCGCGCCCTGGGCCGTGGCGTTGTTATGGTTGACTGCAATTGCACCGACCGTGCCGCCAAGAACGCCCGCGGCGCACAGCGCCAGCGTGAGACGTTTTGCGGTGATGGCAGTGACTGCACCTTCGTTTTGCATGGACGTGCTCCTGGTTGAAAGGTTGGCTGATAACGGTGTATCGATGAAGAGAAGTGTCGCCGATCTGTCTTAGACTGCCCTTAAGCTCTTCCTTAAGACTGGCTTAGCGCGGCTTGCGGCGCCCGGCGCCCGGCGTGCGACGCCCGGACGAAAATGTCCGTCGACAGGCGTAAAAAAGGGCGCCCTGAAAGGGCACCCTGATTTTGCTTGTGCTCACGTGCCGTTTCGGAACCTCGAGAAACCGTAGCGAGCGGAAGGAGGTTTGGTCGAGAAGCGCAGCTGTACTTAACGTACAGCGAGCATCGCAGACCGAACCTCCGACGCGCAGTAGGTTTATCGAGGTTTCCTCAGGCGGCCTGGCGTTGCTCGATTTGCTGGACGTTGCTGTCCACGACATTCGCATTGCCGCTGCCGATCTCGATCTTGCGCGGCTTGAGTGCCTCGGGCACTTCACGCACCAGGTCGATGGTCAGCATGCCGTTGTCGAAGGACGCGCTGGTGACCTTCACGTGGTTCGCCAGCTGGAAGCGCTGTTCGAAGTCGCGGGCGGCGATGCCACGGTGCAGGTAGGTGCGCTGGGTCTCGTCCTTCTGCTTGCGGCCGCTCACGTGCAGGGTGTCGCGCTCGGAGACGATTTCCACTTCATCGCGGGAAAAGCCGGCGAGGGCCATCACGATGCGGTATTTGTCTTCGGCAAGCAGCTCGACGTTGTACGGCGGATAGCTCGGCTGCGACTCGGCGCGTTGCTCGAGCAGGCTGGCCAGGCGGTCGAAACCGATGGCGGAACGATACAGGGGAGTCAGATCGAAAGTACGCATGATAAATATCCTTTTCAAGTTTAAGCGATAAGTTGACGGACCTCATCGTGAGCATCCGTTGAGGCCAATCTAATGCCAGGTCATCGGGTTTTCAAGGGATACGAAATATGGATTTTTAGCAGTTTTTGCAAATATTATTTGCATTGCGACTCCCCGTCCTTTTCATACTTTTGCGCAACTACCCGCGTGCTACACTCGCCCGGTTCCGTTACTCAACCACCTATACGATGCGCTTCCACGCCCCGCTTTCCTTCGCCGCGAAATCGGCGTCTGCCCTGGCCCTCTCCCTTGCGCTGGCCTTCCCGCTGCAGGCCGCCGTGCCGGCCCCGGTCGACCAGCCCTACCCCGGCACCATCGTGCTGAAGGTCGATGCGACCAACCTCGCGCAGCAGGTGTTCCGCATGCGCATGAGCGTGCCGGTGAAACCTGGCCCGATGACCTTCCTGTACCCGCAGTGGCTGCCGGCCAACCACGGCCCGAGCGGCCCGCTCACCCAGCTCGCGGGACTCAAGTTCACGGCCAACGGCAAGCCGGTCGAATGGACGCGCGACCCGGTCGAGGTGTTCGCCTTCCACGTCACGGTACCGGAAGGCGTGACGACCCTGGAAGCGGAATACCAGTTCCTGTCGCCGCTCGACCCGAGCCAGGGCCGCATCGTCATGACCGACGAGATCCTCGGCCTGCAATGGCCCTCGGTGACGCTGTACCCGGCCGGTTATGTCGCGCGCCGCATCACGGTGCAGCCTTCGCTGACGCTCCCCGCCGGCTGGCAGTACGGCACCGCGCTCGAGACGGCCGAACGCCAGGGCGACGAAGTCCGGTTCAAGCCGCACGACCTGGAAACCCTGATCGACTCGCCGCTCTTCGCCGGCCGCCACTTCAGGCAGTTCGACCTCGACCCGGGCGCCAAGGTGCGCGTCTCGCTCAACGTCGTCGCCGATAACGCCGAAAGCCTGGACGCGAAACCCGAGCAGATTGCCGCCCACCGCGCGATGGTCGACCAGACCCTGAAGCTGTTCGGTTCGCACCACTACCGCCACTACGACTTCCTGCTTGCGCTGTCGGACGAATTCGGCGGCATCGGCCGCGAGCACCACCAGTCGAGCGAGAACGGCGTCAAGCCGGGCTATTTCACCGACTGGGCGCGCAGCGAAGCCGGACGCGACCTGCTGCCGCACGAGTACGTGCACTCCTGGAACGGCAAGTTCCGCCGCCCGGCCGGACAGGATGTCCCGAACTTCAACACCCCGCTGCAAAACGAACTGCTGTGGGTCTATGAAGGCCAGACCCAGTACTGGGGCGCCATCCTCGGCGCCCGTTCCGGCCTGGTCTCGCAAAAGAGCGCGCGCGAAGCGCTGGCGGCAACTGCGGCGCGCTACGACAACACGAGCGGACGCGCCTGGCGCGCGGTGCAGGACACCGTCAACGACCCGATCATCGCCGGCCGCCGGGCGCTCGCCTGGGGCAACTGGCAGCGCAGCGAGGATTATTATTCCGAAGGCGCCCTGATCTGGCTCGACGTCGACACCAGGATCCGCGAACTGTCCGGCGACAAGCGCTCGCTCGACAACTTCGCGCGCGCCTTCTTCGGCATCGACAACGGCAGCATGCAGCCGGCCTTCTACAGCTTCGAGGACGTGGTCGCGGCGCTCGACAAGGTCCAGAAATTCGACTGGGCGCCCTTCCTGCGCGCGCGCCTGGACGGCCACGGCCCCGGCGCCCCGCTCGACGGCTTGACGCGCGCCGGCTGGAAGCTGGTCTACACCGACACCCCGACCGACTACGTGAAAGCGGGCGAGGAACGCAGCAAGTCGGCCGACTTCAGCTATTCGCTGGGCTTCTCGGTCGGCGCCGACGGCAATGTGCGCAACGTGATCTGGGACGGCGTCGGTTTCCGCGCCGGCCTGGCCGGCAACTCGACCATCGTCGCCGTCAACAACAAGGTCTTCAAGCCCGAGGTGCTGAAGGCGGCCGTGAAAGCGGCGAAGGACGGTAAGGCGCCGATCGAGCTGCTGGTGCGAAAGGGCAACAACCTGCGCACGATCCCGCTCGACTACCACGGCGGCCTGCGCTACCCGCGCCTGGAACGCATTCCGGGCACGCCCGATCGGCTCGACGCGATTTACAAGGCGCTGAAGTAAGGCCCCAAAACCATGGCGGTGGTATGCTGCCGCCATGACTACCGATACCGACATTGAACTGTCCGGCCCGTTCAAGGCCAGCGACAGCACCGGCCGTTCCCACGACGTCAAGGCAATCCGCATTTTCGACGAGGGCTACGGGATCATCGACGTGTACGTGGACTTCGCGGCGCCCATCGATGGTGGGCTCTACAAGGACGGCGTGCTGGTGAAGCAGATCGTCGAGCGCCTGCGCGCGCTCGGCTACAAGGGTCCGGACTTCGGCCATAGCGACCCGGGCCTGCAGGACCGCAAGCTGATCGTGCTCGAAGCGCCGGAAGAGTTTGCGGCCTTCGCCAAGAGCCGCGGGTGGAAGAACCTCGCCGAAGAGTTCGACGAGTAAGGCGGCGTTCGCATTGAGCTTATTCATGTAGGGTGGACGGCTCCACCCGGCAATCTGCATTCCGGCGGCCATGCGCCGCCCACGCGTTCAGATCACGCATGCAGGTACGCGACCTTGCATGGGCCGGTTGAACGCGTGGACGGCGTCACGGCCGCACGACCACACACATCCGGGAAGAGCCGTCCACCCTACGGTTCATCGATATATCGCCCACTCCACGCCGCAATCAGCGCCGCCACCTGCCCCGCATCTTCCCTGCCGGTGACCAGGTGATCGACCCCGTCGAGCGACACGAAGCTCTTCGGATAGCGCGCGGTCTCGAAAATCCGCAGCGCATTTTCCATCTCGACCGTATCGTCGCCCGGCGCATGCATCACCAGCAGCGCACGCCCCAGCTGCGCAATCCTGTCCGCCAGCCGATGCCCGGTCGCATCCTCGACGAACTGCTGGCGGATATTGAAGTTGCGCCCGGCCAGTTTGACGCGCGCCTCGCCCTCTTGCGCGAGGGTGGCCAGGTGCTCCTTCAATAGCGAATCGACCACGTAATGCGGATCGCTCGGCGAAGCGATCGTCACCACGGCTTTTGACTCGGGAATCCGGTGCGCCGCGGCCAGCACGGCCGTGCCGCCCATGCTGTGCCCCACCAGCAGGCGCGGCGCCGCGAACTTCTCGCGCAGGAAGCCGGCGGCGGCCACCAGGTCGTCCACGTTCGACGAAAAATTGGTGTCGCCGAACTCCCCGGCGCTCGCGCCCAGGCCCGCGAAGTCGAAGCGCAGCATGCCCACGCCATGCGCGGCCAGTCCCTGCGAAATGCGGTTCGCCGCCAGCACGTCCTTGCTGCACGTGAAGCAGTGGGCGAAGACGCCATAGGCGCGCGGGATGCAATCGGGCAAATCAAGCTTGCCCGAGAGTTTCCCGTGCGGTCCCTCGAATTCGACGCGTTCGGTGAGCATGGCCTTCCCCTGTTTTCAGATGGCGTCACTCTGCACCGGATTGGCCATCGGCGCAAGGAGGCATCGCTGGAACCGGTTACCCCGAAAGCGCGCGGAATCGACGCCGCTTCATGAAAGATGCATAATCGGCGACATCCGATCGCACCACGCCAGGAGCCGGCATGGACGGGCATGTCAAGGATGGGTTCGATATCGGGCAGCTGGTGCCCGGCTTTCGTCCGCCCATGCCCGCCGCCGGCGCGCTGGGGGCGGACGGCGCGGCGCTGGACGCGGCCGATGCCCGCATGCGGCACTGGACGAGCCAGGCCGCCGGCCGCCTCGAACCCGGCTCCGACCTGCACCGCCGCGAAACCTGCCGCATGTTCCGCGACACCTTCAACCCCTACCGCCCGGCCGTGCTCGACTGGCCACGGCTGAGCCCGCCGGTGCTGGCGCGCATCGTCGCGCTGCCGATCTGGGACATCGCGGTGCAGACCGAGGGCAAGGCCAGGCTGCGGATGGCGGCCTATGCGGCGACCGTGCCGGACCCGGAGATGCGCGCCGCGCTGGCCCTCAATGCCTGGGAAGAAAACCGCCACAAGGAAGTCCTGGCGCGGATGGTGGCGGCCTACGGCATCCGCCTCGCGCCCGAAGCACCGTATGCCTGGCCGGCCGACGCGGAACGGGCCTACCTCGTCACCGGCTTCAGCGAGTGCATCGACAGCTTCTTCGCCTTCGGCCTGTTCGAACTGGCGCGCCGCTCGGGCCTGTTCCCGCGCGAACTGGTCGACACCTTCGAGCCCGTGATGCAGGAAGAGTGCCGTCACATCCTGCTGTTTGCCAACTGGATCGCCTGGCATCGCGCGGGGCTGTCGCCCTGGCGGCGCCTGCGTTTCGAAGCCAGGGTGGCGGCGGTCTGGGCCTTCCTGGCGTGGGAGCGCATCGGCCTGGCGCGCGCCATCGACGGCGACGCCCCCGCCCCGGACAACAACTTCACCCTGAACGGCGCGCAGTCGGTGGCCTTTGATCCGCCCGCGCTGCCCGAACTGCTGGCGCTGTGCCTGGCGGAAAACGAGCGCCGCTTCGCCGGCTACGACGAACGGCTGCTGCGCCCGGCCACGGTACCGCGCCTGGTCCGTATCGCGCTGCGCGTGCTGGGACGCGGCGTCCAGCGCCGCGCCAGGCCGGACCCCGAACGTCCGCGCTGAATGGAGATGCCGTGTCCGCGCACCTGCCCCTGCCGCCATCCCCGCCGTCGGCCCTTGCCCGCCTAGCCGAGATAGCCGGCGCGCTCGAACCAGTCGAGCGCCGCCCGCAGCGCGCCGCTGTGCGGGCGCGGCCGGTAGCCCAGCTCGGCCTCGGCCTTGGCGGAGGTGAAGAACATCCGGTTGCGCGACATGTGCAGGCCGTCCACGGTGAGGAAGGGTTCGCGTCCGGACAGCCGCGCCATGGCTTCAAACGCGTGCGCCAGCGGGATCAGCGGCGCCACCGGCAGCCGCAGCCGCGGCGCGCGCCGTCCCGCCAGCGCGGCGATCTCGCCCAGCAGTTCGCGCAGCATCAGGTTTTCGCCGCCCAGGATGTAGCGCTCGCCGACCCTGCCCCGCGCCAGCGCCAGCAGGTGGCCCTCGGCCACGTCGGCCACGTCGACCACGTTCAGCCCGGTCTCGACGTAGGCCGGCATCCGGCCCCTGGCCGCCTCGACGATGATGCGTCCGGTCGGGGTCGGCCGCAGGTCGCGCGGGCCGATCGGGGTGGACGGGTTGACGATGACGGCCGGCAGCTTGTCCTCGAGGACCATGCGTTCGACCAGGCGTTCGGCAAGGATCTTGCTGCGCTTGTAGGCGCCGATCGCCTCCCCCGGCGCCAAAGGCGCGTCCTCGCGCGCCGCCAGCGTTGCCGGACCGACCCGCAGGGTGGCCACGCTGCTGGTATAAACCACGCGCTCGACGCCCGCCGCCAGCGCCGCGCGCATGACCGATGCCGTGCCGGCCAGGTTGTTGCGCACGATCTCTTCCGGGTCAAGCGCCCACAGCCGGTAGTCGGCGGCCACGTGCAGCAGGCAGCGCACCCCCGCCAGGGCCTTTTCCACGGCGGCCTGGTCGCGCATGTCGGCTTCGACCAGCTCGGCCTCGAACCCGGCGAGATTGGTGCGCGGGCTGGTGGCGCGCACCAGCACGCGCACCCGGTAGCCGTGCGCCTGGGCCGCACGCGCCACCGCAGAACCGACGAAACCGGCCGCGCCGGTGATCAGCACGCTTTCCTGCCCAGCCATGGAGTCCTCCCCGGGCGCGGGGAAGATGGCGCCCGTGCGGGAATTGTAATCCTGCGCGCCCTTGGCTGAACACAATCAAGGGCATACGATCAAAACAGATTCCCGACGACGGCACCACCAGATACGGAGAACGTCCATGCGAGTCATCCTAGCCCAGCCGCGCGGCTTCTGCGCCGGCGTGATCCGCGCCATCGAGATCGTCGAGCGCTCGCTCGAACGCCACGGCGCGCCAGTGTACGTGCGTCACGAAATCGTCCACAACAAGGCCGTGGTCGAGGGCCTGCGCGACAAGGGCGCGGTGTTCGTCGACACGCTCGACCAGGTGCCGCCGCGCGCGGTCACGATCTTCAGCGCGCATGGCGTCGCGCGCGCCGTCGAGACCGACGCCAGCAGCCGCGGCCTGCACGTGCTCGATGCGACCTGCCCGCTGGTCGCCAAGGTCCACCTGCAGGGCCGGCAGTACGCGGCCAGCGGCCGGGTCGTGATCCTGATCGGCCACGCCGGCCATCCGGAAGTCGAGGGCACGACCGGGCAGATCGACGGCCGCGTGCTGCTGGTGCAGAACGAGCGCGACGTCGAGGCGCTCGACCTGGCGCCCGACACCCCGGTCGCCTACGTCACCCAGACCACCCTCAGCGTGGACGACACGCGCGGCGTGATCGCCGCCATCGAGCGCCGTTTCAGCGACGTCGTCGGCCCGAACGTGCGCGACATCTGCTACGCCACCCAGAACCGCCAGCGCGCGGTGCGCGAGCTGTGCGGGCAAGTCGACGTGCTGCTCATCGTCGGCGCCGCCAACAGCTCGAACTCGAACCGCCTGCGTGAGATCGGCGCCGAATGCGGCATCCCGAGCTACCTGCTGGCCGACGGCGGCGACCTCGATCCCGCCTGGGTGGCAGGAGCCCGCACGGTCGGCATCACGGCCGGCGCCTCCGCTCCGGAGGCCATGGTCGAACACCTCATCGACGCGCTGCGCCGCCTGGCCCCGGTCGAGCTCTCGACCATGGACGGCCTGGTGGAACACGTGGAATTTCGCCTGCCGGCCGAACTGTCCGGCCACGCCGCCTGAACAAGCGGAGGACCTATGGCCATCCCCATGCTGCAAAAGACCCTGGTCGGGGCCTACATCCTGCGCAAGCACCTGGCGGGACAGAAGCGCTATCCGCTGGCCCTGATGCTCGAGCCCCTGTTTCGCTGCAACCTTGCCTGCTCGGGTTGCGGCAAGATCGATTATCCCGACGAGATCCTGAACCTGCGCCTGTCGCGCGAGGAATGCCTGGGCGCGGTCGACGAGTGCGGCGCCCCGGTCGTCTCGATCGCCGGCGGCGAACCGCTGCTGCACAAGGACATGCCGGCCATCGTCGAGGGCATCGTCGCGCGCCGCCGCTTCGTCTACCTCTGCACCAACGCGCTGATGATGGAAAAGAAGCTGGAGCAATACCGCCCCAGCCCCTTCCTGGTCTGGTCGGTCCACCTGGACGGCGACGAGCAGATGCACGACCGTTCGGTCTGCCAGCCGGGCGTGTACCAGCGTGCGGTGGCGGCGATCCGGCGCGCCAAGGCAGCCGGTTTTCGGGTCAACATCAATTGCACGCTGTTCAACGACGCCGCGCCCGAGCGCGTGGCCGCGTTCTTCGATACGGTCAAGGAACTCGGCGTGGACGGAATCACGGTCTCGCCCGGCTATGCC
Source organism: Massilia sp. GCM10023247 (assembly GCF_042653325.1). Classification (NCBI taxonomy): domain Bacteria; kingdom Pseudomonadati; phylum Pseudomonadota; class Betaproteobacteria; order Burkholderiales; family Oxalobacteraceae; genus Massilia; species Massilia sp. GCM10023247. The sequence goes on from NZ_JBHSIB010000007.1 coordinate 180,020, forward strand.
TACGAGCGGGCGCCGGAGCAGGACCATTTCCTGACCCGCTCGAAAACCAAGCAACTGTTCCGCGACATATTTGCGCGCGGCGATGCCGGACGCAAATGGGCCTTCAGCCAGTCCAGCCTGTTCCTGGACTTCCTGGCGGGTAACCAGACCTACCATTGCACGCCCTGGGGCAACCCGGCGCGCACCGTGTTCGGCTGGCAGCGGCCCTGCTACCTGCTGGGCGAAGGCTATGCCGCCAGCTTCAGGGAACTGATGGACGAGACCGACTGGGATGCCTATGGCACCGGGCGCTACGAAAAATGCGCCGACTGCATGGTGCACAGCGGCTACGAGGCGAGCGCCGTGCTCGACACCATCGCGCACCCGCTGGCCGCGGCGAAGGTCGCGCTGGCGGGCGTGCGCACCAGCGGGCCGATGGCGCCGGACCTGGCGCTCGACAGCCAGCGTCCGGCGCAATACGTGCATGCGCGCCATGTCGCCATCAAGCTCGAAGAGATCCGCGGGCGGCGCGCGGGCCGGGCCGCGGCGCCGCCCGCCGCCGATCCCGGCTGAGATGGAGACGGGCCGATGGCGACCGCACTCACCGCCGCCGGAGCGCTCTTGAGCGCGCTGGCCACCTTGTACGCGCTGGCGGCGCTGTCATGCCGGCCGCGCACCTGTCGGCCCGTCCACGGCGCCACCGCTTCCGCCCCCGTCCCGGTGAGCGTGCTCAAGCCCCTGTGCGGCGCCGAACCGCACCTGGAGCGCAACCTCGCCACCCTGTGCCGCCAGACCCACCCCTGCTACCAGCTGGTGTTCGGCGTGCGCGACCCCGGCGATCCGGCCGCCGCAACCGTCGCACGCCTGGCGCGCCGCTTTCCCGAGCTCGACATGCGGCTGGTGGTTGACCCGCGCGTCCACGGCAGCAACCTGAAGGTGAGCAACCTGATCAACATGAGGGCGGCGGCGCGCCACCCCTGGCTGGTGCTGGCCGACAGCGACATCGGTGTCGAGCCCGACTACCTGGAGCGCGTGACGGCGCCGTTGGCCGACCCCGGCACCGGTATCGTCACCTGCCTGTATCGCGGCGTTGCGCTCGGGGGTTTCTGGAGCCGGCTCGGGGTGCTCTTCATCGACAGCTGGTTCGCGCCCTCGGTCGGCGTCGCCAGCCGCGCCGGCAGCAGCGCCTTCGGCTTCGGCGCCACCATTGCCCTGCGCGCCGACACGCTGCGCGCGATCGGTGGCTTCGAGGCGCTCAAGGACCGGCTGGCCGACGATTTCTGGCTCGGCGAGCTGACCCGGCGCCAGGGGCTGGCGACCGTCCTCTCCGAGGTGGTCGTCAGCACCGACGTCACCGAGCACAGCCTGGCCCAGCTCTGGCGCCGCGAGCGGCGCTGGATGCAGACCATCCGCGCGCTCAATCCGCCCGGCTACGCCTTCTGCTTCGTCACCTTCACGCTGCCGATGCTGGCGCTCGGCCTGTGGCTGGCGCCGGCGCCCTGGAACTGGGCGCTGGCCCTGCCCGGCCTGTGCGCGCGCATGCTGCTGCACTGGCGCGCCCAGCCACGCGCGCTTGCGTTGCCGCTGGCGCCGCTGCGCGACTGCCTGCTGCTGGCCGAGTGGCTGGGCGCCTTCGCCGGCAGCACCACCCGCTGGCGCGGCCATCTGCTGCGCGTGGATGGCCGCGGCGCAGCCGCCGCCGCCCCGGTGCCGGCCGCGCCCGACAACACCCGAACCACCTCTGCACCCGGGAGTCCGACATGATGAAAACCCTGTTCCTGCAAGCGCCCTCCTTCGACGGCTTCGACGGCGGCGCCGGCTCGCGCTACCAGGCCAGGCGCGAGATCCGCTCGTTCTGGTACCCGACCTGGCTGGCCCAGCCCGCGGCCCTGGTGCCCGGCAGCCGCCTGCTCGACGCGCCGGCCGACGGCCTGTCGGTGGCGCAGACGCTGGACATCGCCCAAGAGTACGAGCTCGTCATCATGCATACCAGCACGCCCTCGTTCCCGGCCGACGCCCGGTTCGCGGAGCTGATCAAGGAACGCGCGCCCGCTATCCTGGTCGGCATGGTCGGCGCCAAGGTCGCGGTCGACCCCGGCCCCTCGCTGCAGGCCAGCAGCGCCATCGACTTCGTCGCCCGCGAGGAGTTCGACTACACCTGCCGCGACATCGCCGAGGGCCAGCCGCTGGACGGCATCGCCGGGGTCAGCTGGCGCGACGGCGCGGGCGCCATCCACCACAATCCGCCGCGCCCGATGATCGAGGACATGGACGCGCTGCCCTTCGTGGCGCCGGTCTACAAGCGCGACCTGAACCTGCGCAACTACTTCATCGGCTACCTGAACTACCCCTACGTGTCGCTGTACACCGGGCGCGGCTGCCGCTCGCGCTGCACCTTCTGCCTGTGGCCGCAGACCGTGGGCGGGCACCGCTACCGGATCCGCTCGCCCGCGAGCGTGCTCGCGGAAGTCCGCTGGATCAAGGAAAACATGCCCGAGGTGAAGGAAATCATGTTCGACGACGACACCTTCACCGACTTCCGGCCACGTGCCGAGGAGATCGCGCGCGGTCTCGGCGAGCTCGGCGTCACCTGGTCCTGCAACGCCAAGGCCAACGTGCCGTATTCGACCCTGAAGATCATGAAGGAGAACGGCCTGCGCCTGCTGCTGGTCGGCTACGAGTCGGGCGACGACCAGATCCTGCTGAACATCAAAAAGGGCCTGCGCACCGACATGGCGCGCCGCTTCGCCGCCGACTGCCGCGAGCTCGGCATCACCGTGCACGGCACCTTCATCCTCGGCCTGCCGGGCGAGACGCGCGAGACGATCGCCAAGTCGATCGAATTCGCCAAGGAAATCAATCCGCACACGATCCAGGTGTCGCTGGCCGCGCCCTATCCGGGCACCAAATTGTACGAGCAGGCGCTGGAGAACGAGTGGATACCGCCGAACAAGACCATCCACCTGGTCAACGAAAGCGGAGTGCAGCTGGCCGCCCTCAACTACCCGCACCTGTCGAGCCAGGAGATGTACCACAGCCTGGAGCAGTTCTACCGCAGCTTCTACTTTCGCCCGGCCAAGATTTGGGAAATCGTGCGCGAAATGCTGCACAGCTGGGACATGACGCGCCGGCGCCTGCGCGAAGGGGTCGAGTTCTTCCGCTTCCTGCGCGCCCACGGCGCGGAGCAGGCGTGAACGGAGCAACTGCGCTCGCCGGCCTGATCGTCACGGCCGACGATTTCGGCCTGCACCGGAGCGTCAACCGCGCCGTGCTGCGCGCCCATCGCGAAGGCGTGCTGTCGGCCGCCAGCCTGATGGTCGGCGCGGCGGCCGCAGGCGATGCGGTCGCGGTCGCGCGCGCCTGTCCCGGCCTGCGGGTCGGCCTGCACCTGGTGCTGGCCGACGGCGCGGCCGTGCTGCCGCCGCGCCTCATCCCCGACCTGGTCGATGGAAGCGGCCGCTTCGGCGCACACATGGTGGACGACGGTGTCCGCTTCTTCTTCCTGCCGCGCGTGCGGCGCCAGCTGGCCGCCGAGATCCGCGCCCAGTTCGAGGCCTTTGCCGCCAGCGGCCTGCCCCTCGACCACGTCAACGCCCACAAGCACTTCCACCTGCACCCGACCGTGCTGTCGCTGATCCTCGGCATCGGCCGCGAATTCGGCCTGCGCGCGGTGCGGCTGCCGCTTGAAGCCGGATTGCCGGCGTGGCTGCGGCCCTGGCTGTTCCTGCTGCGCGCGCGCCTGCGCGCGGCCGGTATCGCGCACAACGACTACCTGGTCGGCCTGCGCCTCTCGGGCCGCTTCGACGAGGACGCCCTGCTGGCGGCCCTGCGGCACCTGCCCCCAAGCGGGGTCGGCGAACTCTACCTGCATCCGGCGCTGGAGTCGGGCACGGCGATCGCCTCCTCGATGGCCGGCTACCGCCATGCCGACGAATTCGCCGCCCTGGTCTCGCCGCGCGTCGCCCAGGCCTGCGACGGCCTGCGCGCAAGCGGGTTCCGCTTCGGCGGCTTTGCGGACCTGCTGCCCGCGCGACTGCTGCCCGCATGAGCCGGCTGGCCGTCGGCGCCGCCATTGCCGGGCTGCTCCTGCTGAGCGCGCTGGTCGCCTGGCAAGGCTGGCACGAGGTGCTGGGCGCCGTCGCGCATGCCGGCTGGGCGCTGCTGCTGCTGGCGCCCCTGCGCCTGCTCACCCTGGCGCTCGACGTGCGCGCCTGGCAGATCCTGCTCGACCCGCTGCTCAAGCCCGAGCCAGACCCGGCGCTCCCGACACCGCTTGCCGGGACTGCCGGGCCGGCGCCCGGCTTCCCGTTCCTGCTCTGGGTGGCGGCGGTGCGCGAAGCCGTCAACCGCCTGCTGCCGGCGGCCGGCGTGGGCGGCGAAGTGGTTGGCGTGCGCCTGGTCCGCACGCGCGTCCCCGATACCGCCGCGGTCGCCGCCAGCGTGATCGTCGAGGTGCTGCTCACGATCGTCGTGCTCTACCTGTTCTGCGGCCTCGGCGTGGTGCTGATGGCGCGGATCGCCGCCGGCATGCACCAGGTCTGGGTGATCGCGGCCAGCCTGGCGCTGTCGCTGCCGTTGCCGCTGCTGGCCTGGTGGCTGCTGCGCCATGGCGCCCTGTTCCAGCGTCTCGAACGCTGGAGCCTGCGCCTGCTCGGCGCCCGCGCCGCACCTGCCCCCGGCGCGCCGGCCCTGCCCGGCCTGGATGGCGCCAGGCTCGACGCCGCCGTGGCGCGCCTGTTCGGCCACCATGGACGGCTGCTGCGCGCGCTCGGCTGGCAACTGCTGTCCTACCTGCTCGGCAGCCTGGAAACCTGGTACGCGCTGCGCCTGCTCGGCCATCCGGTCGACCTCGCGACCGCCATCGCGATCGAGGCGCTGACCCAGGCCGCGCGCCACGCCAGCTTCCTGGTGCCGGCCGGCCTCGGCGTGCAGGAGGCGGCCGTGCTGCTGTTCGGCTACCTGGCCGGCGTCGGCGGCGAGGTCGCGCTGTCGCTGGCCCTGGTCAAGCGCATGCGCGAGATCGTGTTCGGTCTTCCCGCGCTGCTGTCCTGGCACTGGTTCGAAGCCGCCCGATTACGCCGGACGCTGCCGGCGCAGCCGCTCGGGCGCCGCTGACGGCCGCCCTCACACGGCCGCGTTATGCGCGGCCAGGTACTTGATCAGCCCGTCGATCCCGCCGGAGGCCAGCCGGGCCGCGAACTGGCGCCGGTAGACCTGGATCATCCAGGCACCCATCATGTTGATGTCGTAGATCTTCCAGCCGTCTCCAGTCTTGCGCAGGCGGTAGTCGATCGGCATCAGATCGCCCTCGGTCCGCACGCTGGTCTTGACCACGGCGTCGCTGGCGCCCGCCGCGGGCCGCGCCGCCGGCGCGTACGTGAAGCGGGTATCCTGCGCGTGGATCTGGGTCAACTGGAGGGCGAAGGTGCGCGCCAGCAAGGTCGTGAATTGGCTGACCAGCGCCTCGCGCTGGGCCGGCGTGGCCGAGGCCCAGGCTTCGCCGACCGCATACTGGGTGGTCAAGCCAAAATCGGTAGCCGGCAAAAAATGTTGCCGAACCAGCTGGTAGATGCGTTCCGGATCGCCGGCGCGTCCGCCGGGGTCGCTGCGGATGGCCGCCATCACGCGCTCGATGGTGGCACGCACCGCCTGCTCCGGCGACTGGTTTTCGGCCTGTTTTTCGGCCTGCTGGGCGTGGGCGGGAGCCGGCAAGGCGAATACGGCCGGCAAGGCCGGCGCCAGCATGGCCAGCGAAACGATGATCGGCAATTTCATGGGCTCTCCTTGCACGCGTGCGGGCTGGATACGCTAATGGCCAGCATACGCCGAAGCAGGCCCGGATGGTACTATGGCGTATCCGCGCCGGTGCAACCGGCGAGGCGCGCGGACCCTTCATCTCATGCGTATGCTGACCAAGCTGATCGCCAGGATTGTCCACCTCTCGGTTCGCCATGCCTGGGCGGTCATCGGCACGTACGCGCTGCTGGTGCTCGGCGCCGGCCTGTACGCCGCCAGCCACTTCGCCATCACCACCGACGTCGGCCGCCTGATGGATCCCGGCGCGGCGTGGGCAAAACGCGACGCTGCCGTGACGGCCGCCTTCCGCGAGCGCAGCGACACCACCCTGATCGTCGTGCGCGCGCCCGCGCCCGAGCTGGCCGCCCAGGCGGCGCGCGAACTGGCCGCGCAGTTGCGCCGGCAGCCGCAGCGCTTCCACTCGGTCACCCTGGGTCAGGCCAATCCATTTTTCGAGCGCAACGGGCTGCTCTACCTGTCCGTGCCCGAGCTCGCGGACCTGACCGAGCAGCTGGTCGACGCCAAGCCGCTGCTCAATGCCCTCGCCCATGATCCGTCGCTGCGCGGGCTGGCCAACCTGCTGTCCGTGACGCTCGGCACGCCGCTGCAGACCGGCCAGGTCGAGCTGGCCGGCATGGCGCCGCTGCTCGATCGCAGCGCGGCCGTGGTCGAGGCCGTGCTGGCCGGACGGCCGGCGGCGCTGTCCTGGCAGGACCTGGCTGCTGACGATGGCGCCGGCAAGGACGCTACCGCGTCCAGCCTGGTCGAAGTCAGGCCGGTGCTCGACTTCGCCGACCTGATGCCCGGCGCCGCCGCCGCCGAGGCGATCCGCGCAGCGGCGCGCGAACTGGACTTGGCCGGGCGCTACCACGCCGGCCTTGCGCTGACCGGACCGATTCCCTTGTCGGACGACGAGTTCGCATCGCTGCAGGAAGGGACGGCGCTCGGCAGCGTGCTCTCGCTGCTGCTGGTGCTGGCGCTGCTGTGGCGGGCGCTGCGCTCGGGCAAGCTGGTGCTGGCGGTGTGCCTGACCATGGCGGGCGGCCTGGTGCTGACCTCGGCGCTGGGGCTGATGATGGTCGGGGCATTGAACCTCATCTCGATCGCCTTCGCGATCCTGTTCGTCGGCATCGGGCTCGACTTCGGCATCCAGTTCGGCATGCGCTTTCGCGAGCTGCACCGCCACCACGGCGTCACCGCCGAAGCCTTGCGCGAGACTGCGCATGCGATCGCCCTGCCGCTGACCCTGGCCGCCATCGCCACCGCCTTCGGCTTTCTCTCCTTTTTGCCGACCGCCTACCGCGGCGTCGCCGAACTGGGGCAGATCGCCGGCGTCGGCATCCTGTTCGTCGCCCTGCCTGCCTGCCTGACCGTGCTGCCGGCGCTGATCCAGGTGCTCGGTCCGCCGCCCGCCGCGAGTGCCCCCGGCTACCCCTGGCTGGCCCCGCTCGACCGCGCGCTGCAGGACCACCGCAAGCCGCTCCTGGTGGCTACCCTGGCCCTGGTGATTGCCGGCCTGCCGCTGCTGCGGCACCTCGAATTCGACTTCAATCCGCTGCACCTGAAAAGTCCGCAGAGCGAATCGATGACGGCGCTGCGGGCGCTCTCGCGCAGCACCGATATCGGCCTCGACAACATCCAGGTGCTCGCCCCCACGCTCGCGCAGGCCCAACTGGTGGCGGCCCGCATCGAGCGCCTGCCGGAAGTCGCGCAGGTCCGGACCGCGGCCAGCCTGGTGCCGCAGCAGCAGGCCGCCAAGCTGCCGCTGATCCGCGCCGCCGGCAGCGCGCTGCTGCCGGTCCTCGAGCAAACGCCGCTGCCGCCGGCGCCGGACGCCGCGCGCGTCGGCGCCCTGCGCGCGGCCGCGCTGTCGCTGCGCAATGCCGCGCTCGACCACCCGGGCGCCGGCGCGCAAGCTGCCCAGCGCCTGAGCCGCGCGCTGGCGGCGCTGGCGCGGCACGACGCGGCCGCCCGCGACCGCGCCGAGCTGGCGCTGGCCTTGCCGCTCAGGCTCTCGCTCACGGCCTTGCGCCAGGCGCTGCGGGCCGAACCGGTGACGCTCGCCTCCCTCCCCGAGGAGCTGCGGCGCAACTGGATCGCCGACGACGGGCGCGCGCTGGTCGACGCCAGCCCGCGCCGTCCCGCGGACGTCCGGCATGCCGCCGAGGGCCCGGCCGCGGCGCACGACGATGACCTGTTGCGCCGCTTCGCGCTGGCCGTGCAGCGGGTGGCGCCGGATGCCAGCGGCGGGCCGATCTCGGTGATGGGCGCGGCCGACCTGATCGTCGAGGCGTTCGTCCAGGCCGCGCTGCTGGCCGTGGCCACGATCACGCTGCTGCTGTGGCTGGCGTTCCGGCGCTTCGGCGACGTGCTGCTGACCATGGTGCCGCTGCTGGTCTCGGGCCTGGTCACGCTCGAAGCGATGGTCCTGCTCGACATGCCGCTCAATTTCGCCAACATCATCGCCCTGCCGCTGCTGCTGGGCGTCGGCGTCGCCTTCAAGATCTATTACGTGATGGCCTGGCGCGCCGGCCAATCGGCCTTGCTGGAACAGGGGCTGACCGAGGCCATCATCCTGAGCGCGGCCACCACCGGCACCGCGTTCGGCAGCCTGTGGCTATCGCACCACCCGGGCACCGCCAGCATGGGCGCGCTGCTAGTGCTGGCGCTGGTCTGCACCCTGATCGGCGCCGTCTTCTTCCAGCCCATCCTGCTCGGCACCCCGCGCGGGCACGCGCCGAAGGCCGACGCCGGGCTGGAACATTCCCCGCCCTGAACCCATGACCATGAAGGAACCGGTATGCATGCCCATTCTCCCCGACGCCTCGTCCAGAGCACACTCCGGAGCACAATCGGCATCACGGCCGCCTGCGCGCTGGTTGCGACGGCAGGTTGCGCCACTGGCCCGGACCGCAATCCGGCCGATCCGCTCGAGCCGCTCAACCGTGCCACCTTTCGCTTCAACGACGTCATCGACCGCAACATCTCGCAGCCGGTGGCGCGCGGCTACAACCGGGTCGTGCCGCGCCCGATCCGCACCGGGGTCGCGAATTTCTTTGCCAACCTCGGCGACGTGCCGGTCATGCTCAACAACTTCGCCCAGCTGCGTTTTGCCGACGGCGCCTCCGACCTGATGCGCATTGCCGTCAACAGCACCTTCGGCCTGCTCGGCGTCCTCGATATCGCCACCGAGGCCGGTATTCCAGCGCATGAACAGGACTTCGGCTTGACGCTGGGCCACTACGGCGTGGCCAGCGGACCCTACCTGGTGCTGCCGCTGTTCGGGCCGAGCACCTTCCGCGACGCCGCCGGCTTCGGCATCGACCAGTACGCCACGCCGACCACGTACGCGGAACCTGCCCTGCGCAACTCGCTGTGGGGGGTCCAGTTCGTCAGCACCCGCGCGCGCTACCTGAACGCGACCGACCTGCTGGAACAGGCGGCGCTCGACAAATACCTGTTCGTGCGCGACGCCTGGCTGGCGCGGCGCCAATCGAAGCTGGACGAAGACAAGCCGCAGGCGCTGCCCGACTATGGCGCCGGCAACGCGGCTGAAACCCGGCCGGGCGCCGAATCAGGCCAGGGGGCGCGCAAGGAATAGGAGAGCCGGCAAAAGCGCTCCTCTTCCCGTCAACAGAGGAGAGCGCGCGCAAGCGAAGGCCCGATAGCGCACTTGCATGGAGGTCCGCTTCCGCCCCATAGCGGACGCTCAACACTTAAAACAAGCTATAACTATTCTTCGTGAGCAAGTTTGAGTTCGCCGTCGGAGCCAGGCATCCATACCGCGCCAGTGTCGGAACTGACATCGAAAAAGCCGACCTTGTGTTTTGCCGACAAATCATGCAGCTTTGCATAAGCTTCATCAGCTTTATCCCACGAGAATGCGATGTAAATGAAATTCTTGCCAATATTGTAGTCGGCTAAGGTTGCGGTATCCTCAGGCAAATCGCCTACTGCGTACGGTCCGTTCATGGGCGGAAACGTCGAAATCAAATCATTGAAGAGATCCCTCAGCGGCTGTGCTGTAACGCCCGGATCATTTTATGAATGTTATATCGCCCTATGTTTCTATCGTTGTGATGACCAAACGTGCTCTTTGGCCGTTGCAGCCGTCAAGTGTACGGCAGGTAACGACCCGAAGCGGACACAATAGTTTGCCTACTGGCTAGAAGTCCTGCCGACTTTACCGTCAACGTTTTGCGATCGGTCCGTTCCCTAATAAGAGTCTCGAACGGCACCGTAACCCGCGTACGCACCAACTGCGAAAAATATGGCCCAAACAATCACTACTGCGGAAGCTGTGAGAATTTCCCGAAGGGTATGATCAGTGAACGATGGCATGTTTCGATGATTCGAAGTGTTAGCTGTATGGCGTCTCTACTAGTGTTTGCTCTTGGCCTATTGCGGACGGTCGGCACGGCTCAGTGTACTCGGCTGTTGCCTGCTGAGCAACTAGAGGGTTTTGTTGGGCGCTCTAAGTCAGCAGGTTTTGTCAGCGCCAAGGTGAGATCCGGAGGACGGGGCAAGCGCGGCGCCAAGCCGCGCCCGCACCGCGCGCAGCGTGCGGCGGGCGCGCCAGGCGTCTGCCGCCAGCAGGAGGAGCGGCGCCAGCTCATCAGGCGCACGCGCCAGCGCGCGCAGCAGCGCAGCCGGGTCGGTGCCGCCGTCCGCGCGCATCCCCTGGAGCGCGCACGGCGGCAGGCTGCGCCAGGCCGGGTCGAGCACGACGCGCACGGCCGCGAACGGCAGGCCCAGGCGCCGCGCCGCCAGCGCGGCCGCGTGGGATTCCATATCGACCGCCAGCGCACCGCCGATCTGCCAGAGCTGCGCCTTGGCGGCGCGCGACGCGAGCGGCGCGTCCAGCCCTGCCAGCGCGCCGCAGCGCGCCCGCGGCAGGCGCGCCGCCAGGGCCTGGGTCCAGGCCGGGTCCGCGGCCAGCGTATCCGGGCCGGCGGCCACGCAGGAGGCGACGATGCAGTCGCCCGCCCTCAGGGCAGGGTCGAGTGCGCCGGCGCAACCGAAACTGAGGATGCCGGCCCAGGCAGGGCCGGCGCCACGGCCGACGAGCGCATCGATGGCGTCCGCGACCCGCACCGGGCCCGGACCACGTACCGCGATCACGCCAGGACCGGCCGCGATGGCGGTCTCGAAAGCGAGGCCGCACACGACCAGCAAGGGCGCGCGGTTGTCGGCGGCGTCCGGCATCACATGCCGAATCCGACGCTGCGCGTGCCGTCCGCGCGCAGCCTGCGGTAGCGCGCCAGCGCCCACAAGGGAAAATAGCGGGCGTAGCCGTGATAGCGCAGGTAGAACACCCGTTCGAAGCCGGTCGCGGTATGGTGTTCCTCGTCCCACAGCCCGTCCGGGCGCTGGTGCTCGAGCAGCCAGGCGATGCCGCGCGCGACCGCCGGGGAGTCGACGGCGCCGGCCGCCATCAGGCCCAGCAGCGCCCATGCGGTCTGGGACGGCAGGGACTGGAAAGGCTCGTGGCCGGCATAGTCGAGGCGGTAGCTGCTGCCGTCCTCGCCCCAGCCGCCGTCGGCATTCTGCACCGCGTGCAGCCAGTCGACCGCGCGCGCGACCGCCTTGTGCTCCACCCCCATGCCGGCCGCGCCGAGCGCGCACAAGGCGGACCAGACGCCATACACGTAGTTGATGCCCCAGCGGCCGTACCAGGCGCCGTGCGGCTCCTGGGCGCGCAGCAGCCAGTCGATCGCGCGCGCCGCCGGCGTGCCGCGGCGCCGGACCGAGGCCGGGTCGAGCTGGGCCAGCATCGACAGGCAGCGCGCCGAGACGTCGGCGGTCGGCGGGTCGAGCAGCGCGCCGTGGTCGGCAAACGGAATGTTGTTCAGGTAGCGGCAGGTATTGTCGGGGTCGAAGGCGCCCCAGCCGCCGTCGCGGCCCTGCATGCCGAGCACCCATTCGTGCGCCCGTTGGACGGCGTCGGCGAACCTGGGTTCGCCCAGCACGCGGTCGGCGCGGTGCATGGCCATCGCCACCACCGCCGTGTCGTCCACGTCCGGATAGTGCGCATTCGCGTACTGGAAGGCCCAGCCGCCGGGGCGCAGGCCGGGGCGGTTCAGGCTCCAGTCGCCGTGCAGGTCGAGGATCTGCAGCGGACGCAGCCACTCGAGGCCGCGCACGGCCGCCTGGACCGCCTCCGGGGTGCCGGTCTCCAGCAGCGCGTGGCTCATCAGCGCCGTATCCCACACCGGCGAGAAGCAGGGCTGGCAATAGGCCTCCTCGCCGCGGTCGACCAGCAGCTTGTCGATCGCGCGGCGCGCGCCGGCGTATTCGGCCGCATAGTCGCCGGCCTCGCGCTCCAGGCCGAGCGCATGCAGCATCTGGACGGCGTTGACCATCGCCGGGAAGATGGCGCCCAGCCCGTGCTCGCCGTTCAGGCGCGCGCGCACGAAGTCGCTGGCGCGCTCGATGGCGCGGCGGCGCAGGCGCGCGGGGATGCGCGGCTCCAGCCGCCGCAACTGCCGCTCGACGGTGCGGAAGAACGCGAACCACAGCTGGCTCTGGTGCGGCGCGCGCGCCGTCACGCGCAGCTTGCCCGGCGGCGACAGGAACAGCTCGTCGATGCCGACCGCGCGCGGGTTGCGCGCGCGCGGCTTGAGCGCGCCCAGCACCAGCAAGGGTGTGAGCACGGTGCGGGTCCAGTACGACACCTTCGTCAGGTGGAAGGGAAACCAGCCGGGCAGCAGCGCGATCTCGACCGGCATGGCCGGCACCGCGTCCCAGGGCACGATGCCGTACAGGGCCAGCAGGAAGCGCGTGAACACATTGCTCTGCTCGGCTCCGCCATGGGCCAGGATGGCGGCGCGCGCCCGCGCCATGTGCGGGGCGTCGACCGGATCGCCGATCATCTTCAGCGCGAAATAGGCCTTCACGCTGGCGCTGGGGTCGTAGGCGCCGCCGTGGAACAGCGGCCAGCCGCCGTGCGCGCCCTGCACGCGGCGCAGGTGGCGGCCGATCTTGGCTTCCAGCGCGGCGTCGGGCGGCTCGCCGAGGAAATGCACCATCAGCACATATTCCGCGGGGATGGTGGCATCCGCTTCCAGCTCGTACACCCAATGTCCGTCGGGCCTCTGCTCGTCCAGCACGGCGGCGAGCGCGGCATCGATCCCGCGCGCCAGTGGGAGCGACGGTGCGTCCTGCCGCAGCGCGCCGGCCGCCCTCGCCCCGTCTTGCATCGCTCCGAGTGCCGAATACCGCATCGTTCGCTCCTTGCGCTCGCTGAACCCCTACACGACGGCATGCCGCAACAGGATCCCGACCCGCGCCAGCTTGCCGACACGCACAGGCGCACGCGGGCAGGCCCAGCCGCGCGCGCACAGGCGGACCAGCAGGGCGTGGTAGACCGCTCCCATCAGGCGCGGGGTGCGCACGCGGGAGGCAGGGTGGCCGCGCATGACGCGCCGGGCCGCCTCGAAATGCCCCTGCGCCTGGGCCGCCACCTGCACGCAGGCCCGCGCCAGCGCCGGATGGGCGACGATGTCGCCGGCCGTGCGCCCGCCCGCCGCCGTGCCGGGGAGGACGCCCGCCTCCAGCAGCGGCTCGCGCGGCAGGTAGACGCGCCCGACGGCGGCGTCCTCGTCGATGTCGCGCAGGATATTGGTGAGCTGGAGCGCGCGCCCCAGATGGTGAGCGAGCAGCACGCCGTCGCCGTCGGGCATGCCGAACACCTTGACCGACAGGCGCCCGACCGCGCTCGCGACGCGGTCGCAGTACAGGTCGAGGACGGCTGCCGGCGGCGCGCACAGCGGGGCGGCTCCGGCGTCCATCAGCATGCCGTCGATCACGGCCTCGAAGTCGGCGCTGGCCAGTCCATAGGCCTTGACGTGGCCGCCCAGCGCCGCCAGGTGGGCAGGAGCGGCGCCCGCGCAGCAGGCGCGGATGTCGGCGCGCCAGCGCTCCAGGGCGGCCCGCCTGGCGGGCGCCGGAGCGCAGCCGTCGGCGATGTCGTCCACGGCGCGGCAGAAGGCGTAGATGCCGACGACCGCGGCGCGCTGCGGCGCCGGCAGCAGGCGCATCGCCATGTAGAAGGAGCTACGCGAGATGCTGCGCGCCGCTGCCGGCGGGGTAAGCGCATCCGCGCCAGCAGCGCCGGCAGCGCCAGGTTCGAGCGGCGCAAGCTGCGCGCCGGCTCTTGCGCCCCCCTGCTCGCGTTCAGCCGTCATTCGCGACCCGCCTTCCCCGCTCGTCCGGAAAACGCCGGCGGATGGCGTTGGCAATCCCGTCCGCATCGAGCCCGGCGGACGCCAGCAGCGCGGCCGGGTCGCCGTGCTGGACAAACATGTCCGGCAAGCCCAGCATCATGAGGGGCTTGACCACGCCGGCGGCGGCCAGCGCCTCGGCCACCGCGGCACCGGCGCCGCCCATCACGCTGCCCTCCTCCACCGTCACCAGCTGGGCGTGCTCGCGCGCCAGCTGCATTACCAGGTCGAGGTCGAGCGGCTTGATGAAGCGCATGTTCGCCACCGTGGCGCCCAGCGTCCGGCCGGCGGCCAGGCTGGGCGCCAGCATCGAGCCGAAGGCGAGGATGGCCGTGCCCCGGCCTTCGTGCCGGGTTTCCCCGCGCCCGAACGCGACCTCGTCGAGCGACAGGTCGATCGCAGCGCCGGGCCCGGTGCCGCGCGGGAAGCGCACCGCGGCCGGCCCGTGGTGGCGGTAGGCCGTGGTGAGCATGCGGCGGCATTCGTTTTCGTCGGACGCGGCCATCAGGACCATGTTCGGGATACAGCGCAGGTAAGCGATGTCGTAATTCCCGGCATGCGTGGCGCCATCGGCGCCGACAAGGCCGGCCCTGTCGATGGCGAAGGTCACGTCGAGGTTCTGCAGCGCCACGTCGTGGATCAGCTGGTCGTAGGCGCGCTGGAGGAAGGTCGAATAGATCGCCACCACCGGCTTCATGCCCTCGACCGCGAGGCCGCCCGCGAAGGTGACGGCGTGCTGCTCGGCGATGCCGACGTCAAAATAACGCTCCGGAAAAAGCTGCTCGAAGCGGACCAGGCCCGAGCCTTCGCGCATCGCCGGGGTGATGCCGACCAGGCGGGGGTCAACGGCGGCCATGTCGCACAGCCAGTCGCCGAAGACCTCGGTGTAGCTCGGCTTGCCCGCTGCCGGCGCCGATGCGGGTGCAGGTGCGGGCAAGCCGAGCTCGTGATTGAACTTGCCGATGCCGTGGTAGCGCGTCGGCTCGGCCTCGGCCAGCTTGTAGCCCTGTCCCTTGGTCGTGACGATGTGGAGGAACTGCGGGCCCGTGCGCTGGCGCAGGTTTTCCAGGGTGGGCACCAGGGCGTCCAGGTCGTGGCCGTCGATCGGTCCGACGTAGTCGAAGCCGAAATGCTCGAACAGCGTCGCCGGCGGCAGCACCATGCCCTTCGCGTGCTCTTCCAGCCGGCGCGCCATCTCGAGCACCGGTTCGGGCAACACGGCATGGCCGGCCTGCTTCGCCGCAGCGACCACGCGGCAGGGCAGCAGGCGCGCCAGGTAACGGCTCAGCGCCCCGACCGCGGGCGAGATCGACATCTTGTTGTCGTTGAGGATGACCAGCAGGCGCAGGTCGCCGGCGATGCCGGCATTGTTCATTGCCTCGTAGGCCATTCCGGCACTCATCGCGCCGTCGCCGATGACGGCCACCGCATGCCGGTCCTCGCCGCGCAGCCTTGCGGCCTCGGCCATGCCGAGCGCGGCCGAAATCGACGTGGACGAATGGGCGGTGCCGAAGGTGTCGTAGGCGCTTTCGCTGCGGCGCGGAAAGCCGGAGATGCCGCCCTGCTGGCGCAGCGTGCCCATCTGCTCGCGCCTGCCGGTGAGCACCTTGTGGCCGTAGCTCTGGTGCCCGACGTCCCAGACGATGCGGTCGCGCGGCGTGTCGAAGACGTAGTGCAGCGCGATCGTCAGTTCGACGGTGCCGAGGTTGGATGAGAGGTGGCCGCCGGTACGCGCCACCGATTCGAGCAGGAACTGGCGCAACTGCCCGGCCAGCGTTTCGAGCTGGGCGCGAGGCAGGCGACGCAGTGCGGCCGGATCGTCGATCGCCTGTAACAGGTTCATACGCTGTCCTCCATACCACCGTGCGCGGCAAGTCCTGGATGCGTGCCCGGCCGCGCAACGGCGGTGTGCGGCGGATTGGGTTGGCCGGCCTATTCTAGAACAATCGCGGTATGCGTGTGGCATGCGGATCGCGCCATGGACAGCGTGCCCGTGGGGCAATGCGGCTGCCTCGTGCGCGCTGTCGATGGCTGTCTTCCGTCATGCCGGCGCCGCCTGGACGGGCGGGCAGCATGCAGTTCAAGGGCGATCGTGCGCTCCAGTAGCGCCGCACACCCTCCGGGTGAAGTTCATCCAAACAAGCCATGCAGGAACCACCTCGGATTCGCATCCTCCCCCGCCCCCACGATGCGCTCGCGGTACACCCAGTACAGCGTATGGTCCTGCCCCTCGGCGATGAAATAATCGCGCGTGTGGGTCTCGCTCCACCAGCCCGCCTCGATGCGCTCCGGAGTCGATGCCATCTTTAAAGGCGAGCCGTAGAACGGGCGGTGGTTGCGCATCAAGAGGGCGATCGGCTTGGCCAGGATCCAGGTCGGGCGCGGCAGGCTGTGTACGTCCGGCGGCATCTGGGCGGCACGCGCGGCCTCGCGCACCGTCTGCTGCACCGGCACCCAGGTGTTGGCGACTTCGGGCCGGTAATCGGCTTGCGGCAGGGCTTGCAGCACGTTGTCTGCCCCCAGGCGGGCCACCAGCAGCTCGAGCATGCGGACCCGGTCTTCCTCGCTGCCGCCGGGCTCTGGGAACAGCGATTCGCTCGGCGGCGCCATCGGCTGCAGCTGGGCCGCGTCGAGCGCGAGGCCGATCACCGGGGCTTCGAGCACGAGTTTCGCCAGGCGCTCGCGCAGCAGGCGCACCAGGTGCTCGTCGCGCCAGGTCGGCTCGCCCAGCGCGATCTCGACCGGGGTGGGCGGGCGCGCCACCCTGCCCCGCTCGTGCTGGAGCAGGAGCGTGATGCGCTCGACCGCGAGCTGGCGCGCGCACAGCCAGCCGGTCAGCTGCTGCACCAGCCGCTCGGCGCCGAGCAGGCATTCCTCGGCGTTCTCGATGCGGTCGAACAGTTCGATGTTGGCATGGAAGCTGGTGGGCGCTTCGATCCATTCGAACAGCTCGGGCGCCATGCCATAGGCGGCATCGAGCATGTCGAGCAGCGCGCGCCCGCAGCGCCGCTGCAAACCCGGCCGCGGCAGGCGCCGCAGCGCGCCCAGGTCGGCGCAGCCGATGCCCTCGAACCAGGCGGCATAGGCGCGCGCCGGCGGCGGCAAGGTGCTTGGCAAGCGGTCGAGCCGGCGCGTGAGCGAGGCGATCGTCAGCACGCGCCCGGCGCGGCGCCGCGCCAGCAGCCAGCTGCCGCGCGCGGTCGGCGCGCAGCTGAGGAAACCGGAGAAGCCGAGCGCGCGCAGGCTGGCGCGCACGCGCCGGCACAAGGCGCGGATGCCGCCGAACAGGCGCAGGCTGGCGCCGATGTCGAGCAGCAGCGTGGACTCTTCGGCCTGGGCCACCTGCGGCGTGTACTGCAGCAGCGCCATCGCCACCGCATGCAGGCTTTCCGCTTCGCGGTCAAGCGAGCGCTCGACGATGCGCGCCTCGGGCATGAGCATCAACACCCCGCCGCGGCGCATGCCGACCTGGACCCCGGCCGCGCAGGCGCGCGGGGATGCCGCCAGCACGCGCTCGTGCTCGAGCACGACGCAGCCCGCGTCAGTTGACCAGTTCGGGCTGAAGACCTCGAGCGGTAACCGGGGCAGGTGCAGGCCGATCCACAGGCGCATGGCGTTGGAGTAAAGGAGGAGTGAGTGGCAGGAACAGCGGCGCATCGCGCTGCGGTCCCCGGCGTTTGACGAAACCGATGTCGAGCCCGCCGGCGGCAGGCCGCAAGGCCAGCCGCAGGGGCGCGGGCGAGGAATCCTGGGCACTGGCGAGCGGACGCATCATGAAGAACAGGGTTTCGCCGCATTGCGCCGCCAAATGCAGGCGGCGCAGGCTCTCGCCGCGCGCATGGTTGGCCCAGAACAGCAGCGCCCCGCAACTGCCGCTGCGCAGCACCTGCTCGGCGGCCCACAGCGCATCGGCCCCGCGCTCGGCGCGCAGCCAGATCAGCTGCGAAGGCGGCACGCCGAGCGCGGCCAGCGCCAGCGCCTGCGGCGGATGGGGCGGCTGCAACAGCACGATGCGGCGCGCGGCCGCCGCCGCCAGCGCCGGGCGCAGCAGGCGCATTTCGCCGATGCCGGGCTGCTGCAGCAGCAAATCGATGAGGGTGCCGGTGGGCCAGCCGCCCCCGGGCAACTGCTTCGACAGCGCCGGATGGCCGCTGTCGACACAGCGCGTGCCCGCATGCGCCAGCTGTGAGGCGCGCCACAGCGAAGGATGCAAATCTTCCGGCGCAGCAGTGTTTTTTGAACAAGACATAGATGGGGCGCAATGCCGGGGCAATGCAAAAGTACTGGATGTTTATACAGTACTCGTTTGTTCAGCTTTTGGCAAGATGTGGATGGTTTGAACACATGCGGGCTGCGACGGCAAACAGGGTCCGCACATTACAATTTCATACTATTAATAATTACTATGCATTAATAATATAGCTACTGAAAACTTTTGAATTGCTCGTCGGCCTGCTCGATCGATCTGGCTTACCTGTACCGGAATGTTGTACTAGACTTATTCCAGCCGCCGCAGTACGTGGTCTACAGGCCGAGCGCGCGCAGTCGGCTTTCCTGCCTGACTGGGCCTTACCAAGACAAGGAGCCCTCTTTCCATGAACACCCTGCGCCTCCTGGCTGTATCGGCCCCGCTCATTCTCTCCGCCTGCGCGCTTACCAGCCAGGTGCCGGCTCCGCCAGCACGCCCGGCGGAGCCGGCCAGCCTGGCCGGTACCGCATGGCAACTGGCCGAGATCCAGTCGATGGACGACGCACAAGGCACGATCCGCCCGGCACCCGACCGGCTTTACTCGATCCGCTTCGCGGCGGACGGCAGTGCCGCCTTCCAGCTCGACTGCAATCGCGGCAGCGCACGCTGGACGGCTACACCGGCAGCCGGATCGGCCGGCGGCACGCTGCAGTTCAGCACGGTCGCCCTCACCCGTGCCATGTGCGCGCCGCCCGCGCTCGACACACGCATTGCGCGCGACCTCGAGTCCGTCCGTTCCTACTCGATGCGCGACGGCACCCTGTCGATGAGCCTGATGGCCGACGGCGGCATCTACCGCTGGACGCCGATGGTGGGAGCCGCGCCCGCCCCTTGAGCAGCCGCAGCACGGCATTCGAAGGACGGCTTGCTGTATCATCCCGTCCTCGCAAACGAAAGCCGCACATGCTCATCATCACCATCAAGCAGGGCAAGGAAAAAAGCATCCTTGCCGGCGACCCGTGGATCTACGTCTCCGCCATCGAGAAGGTCGACGGCAAGCCGCAAGAGCGCAACAAGCCGGGCTCCACGGCCATCGTGCAGTCTTCCAGCCGCCAGTTCCTGGCGCGCGCCGCCTACAACGCCAAGTCGCAGATCGCCGCCCGCGTCTGGACCCTGCGCGAGGACGAGCCGGTCGACCATGCGATGATGAAGCGGCGCGTGCAGGCCGCCGTGGCGCGCCGCGCCGCTGCGCTGCAGGCGGCCGATCCGCAGGCCCTGGTGCAGCTGGTCGACGGCGAAAAGGACGCCTTGCCGGGCCTGCTGGTGCACGGCTATGGCGGCACCGAGGGCTACCTGGTCTGCCAGTTCAATGCCGGCGGCGTCGAGATGTGGAAGGTGCCGATCGTGCAGGCGCTGCTGGCCGCCACCGGCTGCCGCAACGTCTACGAACGCTGCGACCAGCTGCTGCGCAAGGGAGAGGGCCTGCATGTCCTGTCGCGCGCCCTGGTGGGCGAGGAGCCGCCCCAGCGCCTGATGGTGCGCGAGGGCGGCAGGCTGGCGCCGATGGACATCCGCACCGGCTTTACTTACCCGCGCTGAGCGCGGGCGCACCCGGATTACAGGGCCGGGATCAGCACCTTGTCGATGACGTGGATCACGCCATTACTCGCCCGCACATCGACTGCGATGATGTTCGCCTGCACTGCCGTCGTATCGCGGATCGTCGGCGGCGTACCTGCCGTAAAGACCAGGTTCTGCGCGGCCACCGTGGCAACCGGGGTGCCGAACGGAATCTGCGTCGAGAGCACCTGGGCGGGCAGCACGTGGTAGCCCAGGACGGTACGCAGCTGGGGCACGCTCAGGTTGGCCGGCGCGGCCGCGAAGGCGGCATTCGTCGGGGCAAACACGGTGAACGGACCGGCGCCGCCCAGCGTGCCTTGCAGGTCGGCGGCGACCACCGCGCTCACCAGCGAGGTGAAAAGCGGATTGGCCTGGGCCATCTGCACCACCGTCAGCACGCCCGGCGGTACGAGCACCTTGTCGATCACGTGGACGACGCCGTTACTGGCCGCCACATTCGGCGTCGTCACGTTCGCCGTCGTCAGGGCGGCATCGGTGATCTTCACGCCGCTCGCGAAATCGAAGTTCAGGTTGGCCGGCGCGCCGGCGAACGCGTAAGTGCTCGGCTGGACCGGACCAGCGGCACTGAGGTCGGCCGCCAGCTTTTTCGTTCCCAGCACGTGGTAGCTCAGGATGCTTTGCAGTGCGCTGGCCGGCAAGGCATTGACCATGGCCGCGGCGTCGGCAAAGCCGAGCCGTTTCGCCAGGTCGGTGAAGGCCTGGTCGGTCGGCGCAAAGACCGTCAGCTGGGCGTTGGCATCGGCGAGCGTGCCGGCGATGCCGGCCTTGGCCGCCGCCGTCAACAGTGCATTCAACCCCTGGTCCCTGGCGACCTCCGCGATCGTCGGGGCCGGCGGATCGTCGTCGCTGCTGCTGCAGCCGGCCAGCGTGGTCATCAGCGCAACGGCTGCCAGCCCGAACTTCAAAAAATGTCGTAAATTCATGTCAGTCTCCGAGTGGTGGTGTGATCTCGACGCGAGCCTGCGCTACTTTCAATGACACGACCCGGTCTTGTCCTGAACATTCGCGCTTGCGAAGGCAAATATACGGGCACCGTCCCAGCGCACGACACGGTCAACACCAATAAAACAGGTCAATATCGGTTCAACGCAAGCTCCGTGGAAATTTATTTCCAATGGAGTAGGATGGCCGGCACTGCACCATTTCTCTTGTTCATACCGAACAAGGCTCCGCCAACGGATTACCGCAGGGAGACACCATGACCCGCCCCGCCCTCCTCATCGCCGCCGCCACCCTTCTGGTCCCGGTCGCGGCGTGGGCCGCTGCCGCCACGACGGTGCCGGCGCCGGTCGAGCGCCAGGTGCGGGCAGCGATGGCAAGCACCGGGGTCCAGGGACTGGCCCTGGCGGTGATCGAGGAAGGCCAGGTCGCCTACACCGGCAGCTGGGGCCTGCGTAACGCTGGCGGGCAGCCCCTGACGCGCGATACGGTGATGTATGGCGCGTCGCTGACCAAGATGGTGTTCGCCTATACGGTCATGCAGCTGGTGCAGGAGAACAAGCTGGACCTCGACCGGCCGATCTCCGGCTACCTCCCCAGGCCCCTGCCCGACTACGCCGACCAGGCCGGCTATGGCCCCTGGCAGCACCTCGCCGGCGACGAGCGCTGGAAGAAGCTCACGCCGCGGATGCTGCTCACGCATTCCTCGGGCTTTGCCAACTTCGCTTTCGTCGAACCCGACGGCAGGCTGCGCTTTCATTTCGAGCCGGGGTCGCGCTATGCCTATTCCGGGGAAGGCATGATCCTGCTCCAGTTCGTTCTCGAACGCGGCCTGGGGCTGCAGCTCGGCGCCGAGATGCAGCGCCGGGTATTCGACCGGTTCGGCATGAAAAGCACCAGCATGCGCTGGCGTCCGGATTTTTCCGCCAATCTCGCCGATGGCTGGAATGCCGAGGGCAAACCGGAACCCCACGACCAGCGCAGCCGGGTGCGCGCCGCCGGGTCGATGGACACGACGATCGCGGACATGGCCCGCTTCGCGGCCGGCTTCATGCGCGGCGAGGGGATCGCCCCGGCGGCGCGTGCCGAGATGCTGCGGCCCCAGCTGGCGGTGAGCACGGCGACCCAATTTCCGACCCTGCAAGCCGAACTGCCGCCGGCACAACGGCATCCGAACCTGGCGGCAGGACTCGGCGTGGTCACGTTTTCCGGACCCCAGGGCCCCGGATTCTTCAAGGGTGGACACAACGACACGACCGGCAACATGCTGGTCTGCCTCGAGCAAGGGCGCCGCTGCGTGGTCTTGCTCGCCAACGATGTCCGGGCCGAGGCGCTTTTTCCCGGCATCGTGCGGCAAGTACTGGGCGAGACCGGCCTGCCGTGGAGCTGGGAATACGGCGCCATGGCGCAGGCCGGCGCCAGGTAAGCGGCCGCGATCGGCAACGCGGCCCCGGAAAACCGCCGCGCTGCGCGCGTCTTCCCGGGAAAAAGGTGAAATAATGGCGTTTCATTCATTATCCACCTGGCAATGACACCGCTTCCACCCCTTCGTTTCGGAACCTGCGCATGACCACGATCCAACTGGTCGGCGCCATCCTGTTCGCCTGCGCGCTCGTCCACACCTTCTCGGCCAAGGGTTTCGAGATACTCGCGCACCGTTATCCCCGCCATTCCGGCCTGTTCCACCTGCTGGGCGAAGTCGAGGTCGTCTTCGGGTTCTGGGCCTTCGTCCTGATCCTGTCCATGGCCTTCATCGCGGGCAGCGACGCGGCCGTCGACTATGCCGAGTCGCGCCAGTACACCGAGCCCCTGTTCGTGTTCACGGTCATGGTGATCGCCGCCTCGAAACCGATCCTCGACGCCGTGCGCTCGCTGCTGCGCACCATGGCCCGGCTGGCGCCGTTGCGCACCGAAGTGGTGCTGGCCTGGCTCGGACTGGCCTTCGTGCCCCTGTGCGGCTCGCTCATCACCGAGCCGGCCGCGATGACGCTGGCGGCGCTGATGCTCGCGCCCCAGGTGTTCCGCCAGAGCGTGCCGGAAGCGCTGAAATACGGCGCGCTCGGCGTGCTGTTCGTGAACGTCTCGATCGGCGGCACCCTCACCTCGTACGCGGCGCCGCCGGTGCTGATGGTGGCCGGCACCTGGGGCTGGGACAGCGCCTGGATGTTCACCCATTTCGGCTGGCGCGCCGCGCTCGCCGTCTTCATCAACGCGACCGCCATCACGCTGCTGCTGCGCCCCCACCTTCGGCCTGCCCCGGCCGACGACGCGAACGGCCCGGTGCCGCTGAAGGTGTCGCTCATCCACCTGGCTTTCCTGGCCGCCGTGGTGCTGCTGGCGCACCACCCGGTCCTGTTCCTCGGCCTGTTCCTGCTCTTCCTCGGCTTTACCCAGGCCTACCAGCGCCACCAGGATCCGCTGATCCTGAAGGAAGGGCTGCTGGTCGGCTTCTTCCTCGCCGGCCTGGTCGTGCTGGGCGGGATGCAGCAATGGTGGCTGCAGCCGATCGTCTCCAGCCTGGGCCCGACCTCCCTGTTCTTCGGCGCGCTGGGCCTGACCGCAATCACCGACAATGCCGCCCTGACCTATCTCGGTTCGCTCATTGCCGGGCTGTCCGAGCAGGCCAAGTACATGCTGGTCGCCGGCGCGGTGGCAGGCGGCGGATTGACCGTGATCGCCAACGCGCCCAACCCGGCCGGGGCGGCGCTGCTGCGGCGCGGCTTCGAGGACGAATCGATCGGCGCCCTCGGCCTGCTCGGCGGCGCCCTGGGCCCGACGACCGTCGCCGCCCTGCTGTTTTTGATGTGAAGGAGCGAATATGGACGAGACCGTATTGATCGGCAAGCTGGGCATCATCGAGCGCTGCTGCCGCCGCGCCCGCGAGGAATACGAGAAGGATCCCACGACCTTCGTCGGCGACCTCACGCGCCAGGACGCCGCCACCCTGAACGTGATCCGCGCCTGGGAAGCGGCGGTCGAGATGGGCGACTACGTGATCGCCACGGCCGGGCTCGGGGTGCCGCAGGACGAACGCGAAGTCATCACCCTGCTGGCCGAGAACGGCTGGATCGAGCCCACGCTGGCCGAGGACCTGAAGCGCACCGGCGAATTCTGCCGCGCCGAATGGGATTACCAGGCCGCGCCGCTGCCGGCCCTGGTGACCATCCTCAAGCGCGGGCTGGACGATTTCGGGGCCTACGGCCGGGCGCTGCTGGCCGGGGCCGCAGCAATGCAAAAGACATCAGGCGAATAGCGTATCGCGCGCGGCAGTGCTGATCGCCACCGTGGCCGGATGGCTCATGCGGCGCTCGGTCGTGATCGCATAAACCTGCTCGACCACGGACTGGACCTGGCCCAGCGCGACTACCCGGTATTGCTCGCTCACCTGCGCAGCGATCACCGTCGGCGCGAAAAACACGCCGGCACCCGACTGGCCGAACGCCTTCATCATGGCGCTGTCGTCGAATTCTCCCACCACGTGCGGATGCACCTTGACGTGCTCCATCCAGCGCAGCAGGCGCTGGTGGATCGCAAAATCTTCTCCCGGCAGCAGCAGCGGCGCGTTGTCCAGGCAAGCCGGGAACTTCCCGCCCAACTGCGCGGCCAGCGCCGCCGTGGCAAATGCCGTCATCGGGCTTTCCCCCAGCAGGTGGCTGTAGGCGCGCACGCTGAAATGCGCGGGGATCGGCCGGTCGGCCATGACCAGGTCGAGCCGGTGCACGGCCAGGTCCGCCACCAGGCTGTCGAGCCGGCCTTCGCGGCAAATCAGCCGCACCGGTTCGGCCAGCTTCAGGGCCGGTTCCACCAGCTTGCAGGCGATGAGCTTGGAGACCGAATCGGCGCAGCCGACGCGAAACGAGATCGTCGTCGCGAAACGCTCGTCGCGTACCAGTTCGAGCAGTTCGTCGCCGGTCGTGAAGATGTCTTCGGCGTAGCTCAGGATGCGGCGCCCGCTGTCGGTCAGCTCGAGGTTGCGCCCGGCGCGGCGGAACAGTTCCACCCCCAGGGTGTCGGCGAATTCGGTCAGCTGGCCGGAGATCGATTGCGGCGTCAGGTGCAGCTGCGCCGCCGCCTTGGCGATGCTGCCGGTCTTCGCCACCATCCAGAAATAACGCAGGTGTTTATAGTTGAGTGAGGACACGGTCGCCGCCTATACATCGAAAAAGTCGATTCAAGATTAAATTATATTCGATTTGCACGATGTTTATATGGGCCTTATAGTGAAGCTTCAACTCAACGGGAGGACTACCATGCGTATGACAATCCAAGCAAGCGGCTTCGACATGACCCGCGCCCTGCACGCCTACACCGAGCATCGCCTGGCCACGGCGCTGGGCTGGGCCAGGGATCACATGCGCAAGCTGGCCGTGTCGCTGTCGGACATCAACGGCCCGCGCGGCGGCGTCGACAAGCGCTGCAAGATCCAGGTCCAGCTCGCGGGCGGCCGCGACATCATCATCGACGACGTCGAAGCCGACCTGTATGCGGCGATCGACCGCGCCGCCGACCGTGCCGACCGCGCGCTGGTCAGGCAGGTCGGACGCACGCGCCGCTTCGCCCACACCCGCCTGGCGGCCGCGACCGAAGCACGCGCCACCGACGATGCCGGCGAGCCACAATACCCGCTGACCCCTTGACGACGACTGGAGCCCTGAATGAATGGTTTGGAAAGTATTGCTAGCGGCCCCATGTGGGCCGTGTTCGTCGGCTTCGTGCTGGTCATGCTGGCCCTCGACTTGTTCGTCTTCGGAGGCAACAAGGCGCACAAGGTCAGCGTCAAGGAAGCCGGCATCTGGTCGCTGGTCTGGGTCAGCCTGGCGCTGCTGTTCAATGGCGGCCTGTGGTGGTACCTGACCGGGACGGTCGGGTCCGAAATCGCCGACCAGAAGGCGCTCGAGTTCTTCTCGGGTTACCTGATCGAGAAAGCCCTGTCGGTCGATAACGTCTTCGTGTTCCTGCTGATCTTTACCGCCTTCCAGGTACCCCAGCAATACCAGCGCCGGGTACTGATCTACGGCGTGCTGGGCGCCATCGTGATGCGCGCCATCATGATCAGCGCGGGTGCGTGGGTGGTGAGCGAATTCAGCTGGGTGCTGTACGTGTTCGGCGCCTTCCTGCTCTATACCGGCATGCGCATGCTGGTGGCGGTCGACAAGGAACCCGACGTGGCCAACAATCCGGTGCTGCGTTTCGCACGCAAGCACTTGAAGGTGGCGGAAGGCGACCATGGCGAAAAGTTCTTCATCACGCAGAACGGGGTGCGTTACGTGACGCCGCTGTTCCTGGTCCTGATCCTGATCGAGGTGACCGACCTGGTGTTCGCGGTGGATTCGATCCCGGCGATCTTCGCCATCACGACCGACCCGTTCATCGTGTTCACGTCGAACATGTTCGCGATCCTGGGCTTGCGCGCCCTCTACTTCCTGCTCGTGGACGTGGCTGACCGCTTCCACCTGCTCAAGTATGGCCTGGCGATGGTGTTGACCTTCATCGGTACCAAGATGCTGATCATGCCGTGGTACCACGTGCCGGTGCAGGCGTCGCTGACGGTGGTGGCCGTGCTGATCGCGGGCAGCTGTATCGCCAGCCTGTTCATCACGCAGAAGGACAGCGGCAAGTAACAAGGCAGTAAGGCAGCAGCAATGGCAGGCCCGGCATCCGGGCCTGCCTTTTTTTTTACCCCGCCCCGCGCACGTCCAGCAGTTCCTGCACCCGCCGCGCCATCTCGTCGAGCCGGTACGGCTTGCGCAGCAGCGGCACGCGCCGGAAGACGTCCTCTTCGAGTCCGACCTCGCCCGCGAAACCGGACGCGAACAGCACCTTCGCCTGGGGCAGGTGCGCGCCGGCGGCCAGTGCCAGGTCCGGGCCGCGCGTGGCGCCCGGCATCACGATGTCGGTGAACAGCAGGTCGATCGGCAGCCGGCGCCGGATCAGGGCCAGCGCGCGCTCGCCGTCGGCCGCCTCGAGCACGCACAGCCCCAGCTTGCGCAGCACTTCGACGCTCGCCGCGCGCACCGGCGCCTCGTCCTCGACGACCAGCACGGTCGGCGTGCGCGTGCCGCCGGCGGCCTGCGCCAGCGGGAAGGACAGCGTCACGCAGGTCCCCGCGCCCGGCGTGCTGGACAGCTCGATATGGCCCTCGCTCTGCTTGACGAAACCGAAGGCCAGGCTCAGTCCGGCGCCCGCGCGGCGGCTGCCCGCCTTGGTCGAGAAGAAGGGTTCGAAGGCGCGCCGCTGCACTTCTTCCGTCATGCCGGCGCCGTTGTCGCGCAGCCGGATGCGCAGGCAGGGCGCGCCCTTGCCGGCGGTCCCGGGCAGCTGGCCCGGCCCGGCCTCGATCTCGAGCCTGCCGTCGGCCGCCATCGCCTCGGCGGCATTGCGCGCGAGGTGCAGCATGGCGTTCCCGAATTCGACCTGGTCGAGCGTCACCAGGCCATCGGCGCCGTCGATCGACAGCGCCAACGCGCGGCCGCCGAGCGCCTCGCGCAGCGATTCTTCCACGCCGCAGAGCAGCACGTCGGCGCGCACCGTGACCGGCTGCAGCGGCCGGCGCCGCGCAAAGGCCAGCAACTGCGTCGCCAGCCCGGCGCCGCGGCGGATGCCTTCGGCCGCGGCGTCGAGCCGGCGCACCGTCGGTTCGTGGGCGCGGTGCGCGACCCTGAGCAACTGCAGGTGTCCGCCGATCAGCTGCAGGACGTCGTTGACGTCCTGCGCGACGCCGCCCGTGAGGCGGCCGAGCGCCTCCATCTTCTGCGCCTCGTGCAGCGAGTCCCGGGTGGCGGCCAGTTCGCGCGTGCGCTGCAGCAGCGCCGCCTGGCTGTCGTCCAGCGCGCGCCGGGCCTGGTCGCGCTCGACGATGGTGCGGTAGGCGCGCGAGTGCGCCCGCGCCCGCGCCGCCAGTTCGATCCGGTCCGGCCACTTGACCAGGTAATCCATGGCCCCGGCCGCGAAGCCTTCCGCCTTGGTGCGCGGGTTGTCGTTCGACGAGACCATGATCACCGGGACCTCGCCCAGCCGCGGGTGCTCCTTGAGCGCGCGGATCACTTCCAGCCCGTCGATCAGCGGCATGTGCAGGTCGACCAGGATCACCGTCGGCGCGCAGGTTTCGGCAACCTCGATGGCGCGCGCCGGATCGTCCAGGTAGTCGATCCGGATGCCGGGTTCGCCGGCCAGCATGGCCTGCACCAGGTCGGCGTTGAACGGCTGGTCGTCGATCAGCAGCAGGCGCACATCGGGCGCACCGGGCGCAGCGGGCGTATCCGGGATGGCGGGTGTCGGGCTGGGCATGGCGCGCATCAGGAGGGATAGTCCGCGTGGGCGGGGCGCGGCGCCGTGTCCAGGTCGGCAATGCTCAGTTGCAGCTCCAGCAGGTCGTAGGGCTTGGGCAGCAGCGTGATCCCGCTGCCTGCGGGCAGCACGATGCTGCGGCCCTCGCCCGAGGCCAGGATCACCTTGAGCCCGGGCCGCAGGGCCAGCGCGCGCGACGCCAGTTCGATCCCGGACAGGCCCGGCAGGTTCAGGTCGGTGAACAGGACGTCGATCTCGCGTTCCTGCAACAGCCCCAGCGCGTGCTCGGCGGAGGCGCTGCCGCTGGCCGCATGGCCCAGCGCGCCGAGCAGCTCGCAGGCCAGTTCGCGCGTATCGGCATCGTCCTCGACCACCAGGATGGTGCGCCCTCCCTCGGCGTGCGGCATCGCGGGCGCCTGCGGCGCAGGCGCAGGTACAGGTACAGCAGCGAACGGCGCCGCGGCCGGGAGCGGCGCGGCCGCGCCGGCGCCGCCCAGGCACTGGCGGACGGCCTGCGCGACCTGGGCCCGGCTATAGGGCTTGGGCAGCAGCTCGATGCCGGCCTCGAAGGCCCCGTCGCGCACGTGGCCCGAAGTCAGCAGGATGCGGGTGGCCGGCGCCAGCGCGCGGCACCGCCCCACCAGGGTGGCGCAATCGACCGCGCCCGGCATCGACAGGTCGGTAAACAGCAGGTCGACCGGCGCGCCGCCTTGCAGGACTGCGAGCCCCTGCTGGCCGTCGCCGGCGCACAGCACGCGGTAGCCCAGCCCGGCCAGGATCTCGGTGGTCGATGCGAGCACGGCGGCATCGTCGTCGACCACCAGGATGGTCTCTCCGGCGCCGTGCACGCTGACGCCGGCACCGCCTTCGCTGCGCAGCGCCGGACCATGCGAGCGCGGCAGGTAGATGCGGATCGTGGTGCCCTGGCCCGCGCGGCTCTCGATGCGGATTTCGCCGCCGCTCTGCTTGACGAAGCCGTACACCATGCTCATGCCCAGGCCCGTGCCCTTGCCCGGCGCCTTGGTCGTATAGAAGGGATCGAAGATCTTGGACAAGACCTCGGGCGGCATGCCGCAACCGGTGTCGGTCATCGACAGGCAGACGTGTTCGCCGCCGGCCGCGCCGTCGAGCCTTGCGTTGGCCAGGCCGATCCGCAGGCGTCCTTCGCCCGCCATCGCATCGCGCGCATTGATGGCCATGTTCAGGATGGCGTTCTCGAGCTGGTTGCGGTCGGCCTCGGCATTCCACAGGTCGGCCGCGACCTCGAGCCCGACCTCGATGCGGTCGCCCAGCGCGCGCGCCAGCAGCGACTCCATGTCGGCCAGCAACTCGCCGAGGTGGGTCGGCACCGGCAGCAGGGGTTGGCGCCGGGCGAACGCGAGCAGTTGGGACGACAGCTTCGAGCCGCGCTCGACGGCGGCCACGGCGCTGGCCAGGCGCGCCGCCAGCAGGCTGTTCACGCCGTCGAGCTCCATCAGTTGCAGGTTGCTCGAAATGATTTGCAGGACGTTGTTGAAATCGTGGGCGACGCCGCTCGCCAGCTGGCCGACCGCTTCCATCTTCTGCGCCTGGCGCAGCGCTTCCTCGACCTTGAAGCGTTCGGTTTCCTCCTGCACCACCTGGCGCTCGAGCGCGCCGTTCAGGGTGCGCAGCGCCACCTCGGCCTGGCGCAGGCTTTCCTCGATCCGCCTGCGCTCGGTGATGTCGAAGGCCACGCCGAGGTAGCGCTGCACCCCCGCCTCGGTCGAGGCCACCGGCTGGCCGCGGCGCGCGATCCAGCGCCGCTCGCCCGTATCGGCGCGGGTGATGACGAATTCGGCATACGCGATCGGATTCGATGCGCTGCCGAGCCGGGCCGGTCCCACCAGGTGCCGGTAAGCCGGATCGACATGGCGCACCAGCAGGTCGGCGTCGATCCGGGTATCGGGCGCGAAGCCCCAGAGGCGGCGGTAGGATTCGGACACGACGATTTCGCCGGTGGCCGGATACCACTCGAAGGTGCCGATCTCGCCCGCGTCCTGGGCCACGCGCAGGCGTTCCTCGGTCAAGGCATGGTCGGTGACGTCGACCCCCTCGACGAAGATGCCATAGGTGTTGCCGGCCGTATCCTTGAGCGGCTGGTAGACGAAATTCAGGATGCGGCGCACCGAGGGCGCGCCCTCGCCGCCGTCGATCTGGACGTCGAGATTATTGGCATGGAAAGGCTCGCCGGTCGCGCGCACCCGATCGAGTATGCCGATGAAGCCCTGCTCCACCATTTCGGGCAGCGCCAGGCGCACCGGCTTGCCGACCACCTGGCGATGCTGCACTACCTTCAGGTAGGCATCGTTGGCCAGCTCGAAGACGTGATCGGGTCCGCTGACCACCGCCATGAAGCTGGGCGCCTGGCGGAACAGGCCGTTGAGGAACTCCATGTCCCCGGCCAGCTGGCTGTTGGTCTGCTCGAGCCGGACGCGCAAGGCGTCGAGGTCGGCGTTGGCCCGGTGCAGGTGCTCCTGCTGGCTGGCGCGCTGACCTTCGACGTGGACGCGCGTGGTGGTCTCGATCACGGTCGAGATCGCTCCGCGTACCTGCCCGTCCTCGTCGACCAGCGGCGAATAATACAGGTCGAACCAGGCGTCCTTCGGCCGGTCATCGCGCTCGAGCACGAAATGCTGGTCGCGGAACACCCGCTCCTGCCCGGCATAACAGGCGCCGTAGACCTCGGCGTTAAAATCGCGTGCCTCGGGCCAGACGTCCAGCACGGACAGGCCGAACATGGCCGGGTGGCGGGCGCCGGCAATGCTTGCGTAGGCATCGTTATAAATCAGTATGCGGTCCTCGCCCCAGGCCACCACCATCGCCGCCGGCGAGCGCAACACCATGTCGACCACGCTGCGCAACGCCTGCGGCCAGGCCGCCGCCGGGCCGAGCGAAGTGGCGCTCCAGTCGTGCTTGCGTACCATGGCGGCGGTCGCGCCACCACATGCCGGCCAATCAGTCGTACTCATAGGTGCCTTTACGTGGTGGTGGATGAGATCGTCAGGCCGAAGCCGTGGACGCAGCGAAATTCTGGGCGACAGTGTACCACTGGAAAGTAGCCAGTAAGGACATGCGCGTGCTCCGCTTATTATCAAACTGGTAGCATTTACCTGATCCGGCGATCGGCCGGCCTCTTCGAAAGGATGATGCCAATGTTAAGAGTGGGAAACACGGATAACGGCCTGGTGGACAGGCTCGGCACCCTGGCCGCGCGCGTCGTCGAGGAGGCGCTGGCATCAAGCCTGAGCTGGGACCAGGCCATCGTCGCCTTCGGCATCGCCAGCAAGGCGATGGCCGCCAAGGCTGCGACCCAGGGCAACGGCACGCCGGAAGAATGCACGGCCCATGCGCAGGAGCGCTTGCAGTTCGGCATGGAACACAGTGCCGAGGTGCTCAGGGCTTTGCTCAGCTGATGGCACGAGCAGTGAGCGCCGGAACGCGGGCGCGGCCCGCCGGCTCTTGTGACCTCATCCCGCGGCCCCATGTGGCACCTGTGCCGGTTCCTCCCTGGGGCTGAACTGGTATCATTCGCGTTTTTCCGGACCCCGTCCCGACGCTGTCCGACAGCGCGCCGGTCCATTACCTTACAGAACATCAAGAATGAGCACACCGACCCAACTGCCCTCTTTCTGGAGCCGGCTCTCGCTGGCCTTCGGCACCTTTTTCAAGACCGTCGGCGATGCCGAATTCGCCGCGCGCGTGCGCGATGACCAGGTCGGCCCCGTCGCCGCTCCACCTTCGGCAGCACCTGCCCCGGCACCCGCCCCGGCCGCGGCGCCCGTGCAACTGCGCGTCGCGACGCCGGAAGCCGCCCTGCAACTGCTGACCCTGCTGCAGCGCGAAGCGCGCCTGATCGACTTCGCCCACGAGAACCTGACAGCCTATGCCGACGCCGACATCGGCGCCGCCGCCCGCGTCGTCCACGAAGGCTGTGTCCGCGTATTGAAGGAACACTTCACGATCCAGCCCGTGCGCAGCGAAGCCGAAGGTGCGCGCGTCACGCTCGAGGAAGGCTTCGATGCCGCCAGCGTGCGCCTGACCGGCAACGTGGTCGGCAAGGCGCCGTTCAAGGGCACGCTGTCGCACCGCGGCTGGCGCGCCCTCGAGGTGCGCCTGCCGCAGCTGGCCAAGGAACACGACGCGAGCGTGATCGCACCGGCCGAGGTGGAACTATGAGCGCGCCGGTGAACTCCCGTTATGCCATCGGCATCGACCTCGGCACCACGCACAGCGCGCTGTCGTATGTCGACCTGGAAGCGAGCGACGGCGAAAAGACCGCGCACGGCGTGCTCCCGGTTCCGCAACTGACCGCGCCGGGCACCGTCGACGCGCTGCCGCTGCTGCCGTCCTTCCTCTACCTGCCGCACCCGGACGAGCTGGCGCCGGGCGAACTGGCCCTGCCTTGGGCCACGGACGGCGAGGTTGGCCTTGCAGGCGAGATTGCGCGCAGCCGCGGCGCCACCACGCCGATCCGCCTGGTGTCTTCGGCCAAGAGCTGGCTGTCGCACCCGGGCGTGGACCGCAGCGGCCCCATCCTGCCGCTCGATGCGCCGGACGAAGTCGCGCGCATCTCGCCGCTGGAGGCCTCGACCCGCTACCTGGCGCACCTGCGCCGCGCCTGGGACCACGCCCATCCAGAAGCACCCTTCGACCAGCAGCAGGTGACCGTCACCATCCCCGCCTCGTTCGACCCGGGCGCGCGCGAGCTGACGGCCGAAGCGGCCCGGAACGCGGGCTATGCCTCCGCCACCCTGCTCGAAGAGCCGCAGGCGGCGCTCTACAGCTGGATCCAGGGCAGCGGCGGCGCCTGGCGCAAGCAGGTGAAAGCCGGCGACATCGTGCTGGTGGTGGACGTGGGCGGCGGCACCAGCGACTTTTCGCTGATCGCCATCCTGGAGGTTGAGGGCAAGCTGGAACCGCACCGCGTGGCCGTGGGCGACCACATCCTGCTCGGCGGCGACAACATGGACCTGGCGCTGGCGCACCTGGTAGCGAGAAAACTCGCCGCCAACGGCACTCAGCTCGACGCCTGGCAGATGCGGGCGCTGACCTATGCCTGCCGCGGCGCCAAGGAACACCTGCTGGCCGACGCCAACGCCACCACCTGGCCGATCGTGGTGCCGAGCCGCGGCTCGAAACTGATCGGCGGTTCGATCCGCACCGAGCTCACGCGCGATGAAGTCACCACCTTCATTACCGACGGCTTCTTCCCGCGCGTGGAAGCCTCCGCGCGTCCGGCGACGCGCACCCGCGCCGGCCTGACCCAACTCGGCCTGCCCTACGCGCACGATGCCGCCGTCACGCGCCACCTGGCCGCCTTCCTGGCGCGCCAGGCCGGTGCGACGGCCGAGCTCGAAGGTTTCGAAGGCCGCGTATCGGCCGACCACAGCTTCCTCCATCCGAGCGCGGTGCTGTTCAACGGCGGCGTCTTCAAGTCCGGCATCCTCGCCCAGCGCGTGATGGACACCATCAACGACTGGCTCTACATGGAAGGCGCGGAACCTGCGCGCATGCTCGAGGGCGCCGACCTCGACCTGGCCGTGGCCAGGGGCGCGGCCTACTACAGCTATGCGCGGCGCGGCGGCGGCGTGCGCATCCGCGGCGGCACGGCCCGTTCCTACTACGTCGGCGTGGAGTCGTCGATGCCGGCGATTCCCGGCATGGAGCCGCCGATCCAGGCGCTGTGCGTGGCGCCCTTCGGCATGGAAGAAGGCAGCGAACTCGAACTGCCGGGCCAGGAATTCGGCCTGGTGGTCGGCGAGCCGGTGCACTTCCGCTTCTTCGGCTCGACCACGCGCCGCCAGGACCAGATCGGCGAGGTGCTCGATTTCTGGGGACCGGACGAGCTGCAGGAAATGAACGAGATCCAGGCCACCCTGTCTCCCGAAGGCCGGATGCCGGGCGATGTCGTCCAGGTCAGGCTGCATGCGCTGGCAACCGAAGCGGGCACCCTGGAGCTGGCGGCGGTGGCGCAGGACGGCCAGCGCTGGAAGGTCGAATTCGACGTCCGTAACGCCGCCGACGCATCGTGACACCCTGGCTGGTCAGCATCGATCTCGGCACCACGAATACGGTGCTGGCATATGCCGCGCCGGGTTCGGCGAACATCGAACTGTTCGCCATCGACCAACTGGTCGCGCCCGGCGAAGTGGCCGCGCAGCCGCTGCTGCCTTCGAACCGCTACCATCCGTTTGATGGCGAACTCGCGGCCGGCGACCTGCAGCTGCCCTGGCAGCAGAACGACGTCGGCGGCGTCGAGCGGGTTGCCGTCGGGCGTCTCGCGCGCCAGCTGGGCGCGGCGACGCCGGGGCGGCTGGTGGCCAGCGCCAAGAGCTGGCTGTCGCACCCGGGCGTCGACCGCATGGCGGCCATCCTGCCCTGGGGTGCCGAAGCCGAGGTGCCGAAAGTCTCGCCGGTGGCCGCCAGCGCCAGCTATCTGGCGCACCTGCGCGCCAACTGGAACCTGCGCTTTCCCCAGCAGCCCCTCGAACGCCAGGAACTGGTGCTGACCGTGCCGGCCTCGTTCGACGAGGGCGCGCGCGCGCTGACGCTGGAAGCGGCGAAGCTGGCCGGCCTGCCCCGATTGCGCCTGCTCGAAGAACCCCAGGCCGCCCTCTACGACTGGCTGTACCGCCACCGCGCCGGCCTGGCCGAGCGCCTGGCCGGCACCCGGCTGGTGCTGGTGCTGGACGTCGGCGGCGGCACCACCGATTTCAGCCTGGTGAAGGTCGCGCTGGAGGGGGGCGAACTGAGTGGCGAACCACAGCTGACCCGCATCGGCGTCGGTAACCACCTGATCCTCGGCGGCGACAACATGGACTTGGCGCTGGCGCACCTGGCCGAGACCCGCATGGCGCAGCAGGATGGCGAGGATGCGCCGCGCCAGCGCTTGAGCGCAGCGCGCCTGGCCCAGCTCACCGAACGCTGCCGCGCGGCGAAGGAACAGCTGCTCGCAGACGGCGCCCCGCCGGCGGTGACCGTCACCCTGCTCGGCGCCGGTTCGCGCCTGATCGGCGCCAGCCGCAAGGCCGAGCTGCGGCGCGAGGACATCGACGCCATCGTGCTGGACGGCTTCTTCCCGCTCAACGAAACGCAGCAAGGGGCGAAGCGGGCACGCGCCGGCATCGTCGAATTCGGCCTGCCGTATGCGAGCGATGCCGCCATCACGCGCCATCTGGCCGACTTCCTGCGCCAGCACGCGCCAGCCGCGCGCGCGGCGCTCGGCTTGCCTGAAGACGACGAAACCCTGCCGGTACCGGACACGCTGCTGCTCAACGGCGGCGTGTTCCGCGGCGCGGCCCTCTCAAACCGGATTGCCGACACGCTGGCGCGCTGGCGCGGGCAGCCGCTGCGCATCCTCCACAACGACGACCCGGACGTGGCCGTGGCGCGCGGCGGGGTCGCCTATTCGCTGGCGCGCCAGGGCCAGGCCCCGGCCATCGAAAGCGGCGCGGCGCGCAGCTATTACCTGCTGCTCGAGGGAGAAAAAGGCGCCGCCGGCACCCTGCGCGCGGTGTGCCTGCTGCCGCGCGGCACGCCGGCCGGCATCGAAGTGCGGCTGCTCGAGCGCAGCTTCGCCCTGCGTCTCGGGCGGCCGGTGCGCTTCCACCTGGCCTCGACGATCGCCGACGCCGGCCAGCCGCCGCAGCCGGGAGCACTGGTCGACCTGGCGCCCGGCGACATCGTCCGCCTGCCGCCGATCGCCACCGTGCTGCGCGCGGCCGTGGCAGGACCGGCGGGCGCCGGTCCTGCCGCCACGGCGCGCAGCGACATTCCCGTGCAGCTGGCGACGACCCTGAGCGAAGTCGGCTCGCTCGAAGTGCATTGCGTCGCCGAGGACGGCAGCGGACGCTGGCAGCTCGCCTTCGAACTGCGCGAAGCCGAAAACCGCGAGGCCGGCACGCCCCAGGAAGAGGCGCTGCCGCCGCAGCTCGACGCCGCCATCGAGAAGATCGACCGCATCTTCGGCACCCGCTCGAAGGGCGTCGACCCGAAGGAAGTGCGCCAGTTGCGAGCCGGCCTGGAGCACCTGCTGGGCGCGCGCGAGCGCTGGGCCACGCCCCTGCTGCGGAGCCTGTTCGACGCATTGATGGAGAGAGCAAAAGGCCGGCGCAGGTCGAGCGAACACGAACGCGCCTGGCTGAACCTGGCCGGCTATTGCCTGCGCCCGGGCTTCGGCGACCCGCTCGACGGCTGGCGCATCGAGCAACTGTGGGCGATGTTCGAGACCGGGGTCCAGTACCACAAGGATTCGCAAGTGCGCGCCGAATGGTGGACACTGTGGCGCCGCGTGGCCGGTGGCCTCGACACCGAATCGCAACTGCGCCTGCTCGACGATTTCGCCTTCAACCTGCAGGCCGACGCTTCCGAGCGCGGCAGGCGTCCGCTCACCCTGGTCGACGGCAGCGAGGACGACATGCTGCGCCTGGGCGCCTCGCTCGAGCGCATTCCCTCGGCCTATAAAGCGGAAATCGGCAACTGGATGATGGAGAGGATCGAGGCCATTCCCGCCCCTGCCGCCAAACTGGACGCGAAGACCGCGGCCGCCTACACGCGCTACCTGTGGGCGCTGGGCCGCGTCGGCGCGCGCCAGTCCTTCCACAGCAGCGCGCACGAAGTGGCGCCCGTGGAAACGGCCGAGGAATGGCTGGGCAAGCTGCTGCTGCTGGACTGGAAAAAGGTCGAGCCGGCCGGTTTCGCCGCCAGCCAGATCGCGCGCATGACGGGCGACCGCTCGCGCGATATCGGCGAGGCCATGCGCGAGCAGGTGCTGCGCCGCCTGCTCGCTACCGGCGCGCCCGCCGCCTGGCCGGCCATGGTGCGCGAGGTCATCGAACTCGACCAGGCCAGCGAAACACGCATGCTGGGCGAGGCGCTGCCGCCGGGCTTGAAGCTGCTGCGGTAGGGTGGGCGGCTATGCCTCACCGGTGGCGCTCACGCTGCCTGAATGCCGCCCACGCGTTCAACTCCCTGTGCACTGTCGCGAGGTTTCACGGGCCGCTTGAACGCGTGGGCGGCGCAATCGCCGTGTATGTGCATCGTGCCGGGTGGAGCCGTCCACCCTACTCCACGGTGATGGGCAAATCCCTTCCTTCCACCGCCACCTGCCCCGCGTAATCGGCCGCGTAGATGCGCAGCAGGTAGTCGCCGGGCGCCAACTCTCCCACCTTCCAGCTGCCGGGCGCCACCTCGCCGTCGCGCAGGCTGTTCGTCACCGCGTAGGCGAAGCGCGTCGTCTTGCTGCCGTAAACGGTGATGCCGCTGTTGGCCGCATACACCAGCTTGACGGCTTCGCGCTCGCGCGGCAGGCGGTCGTAGGTTTGCGTGACCAGGGGCTGCTCGTAGCCGGGGACGGGGCGTCCGCCGGCGTCGAGCAACTGGTAGCCCAGCTTGTAGAGGCCGAGGCGGCGGCGCGCCAGGTTGCCGTCCATCTGGTCGTAGGCGTCGGCCACGATCGCCACCTCGCCCAGCGTGCGCGCGACTTTCAGGCGCTGGCCGCGCTTGCCCGGGACGCGGCGGCCGATGCTGTCGTAGAGGGCGATGTCCTGGATGCGCGGCGCGATCGTGTCCTGCAGGCCGGCGAAGGGCAAGGTCAGCGGGTTGACCAGCGTGCCGCCGGGGTAGTAATCCATGTGCACGTGCGCCATGCCGTTGATGGTGCCGAGCGCGTCGCCGACGGCAAAGCGGGTGCCGCGCGGCACCCGCACCCGCATCGGCTTGCCGCGGGCGTCGTTCAGCAACTGGAAGCGCGGGTCGAGGGCGCGGTTGCGGCTGTCGCGCCCGACCCGCATGTGGATGTAGGACAGCGAGCCCACGGCGATCCCTTCGCTGAGCGTGCCATAGCCCCAGTTTGCATACGGGTCGCTCACCTTCGAGGGCGTCACCGCCAGCACCCGGGCGCCGATGTCGGCGCGCACGTCGAGCCCGGCGTGGAAATGGTCGCGGCTCTCGCCGTTGTAGCTGCCGCGCACCTCGCCCATCAGGCCCACGACCTCGTGCACCTGGTCCTGCGGGCCGACCGGCCACGGCATCGGCGCGTTCCGCACCGGCTGGGCCGGTGGCCCGAATGCCGGCATCGCTTCGCCCTTGCGCGGCAGCGCCAGGCGCAGCACGCGCAGGGCCAGCGCATCGGCCACGACCACGGCGCCGCTGGGTTCGACCGCGATGCCGCGCGGCGCATGCAGGCGCACCGTGCCGTCGCTGGCGTAGCTCGACTCGGGCGGCCGGTCGGCGTCGGGCAGCGCGCGCAGCTCGCCGCTTGGGGCCAGTTGCAGGATGCGTCCGCCGGCGCCGCTGGCGATGTACAGGTAGCCGTCGTTCGTCACGGCCAGCCCGGCCGGGCGCCG
Organism: Massilia sp. GCM10023247; assembly: GCF_042653325.1. NCBI lineage: Bacteria > Pseudomonadati > Pseudomonadota > Betaproteobacteria > Burkholderiales > Oxalobacteraceae > Massilia > Massilia sp. GCM10023247. The sequence continues at coordinate 218,440 of NZ_JBHSIB010000007.1, forward strand.
CAGCACCGGGTTCGGATCGCCCTCGATGGGCGCCGCAATCGTCGATACCGTGCCGTCCGCGTCGATGCGCCGGATCGCGTTGTTGCCGGTATCGGCGACGTACAGCACGCCCTTCTTGTCCACCGCGATGGCGCTGGGCGTGTCAAAGGCGGCCAGCGCAGCCGGCCCGTCGGCATGGCCGGGCTGGCTGCTGCCGGCCAGGGTCGTCACCATGCCGTCGGGCGCGATGCGGCGGATGCGGTCGTTGTAGGTGTCGGCGACATAGACGTTGCCGTGCCGGTCGACCGCGATGCCGACCGGCGCGTGGAAGCGCGCGGCCCGCCCCTGGCCGTCGAGGTGGCCGGGCTGGCCGTCGCCGGCGAGCGTGACGACGCTGCCGTCCGGCGCGATCTTGCGGATGGCGTGGTTGCCGGTATCGGCCACGTAGAGGTTGCCGAGGCGGTCGAAGGCGAGCGCGGACGGGGTGTGGAAAGCGGCGGTACTGCCTGCGCCGTCGAGAAAGCCTTCGCTGCCGCCGGCGAAGGTGGAGACCTGGCCGGCGCTGTCGATGCGGCGGATGCGGTTGCTGTCGCCGCCGTCGGCAACATAGACCCTGCCCTGCGCATCGACCGCCACCCCGAACGGATCGCTGAAGCGGCTGGCCGCTTGCGGGCCGTCGACAACGCCGCCATGGCCGCTGCCGGCGATCGGCGTGATGCGCGCACTCCAGAAGGCCTGGGTCGGCGCGGCGGCCGGCACCAGGACCGCGAGGCGCGGAGCGGAGGGATCGCGCTGTTTGAAGAGAAGATAGCCGCCCACGCTGGCGGCCAGCACGCCTGCGCCTGCCAGCGCCGCGATGATCGATTGTCGTTTCACTGATTGCCTGCGGATCGCACAAACGGCAAGTTTAACCGATGAGTCCGGCGCGCACGGCAGGCCGATCCATCGTGATATTGCCCACGGCCGATATGGCCAGCCTTATACTGTCGGGCTGACAAGCTGCCGCCCGCCGATGACGACCTTTACGCTCTACAACTCAGCATGGAGAAATGCGGCGGATGCGCTGGTCTGGATGATCCCGTCGCTGTTTTTCCTGCTGGCCATGATGATCGAGCCGCTGTGGTGGGCACCACCCGGTTTCACCCTGTTCGCGCTGGCGGCCGCCGTCTCATGGAGGCGCGCATTCGACCGTTCGCTCCAGGTCCGCGTCGACGAACACGGGATCTGGACCAGGCGCTTCGACATGATCGGGTGGGAGCACATCGCCAAGGCTTGGGTCCAGCCCGGCAAGATGAGTTATCTCGCGATCAAAGTGAAGGACCTGGAGCCCTGGATGTCGCGCATGAACCCGTTGAGGCGCGCATTGCACTGCCGCGCCACGCCGGAATCATTCCTGATCAGCCTGCCGCTCCAGCACACGGGCGTGGACCAAGCCGCGCTCAGCCTTTACCTGAAGCAACGCCAGTCGTCTTCAGCGCTTGCCTAGCAGGCGCGCGAACAAGGACGACAGCGAACGGGTCGGGATGCGCTTGGCCAGCGGGCCGGGATGGTTGCAGCGTGCGGTAATGGTCATTGTTCTGGTCTCCGAAACATTGCTTGTCAGGATAGCCACACGGCTGAGTTCGCTCTGTGCGCTATGTCGCATAGCGTCGCATAGCAGCGTGACGGGCCCATGACAAGCGCGCGCGCCTACACACATTTGAGTCATATCATGGTCAGTGCGACGTTGCGCCCTACTCTTTTGGGGCTTTGAGTGCGGGGGCACGCAAAGCGCGGCGCCATTCTGTTAGGCGCTTTCAAACACAGACCAGGAGAAACGACATGAGCTACGCAGATCGTGACAAGTATGGGATGTACAAGCGCGCCGGACATGCCGGTCCGGGCCCCGCACTGATGGGCGCGGACACGCTGATCGGCGACAGCGTCGTCAATGGCGCAGAGGAGACCTTGGGCGACATCAAGGAAATCATGCTCGACATGAACACCGGCCAGGTCGCGTACGCCGTGCTGGCCTTCGGCGGCTTCCTCGGCATGGGCGAAAAACTGTTCGCCGTGCCATGGCAGGCGCTGCACCTCGACACGGCCAACCACCGCTTCGTGCTCAACGTCGAGAAGGAGCGCCTGCAAAACGCGCCCGGCTTCAACAAGGACGCCTGGCCCGACATGAGCGACGTCAACTGGGCCAGCGAGGTCCACACCTTCTACGGCACCGATCCGCACCGCGGCGGCGCGCCGACCATGGCGCCGGGCGTGGGGATGCGTACCGGCATGACCGAGGGCAGCGGCACCGGCATCGGCTCGGGCATGGGCGCCGGCCATGCGGGCAGCGCCTCGCCGGGCTCGGGCGCCGGCAGCGGCATGACGGGGACCGGCGCTGGAGGCGGCGGCATGGGCAACACGGAATCCGCGGTCCACGGATCGGGCGCCAGCAGCGACCCGCGTTCCGGCAACCTGGGCGACGATAGGGACATCAGCAGGATCCGGGGCAGCAATATCGGGTAAGAGATCGCAGGATCGTAGGGTGGACTCCCGAGTCCACCCTGCTTCTTACCTGATCATCGACTCCCACACCTTCTGCAGGCGCTTGGCCGACACCGGCATCGGTGTGCGCAGCTCCTGTGCGAACAGCGACACCCGCAGCTCTTCCAGCATCCAGCGGAACTCCGTCATGCGCGGGTCGTTGCTCTTGCCCGGCTGCTTCGAGATGCGCTGGAACTGGCTGGCGGCATTCTGCCACTCGGCCATCAGCTGGGCGTCGCGCGACGGATTGCCGCGCAGCTTCTCGAGGCGGATGTTCATCGCCTTCAGGTAGCGCGGGAAGTGCGCCAGCTGGCTGTACTCGTTGTCGGCAATAAAACGCTTGTGCACCAGGCTAGCGAGTTGCGCCTGCATGTCGGCGGCCACCGCCTGCGCCAGGCCGTTCAGGCGCTTGGGCATGCCGTGGAACTCGGCCAGGATCGAAGCGGCCAGGCGCGCGATCTCGTTGATCAACAGGCCGATGCGCCCCTTGCCCTCGTCCTTGCGCTTGTTGAAGGAGGCCGCGTCGTGCGGCAGCGGGTCCTGCAGGCAGGCGATGTCGATCGCCTTCTGGATGATCTGGTCGCGCAGTTCTTCCTGCGAGCCGACCGCCATGAACTGCATGCCCATCTGCTGCAGGCCGGGGATGTTCTTCTCGGCGAACTTCAACTGGTCCTTCAGCTGCAGCGCGAACAGGCGGCGCAGGCCGATGCGGTGGGTGCGCGCCGCCACGTTGGGGTCGTCGAAGACTTCCAGGTCGCAGTGCGTGCCCTTGTCGACCAGGGCCGGGAAGCCGATCAGGGTCAGCTTGCCCTGGGTGATTTCGAGCAGCTCGGGCAGCTCGCCGAAGGTCCAGCTGGTGAGATTCGTATGCTGGCTGACGGCCGGCGCGGCTGCCTGGGCTGCCTGGGCTGCCGGCGCCGCGCCCTTGCCCTTGCCTTGCGGCGCGGGCGGCGTGGCAGGCGCACCCGCCTTGCCGGCACCCCAGGCAGCGGGCGTGGCCACGCCCTGCCGGGCCGCGCCCAGCGCCGCCGGCGTCGCTTCCGCCATCTTCTGGAAGCTCTCGCGCGCCTGGCTGCCCAGCTCGGCCTGCAGGGTGGCGAGGTTGCGCCCCATCTCGAGCTGGCGTCCATGCTCGTCGATGACCTTGAAGTTCATGAACAGGTGGGCCGGCAGCGTCTCCAGCTTGAAGTCACCTAGCAGCACGTTCACACCCGTCTCGGCGCGCACGTCGAGGATCAGGACGTCGAGCAGATCGCCGCGCCCGAAGGCGTTCGCCGCGTGGATGCGCTCGACGAAACGGGCCGCGTAGTCCGGCAGCGGCACGCAGTGGCGGCGCAGCTTTTGCGGCAGCGATTTGAGCAGCAGGTGCACTTTTTCCTTCAGCATGCCCGGCACCAGCCAGGCCGCGCGCTCCTGCGGGATCTGGTTCAGCGCGAACAGCGGCACCGACAAGGTCACGCCGTCGCGCAGGCTGCCCGGCTCGAAGTGGTAAGACAGCCCCATCTCGATGCCGGTGACGTTCATCGTCTTCGGGAACAGTTCGGTCGTGACGCCCGCCGCCTCGTGGCGCATCAGCTCTTCGCGGTTCAGGAACAGCAGCTTCGGGTTGTCGCGCGCAGCGTCCTTGTACCATTTTTCAAAACCTGCGCCATTCACCACGTCCTTCGGGATTTCGGCGTCATAGAAGGCCGCGATCAGCTGGTCGTCGACCAGCACGTCCTGGCGGCGCGACTTGTGTTCCAGGTTTTCGATCTCCCTCACCAGCTTGTGGTTGTGGGCGTAGAAAGGGGCGCGCGTCTCGTAGTCGCCGGCCACCAGGGCGTCGCGGATGAAGATCTCGCGCGCTTCGTACGGGTTGTGCAGCGCGTGGTTGATGCGCCGGCCGCTGTAGACGACGATGCCGTACAGGGTCGCGCGCTCCAGCGACGATACTTGCGCCGGCTTCTTTTCCCAGCGCGGCTCGCCCCAGGATTTCTTCAGCAGGTGGGCGCCGACCTTTTCCACCCATTCCGGCTGGATCTGCGCTATGCAGCGCGCATACAGGCGCGTGGTCTCGACCAGTTCGGCCGCCATGATCCACTTGCCCGGCTTTTTCGTCAGCGAGGAGCCCGGCCAGATGTGGAACTTGATGCCGCGCGCGCCCAGATAGGCGGCGCCCGGCTCGTCCTCGCCCTTGAAGCCGATGTTTCCAAGCAGGCCGGTCAGCAGCGCCAGGTGCAGCTGGTCGTAGGTGGCGGGCGCCTCGTTCAAGCGCCAGCCCTGCTCGCGCACGATGGTCAGCAGTTGCGAATGCACGTCGCGCCATTCGCGCAGGCGCACCTGCGACAGGAAGTTGGCGCGGCAGTTTTCCTGCAGCAGGCGGTTCGATTTCTTGTGTTCGATCGCGTCCTCGAACCACTTCCAGATCTTGATGAAGCTGAGGAATTCGGACTTCTCGTCGGCGAACTTCTTGTGCTTCTCGTCGGCCTGCTGCTGGTATTCCATCGGCCGGTCGCGCGGGTCCTGCACCGACAGCGCCGAGGCGATCACCAGCATCTCGGACAGGCAATCGTTGTCGAGCGAAGCCAGGATCATGCGGCCCACGCGCGGGTCGAGCGGCAACCGGGCCAGCTTGCGGCCGAGCGGCGTGAGCTCGTTGGTTTCGTCCACGGCCCCCACTTCCTGCAGCAGCTGGTAGCCGTCGGCGATCGCCCGGCCCTGCGGCGGCTCGATGAAGGGGAAAGTCTCGACGTCGGTCAGGTGCAGCGACTTCATGCGCAGGATGACGGCGGCCAGCGAGGAGCGCAGGATTTCCGGATCGGTGAATTTGGGCCGCTGCAGGAAGTCTTCTTCCTCGTACAGGCGGATGCAGACGCCGTCGGCCACGCGGCCGCAACGGCCTGCGCGCTGGTTCGCGGCCGACTGCGCGATCGGCTCGACCTGCAGCTGCTCGACCTTGTTGCGGAAGCTGTAGCGTTTTACGCGCGCCAGGCCCGCATCGACCACGTAGCGGATGCCCGGCACCGTCAGCGAGGTCTCGGCCACGTTGGTCGCAAGGACGATGCGGCGCGCATTCGTCGTGCGAAATACCTTGTCCTGTTCTTCGACCGACAGGCGCGCGAACAGCGGCAGGATCTCGACATGGGGCGGATGGTGCTTGCGCAGCGCCTCGGCGCAGTCGCGAATCTCGCGCTCGCCGGGCAGGAACACCAGCACGTCGCCCTGGCCGAGGCGGCACAGTTCATCGACGCCATCGACCACGGCGTCCATCAGGTCGCGTTTTTCGCGCGCTTGCTGCGCCTTCGGCATGGGTTTGTTGTCGACGCCGCCACCAGCGACCACCGGGTCGCGATCGACCGGACGATAGCGGATTTCGACCTTGTACAGGCGGCCCGAGACCTCGATCACTGGCACCGGCTTCTTGCCTTCCTGCGTGAAGTGGCGCGCGAAGCGCTCGGCGTCGATCGTCGCCGAGGTGATGATCACCTTCAGGTCGGGACGGCGCGGCAGCAGTTGCTTCAGGTAGCCGAGCAGGAAGTCGATGTTCAGGCTGCGCTCGTGGGCCTCGTCGATGATGATCGTGTCGTAGGCTTTCAGGAGCGGATCGGTCTGGGTCTCGGCCAGCAGGATACCGTCGGTCATCAGCTTGATCGAGGCGCCCGGCTGCAGCGTGTCGTTGAAGCGCACCTTGAAGCCGACGTGCTCGCCCAGCGGCGTGCCGATCTCGAAGGCGATCCGTTTCGCCGTCGAGGACGCGGCGATGCGGCGCGGCTGGGTGTGGCCGATCAGGCCCTTTTCGCCGCGCCCGAGCTGCAGGCAGATCTTCGGCAACTGGGTGGTCTTGCCGGAACCGGTTTCGCCCGAGACGATGATGACCTGGTGCTCCATCAGCGCCTTGGCGATCTCCTCGCGCCGGCTCGATACCGGCAGGTCTTCCGGATAGGTGAGCGGCGGCAGCGGCGTCTGCACGCGCGGCGCGCGCGGGGCTTGCGGCGCCCTGGTTCCGTCGCGCTGGCCGCGCTGGCCCTGTTCGCGCGGCGGACGTTCCTGTCCGCGCTCGTTCGCATGCGGACGCTCGCGCCTTGTCTGCAACTTGCCCTCGGGCGCCTGCGTCATGGGTGCACGCAGCTCTCCCTGGGCAGGCTCGCGCGGTGTATCGCTACGACGGTTCGGGGTTCCTGCGCGCGCCGTGTCCGGCGAAGGCTTGTTACTCTGTTCAGACATTGTTTTTACGAGGTATTTGGTGCGCAAGTCGCGCAGCGAATTATAATGCGGCAAATGGAAAACCCTACCCAATTCGTCCAGTGGTTGCGCTCTGTCGCGCCGTATATTCATGCCTTTGGCGGCAAGACGTTTGTCGTTGCCTTTCCCGGCGAACTGGTCGCCGCCGGCGCCCTGCCGGTGCTCGCGCAAGACCTGTCCCTGCTCGTCGCACTCGGCATTCGCATCGTGCTCGTGCACGGCTCGCGCCCGCAGGTGGCCGAACAGCTTGGCCTGCGCAGCGTCGAGGGCCGCTTCCATAACGGCGTGCGCATCACCGACACGGCCGCGATGGAGTGCGCCAAGGAAGCCGCGGGCGAACTGCGCCTCGATATCGAAGCCGCGTTCAGCCAGGGTTTGCCGAACACGCCGATGTCGAACGCGCAGATCAGCATCGTGTCGGGCAACTTCGTCGTCGCCCGCCCGCTGGGCGTGATCGATGGCGTCGATTTCGAATTGACCGGCATGACCCGCAAGATCGCCGCCGACAAGATCGCCCCGATCCTGCAGACCGAAGACAACCTGGTGCTGCTGTCCCCGCTCGGCTTCTCGCCCACCGGGGAGGTGTTCAACCTGACGATGGAAGACGTGGCCGCCTCGGCCGCGATCGCCCTCCACGCCGACAAGCTCATCTACATCACGGAAACGCCGCTGATGTCGGACGCCGCCGGCACCGAGATCCGCGAACTGTCCTCGCACCAGGCCGAGGCCGTGCTGCAGGCGAACTTCCTGCCGCCCGACGCCGCCTTCTACCTGCGCCACGCGATCAAGGCCTGCAACAGCGGCGTCGACCGCGCCCACATCGTGCCCTTCGAAATGGACGGTTCGGCCCTGCTCGAGCTGTTCACCCACGATGGCGTGGGCACCATGATCAGCCACGAAAACCTGGAAAGCCTGCGCCAGGCCACAATTGAGGACGTCGGCGGAATTATCAAGCTGATCGAACCGCTGGAAGCGGACGGCACGCTGGTCTACCGCGGCCGCGAGCTGATCGAGCGCGAGATCGAGCAGTTCTCCGTCATCGAGCACGACGGCGTGATCTTCGGCTGCGCCGCCCTGTACCCCTTCCCGGAAGAGAAAATGGGCGAAATGGCCTGCCTGACCGTGAATCCGGACGTGCAGGCCCAGGGCGACGGCGAACGCATCCTGAAGCACATGGAAAACCGCGCGCGCGCGGCCGGCCTGACCAAACTGTTCGTGCTGACCACGCGCACCGCGCACTGGTTCAAGAAGCGCGGCTTCCGGCCGGCCACCGTCGACGAACTGCCGAAGGACCGCCAGCATATGTATAACTGGCAGCGCAAATCACAGGTCTTCATCAAGACCTTATAATCGTCATTTATCTTTTACCGAATCAGGAGCACACCATGGCCCGTATGGTCCAATGCATGAAATTGAAGAAGGAAGCCGAAGGCCTGGACTTCCCGCCGGTCCCCGGCGAGATGGGCAAGAAGCTGTACCTGTCGGTCTCGAAGGAAGCCTGGCAGGCATGGCTGAAGCACCAGACCATGCTGATCAACGAAAACCGCCTGAACCTGGCGGACGACCGCGCGCGCAAATACCTGGCGCAACAGATGGAAAAGCATTTCTTCGGCGAGGGCGCCGACCAGGCTGTCGGTTACGTGCCGCCGACCGCGTAAGTTTTCACGTCGTCATCGCGACCTCGAGGCGGGCTTTATGCCCGCCTTGGCTTTTGTAGGGTGGGCGGCTATACCCAGGCACATGCCTGCCTCCGGCTCAGATGCCGCCCACGCGTTCAACCACCTCTTGAAACTTCGCGACGAATCACCGGCTGGTTGAACGCGTGGGCGGCGCGCAAGTTGCCGGCACGCTAACGATAAGGTGGAGCCGCCCACCCTACGAACTTCAGCAACACCCTTCCCCCCCGGGCGCGTCCGGCTCCCCTTCCTCTTCCGGCGGATACAGGATCCGCGTACCGTCCACCCGCGCAAACGGCGTGAGCTTCGCCGGCCGCCGCTTGCCCGGATTGATGATGTGCTCGACTTCGATCCCACGCACCAGCAGCGCGTCCGCCACCAGCGAGCGGTGGCAGCGCCAGGGCACCGATTCGGCGCACATCAGCGCGCAGCGCGTGGTGGCGGCCAGTTCGATCACCTCCTCGACGTTGTGCGCGAATTCCGGCGTCTGCATGTAGTCGGCGTAGCCGCGGAACGAAGTATTGCGCCAGCCGCTGTTGGGCGAGTCCTTTTGCGGACGGCGCAGCCCGCCCAGGCCCGGCATCTGGCGGTAGGCGATGCCGGCTGCGGCCAGCGAGACCGGCAGCTGGTCCTGGCCGAACTGGGGGTTATGGCGCGATTTCGGCACCGTGCGCACGTCGAGCAGGCATTCGACCCCGTTTTGCTGCAAGAGCGCGATGAATTCCTCGATCGGGCGGTTCGAGTGACCGATCGTGCAGACGAGTGTGTTGTTCACTATTCAGCTCCCGTTGACCGAAACTGTATTGTCGCGCCGACAGAATGTTTCCGGCGCAGCGGAGGCCGTCGTAGAATCGTGGAATTGATGACAAGCTATTCCAGCGGACCACCACCATGCTTGCTGCATTCGACAACCTCCTGATGGACGCCCGTCCGCGGCACATGAACCGCCTGCGGCGCGGCCTGGTCGAGTTCCTGTATTTCGGCTTCAAGAACGCGCGCTCCTGCCTGTTCGTCGGCAGCTTTCTCGCCGCGATGCTCCTGATGCCGCGCGGCGGCATCCTCGGCGTCCCCCGCTACGACCTGCTGCTGCTCGTCGCGCTCGCGATCCAGTTCTGGATGGTCTACGCGAAACTGGAAACCTGGGACGAGCTGAAGGCGGTCTGCCTGTTCCACCTGGTCGGCTTCGCGCTCGAGGCGTTCAAGGTCTCGGGCAGCATCCAGTCGTGGAGTTATCCGGACTTTGCCTACACCAAGATCTTCGGAGTGCCGCTGTTCGCCGGCTTCATGTACGCGTCGGTGGGCAGCTATATCGTTCAGGCCTGGCGCATGTTCGACTTGCGCATCCGTCACCACCCGCCCTACTGGATGGCGGCCCTGATCGCGATCCTGATCTACGCGAACTTCTTTACCCACCATTACATCGGCGACTACCGCTGGTACCTGGCCGCCTGCGCGCTCGGGCTGTATTCGCGCACCGTCGTGATCTACCGGCCGCTCGACCGCGACCGCCAGATGCCGCTCATGCTCGGCTTCGTGCTGATCGGCTTCTTCATCTGGCTGGCCGAGAACATCGGCACCTTCTGGGGCGTCTGGCGCTATCCGAACCAGCTCGGCGCGTGGTCGATCGTCCACCTGAGCAAATGGAGCTCATGGTCGCTGCTGGTGATCATGACCTTCACGATCGTGGCCAGCCTCAAGCACATCAAGTCAAAGATTCATATTGCCGAGGCATGAAGATGAAACCTGCACGCAGCAAGGCCATGCGGATCGCGATCCGGGTACTCATCGTCGTCCTCGTCCTCGGGCTCGCCTCGCGCGTCGTGCGCTTCGTCCTGCAATAAGCACAGGTCAACAAGCGAAAACCCGCGCACCTGCCTGGCAGGTGCGCGGGTTTTCACGTTACCCGACAGCGGGCGCCGGACAGATACCTGCCGCTTAGCGTTTGTCCTGCATCTTTTCGCCGGCACGTTCCAGCGCAGCGCCGGTCTTGTCGGCCGCCTTGTCGGCGCCTTCGCGGACTTCGGCAGCCGCTTCACGCGATTCCTGGCGCACTTCGGCGCCGGCTTCCTTCAGGTTCTCGGCAGCCTTGTCGGTTGCATGGTCGATGTTGGCGGCGGCGCGGTCGGCAGCCTGGTCGACGTTCTCGGCAGCGCGCTCGGTGGCGTTACCGACCGCGGCAGCGGCTTCACGGGATTCCTGTGCGGCATTGGCGGCGGTGTTGTCGATGGCCTTGCCTGCTTCCTGTGCAGGACCGGTCGAAGGATCTGCATCTTTCTTGCAGCCGGTGGCGAGAACGGCAACGGCGAGCATCAGGGCGGAAATGGCGGCTTTGTTCATAATTTGCTCCTTAACAATTTGTTGTCATTAGATTACCCTTTACGGAAAAACCATGCCACACGATACACTTGTAACGTGCGCACTCATCTGAACTGCATGGCTGCGCTGGGTTCCACAATGGGCAGGATAGCCATCGCAGACGCGATTTTTCCCGCTCTACAATGACTAACGCACAAGCTTGAGCACAGGCTGACGCAAAAAGGTAAGCAAATGCAAATAAGCCTCGATCCGGCCGAAGTCGAGTTCATCGCCATCCGCGCCCAGGGGCCGGGCGGGCAGAACGTCAACAAGGTCTCGTGCGCGGTGCACGCGCGCTTCGACGTGGGCGCGTCCTCGCTGCCCGACTACGTCAAGGAGCGCATGCTTGCCATGCGCGATTCGCGCATCACCCGCGATGGCGTGGTGGTCCTCAAGGCCCAGCAGTCGCGCAGCCTGGAGCAGAACAAGGAAGAAGCGCTGCAGCGCCTGCAGGCGCTGGTCGATGCGGCCGCCGAGGTGCAGCTGGTGCGGCGCCCGACCAGGCCGACGCGCAGCTCGCAGCGGCGCCGGCTCGACGCGAAAACGCGCAGCGGCAACATCAAGGCCCTGCGCGGCAAGGTCAACGAATAGCCGGCGGGGCCGGCCGTCTTCCCCTCCCTTCGCCCTCTCCCTGCGCACGATTCGCTTGCCTCCCGCCTCATCCGCGATAAAATAGGAATGAGAAGCATTCTCATTTGAAAGAAGAATGCGTGTTTGCCGGCGTTCGTTTCGCGTGCCGCCGGCCAGTCCAACCGCGAAGGAACACCATGTGCGACAAGCATCAGCGCCCGGCCTCCGGCCCCGAGGCGGCCGGTCCCCGGGGCTCGCGCCGCCGGCGTCTCTGGGAATTGCCCCACACCTGTCATTGCCCGCTGATCGGCGTCGGATTGTCCATGCAGGGGCTGCGCAGGCTCACCGAAAAAGTGGTCGGGCAGACCCTCGAACACGACGATTACGAACTGCACGTCGGCGTCGTTACCGAATGCATGACGCGCAAGACCCTGTCCGAGGCCTTGCAAAAGGAGCTCGACCGCCGCTACGCCGCCGACCTTGCCCGCTTCCACAAGGCCAGGAGCACGGCCGAGGTCAAGGCATTGTGGGATGCGGCCGTCGCTGCGGGAAACGTCGCCGGCGCCTTCTGGGCCGGCCTCACCCACCCGCGCTGCACGCCCGAACTGGAAGAACGCATGACCCGCGACATCCACATGGTGCAGCACCAGGCCGGCGCCTGTGCCCGGGTGGACATGCAAAAGCACCAGGCCTTGCTGGACGAGCATGCCAGATTGGGACGCGAGCTGTTGAAACTGCAGGAACGCTGCAACGGGCTGATCCAGGAGAAGGCCGATGCCGCGCGCGAGCACGAAGCCGCGCTGATGGGCCTGCGTGCGATCGTGATCGGCAAGGAGACCGAGATCGGTCAGGCGCGTGCCGAGCTGGCGGCCCTGCGCGCATCGGTCCCGGAACTGGAAACGCGCAGGCGGCTCGCGAACCGGCTGGCGCACATGGAAGCGCGCGAACGCGCCCTGCGCGCGCAACTCCCGGCCGGCCGGCAGGAGGCCCCGGCGGCTCCGCCACCGCCATCGCCGCCCCCGTCCGCCCCGGCGGTTCAGGCCGCGCCGCTGCCGCGCCTGGACAGGCAGAGCATCCTGTGCGTGGGCGGGCGCAGCGGCAATGTGCCGATTTACCGCAGCATCGTCGAACGCAGCGGCGCCCGCTTCGCCCACCACGATGGCGGCCTGGAAGACAACAGCGGCCTGCTCGACGCCAACCTGGCGGCCGCCGACCTGGTCATTTGCCAGACCGGCTGCATCAGCCATGGCGCCTATTGGCGGGTCAAGGATTATTGCAAGCGCACGGGCACGCGCTGCCTGTTCGTCGACAACCCGAGCGTCTCGAGCCTGGCGCGCACGCTGCAGGAAGTGGAAACGGCGCCTTGATCAGCGCCGTCCGTCTGCATCGGGAATCTACAAGCCCAGGCTACATCTTCCTGCACTGGCGCAGCTCGCAGCGCGCCATGAACACCTTGCCGTCTGCGCACTGCAGGCGGTAGACCTCGACCGGCCCCGGCTCGGTCACCAGCCCGGCGCCCTGCCCGGCACAGGCATGCCGGCGCGCCAGCTGCTCGACCGTGACCGAGGACACGCCGACGCGATAAGGAACGCGCTCGACCGGCGCGGCGCCGCTATCGATGGCCTGGGACGACACAGGCGCCGCGGCACTGGCGGCCGGCGGCGCCTGCTTCGATCCAGGCAGCGCGCAGCCGCCCAGGGCGGCCACCATCAGCAGTACCGGCAGCCGTTTCATCGCGCCTCCGGGATCAGAAGGTGAGGGTTTTCACGCCGTCCGCCGTGCCCAGCAGGCAGACGTCGGCGCCGCGCTGCGCGAACAGGCCGACGGCGATCACGCCGACGATGCCGTTGACCTGGGTCTCGACGCCGCTCGGGTCGGCGATCTCCATGCCCGCCACGTCGATGATCTCGCCGCCGTTGTCGGTGATGAAGGCATCAATGCTGCCGGCCTTGGTGCGCAGGCGCGGCTGTCCGCCGAGGGCTGCGAGCTTGCGCATCACGGCCGCGCGCGCCATCGGGATGACTTCCACCGGCAGCGGGAACTTGCCCAGGGTCGGCACCAGTTTCGAGCCGTCGGCGATGCAGACGAATTGCTTCGATACCGAGGCGACGATCTTTTCGCGCGTGAGCGCGGCGCCGCCGCCCTTGATCATGGCGCCGGCATCGTTGATCTCGTCGGCGCCGTCGATGTAGACGGCGATCGATTCGACCTCGTTCAGGTCGAACACGGGAATGCCGTGCCCGCGCAGGCGTGCCGCGGTGGCTTCGGAGGAAGCGACGGTGCCCTTGATGCGGTCCTTGATCTTCGCCAGCTCGTCGATGAAGAAGTTGGCCGTCGAACCGGTGCCCACGCCGATGATTTCACCGTCGACCACATAATCGATGGCCGCGCGTGCCACGGCTTGCTTGAGTTCGTCCTGAGTCATGATGTCTGCAATGCCATAAAGAAGGGAAATGCCGACATTCTAGCGGATCGCAGGCGCGGCTAGGGTGCGCGGCTGGCGAGCCAGGAACGCAGCCCGTGCGTGAGCAGGAAAGGAAACACGCTCGCATGATCCTCGCCGGCAAACACCTCGAGCCGGGTGCGCAGGCCGGGATAGCGGCGCGCCCGGAGCGCGGCGTCGAATTCCTTCAGGTCCGCGACCATGTCGGCATCCTCTTCCGCGCGCGAACGCCGTTTGCCCGGCGCCAGCGTCTCGCGTCCGCCGATGCCGAAGTAGACCGAGGCCGCCATGTCGCGGTGGCGGGCCGCATACGCCTGCTCGCGCTCGAACATCACGCCGCCGTCGAACCACAGCGAGGGGCTGCCGAGGATGTAATGCTCGAAGGTGCCCGGCCGGCTCAGCAGCAGTTCCAGTCCCAGCAGGCTGCCGTAGGAATGGCCGACGAAGGCCTTGCGCCGCATGTCGGCGCGGTAGCCGGCGGCGATCACCGGGAAGACCTCGGCGGCGACGAAGCGGCCATAGGCGGCGGCTTCGCCGAAGGCCGGCTCTCGCCCCGGCATGTCGGAGGTGTAGGCGCCGCGGCGCGGCACGCTCGGCGTATAGTCGCGGCGCCGGCTGTAGGCGCCGCTGTCGCCCCTGGCGTACGAGAGGCCGACGACGATGACTTCCTCCATGCCGGCATGCTTGGCCAGCCGCTGGGCGATGCTGCGCACGAGCGGGAAGGCGTAGTTGGCGTCGGTGACGAACAGCACCGGGTAGCGCCGCTGCGAACGCGCATACGACTCGGGCAGCGCGACCAGGACCTGGTAATCGCGGCGCAAGGACAGCGAGCGCAGCTCGCGCACCTCGGTGTTGTCCAGCACATAGGGCGCCGGCGCGGCAAAGGCACCGGCGGCCAGGCACAGGGCCAGGGCGGGGAGGAAAAACCGTGGTTTCAAGTCGGGCTCCTGATCGATGGTAGGGATGCCCGATTCTGCGGCGCTCCTGCCGGGCAGGCAGCAGCAAGGTGACGAAACCCGGTGTCCGTGTGACGGCCGTCCCGGCGCCCAGTCTCGGGCAATAATTGCCGCTGCTATACTTTTGGCGATGAAACCAGGCCCCGCCATCCCCTGCCCCGCCGGCCCCGCCGCGACCGCCTTCACGCCCAGGACGGCCGCCCTGATCGTGCTCGTGTGGATGGCCATCAGCGCGCTCGGTGCGCTGCAGACCTATAGCGACAACCTGCGCAGCGGCGTCGCCAGCCACTATCCGGCCCTGCTGGCCACCTGGTTCGTCGAATACGCCCTGCCCTTGATGGTGCTGAGCGCGGGCCTGGCGCTGGCGCTGGCGCGCTGGCCGGCGCTGATCGAGCGTCCGCGCCACGTGCTGGCGCTGTTCGCCGGCCTGGTGCTGGTGTTCCAGCCGGCCCAGTGGATCTACATGGCCTGGCTGCGCGGCTACCTCGACATTGTCGGCATCGGGGACGCCTGGCAGCTGCTGCAGAAGATGCTGCTGGTCGGCTGGTTCTCGGCCAGCGGCACCTTTGCGGCCATGCTGGCCCTGCACTACTGGCGCCGCGCCCGCGAACGCGAGCTGGCCTGGCAGCGCTCGCAGAACGACATGCTGCAACTGCGCCTGGCGCTCGAGGAACAACGCCTGCTCGCCCTGCGCGCCCAGCTCGAACCGCACTTCCTGTTCAACGCCCTGAACGCGATCAGCGCCCTGGTGCGCGAGGGCGACCAGGCGCTCGCGCTCGGGGCGATCGGCCGCCTGAGCGACCTGCTGCGCTACGCGCTGGCCGCCAGCAGCCGCGCCAGCAGCCATGCCAACGTCACGGTCGCCGCCGAACTGGCCTTCGTGCGCGACTACCTCGACCTGCAGCGCCTGCGCTACGGCGAGCGGCTGCGCGTGCGCATCGACGGCGAGGGCGCGCTCCTGCACGAAGTCGACTGCCCGCCCCTGCTGCTGCAGCCGCTGATCGAGAACGCCCTGCGCCACGACCTCGACTGCCACGGCGGGCCCGGAGACATCCAGCTCGGCTTCGAGGAGCGCGGCGGGACGCTCTGCATCCGGGTCTCGAACCCGGCCAGTCCGCACGCCTCGCCGAACCCGGGCGCCGGGCTTGGCCTGGCCAACACGCGCGACCGCCTGCGCCTGATGTACCCGGGCGCGACGCTCGACGCCGGCCTGCGCGACGGACGCTTCGTCGCCGAAGTGCGGCTACCGCTGCTGGATTGACCCTATGGCCATCCGCTACGCCATCGTCGACGACGAAGCGCCGGGCCGGCGCAACCTGCGCCTGGCGCTGGCCGCCTGGCCCGACTGGGAACTGGCGGCCGAATGCGCCAGCGCGGCCGAGGCGCGCACGGCCCTGGCCCAGGCCGACATCGACCTCGTCTTCCTCGACATCCAGATGCCGGCCGAATCGGGCCTGGTGCTCGCGCGCGAGATCAGCCGCCTGCGCGAGCCGCCGCTGGTCGTGTTCGTGACGGCCCATGGCGAGCATGCGATCGACGCCTTCGAGGTGCACGCGCTGGACTACCTGCTCAAGCCGCTCGGCGATGCCCGGCTGGCGCGGGCCGTCGAGCGCGCCGCGGCCATGCTGGGGCTGCGCCAGCGCGAAGCCTATGGCGCCGCGCTGCGCGACTATGTCGATGCCGGCGACGCCGCCGGCTGCGTGGACCACCTCCACGTGCGCTCGGTCGGGCGCATCGAGCGCATCGGCATCGACGACATCGTCTGGGTCGGCTCGGCCGGCAATTACGCCGAGCTGCACCTGGCGGCGCGCACGGTCCTGCACCGCATCACGCTCAACCGCCTGGAGGCCCTGCTCGGCCCCGGCCAGTTCCTGCGCGTGCACCGCGGTGCCATCGTCCGGCGCGACCAGATCGCGCGCCTCGAGAGCAGCGGCGACGGCGGCCACCGCCTGCTGCTGCGCTGCGGCGCCGTGGTCGCCGTCAGCGAGCGCTACCTGGCCGCACTGAAGGCCGCCATGTGACGAAACCCGGCGTTGGCGGGACGGCCGCGCTGGCCGCGGCAAAGCCGGCATCCCTATACTCGTCGCACCCAACACCGGAGAAACCCATGATGCGCCGCCGCTCCTTCCGACTCCTGGCCCTGACCCTGGCCTGCATCCACGCCGTCCCGGCCGCCGCGCAGGACATCGAAGCCGTCGTCGGGCAGGCGGTGCGCCCCTTGATGGCCGAACACCAGGTGCCCGGCATGGCGGTCGCGGTGACCATCGACGGCAAGGCGATGTTCTTCAACTACGGCGTGGCCTCGAAGTCCGACGCCACGCCGGTGAGCGAGCACACGCTGTTCGAACTGGGATCGATCAGCAAGACCTTCACGGCCACCCTGGCGGGCTACGCCGCGGCCCAGGGCAGGCTGGCGCTGGGCGACCATCCGGGCCGCCATCTTCCCCAGTTGAAGGGCAGCCCGATCGACCGCGCCACCCTGCTCGAACTGGGCACCTACACGGCGGGCGGCCTGCCGCTCCAGTTCCCCGACGACGTCAAATCCGATGCGCAGATGCCGGCCTGGTTCCGCGCCTGGCAGCCCGATGCCGCGCCGGGGACCCAGCGCCGCTATTCGAACCCCAGCATCGGCCTGCTCGGACGCGCCGCCGCGCTCGCGCTGGAAACGGATTTCAGGACGGCCCTGGAAGGCCGCATCTTTCCCGCGCTCCGCCTGGCGCACACTTGGGTGCGCGTGCCTGCCGCGGCCATGCCGGACTACGCCTGGGGTTACAAGGGCGCCGGCGACGCCGTGCGCGTCGGGCCCGGCGTGTTCGACGAGGAGAGCTATGGCGTCAAGTCGAGCGCCGCCGACATGATCCGCTTCGTCCAGGCCAATATTGACCCTGCGCGGCTGGCAGCCCCGCTGCGGCCTGCGGTGGAGGCCACCCAGGTCGGCTATTTCAAGGTCGGCCCGATGGTGCAGGGGCTGGGCTGGGAGCAGTATCGCCCGCCTTTCGGCCTCCCCGACCTGCTGGCGGGGAACGCGGAGAAGATCATTCGCGAGGCCAATCCCGCGACCCGGCTCGCGCCAGGCCCGGCACCGCGCGGCACGCTGTTCAACAAGACCGGTTCGACCGGCGGCTTCGGCGCCTATGCCTTGTTCGTGCCCGCGCGCAGGATCGGCATCGTGATGCTGGCAAATAAAAATTATCCGATACCGGCGCGGGTCGCGGCGGCCTACGCCATCCTCGAGGGCCTGGCCCCGGGCGCGCGGCCATGAGCCTGCCGCCTGCGGCAGGACCAGGGGCAGGCACCGTGTCCGCGCCCGTGCGCAATGCCGGCATCGACTGCCTGCGCGGCCTGGCCATCCTGCTCGTGATCGTGCACCACCTGGCCCTGCCCTTTCGCCTGCCGCTGGGCCCGAGCCTGCTCGGCGGGTGGTGGCCGAAGCGCCTGGTCGACGCCATCAGCTTCAACGGCTACGAGGCGGTCTTCATGTTCTTCGCCATCTCCGGCTTCCTGATCGCTACCCGCATCATCGAACGCGACGGCAGCCTCGGGAAGGTCGACTTGCGCCGCTTCTATGTTCGCAGGAGCCGGCGCATCCTGCCGCTGCTGCTGGTGGTGCTGGCGCTGTTGACCGTGCTGGCCTGGCTCGGCATCCCCGGCTTCGCGCCCGAGAATGGCGAGCACACCACCGTTGGCCTGCTGGGCTCGGCGCTGAGCTTCACCTTCAACTGGTATGAGGGACGTACCGGCTGGGCGCCGGCCGGATGGGACGTGCTGTGGTCGCTGTCGATCGAGGAAGCCTTCTATCTCGGTTTTCCCTTGCTGTGCCTGTGGCTGCCGCCGCGCCTGCTGGTCGCCGCACTGGCCGTGTGGGCGCTTGCCTTGACGCCCCTGCGCAACCTGGTGCCCGTCAGCGCCGAGGTCTGGCGCGAAAAAGCCTATTTACCGGGGATGTCCGCCATCGCCTGGGGCGTGCTGGCGGCGCTGCTGGCGCGCCGCTGGACCCCGACCCGTCGCGAGGCGCGCCTGATGGCGATCGGCGGCGGCCTGTGCCTGCTGCTGGTGTTCGCCTGGGGCGACCTCGTCTACCGCCACCTGTTCAAGGCGACCCTGTACGGCATCTGCATCGGCACCTGCCTGCTGCTGCTCGCCTTCCAGGCCTATCCGCCACGCCGTGGCCTGCGCCTGCTGGCGCGCATGGGCGCGCTGAGCTATGAACTCTACCTGTCGCACATGTTCGTGGTGCTGGGCCTGGCGGCGGCCTACCGCGCGCTGCTGGGCGAGGACCAGGCCTGGACTTTCCTGGTCTACCCGCCGGCGCTGGTGGCGTGCCTTGGGCTGGCTGGCCTGCTGGAGCGCCTGCCGGCCCGCTTGGGCATCAGGTCACGGCCCGCGAAGCCTGCCTGATCCGCCATCGAATTGTATGGTTCGCCGCTTGATGCGTCTTATACCGTATTTGTGTCCTGACAATACGAAAGAGGTATCGTTTGCACGGCGATCGCGAGGCGGCCTTGCGGCAATGCCCGGGCGGGCAGTCCGCTCGTTGGGGGATGACGGCGCCGGATCAGCCGCGGCGCGGCGGGCAGGCCATGGCCTTGCGCCCGGGAGGCTGGCCGCCCGAACCAAGCTGTTGTGCCACAAAACCTGCGCCCTGGCGCGCCAGGCAGAAACGGGCCTGGTAGCGCAGCGGCCTGGTGTCGTTCTTGCCGGCGCGGGTATCGATCACGACGGTGTACGGCTCGCCCTCCTTCAAGGGCGCCGCCGGCGTCTGCGGCAGGGCCGGGATCCGGCCGCCGTAGGGTACGCACATGGCAAAGGCGACCGGGAAGGTGCGCGTCGCGGGCATGACCATCCGCCACAGGGGAGGCAGGTCCCCGGCCGCCGTGACCGTGATCGATCCGAAGTCGGGCGCGCCGCCGCGCTCCTCCTCGCGCTGCGAGATGGTAAAGCACGGCACGCCGTTCGCGCCCGTGCGCACCTCGGCCTCGCCGACGCGGCGCGCCGCCTGCGCGGGCAGCACCATCGGCAAGGCGAGGCAGAGTACGAGGCAGATTGCGCTGCATGGTGCGAGGGGCGACTTCATGGCGGGGTCAGAAAACGGGAAAGAGATTAGGAATAACGGTAGAGAGTAAGGCTACGATCTTGCCGCACGGCAGCATTGAGCATTCTCAATATCGAGACGGACGTGGCGCGCGCCGGCATGCCCGTTGCATGCAGGCGACGGTGTACGATGGGTCGGATCAGGCGCGCGCCAGCCGCCGCGCGAGGCAGCGGTGCAGGTTGTTCCGGCTGGCCGGATCGGCGAGAAACTCTGCCAGCACTTGTTCGTACAGTGCCAGGTCGTTCCGGTAGCGCTGCTGGCGCATCGCTTCGGGACGGCCGAGGAATTTCAGCACAAAATAATCGGCCAGCAGGTCGCCCTGCGCTTCCATGTTGTAGTCGGACAGCGCCGCCCCTTCCCGCAGCTCGTAGTGGTAGGGCAAGCCGAGCCGTACGGCCCCGCGCAGGCGCACCGGATAGCCGAGCTGGTGCTGCCAGACGTGTGCCATTTCGTGCATGAACCAGTGCTGGCCGGTGAGGTTGGCCTCAGCATAATCGTCGAGGAAGCAGGAAGCGTGAAAGTACATGCTGCCGTTGGGCGTCATCGCGCAGTTCTTCGGCTGGAAAGGCATGTAGCGGCGGGCATGGATGCGCACACGCGCGTAATCGATGGCGTCGCGAAACAGCAGCGAGGCCATGGCGATTTCGCCTGCGGTCAGGGGGCGCCAGCGCTGCGAACGCGGGCGGCGAACAGACAAGGCATTCATCGGTTACTTGGGCGAGTGTGAGAAGCCTGGCAATCTTAATGTAGATTGCCAGAATCCTGTCTTGGACAGCTTCTCAAGCGCACACCGCCTCACAGCCCGGGGCCAAGGCCGGAATCGGGTTGCTGGTCCTGCCGGTCCAATCGCAACAACACTGCCGCCATCATCCTGGCAATATCCTTCCTGACCGCGTTGGTGCCGACGATCCCCGGCACACCGAACTTCGGCACGATGGTCGCGTTGTACACCAGCCTGGTGCCGCTGGTGCCGGTCACGGGAATGAGCTCCCAGCGGGCGCGGTAGACTTTCATGTCGCCCTCGACCAGGCTGACGTCGATCCGGTCCGGCGCCCGTTCGCGCACCTGCACCACGATGCGGATTGGCTGGCTGAAAAAGAGAAAACGGGCGGTGCCCAGCTGTTCGAGGATGACCGTGTCGCCATCGCGCGAGACGACGCGCGTGCTGGTCAGGTTCGGCAGGTAATCGGCCAGATGCTCGTAATCGGTGAGTATGCGCCAGACCAGGGCCGGCGCGGCCGCCACCGTGCCGCTCGACGCGATCCGGTAGACCTTGTCCCCTTCGGCGCCAACCACACGCTCCACGTTCAGTTCGAACCGGGGCGCGCCGGGCTGCGCTGCCGCCGGGGCGGTGCCCCAGGCCGACAAGGCGCACCCGAGCAACAGCAGGTGTGAGAGGCGAGGTCGCATCGGCCGAGCGTAACATGCCGATGGGCTCGCGTCACACGATTGCACGCACCTGATCGGCCGTGGCAGCGTCGTTCAGCGCCGCGCGACGATGTGGTAGCGCACCTCGAGCTCGTCCTGCACCGAGAGCAGTCCGCCCCCGACCGAAAACGGCGTGATACCGAAATCCGTTTGCTTCAGGCGCGCCGTTCCGCTTGCCGTCACCTGTGCCGCGTCGACCCGGACCGTGGCCGGCAGCGCCAGCGAGCGCGTGACGCCGTGCAGGGTGACGGCGACACGCAGCAGGCCGTCGGCCTGCCGCTCCCCATGCAGGGTCACCACTGGGAAGCGCTGCGCGTCGAGCACCGGACCCAGCATGTTGGTGCGCGTGCCCTCGACCGCTTGCGGCGAGGGTTGTTTCTCGATGCCCGCGTCGCGCAGCAGTTGCGGCTCGTCGACGCTCATCTGGTCGACACGAAAGGAAACGTCGGCCCTGCCCGCGCCCGGCGCGACATGGCCCGCCAGCGTGCGGCTGGCCACCACGTGGTCGTGTCCGAGCCGCGCCATCGGCCCCGCGCGGCGTACCGTGACGGCGACCAGGGAGGCACGCGGATCGACCGCGTAGACGGCGGCGCCGGAAGCGGCCAGTGCGCGGTACGCATCAGCGTGGACTCCCGGGCCCGGCGCTGGCGGCGCCAGCTGCCGCGTGCAGGCGGCGAGCAGCAGCAAGGGCAGGAGGCGCATCATGGCGGCTGGCGCGGATCGCTTCGGCCCAGCCGGCGTTCTTCTCGTTGCACTCATCGGCGCCCATCATGTTAAAAAATCGCATCCATCCGTCACGGATCGCAGATCTTGATGACGCTTCCCGCCCCGCGTTGTCCGTCGAACTGTTGCCCGCAAGCTTAGGCAATTGGGCCCAGTTAAATCAGTCAACAATTTCTACGTCACCCTCAAGCCACATGCTTGGCTTGGCGTTCAACACGGACGCGGGACTCACGTTCAAGCCGAAATTCATCAACTTCGGGCTACCACTCACCCGAATTTCAGCGCGCGAATCGGCTAGCGGTCGTCGACCACACAAGCCTTCGCAGCTTGGGGCAGCGCCGGGGGACACGACGGTAACGCCTGCAGTCGCAAAGGCACCACGGTCTTCCGAGATTGCCTTTGCACCCCACACGGACACAGTCAGATTCTCTCCGTTCATGGGCATCGTGCAACCGGTAATTCGCCAGGCATTAAACGACGCGGGGCGCCCGTTATCGGAATAGACAGGGATTTTTCCGCTAACCTTGCAGAGCTGGGTTATCTTGCTTACCTCTCCATTGGTTGCTTCGATTAACTGAACCGTCACCGTCATCGTGGCTTCGCGCAGTTGGGGCGCCAGGGGCGGAGGCGCGGGAATCGCCTTGGCCGGCAAAACGCTTGCCAGGAGCGATAGGGCCAATAAGCAATTTCGAAAAAACCCGGTTTCAATCACCGCTGACAGCTTGTCGTGCGCTCTCACGTATACATTGATTTTGGTCATTGTGCTCATCCATGGCAGTCGTACTGTCGGAACGCCTCAGTGTATGGCGATGTTACTCACAAGACAAGCAAGAAGGTAAACAAGAAGTCACGCCAAGGAAGGAGCGGCGCCAGTAGCTGCCGCGATGGGGCGGCATGGCGTAGCACTGCGGCTGTAGGCAAGGAGGATCGCGACGGCTGAACACGCGCATGGGCGCGTCGCCGGCGGCATGGCAGCGATGCCGTGGCGCTCCCGCCCGCGCTGAGCGAACGGGAGCGCTAGTACGGGGATTAAGCGCGCAGCGCGGCCGCGGCCTTGGCCAGCTCGGTGATGCGGCCCCAGTCGCCGGCGGCGATGGCGTCCTTCGGGGTCAGCCAGGAACCGCCGACGCAGGCGACGTTCTTGCACGCGAGGAAGGCGGGCGCCGTGTCGATCGAGATGCCGCCGGTCGGGCAGAAGGTCACGTCCGGCAGCGGGCCGGCGATCGCGTTGAGCATGCCGACGCCACCCGCGGGCACCGCCGGGAACAGTTTCAGCTGCTTGAAACCGGCTTCGCGCGCCGCCATCACTTCCGACGGCGTCATCACGCCCGGCAGCAGCGGCAGGCCGCTCTTTTTCGCCGCTTCGATCAGGGCAGGGGTCAGGCCCGGCGAGACGCCGAAGACGGCGCCGGCATCGCGGGCGGCGGCGAACTCCTCGCCTTGCGTCAGGGTGCCGACGCCGACGATGGCGCCTTCGACCTGGGCCATGTCGCGGATCGCCTGCAGGCCGTGCGCGGTACGCAGCGTCACTTCCAGCACGCGGATACCGCCGGCTACCAGGGCCTTCGCCAGCGGTACGGCGTGGCTCGGATCGTCGATGGCGATGACGGGAATCACGCTCGCCGTGCGCATGATGTCAAGTACGCTCATGTTCATAATCTGGGTGATAGTCATCTTATTTCTGTGTCCTGAACAGGAAGTCTTCGTCGGATCCCGGCATGATCTCGCCGCTGTCGGCGCCTTCATGCAGGGGCGTGGTGGTGTGCCTCGGCGACGGCAGCGGGAAGGTGGCCGCGCCCTCTTCCGCCGCGCTGCTCGCCTTGCGGAACATGGCGAACAGCTCGCGTCCCATGCCGATGTGGGAGGACGAGATATCGGCCGTGATGTGCTGGCGCGCCGCCCATACCTCGGCCGGGACCAGTGCCTCGAGCGTGCCGGCTCGCGCATCGACGCGGATGATGTCGCCGTCGCGCACCAGGCCGAGCGGGCCGCCGGCCAGGATCTCGGGCGACACGTGGATCGCGGCGGGCACCTTGCCCGAGGCGCCCGACATGCGGCCGTCGGTGACCATCGCCACGTGGTAGCCGGCGTCCTGCAGGTTCGACAGCGCCGGGGTGAGCGCATGCAGTTCCGGCATGCCGTTCGCGCGCGGACCCTGGAAGCGGATCACGGCGACGAAATCGCGGTTCAGGTGGCCGGCCTTGTAGGCATGCATGAAGTCTTCCTGCGAATTGAAGGTCAGCGCCGGCGCTTCGACCACATGGTGCTCCTTCTTGACCGCCGAGATCTTCATCACGGCGCGGCCCAGGTTGCCCTTGACCAGCACCATGCCGCCGTTGTCGCTGAACGGGTTCGAGGCCGGGCGCAGCACCGACTCGTCGCCCGATTGCTGCGGCACCTCGCGCCAGAACACCTTGCCGTCCTCGCCCAGGAAAGGCTCCTGGCAGTGCTTGCGCAGGCCGCGGCCGAGGATGGTGTTGACGTCCTCGTGCGCCAGGCCGGCGTCGAGCAGCTCGCGGATCACGAAGCCGGGGCCGCCTGCGGCCTGGAAGTGGTTCACGTCGGCTTCGCCGTTCGGGTAGATGCGGGTGATGGAAGGCACGACCTTGGACAATTCATCGAAGTCGTTCCAGTCGATCACGATGCCGGCCGCGCGCGCAATCGCGACCAGGTGCAGCGTGTGGTTGGTCGAGCCGCCGGTCGCGTGCAGCGCGACGATGGCGTTGACGATGCACTTTTCGTCGACGATTTCCCCGACCGGCATGTAGTTGCCGCCCTGTTGGGAGATCGCCACCGCCTGGTGCGAGGCGGCGCTTGTCAACGCGTCGCGCAGCGGCGTGCCCGGGGTGATGAAGGCGGCGCCCGGCAGGTGCAGGCCCATCATCTCCATCAGCATCTGGTTGCTGTTGGCGGTGCCGTAGAAGGTGCAGGTGCCGGCACCGTGGTAGGAGGCCGATTCGCACTCGAGCAGTTCTTCGCGGGTGGCCTTGCCCTGCGCGTAGAGCTGGCGCACGCGCGCCTTTTCCTTGTTCGACAGGCCCGAGGTCATCGGGCCGCCCGGCACGAACACGGCCGGGATGTGGCCGAAGTGGAGCGCGCCGATCAGGAGGCCCGGCACGATCTTGTCGCAGATGCCGAGGTAGAGGGCAGCGTCGAACATGTTATGCGACAGCGCCACCGCGGTCGACATGGCGATCGTGTCGCGCGAGAACAGGGACAATTCCATGCCCGGCTGGCCTTGGGTGACGCCGTCGCACATGGCCGGCACGCCGCCCGCGAACTGGGCCACGGCGCCGACCTCGCGCACGGCTTCCTTGATCACTTTCGGGAAGTACTCGAAGGGCTGGTGCGCCGACAGCATGTCGTTGTACGACGAAACGATCGCCACCGACGGTTTTTTCTGCTCGCGCAGCTTCAGCTTGTCGTTCTCGGGGAAAGCGGCGAAGCCGTGGGCCAGGTTGGTGCACGACAGGGCCCCGCGCTGCACGCCGTGGATGCGCGCGGCTTCGAGGTGCGCGAGATAGGCCGCGCGCGAGACGCGGCTGCGGTCGATGATCCGCTTCGTTACCTGTTCGACTACGGGGTGGAGCGCCATGATCGTTCCTTTGGAAAGTGTTTTCTGAAATTTTACTACAGAATGCTGTTGGGGATGTGGCGGGCTGGTTTTGCGGTTGCCGTGGCGCTTGACACGCGTGGAGTCGGGACTCCACCCTACGTACGCCGCTGCTCAGGGCGCCGATGCATGTAGAGTGGAGTCCCGACTCCACCGCTGCAAAGCCGGCATCCGCGCAGACCTGAGCAGCACGAACATCAGCATTTCGTAGTGAATTTACGGACGACTCCTGTATTATTCGCTAACCTGTCCAAAACAACATCGCGCCCGTTTATTACACAGCCATGCCACAGACTCCCCTGACCAGCACTGCCCCTTTCCAAGCCCTCGAAACCCATGCCGCCGAAGCAAAAGACTGGCAGATGCGCAGCCTGTTCGCGGCCGACCCGCAGCGCTTCGAGCGCATGTCGATCGAGGCCGCCGGCCTGTTTCTAGACTATTCAAAAAACCGTCTTGACGGGCGCACGCTTGAACTGCTTGCAAGCCTGGCCCGCGAGCGCGGCGTCGAGGCCAGGCGCGATGCGATGTTCGCCGGCGAAAAGATCAACAACACCGAGCAGCGCGCCGTCCTGCACACCGCCTTGCGCGCGCCACGCGATCCGCAGTCAGGTCCGAAACTGAGCGTCGACGGCCAGGACGTCGGCGCCGACGTGCACGCCGTCCTCGACCGCATCAAGACCTTCAGCGATGCCGTGCGCAGCGGCCAGTGGCTGGGCTACACGGGCAAGCCGATCACCGACATCGTCAACATCGGCATCGGCGGCTCCGACCTCGGCCCGAAGATGGTCTGCCTGGCCCTGCGCCAGTACAGCCACCCGCGCCTGCGGATGCACTTCGTCTCCAACGTCGACGGCCACGACATGGACGCCGCGCTGGAGCAGGTCGATCCCGAAACCACCCTGTTCATCATCGCCTCGAAGACGTTTACGACGGCCGAGACCATGATGAACGCGCAGACCGCGCGCATGTGGTTCCTGCACGATGCCCCAGAAGAGGCGTTGGCGAAGCATTTTGTCGCGGTGTCGACCAACGTCGAGGCCATCAAGACCTTCGGCATCGACCCGGCCAACATGTTCCCGTTCTGGGACTGGGTCGGCGGCCGTTATTCGGTGTGGTCGGCGATCGGCCTGCCGGTGGCGCTCGCCGTCGGCTTCGGCTATTTTTCCGACTTCCTGGCCGGCGCCCACGCCATGGACCAGCACTTCCGCAACGCGCCGGTCGAGCAGAACATGCCGATGCTGCTGGCCCTGGTCGGCTTCTGGAACCGCCAGTTCCTCGGCTGCACCTCGGTGACGATCGCGCCCTACCACCAGGACCTGAACCGCTTCCCGGCGTATTTGCAGCAGCTCGACATGGAAAGCAACGGCAAGCGCGTCACGCGCGACGGCCAAGCCGTCGACACCCCGACCTGCCCGGCGATCTGGGGCGAGCCGGGCACCAATGGCCAGCACGCCTATTTCCAGCTGCTGCACCAGGGCACGGACGTGACGCCGATCGATTTCATCGCCGCGCTGCGCCCGGCGCACGAGCTGCACAACCACCATACCGCCCTGCTGGCGAACTGCTTCGCCCAGTCCGAAGCCTTCATGAAGGGCAAGACGATCGACGAGGTGCGCGCCGACCTGCGCCAGCAAGGCCTGGACGAGGCTGAAGTCGAACGACTGGCGCCGCACAAGACCTTCCCCGGCAACCGTCCGAGCAACACGATCCTGATGGAATACCTGACGCCGGCGACGCTGGGCGCCCTGATCGCGCTCTACGAGCACAAGACCTTCGTCCAGGGCGTGCTGTGGGACCTGAACAGCTTCGACCAATGGGGCGTGGAACTGGGCAAGGTGCTGGCCAAGAAGATCGAGGCCGAACTGGCTGGCGCGGCGCAGCCGGGCACGCACGACAGCTCGACCAATGGCCTGATCGCCCGCGCCAAGGCGGCCGTATGATGGAGCTCGGCATCATGAAACAGCTATTCGAACAGAAGCCCGACCTGAAGATCGACGTCGTCCACGACCAGCCGATGCAAGTCGGCGAATGCCCGCTCTGGCACGACGTGGAGTCGGCCCTGTACTGGGTCGACATCAATGGCCTGACCGTCAACCGCGTGCACCCGGCGAGCGGCAAGTTCTCGTCCTGGAAGATGGGCGCCGAGCCGTCGGCGCTGGCCATCGACGCCGACAACAACCTGGTGGTCGCCACGCGCACCGGCTTCCTGCGCCTGAACACCACCAGCGGCGCGATCGACGACATCTGCCCGGCGCCCTACGACACGGCGATCGTCCGCTTCAACGACGGCCGCGTCGACCCGGCCGGCCGCTTCTGGGTCGGCACCATGTACGAGCCGCGCGACCAGCCGCTTGCCGAGATGTACGTGCTCGAGCGCGACGTGCTGCGCCACGCCTGGTCGGGCGGCATGACCAACTCGAACGGGCTGGCCTGGTCGCCGGACGGGCGCACGATGTACCACGCCGACACCACCAGCCACCGCATCGACCGTTACGATTTCGACGTCGCCACCGGCCAGGCAGCGAACGGGCGCACGCTCGCCAGCTTCTCGCTCGACAAGAGCGCGGCCGACTATGGCGGCCGTCCGGACGGCGCGGCGGTCGACAGCGAGGGCAATTACTGGATCGCGATGTTCGAAGGCGGCCGGCTGCTGAAAATCTCGCCCGGGGGCGAACTGCTGGGCGAGGTCCGCCTGCCCGTGCGCTGCCCGACGGCCGTGGTGTTCGGCGGCAGCGACCTGCGCACCCTGTACGTCACCAGCGCCAGCCATGGCCGCTCCGCGGCCGAGATCGAACAGTATCCGCTGACCGGCATGGTGCTGTGCCTGCGCGTGGATGTGCCGGGGCTGCTGCAGCCGGAGTACCGGCGCTGATGCTGGGCTCGGCGTAGGGTGGTCGGCTCCACCCGGCGGGCTGCACCGACGCGACCTGTGCGCCTGCTTCGCGTTCCGCGGGCATTTAGCCCGCGTCACCCCACGCGTCCAGCGCACACATGAGGCACCACGGTCATGCGCATGATCGTTGAACGCGTGGGCGGCGCACAGGCCGCGTCAGTGCAGCCCGTCGGGTGGAGCCGACCACCCTACGCCTCTGCCGAAATTACGTAGTAGAATTTCTTGCTAAGCGCATAATCGTGTAGTAAATTTACACAAACCTTCCTTCACGACCCGAACACACCATGGCCATTCCCGATTTCGACCTCGTTCTCTTTGGCGGCAGCGGCGACCTTGCAATGCGCAAGCTGCTGCCGGCGATGTATGCGCGCGACGTGTGCAGCGACCTGCCGCCGACCGCGCGCATCATCTGCGTCGGCCGCGACGACAGCTCGCAACAGGAATTCCTGGGCTTCGTCGACAGCCATTCGAAGCAGCACATCAAGGACCAGGACAGCGTCGACGAGGCCAAATGGAAGCGCTTCCTCGAGCGGATCACCTATGTCGCTCTCGACGCCACCCGGGTCGGCACCTACGGCCCGCTGGTCGAGGTGCTGCGCAAGGACGAAGCGATCACCCGCGTGTACTACCTGGCCACGCCGCCGCAGCTGTTCGCCCAGATCTGCGACAACCTCGCCGCCACCGGCCTCGCCACGCCGAATTCGCGCGTCGTGCTGGAAAAGCCGCTGGGGCGCGACCTCGATTCGGCCAAGCAGATCAATGCCGACGTCGGCAAGGTGTTCGCCGAATCGCAGATCTACCGGATCGACCACTACCTCGGCAAGGAGACCGTGCAGAACCTGCTGGCGCTGCGCTTCGGTAACGTGCTGTTCGAGCCGCTCTGGCGCCGCGAGTGGATTTCGGACGTGCAGATCACCATCGCCGAGAAGATCGGCGTCGGCAACCGCCTCGGCTACTACGACAACTCGGGCGCCCTGCGCGACATGCTGCAGAACCACCTGCTGCAACTGCTGTGCATCGTGGCGATGGAGCCGCCGACCTCGATTTCCCCCGACGCGGTGCGCGACGCCAAGCTGCAGGTGCTGCGCTCGCTGAAGCGTTTTACGCCGACCACGCTGTCGCAGAACATCGTGCGCGGCCAGTACCGCGCCGGTTTCGTCGACGGCCAGGCCGTGCCGAGCTACCGCGACGAGCCGGAAGCGCCGAAACAGTCGAAGACCGAGACTTTCGTCGCCATGAAGGCCGAGATCGACACCTGGCGCTGGGCCGGCGTGCCCTTCTACCTGCGCACCGGCAAGCGCATGGCCGACCGCCTGGCCGAGATCGTGGTGCGCTTCAAGCAGATCCCGCATTCGATCTTCAACCAGCCGACCTCCAGCTTCCAGCCGAACAGCCTGGTGATCCGCCTGCAGCCGGACGAAGGCCTGTCGCTGAACCTGATGGCGAAAACGCCCGGGGATTCCATGCGCCTGAAGCAGGCCGAGCTCGAGCTCGACTTCCGCGAGCAGTTCAAGGCGCCGCGCATGGAAGCCTACGAGCGGCTGCTGCTGGACGTGCTGCGCGGCCAGCTGACCCTGTTCATGCGCGGCGACGAACTGGAAGCGGCCTGGGAATGGGTCGAGCCCATCCTCGACCATTGGGAGCAGGACGACACGGCGCCGGTGCCCTATGCCTCCGGCACCTGGGGCCCGGCGGCATCGTCGGCCCTGATCGGCCGCGACGGCCTGCAGTGGCGCGAAGAAGCGCTCCCGGAAGACTAAATATGAGAGCGCAAGGAATCCGGCCAAGCATGGCCGGACCGTTCCGCAGGCGCGTTGCGATGCAACGCGAAACCCCTGCTTCACCGCTCCCAGTGGACTGACTCATCACAGGCCAATTTATGCTGCTCGATTCGATCCGCACCCAGCTCGACTCGCTCTCGAAATCCGAGCGCAAGGTCGCCCTCGCCGTGCTCGAAGCGCCGTCCGCCACGGTCAGCCAGAACATCACGGCGCTCGCCAAAAGCGCGCAGGTGTCCGAGCCGACCGTGGTGCGCTTCTGCCGCACGCTCGGCTACGACGGCTGGCACGAATTCAAGCTCAAGCTGGCGCAAGGCCTGGCGCTGGCCCTGCCCGCCGCCAACGAGCAGCCGGCCCAGGACGACCTGGCGGCCGACCTGGTCAACAAGATCTGCAGCCGCTCGATCAATACCCTGCTCGACCTGCGCAACAACCTGAACGCGGAATCGGTGCAGAAGGCGCTCGACATCCTCTCGCGCGCCAACAAGATCGAGTTCTACGGCCAGGGAACGTCCGGTATCGTGGCGGCCGACGCCCAGCACAAATTCTTCCGCTCGGGCGTGCCGACCGTGGCCTATGCCGACCCGGCGATCCACTCGATCGCGGCCGCCCTGCTGCGCGAAGGCGACGCCGTGGTGGCGATCTCCCAGCGCGGCACCAACCCGACGCTGGTGCGCTCGGCCAAGCTGGCGCGCCGCGGCGGCGCCGACGTCATCGTGCTGGCGCCCTCGGGCACGCCGCTGGCCGACATGGCCAGCGTGCTGATCCCGATCGACCTGGTCTTCAACATCGACCCCTACACGCCGATCTCGGCGCGCCTGGCCTACCTGGTCGTGATCGACATCCTGGCCGTCGGCCTGGCCTTGCAGCGCGGGCCGGAGTTCCGCAGGAAGATGCAGAACGCGCAGAAGGCGCTGGAAGAATTCGATATGCAATTCGATTCGTTCATCGGCTGAGACTTTCGGTCCCCTCGGCGGCGGCGGCGGCGGCGGAGACAATTTGACACTGTTTCCACCTATAATGCTTTTTTCCCATCAAGCCGAGCCATGCGTCCGCCATCCGGATTCACTTTTTCCCTGCGTCGACTGCTGATCGTGCTGAGCGCCATCGGCCTGCTGCCGCTGGCCGCGCTCGGGCTGTGGTCGCTGCATACGGCCAGCGGCTACCAGCAGCGCGAGCAGGAGCGCGCGATGCTCGACCTGGCGCGCGCCCTGTCGAGCGCAGTGGACGCCGAACTCGACGGCACAGTCGCCACCCTGGCCAGCCTCGCGCGTGCGCCAAGCATGGCCAGCGGCGACCTGCGGGCCTTCTACGACAGCGCGCGCGAACAGGTCGCAGCCCAGCCCGAATGGCAGACGATCATGCTGACCGATGCCGCCGGCAAGGTCCTGTTCCGCACCTCCAGCCCCTTCGGCGATCCGGGCGGCCGCATCGCCGACCCGGACAGCTTGCAGCGCCTGCTCGCGGTGCAACGCCCGCTGGTCGGGCGCGTGGCCTTCGGACCGCGCGGCCAGCCGGCGTTTCCGGTGCGGGTACCGGTGCGCGACGACGCCGGCCGCCTGTACGTGCTGACCGCCGTGGTCAAGCCCGACCGCATACTCAGCGTGCTCAAGCGCCAGCGCGTGCCCGCCGATTCCATCATGTCCATCGTCGATGCCGCCGGCTCCTTCGTGGCGCGTTCCCGCGACCACGAGCGCAGGGTGGCCGGGCCGCCCTCCCCGTCCTTTGCGCGGCTGATCCGCGGCGCGGCGCCGGAAGGCATCGGCCACACCGTCAGCCTCGAGGGCGAGGGGTTCGCAAGCGCCTTCACCCGGGTCTCGCGCTACGGCTGGACGGTCGCTGTCGGCATGCCCGAGCAAGGCCCCGGCAGCGGCATCGCGCTGTATGGCGCCGGCCTGGCGGCCTCGCTGCTGGCCTGCATCGGCATTGCCAGCCTGCTGTCGAACCGCATCGCCGGCACCGTCGGCCGCTTGCAGCAGGCGGCCATGGCGCTCGGCGCCGGCCGCCCGGTCAGCGTCCCCGGCTCGCGCATCCGCGAAATCGACGTCATGGCCGGCGCGCTGGAAGCGGCCGCCGCGCAGCGCGCCGCGCACGAGCAGGAGCGCTCGCGCCTGCTCGCCTCGCTCGAGGAAGCGCTGGCGGCCAGCCGCGCCGCCGGCCGCGTGAAGGACGAATTCCTCGCCATGCTCGGCCACGAGCTGCGCAACCCGCTCAGTCCGATCGTGGCGGCCCTCGACCTGATGGACCTGCGCGACGACAGCGCCAGCCGGCGCGAGCGCGCCATCATGCGGCGCCAGGTCAGCCATTTGAAACGCCTGGTCGACGACCTGCTCGACGTGTCGCGCATCGCCACCGGCAAGATGCAGCTCGAGCGTCGCCCGATCGATCTCGCCGAGGTGGTGCGCCACACCGTGGGAGCGCGTCCCGGCCTGGCCGTCGAACTGGACCTGCCGGACGCCGCCTGGGTGCTGGGCGACGAAAGCCGCCTGGCCCAGGTGCTGGGCAACCTGCTCTCGAACGCCGAGCGCTTCGGCGACGGCAAGATCCGGGTCGGGCTGGCGCTGGACGGCACACTGGCCAGGCTCGAAGTCAGCGACCGT
Organism: Massilia sp. GCM10023247; assembly: GCF_042653325.1. NCBI lineage: Bacteria > Pseudomonadati > Pseudomonadota > Betaproteobacteria > Burkholderiales > Oxalobacteraceae > Massilia > Massilia sp. GCM10023247. The sequence goes on from NZ_JBHSIB010000007.1 coordinate 251,287, forward strand.
GGCGCCGGCATGGACCCGGAGCTGCTGGCCCGCGTCTTCGAGCCCTTCTACCAGGCGCCGCAACAGCTGGCGCGCGGCACGGGCGGGCTTGGCCTGGGCCTGGCGATCGTGCGCAAGATCGTCGAACTGCACGAGGGTCATGTGCGCGCCCACAGCGACGGCCCCGGCATGGGGAGCCGCTTCGTGGTCGAGCTGCCGCTGATCGAGGCGCCGCCGCCGGCCGCGCTGGCCGCCGCCCTGCCCCGTTCGGCGGGCGTCCGCGTCCTGCTGGTCGACGACAACGTCGACGCGGCCGCGACGACGGCGCTGGTGCTGGAACAGTTCGGCCACCAGGTCGAGGTCGCGCACAGCGCCGCGGCGGCACTGGCGTGCATCGAGCGCTGGCGGCCGGAGGTGGCGATCCTCGATATCGGCCTGCCCGACATGGACGGCTACGCCCTGGCCGCCGCGATCCGCACTGCCAGCACGGCCGCCAGCGGTGCCGCGCCGCGCCTGGTGGCGCTGACCGGCTACGGCCAGCAGGCCGACGTCCAGCGCGCGCTGGCCGCCGGCTTCGACCTGCACATCACCAAGCCGGCTTCGCTCGAGGACCTGGAGCGCGCCGTACTCGCGACCGCCATTGAACAAGGATCGACATGAACAGGCACAAGAAGCTGACCTTCTGGGGCGCCGACGAGAACGACGACAGCCTCGTTCGCGAGGTGATAGCCGGGCGCAAGACCGTGACCGCCGACACGGTCGAGGATTACTACAAGGGCTACGGCGCACTCGGCGACGGCGGCTATGCGGCGGGCGACATCATCGACGTCCACGACCTCAAGGGGCGCCTGCGCTGCACGATCCGCGCGAAGGAGGTGCGCGTGATCCGCTTCGGCGACATCCCGGAAGACGTCTGGCGCGGCGAGACGTTTGGCAGTGCGCAGGAATTTCGCGAGGTGCACATCCGCTGCCTGCCGCACCTCGACCTGCATGACGAGTTCGAGTTCGTGACGCTGCATTTCGAGCTGGTGGAGGTGGCGGCTTGATCAACTGATCGGCAACCGCGCCGGGCCGCTGCATCGCTTGCCGGTTACATCATCAATGGGAGGACGCCTCCACCCGCAACGGCATCAGATGTGCCAAGTGGAAGTGTCAGCCAACCACTTGAGTCGAGGGGGGCGTCACCATGAAGAGTACGACAATCGAAGCCAAAGCCCGATGCTGTTCAGTTAAAAGCCTCCCATGAGGAGCCAGCCAAGCTTTACGCCGCGCTCTTTGGTGAGCGAGCGATAAGCGAACACTTCGCTATTCTCGACCTGTATACAATCGTACATACCAGCAGCCCGGCTTCCATTTTCCGTTATATCGAAACTGAGGGCAGTCGGCTTGCCACTCTCATCCAGGATTTCGTAGACCGGAGCGAGATCGTCTGGTCGAGTTCCTTCCACAGCACGAACATTCAACGACACTTGGTGTTCGTCAGGGGTCTTGAAAGTAAAAATCATTGGAGCTCCTTTATAGTTGCCGTTTGTCGTCAGCCATGCCGCTCTCAGATGTGTAGATAGGTACAAGCATGCGTTAAAGCCTGATGCTGCTCGGTTCGCTCGCGCACGCTAATGGCCTTTTCGGAAAGTGGCCGCTGAGTTCTAAGGAAAAGCGAGATTGGTAGAGCAGCTTTCGACTACCTAGCGCATATGGTGCACCCGGAAACAAGGTCGAATGCCCAAGAAACCGGGTGGCGAAAAGAAGTGATAAACAAAATGCGACTTGGACGAGGTCGAACAGCTTCGTCCGCGCTGGCTGTAGAATAACGCCTTTCTCCATGCTCTACGGCCAGCGCCATGCACATCAATCCAGAACGCAGCACCCGTCCCGACTATGACCTGCTGGTACGCCAGGTCGCCAGCGTGTTGGAGGGCGAGCGCGACCTCACCGCGAACGCGTCGCAGTTCTCCGCGCTCGTGTACGACACCCTTGCCGACCTGAACTGGGCCGGCTTCTACCTCACCGTGCCGTCGAAAAAGGGAGAAGGCCAGGATTTGCTGGTCGGTCCCTTCCAGGGCAAGCCGGCCTGCGCGCGCATCCCGTTCGGACGCGGCGTCTGCGGCACGACTGCCGTGGAACGCAAGACCATCGTGGTGCCGGACGTGCATGCGTTCCCGGGACATATCGCCTGCGACTCGGCCTCGAATTCGGAGATCGTGCTGCCGGTGATCAAGGATGGCAAATTGGTCGGTGTGTTCGATATCGACAGTCCGAAGCTGGACCGGTTTTCGGAAGAGGATCGCGTCGGCCTCGAGAAGATGGTGGCGGCGTTTGTCGAGGCGACGGATTGCTGAGCCATTGTGGCTTTCTTTGAGCGGCAAACAATGTTCATCGTTTACGCGTGGACTCGGGAGTCCACCCTACGATGCAAATAATATTTGCAATTTATTACTTTTAGGCAAATTATGAATCAACTCGACCAACTCAAGCAGTACACCACCGTCGTTGCCGATACCGGCGATTTCCAGTCGATCAAGGCCTACGCGCCGCAGGATGCGACCACCAATCCATCGCTGATCCTCAAAGCCGTGCAGAAGCCGGAATACCTGCCGCTGCTGGAAAAGGCCGTGGCGGAATCGAAGGGCGGTTCGACTGACGAGATCGTCGACCGCCTGCTGATCGCCTTCGGCGTCGAGATCCTGAAATATGTGCCGGGCCGCGTGTCGACCGAGATCGATGCCGCCCTCTCCTTCGACACCGAAGCGACGGTGGCCAAGGGCCGCGAGCTGATCGCGCTGTACGAGGCGGCCGGCGTGTCGCGCGAGCGCGTGCTGATCAAGATCGCGTCGACCTGGGAAGGCATCCGCGCCGCCGAGATCCTGGAAAAGGACGGCATCCACTGCAACCTGACGCTGCTGTTCTCGCTGTGCCAGGCCGTGGCCTGCGCCGAAGCGGGTGTCAAGCTGATCTCGCCTTTCGTCGGCCGCATCTATGACTGGTACAAGAAGTCGACCGGTACCGACTACCAGGGCGCGGACGATCCGGGCGTGCAGTCGGTCAAGCGCATTTACCAGTACTACCGCAAGTTCGGTTACACGACCGAAGTCATGGGCGCGAGCTTCCGCAACACCTCGCAGATCCTCGAGCTGGCCGGCTGCGACCTGCTGACCATCTCGCCGGACCTGCTGCAAAAGCTGGCCGACAGCGATGCGCCGGTCGAGCGCAAATTGATGCAGGACGGCGCCCAGGACGCCGATGCGGCGATTGAAAAGATCGCGGTCGACGAAAAATCGTTCCGCTTCATGCTCAACGAAGACGCGATGGGCACCGAGAAGCTGGCCGAAGGCATCCGCGCCTTCGTGGCCGATTCGGCCAAGCTGAAGAAGATGATCGAAGAATTAAAGAAGTAAAAACAACAACGCAGGGTCGAAAGAATGCCAGTCAGCGATGCTGACTGGCATTTTTCATTTCCATGCTCAGCGCCGGGATGCGTTTATTCGAGACTTGCGCTTGCAAACCTGTGAATTGGCAATTTCCTACCACTAAAACTGTGAGAAAAGCTTGATCTAGCACAGCCAGGGACGCCTTCAGCCGCCTGGGCCGATGCCGGTTCGCGGCATGTCAAGCCCGGCCAGGGCCGTGCCGGTATCGTCGAGCCGGCAAGCGCGCATACGCGATCCGTTTATCAACCTGGACGAGGCTGACGATGACACAGGCAAAATCAGGCAGGCGAACATTCCTGGAGCGTTCCGCGCTCGCATTTGGCGCAGCGAGCCTGCCGCTCGAACTGCTGGCCCAAACCACCCTGCGGGTCCGCCCGGAATGGCAGGCCTTCAAGACCACGTCGCGCTACGACTCGCTGCTCAGGGCGATCCGGCTGATGAAGGCCAATACCAATGCAGCCGACCCGAACAGCTGGGCTTACTGGACCAGTATCCACCTGAACACGTGCCCGCACAGCGTCCCCTACTTCCTGGCCTGGCACCGCGGCTACCTGTACCACTTCGAGCGCCGGCTGCGCACGGTGTCCGGCGACAGCCAGCTGGTCCTGCCTTACTGGGACTACTACACCTACCCGAGCTTGCCCGCCGAGTTCACCAACCCGAACGGGTCCAATCCGCTGTACGTGCCGCGCGTGAACACCAACGTGCGGGCCGCGCTCACCATGGCGCCGTTTGCATCGACCGTCGTCAACTTCCAGCGCGGCACCAGCAATGCCTTCGAGACCTTGTGTGAAGACGCGCCGCACAATCCGGTCCACGATCTGATCGGCGGAGTAATGGCCACGATGCAATCGCCAACCGATCCCGTCTTCTGGCTCCACCATGCAAATATCGACCGGCTGTGGGCGGCGTGGGTGAGCGCGGGCGGCGGACGCCGCATGCCTGCCACGACGAACGCCTACTGGTCCGGCACCCACGTCTACAACAGCACCTTGACGCTGTCGCGCCTGTCGACCTACAGCAACCGTAGCAGCCTGGGCTACCGCTACGCGAACGAAGCACTGCCGGCCCGCCTGCCCCTGGCGCGCCTTGCCGATCCGCACATCCGGCGGACCCAGGCGGGGGCGCAGGAGCTGGCCTCGTCATTACCACGAACCGGTTCGTTCCGCATCCTGTTGCCGCGCGAGACGGGCAAGGGCCGGTTCGCGCTGAGCGGCGCCGAGAACGTCGGCCTCGACGAGACCTCCCTCAGCGTGCAGTTGCCGACCAGTGCCGAACATGCGCGTACGCTGTCCATGATCGGCAACAGCAAGTCAGGCCGCATCCCGGGCCGCGCCGAGACCTACCGTTCCGTGCACCTCACCCTCGACGGCGTAGAGCTGGCCGAGCTTGCCCGGCAGGGCGGTTTCTACTACGAGCTGTACGTGAACATTCCCTCACGCGGTACGGCAATGAAACGGCCGGTGAGCCTGTACATCGGCAACCTGGGCGCCTTCAGGATCAACAGCGCCGCCCATCATGCGGGCGCGGCCGTGCAGCTGCGCTACCCGATCCGGCGCCACCTGGCCGGCGCCATGGCCGACCAGCTCAGCGCGCTGTCGCTCTCGTTTGTCCGCATCAACGGCGACAACAGTCCCCGCGGCGGCGTCATCGGCATCGGGGAGGTGCGGCTGGAAGTCTCGACCGACGACGAAGAGTGAGGACAGGGCGGACGGAGCGCGGGAAGGCGCCAGGCTCCGGCTTCAAGGAAAATGCCAGTCAGCTCGCCAGCCCGGCATTCGCCCTCAGGCAGGCGCTCCACATGAGCGGCAGCACCTCGGGCCTTCCGCAGTCCCGCCGGACAGCTCCATCTCGCCGGACCTGCTGCAAAAGCTGGCCGGCAGCGATACGCCGGTCGAGCGCGAGCCCGTGGCCGACAGCGATGCCGACATCGATGCCGACATCGACAAGATCGCCGTGGCCGAAAAATCGTTCCGCCTCATGCCCGATGAAGACACGATGGGCGCCGAGAAGCTGGCCGAAGTACCCGCGCCTTCGTGGCCGACTCGATCAGGCTGAAGAAGATGATCGAAGAAACGCACCAAGCCTTGGGCGTAGCGTGTTCAGGAAAGGGCACGGCATGTCCGCCCCTTGTTCATTTCACCCGTATGCCCTCGATCATGGTCTCGATGATCAGGGCGCCGCACTCGATCAGCGAGAACGAGTCGGGATCGAACATCCAGTTGCGGATCAGCCCGTCCATGGTCGACCACAGGCCCAGCGCCAGCACGCCCGGATCGACGCTTGTCCGGATCAGTCCGCCCTCGATGGCCTGCTGCAGCCGCCCTTCCACATAGGTCATCCAGTCCTGCTGGCTCTGGCGGCGGCGCACGCGCACCGCGTCGAGCTCGCTGACGAATTCCACTTTCAGGGTTGCGATCTCGAACACCCGGCGCGCCTGCGGGTTCTGCTCGGTAACCCGGAAGATTTCGTTGATGAAATTGCGCAAGTCGCGCAGCGGATCGGTTTCGCCCGCCTGTTCCAGCACCCCAAGGGCACACTCGAACGGCAGGGTTGCGCGCTCCATCATCGCATTGAAGAGCGCGCTTTTGTCGTCAAAATGCCAATAAATCGCACCGCGCGTCACCCCCGCTTCGGTTGCGATATGCTGCAAAGTCGTTCGCGACACACCTTGTTCCACGAACAACTTCTCAGCAGCATCCAAGATGCTGTCGCGCGTGGCCGCTGCTTCTTCTTTTGTCCTGCGGGCCATGTCTTCTCCGTTTTTGAGTGGTCCTGCACGTTAAACATACACCCGTGATAGTATATATAAAATTCCGTAAATGCCAGTGACGAGACCGCGTGCAGGAACCTGAGGGTTCTTGGGGCGGTTTTGTTTTCCCAAAAACTCGAAGGAAGCACGTAATGCGCTCTGCCAACTCCTCTACATTGTCCCTCACCCGGATCGCCGCCAGCACGCTGATCGCGGTTGCCCTGCTCTCGGCCTGCGGCAAGAAAGACGCCGCCCAGGCCGGTCCTGGCGCCGGCGCCAAGATGCCGGCGCCCGAAGTCGGCGTCATCACCACCAAATTCGAACCGGTCGCCCTGCTGACCGAACTGCCGGCCCGCGCCGAGCCGGTGCGTGTCGCCGAGGTGCGCGCCCGCGTCAACGGGGTGGTGCTCAAGCGCCTGTTCACCGAGGGCAGCCTGGTCAAGGAAGGGCAGTCGCTGTTCAAGATCGACCCTGCCCCCTACCAGGCCCAGCTCGCCGCCGCCCAGGCCGACCTCGGCCGCGCCCAGGCAACGCTGACCCAGGCTGCCGCCCAGGCCGAGCGCTACAAGCCGCTGGTCGAGGCCAACGCCATCAGCAAGCAGGAGTATACCAATGCCGTGGCCGCGCAGAAGCAGGCCGAAGCCGCGGTCGCCGCCTCGCGCGCCCAGGTGCGCATTGCCCAGATCAACTCCGGCTACGCCAACGTCTATGCGCCGATCTCGGGCCGCATCGGGCGCGCCCTGGTGACCGAAGGCGCGCTGGTGTCGGCGGCCGAAGGCACCCAGCTGGCCACGATCCAGCAGAACGACCCGATGTACCTGAACATCACCCAGTCCGCCACCGACGTCCAGCGCCTGCGCAAGCAGGCCGGCGGCGGCGCCAAGGACGCGCCGGTCACCGTGATCCTCGACGACGGCACCGAGATGGCGACCAAGGGCCGCCTGCTGTTCTCGGACGTCACGGTCGACCCGAGCACCGGCCAGGTCACCATGCGTGCCCAGGTGCCGAATCCGGACAACGCCCTGCTGCCGGGCCAGTACGTGCGCGTGCGCATGGCGCAGGCCCAGCTGCCGAACGGCATCGTCGTGCCGCAGCAGGCCGTCACCCGCGGCGGCGCCAACGGCGACACGCTGATGGTGGTCGGCCCCGACAACAAGCCGGCCCCGCGCACCGTCAAGATCGCCTCGCAGCAAGGTTCGAACTGGGTCATCACCGACGGCCTGAAGGAAGGCGAACGCGTGATGGTCGACGGCTTCCAGAAGCTGCAGATGCTGCCGCCGGGCACCCCGGTCAAGGCAGTGCCATGGCAAGCGAGCGCGCAGGCCGCCGCTGCTGCACCGGCCGCGGCGCCCGCCGCGGCGACCGCTGCCGACGCCCCGGCGGCGGCCCAGAACGCCGCCGCGACGGCGCGCCAGATGCCTGCTTCGGCCCCGTCGGGCTCCACCGCCGGCGCCGCCCCGGCAGCTGCCTCGACCAGCCGCTAAGCGCCGCAGGAACAGAACAGGACTATTGCAATGGCACGTTTTTTTATTGACCGCCCTATTTTCGCCTGGGTGATCGCGCTGTTCATCATGGTGATCGGCGCGGTCTCGATCACCCAGCTGCCGATCGCCCAGTATCCGAACGTGGCTCCGCCCTCGATCGTGATCAATGCCGCCTATCCGGGCGCATCGGCCCAGACCCTGGAAGACTCCGTCATCTCCGTCATCGAACGCGAGATGAACGGCTCCCCGGGCCTGATCTACATGGAATCGTCCAGCTCGGCCAACGGCAGCGGTTCGATCACGCTGACCTTCGAGACCGGCACCAACCCGGACCTGGCGCAGGTCGACGTCCAGAACCGCCTGTCGCGCGCGGCCCCGCGCCTGCCGGCAGCGGTGAACCAGCAGGGTGTGCGCGTCGACAAGGTGCGCGCGAACTTCCTGCTGTTCACCATCCTGTCGTCGGACGATCCGAAATGGGACCCGATCGCGCTGGGCGACTACGCCTCGCGCACGGTGCTGCCGGAAATCCAGCGCATCAAGGGCGTCGGTACCGCCCAGCTGTTCGGTACCGAGCGCGCGATGCGCGTCTGGATCGACCCGGCCAAGCTGGTCGGCTTGCGCCTCTCGCCGGCCGACGTCAACAACGCGATCCGCAGCCAGAACGCCCAGGTGGCGTCGGGCACCATCGGCGAACTGCCGCTGGCCAAAGGCCAGGAAATCAGCGCGACCGTGGTCGTGACCGGCCAGCTCTCGACCGTCGAACAGTTCGGCAACATCGTGCTGCGCGCGAACCCGGACGGTTCGACCGTGCGCCTGAAGGACGTCGCGCGCATCGAAATCGGCGCCCAGGCGTACGGCACCTCGGCGCGCCTGAACGGCAAGCCGTCGACCGGTATCGGCGTCCAGCTGTCGCCGTCGGGTAACGCGCTGGAAACGGCGCGCCTGGTGCGCGAGCGCGTCGAGGAACTGTCGAAGTTCTTCCCGGCGGGCGTCAAGGCCACGATCCCGTTCGACAGCTCGAAGTTCGTCGAGATTTCGATCACGCAGGTGGTGCAGACCCTGCTCGAGGCCATCGTGCTGGTGTTCCTGGTGATGTACCTGTTCCTGCAGAATTTCCGCTATACCGTCATCCCGACCATCGTCGTCCCGGTCGCCCTGCTCGGTTCCCTGGGCACGCTGCTGGCCCTCGGTTATTCGATCAACGTGCTGACCATGTTCGGCATGGTGCTGGTGATCGGTATCGTGGTCGACGATGCGATCGTGGTGGTCGAGAACGTCGAGCGCATCATGAGCGAAGAGGGCCTGCCGCCGCTGCAGGCCACGCGCAAGGCGATGGGCCAGATCTCGGGCGCCATCATCGGCGTGACCGTGGTCCTGGTGTCGGTGTTCCTGCCGCTGGCCTTCTTCGGCGGCGCGGTCGGCAACATCTACCGCCAGTTCGCCGTCGTCATGGTCTCCTCGATCGCCTTCTCGGCCTTCCTGGCGCTGACCCTGACCCCGGCGCTGTGCGCGCACCTGCTGAAACCCGTCGAAGCCGGCCACCACCACGAAAAGAAGGGCTTCTTCGGCTGGTTCAACCGCCGCTTCGCGCGCACCGCCAAGGGCTACGAAGGCTGGGTCGGCAAGCTGATCCGTGGTTCCGGCCGCGCGCTGGTGGTGTTCGTGCTCGTGATCGGCCTGGTCGCCCTGCTGTTCTCGCGCATGCCGAACTCCTTCCTGCCGAACGAAGACCAGGGCTATGTCGTGGTCAACGTCCAGCTGCCGCCGGGCGCGACGCTCGAGCGCACGAACGAGGTGATGCGCACCGCCGAGAACTTCATCCTGAAACAGCCGGAAGTGGCGAACATGGTCAGCGTGCTGGGCTTCTCGTTCTCGGGCGCCGGCCAGAACATGGCGCTGGCCTTCATCCCGCTCAAGGACTGGAGCGAACGCAAGGGCGAGGGTTCGAGCGCCCAGGGCCTGGCCGGCCGCATCATGGGCGGCCTGTCGGGTGTGCGCGATGCCTTCATCTTCGCCCTGTCGCCGCCGCCGATTCCCGAACTGGGCCGCGGCACCGGCTTCACCTTCCGCCTGCAGGACCGCGGCGGCGCCGGCCACCAGGCGCTGCTGGCCGCCCGTAACCAGCTGCTCGGCATGGCCGCGCAAAGCCCGGTCCTGGCCGGCGTGCGTCCGGAAGGCCTGGAAGACGCGCCGCAGGTCATGCTCGACATCGACCGCGACAAGGCGCAGGCACTCGGCGTCTCGTTCGACTCGATCAACAGCGCGATCTCGACCGCGCTCGGATCAAGCTACGTGAACGACTTCCCGAACGCCGGCCGCCTGCAGCGCGTCGTGGTCCAGGCCGAGGCTTCGGCCCGCATGCAGCCGGCCGACCTGCTGCAGCTCAACGCCATGAATGCGCAGGGCCAGCCGGTGCCGCTGTCCTCGTTCGCGACGACGCGCTGGGTGACCGGCCCGATGCAGACCGTGCGCTACAACGGCTATCCGGCGATGAGCATCGCCGGCGACGCCAAGCCGGGCTATTCGACCGGCGACGCGATGGCCGAGATGGAAAAGCTGGCGGGCCAGCTGCCGCAAGGCTTCGCCTTCGAATGGACCGGCCAGTCGCGCGAGGAAGCGCAGTCCGGCTCGACGATGGGCATCCTGATGGCCTTCTCGATGCTGGCGATCTTCCTGGCCCTGGCGGCCCTGTACGAAAGCTGGTCGATCCCGGTCTCGGTGCTGCTGGTGGTGCCCTTCGGTATCCTGGGCGCGATCCTGGCGGCCATGCTGCGCGGCTACCCGAACGACGTGTACTTCAAGATCGGCCTGGTGACCATCATCGGCCTGGCGGCGAAGAACGCGGTGCTGATCATCGAGTTCGCGAAAGACCTGCAGGCGCAGGGCAAGTCGCCGATGGATGCGGCGATCGAAGCGGCGCACCTGCGTTTCCGCCCGATCATCATGACCTCGATGGCCTTCATCCTCGGCGTGCTGCCGCTGGTGATCGCAGGCGGCGCCGGTTCGGCATCGCAGCGCGCCATCGGTACCGGCGTGATGGGCGGCATGATCACGGCCTCGACGCTGGGCGTGCTGTTCGTCCCGATGTTCTTCGTCGTCGTGCGCAAGCTGTTCAAGGGCAGCGACCGCCAGCGCAAGAAGTATGCGCACGAAGAAGATACTGCTACTGTAGTCCAGGAAAAAATATGATCGCTAAAAAACTACAAAAACTGAGCCCACTGGCGCTCGCGCTGACGCTGGCCGGCTGCATGTCGCTGGCGCCGAAGTACGAGCGTCCGGCCGCGCCGGTCGCGCCGAGCTTCCCCGAGCTGCCGCAGGTAGGCGGCACCACGCTGCCGACGGCGACGTCGGAAGCCCCCGTCAACCTCGCCTGGCAGCGCTTCTTTGCCGACGCGCGCCTGCGCCAGCTGATCGAGATGTCGCTGGCGAACAACCGCGACCTGCGCGTCGCCATCCTCAACATCGAGCAGGCGCGCGCCCAGTACCGCATCACCCGCGCCGACCAGCTGCCGACGGTCTCGGCGATCGTCAGCGGCAGCCGCCAGACCACCGGCGAGGATGCGCCGATCCAGAGCATCTACCAGGCCGGGCTGGGCGTCTCCGCGTTCGAGCTCGACCTGTTCGGCCGGGTGCGCAACCTGTCGCAGGCGGCGCTGTCGCAATTCCTCGCCACCGAGGAAGCGCGCCGCACCACGCAGATCAGCCTGGTCGCGTCGGTCGCCAACACGTACCTGACGCTGCTGGCCGACGACGAGCTGCTCGACATCACGCGCCAGACCCTGAAAACGCGTGAAGAGTCGGACCGCCTGACCCGCCTGCGCTTCGAGAACGGCGTCGTGTCGAAACTCGAGCTGCAGCAATCGACCTCGCTGGTCGAGACGGCGCGCGCCACCCTGGCCCAGCTGCAGCGCCAGCGTGCCCAGGACGCCAACCTGCTGACCCTGCTGGTGGGCCAGCCGATCCCGGAAAACCTGCCGCAGGGCGCGACCCTGGCGACGACCGAGCTGCCGGACCTGCCGGCCGGCCTGCCCTCCGATTTGCTGGCCGCCCGCCCGGACATCCGCGCGGCCGAACAGCAGCTGATCGGCGCCAACGCCAACATCGGCGCGGCGCGCGCGAACTACTTCCCGCGCATCTCGCTGACCGGCAGCCTGGGCAGCGCGAGCACGGAACTCTCGGGCCTGTTCAAGAGCGGTTCCTTCGGCTGGACCTTCGCCCCGCAGGCGATCCTGCCGATCTTCGACCTGGGACGCGTCAAAGCGGGCGTCGACGCCGCCCGTGCCGGCCGCGACATCGCGGTGGCCCAGTACGAGCGTTCGATCCAGACCGCGTTCCGCGAAGTGGCGGACGCGCTGGCCGGCCAGGCGACCTTCAGCGAACAGCTGCGCGCCCAGCGCGCGGTGGCGGCGGCCGAACAGGACCGCTACAACCTGTCCGAGCTGCGCTACAAGAGCGGCGCGGCCAGCTACCTCGACCTGCTCGACGCCCAGCGCTCGCTGTTCCAGGCCCAGCAGCTGGCAGTCCAGGCCAACCTGCAGCGCCTGCAGAACCAGGTCACGCTGTACCGCGTGCTCGGCGGCGGCTGGAGCGAGCCGGCTCCGGAGGCGCAAGCTTCGCGCTGACGGCAGCGCACGGCAAGCCTGTGACGGCCCGGTCGGGATTCGACCGGGCCGTTTTTCATTCGGGCAAGGAAAGCGCCAAATCTTGCCCAATGGCAGCACACGGTATCAAAAAGGCCCGGTTTCGAGCCAGCTGTCAATCTTTTTGGAAGGTGTATCAAGTTTCAAAAAATTCATCAATCTTTTCCCATTCTGTTGTTGACGATGCCACGCGACCTTACTTAGCATCCTATTGCGCTGAGCTCGCTACGTTTATCGAACGTCCATCGGCCAGTGCGCATCGCGTTGCTTCTTACACCACAACAAGATTGGAATGAGAGACATGAACCACAACGTTACCGCTCCCCGCCTCGGCACCGTCGCCATGCTGTGCTCGGCCGCCCTGCTCGCACTGGCCTCCAGCGCCGCCAGCGCCGCCGCGCCGGAAACCCGCTACATCGTCGGCTACAAGGCCGGCGCCGACAACAACGCCAGCGCCGCCGTCATCCGCGCGCGCGGCCAGGTCAAGCGCAAGATCCGCGGCATGAACGCGATGTCGGTTGCCATCGCACCAGAGCAGGCCGAAGCGCTGCGCAAGGACCAGAACGTGGAGTATGTCGAAGTCGACGTACCGCGCTACCTGCCGTCGATGGAGATGGACGCCGACTACGCGAGCAGTACCGAACTCGACGCCGCGGCGAATCCGGCATCGGGCAAAAGTTACTACCTGGGCCAGACTATTCCCTACGGCATCCGCATGACCCAGGCCGACCAGCTGCCGAATGGCGGCTCGAAGGCCGGCAACCGCAAGATCTGCATCATCGATTCGGGCTACGACCGCAGCCACGAAGACCTGAACGACAACGGCACCGTGACCGGCGAATACGACCCGGGCACCGGCTGGTGGTATACCGACGAGAACAGCCACGGCACCCACGTCGCCGGCACCATCGCGGCACTCAACAACAACGGCACCGGCGTGGTCGGCGTCATCCCGAACCGCCAGCTGAGGCTGCACATCGTGAAGGTCTTCGGCGCCGACGGCTGGGCCTATTCGTCCGAGCTGGCCGACGCCGCCAACCGCTGCGGTGACGCCGGCGCCAACATCATCAGCATGTCGCTGAGCGGGCCCGCACCGAGCGCCACCGAGCAGGCCGCGTTCGACGCGCTGGCCGCCAAAGGCATTCTCTCGTTCGCCGCTTCCAGCAACGCCGGCACCACGGCGCCGCGCTGGCCCGCCGGCTACCAGAGCGTCGTTTCGGTCGGCGCGCTCGACAGCGACAAGAAATGGGCGACCTTCTCGAACTACAACCCGAAGGTCGAGCTGTCGGCGCCGGGCGTGAACGTCCTGTCGACCGTACCGATGGGCACCGCATTGGTGTCCTCGCTGATCGTCGGCGCCAGCAGCTACGAAGTCGGCGCGGTCACCAATGCCGCGCGCGGCACCGTCACCGCGCCGTTGGCCGACTTCGGCTTCGGCGGCACGATCAATCCGGCAATGGCCGGCAAGGTCTGCCTGATTTCGCGCGGCGCGGGCCTGGCCTTCGGCGTGAAGGTGGCCAACTGCCAGGCCAGCGGCGGGGTCGGCGCAGTCCTGTACAACAACGTCGCAGGCAGCCTCAGCCCGACCCTGGGCGATACCGTCACGAATATCCCTACCGTGGCGGCATCGCTGGCCCAGGGCCAGGCCATGCTCGGCCAGCTGGGCCAGCAGGCGACGGTCTCGGTCAAGATGGGCAACTACGCTTACTTCAACGGCACCTCGATGGCGACCCCGCACGCCGCCGCCGTCGCCGCTTTGGTGTGGAGCTACTTCCCGAACTGCAACGCCGCACAGATCCGCAGCACGCTGGCCAAGTCGGCGGAAGACCTGGGCACGGCCGGCCGCGACGACAAGTACGGCTACGGCCTGGTCAAGGCGAAGGCTGCCTACGACCGTATCGCTGCGATGGGTTGCGGTAACTAAACGGCCATCCGATGGCTGCTTCGGCAGCCTCGACGGCCCGCTCGCATCGGCGACCGGGCCGTTTTTTCATGCGCGGTGCATGAGGACCGATGCCGGCATTCCCCTCGCGGCTGGAAGAAATTGACGGTCGGATTCGTGTGGCGCTACGGATGTGAACCTGGCTAGACTGCCAGGGTTGACCGGTTGATGCGCGTTCATGCGAGAAGAGACTGCCATGCGGAACTTTTTTCACTCACACTGGAAGGCCATCCTTGCGCTGGTCCTGCTCATCGCGGTGGCGCTCTTGACGGTCCGCCCCACTAGCGCCAATGCCGCGCCCGATCTCGCCGAGCGCATGCGCCAGCACGTGCGCGCGGTCGCGTCCGACGAGCACAACACGGGCACGCCCGCCCAGCTCGAGCGCGCCGCCGTTTACATCGAAACCGAGCTCAAGCGTGCGGGCTACCACCCCTCGCGCCAGGAATACACGGCCGGCGGGCAACGGGTGCGCAATATCGAGGTGGCGGTCGCGAATGTCGCCGCGGGCAAGCGGCCCGAACGCATCTTCATCGTCGGCGCCCATTACGATTCGGCGCCCGGCGCGCCGGGCGCCAACGACAACGGCAGCGGCACCGCGGCCGTGCTGGAACTGGCGCGCCTCCTGAAAACCATGCAGCCGCGCGCCGGCACCGAAGTGCGCTTCGTGTTTTTCGTGAACGAGGAGCCGCCCTGGTTCATGGGCGCCGACATGGGCAGCATGCGCCACGCCGCCGAGATGAAGCGCCAGGGCCAGAAGGTGGCCGGCGCGCTGGTGCTCGAAACGATGGGCTATTACACGGACGCGCCGAACACGCAACAGCTGCCGCCGGGGCTGGAGGGCCGCTACCCGAGCACCGGCAATTTCATCGCCTTTGTCGGCACGCTCGAATCATCGAACCTCGTGCGCGAGGCCCTGGCGGCCTTCCGGGCCTCGTCCGATTTTCCGGCGCAGGGGCTGGCGGCGCCGGCGCATACGACCGGCGTCACGCTGTCTGACCATTCGTCGTATAACCGGTACGGCTATCCGGCGCTGATGATCACCGATACGGCCTTCATGCGCTATCCCTATTACCACACCGCGCAGGACACGCCCGATAAACTCGACTATGC
Source organism: Massilia sp. GCM10023247 (assembly GCF_042653325.1). NCBI lineage: Bacteria > Pseudomonadati > Pseudomonadota > Betaproteobacteria > Burkholderiales > Oxalobacteraceae > Massilia > Massilia sp. GCM10023247. The sequence continues at coordinate 266,622 of NZ_JBHSIB010000007.1, forward strand.
GAGCATGGCGCGGGTGGTGACGGGCCTGGCGAAGACGATTGTCGCCTTGGCGGGGGCGGCGCAGGGGTAGGCGGCGCGGTTATCCCTACAAATTGCGTATGCGCCATGCGGGCCTTACGCGTGGACGGAGTCCACCCTACGTCCCTAAGAACATTTCCTGGAGGTCGTTGAGGAAACGCTGGCCGAGTTCGGTCGGGCGGATCAGCTTGAAGTCGCGGGTCAGCAGGCCCTTGGCTTCGGCGGCGTCGAGCGCCTTGGAAATCGCCGTGATGCTCATGCCGGTGCGCTCGCCGAACAGGTTGGGGTCGAAGCCGCCGGTCAGGCGCAGGGTGTTGAGCATGAATTCGAAGCCCATGTCGGCGCGGGCGATTTCGTGTTCTTCCTGCACCGGGTTGCCCCGTTTCGCCGCTTCCATGAAGGAGGCCGGCTGCTTGAAGCGGGCCTGGCGCAGGATGCGGTGCGGGAAAGAGAGTTTCGAATGCGCGCCGGCGCCGATGCCGAGGTAGTCGCCGAACTGCCAGTAATTCAGGTTGTGGCGCGCGTGCCGGCCCGGCTGCGCATAGGCCGACACTTCGTAGTGGTCGTAACCGGCGGCGCGCATCGTCTCCGCGATCATGTCCTGCATGTCGGCACTCGTGTCGTCGTCGGGCAGCGCCGGCGGATACTTGGCGAAGACCGTGTTCGGTTCCATCGTCAGGTGGTACAGCGACAGGTGCGGCGGCGCGAAGGACAGCGCCGTCTCCAGGTCGGCCCTGGCTTCGGCCAGCGTTTGCGAAGGCAGCGCGTACATCAGGTCGAGGTTGAAATTCTCGAAGGTAGAGCGGGCGATCTCCACCGCGCGCAGCGCTTCGCGCTCGTCGTGGATGCGGCCGAGGGATTGCAGGTGGCTCCCGTTGAAACTCTGGATGCCAATCGACAGGCGGTTCACGCCGCTCTCGCGGTACTGGCGGAACTTTTCGGCCTCGAAGGTGCCGGGGTTCGCCTCCATCGTGATCTCGGCGTCGATCTCCAGCGGCAGCAGCGTACGCAAATCCGACAGCAGGCGCTCGAGGCCGGCGGCCGACATCAGGCTGGGCGTGCCGCCGCCGATGAACACCGTATGGATCTTGCGGCCCCAGATCAGCGGCAGCGACTGCTCGAGGTCGAGCCGCAACGCATCGAGGTATTCCTTCTCCGGCAGCTCGCCCTTGGCCTCATGCGAATTGAAGTCGCAGTAAGGGCACTTGCGCACGCACCAGGGGAAGTGGACGTACAGCGACAGCGGCGGCAAGGCGCTCAGGTTCAGGGCGCCGGGCTGCAGATACTGGAGCGCGGCTTGCGCCGGCGAACGCGGCTCGCCCACCGGTGCGCTTGCTGGTTTGATCGGGATCATCGCAGTTTTTCCACCAATGCACGCAGGGCCTGGCCGCGGTGCGAGCGCGCGTTTTTTTCGGCGGGCGTGAGTTCGGCCGTAGTCTTGCCCAGCGCCGGGATCAGGAAGTGCGGATCGTAGCCGAAGCCGTTGTCGCCGCGCGCCGTAGCGATGATCTCGCCGTCCCAGCGGCCGTCGGCGATGATCGGCTGCGGATCGTCGGCATGGCGCACGTAGACCAGCACGCAATAGTAATAGGCGGATTTGTCGGTCTTGTCCGCCAGGTCGGCCACCAGTTTTTGATTATTGCGGGCGTCCGATTTCGGCTCGCCGGCGAAGCGCGCCGAATACACGCCCGGCGCACCGCCGAGCGCATTCACGCACACGCCGGAGTCGTCCGCCAGCGCCGGCAGGCCGGTCAGGCGCGCGGCATGGCGCGCCTTTTCCAGGGCGTTTTCGACGAAGGTGGCGTGCGGCTCCTCGGCTTCGGGCACGTTGAATTCGCCCTGCGGGTGCAGGGTAAAACCGATCGGGCCGAGGATTTGCTGGAATTCCTTGAGCTTGCCGGCGTTGTTCGAGGCGAGGATGAGGCGTTGGGTCATGGCGGAGTCGGGCACGGGAACGGAAGCCGGTATTTTACCCGTTCGGGGGATGGACGTAGGCCGGCCCCTGCCTTGGGACGAGGGCGGCCGGCGGACCGCCCCGCCCTCTCCCCGATCAGTGGCCGTGTCCGTCGTCGCGCGGCTCCACGACGACCTTCCGGCCCAGCACCGCGACGCCACCCATCGAGGCCTCCCGATACACGGTCTTCCCGTTAAACATGGTCATGACGGCCCTGGCCTTGTCGATCTCGTCGACCGGGACGGTGGCGATGTTCTTGTCGAGGACGACGAGGTCCGCCGCCTTGCCGACGGCGATCGAACCGGTCTCCGCTTCGGCAAACATCATCTCCGCGCCCCGGATCGTATGGCTGGCGATCATGGTGTCGAGCGGCACCCCGTTCTTCACGCCGGCGGCGATGCGCACCAGCGGGTAGAAGTCGCGCACCGGATAGTCGCTCGACGATGTCGTGGGCACGCCCGCATCGAAAAAGGCTTTCGGGACCGGGTGGCCGTCGGCCCGGATGCCGAGGCTGGCGAAGCGGGCGGCAAGCGGCGACGCGTCGTCGTTGACGTGGGTGATGGTGTGGCGGGCGTCGCGCTTGCCGTTCTGCTGCTGCGCATAGTCGTAGGCGTCGAGCATCAGGCCATAGGTACTGGTAGGCCCGATGTCGTGGATATAGACCTTGAATTTTTCCTTGTCCAGGGCGGCCACCGTCTGCTTCAGGACCTCCTGGTTCCAGACCACCGAGCCGAAGGTGCTGCCGGCGCCGGTGCCGAAGATCTTGACCGAATTGGTCTTGTAGAACCTGCCCTGGTACAGCTTGCGGCGTTCGACGAATTCCGGGATCTGTGCCGTGCCGCGGGTTTCGTCGGCCCACAGCGCCAGGTCGTAGCGCACTGTCAGCCGCCCGGATTTGTCGAGTGCGTCGATGGCTTTCAGGTAGTTATCGGTCGGGTAGTGAACCGGCACGAACACGGAGGTCACACCGCGCTGCGGCGCCAGGTCTTGCTGGAACGACAGCGTTGCCTGCGTAAATTCCTCGACGCTGAAGTCCGGCTGCGGCAGCTTGCTGATCACCATGTTTTGCGCGCCGAACTCGCGCACGATGCCGGTCGGCTCGCCCGTTACCGGGTCGCGGTCGATGAAGGCGCCGGGCGGGTTCGGCGTGTCCCGGGTGATGCCCGCGTTGCGCATGGCCCGGGTGTTGGCCCACACCTCATGGTGGCCATGGGTGATGTAGACGGCGGGGATGTCCTGGCCGACGATCTCGTCGAGCAGCTGCATGGGCGACTTGCCCGTGTCCCTGGCTTGCTGGAGGACGAAGTTCAGGTTCCAGCCGACCCCGCGCACCTGGTTCACGCCGGGATGGGCCGCCAGAAAGGCCTGGGTCGCCGTTTTGTAGGCATCCAGGCTGGCCGTGGCCAGCGGCACCCAGAACATGGATTCCGCCCGCAGGTAGGCGTGGTTATGGGTATCGATGAACCCCGGGAGCAGCATCTTGCCCGCCAGGTCGATGACTTCGGTCTTGCTTCCTTGCAGCTCAGCACTGCCGGCGCTGGTGCCGACATAGATGATCTTGCCGTCCTTGATGGCCACCGCTTCCGCCCGGGGCGCCGCCGCTTCCACGGTATGGACGACCCCGTTCCGGAAGATCACATCGGCTTGCACCGCCGCTGCCGGCGGCGGCGCCTGGTCCGGACTGTCGGCATCGTTGTCGCTGCAGGCAACGAGCATGGCCGTCAGCCCTCCGGTTGCCAACAGGCTGCAGATGGCTGTGCGCCAGAAGGTTTTCCCCGTCCGGCCCGGCGATTTCGTTGTTGGTGCTGTGTGGTGCATGTACGTCTCCTGTCGTCGTTTTGTCCGGGCAGGCGCCCGCTCGACACGCGTCATTGTTAAATGATCAGTGCATGGATATTTAACGTGGAGGAGACAAAAAATGCCAATGCGAAATTGGCAAGCGCCCTATGCGTCGCCTGCATGGGCAAACCCGGCGGGACCGGCTTAGAGCGCCTAACAAAACTGCCAGGGCAAGGCGCAGCGACGAAGACAGTACGAGGGTACGGCGAGGAGCTGCAACGCAGCTATGGCGGTTTTGTTAGGCGCTCTTAGCTGGCCTGGTCGAGCAGTCCGGCGATCACGCCAATCGCCGTCTCCGCCTGCGGCGACAGGCTGCGGTGGGCGAGGTGGACCACGGTCATGTCGAAGTCGATATCCGGCGCGTCGGCGACGCTGAGCTTGCGGAGCGCGCCGCTGCGCACCTCCTCGCGTACCGAGGAGTCGGGGGCGAACAGGACCAGCTCGCGGCTGTTGGCCGTCGCGGCCTTCAGTGCGGCGAAATCATTGCATTCGATGGAACAGGTGAAGTCGCGCGCCGGCGCCACACGCAGCCACTTCCGGACAAATTGCCGGACCGCTTCGGGCAGCGGGGAAAACGCAAAGGAGAAGGCGAGCAGGTCGGCCGAAGTCAGGTGTTCTTTGTCCAGCAAGGGATGGCTGGCCCCGACATGCCAGCCGGCCTTGTGCCGGGAAAGCCGGCGCAGGGACACGCTGTCGCTGGACGGGACGGTCGTGCGGTCGAGTACGAAGAAGTCCAGGCTTTCTTCGTGCAGGCGCTCCCACAACACCGACCAACTGTTGACGTCCGCGCGGATGTGCAGCCCCGGCCTGAGACTGGCCAGCCGCGCGCACACCTGTTCCAGGCAAATCGCGGCAGTGACCGTCCCCATCCCGAAGGCCACCTCCCCCAGACCGTGGTCCTTGAGCATCGCCACGTCGCGCTCGAGCCGGCGCGACTCCTCGACGATCTTGCGTGCCCGTTCCAGGATCAGCTTGCCGGCAGAGGTCAGCACGAAGCTGCGCGCGCTGCGATCGATCAGCACGGTGCCGAGTTCGGCCTCGAGAGACTGGATGCTGCGGCTCATTGCCGGCTGGCTCAGGTGAACCTTGTCGGCAGCCTTCAGGAATGACTTTTCTTCGGCAAGGACGATGTAATGCTGGAGGCGGCGGATGTTCAGGCTCATGGATCGGGGTCACATGCATTTTTATGCGCATATCAAGAATGATTCGAAGAATACTAGCATTGATATGCAAAATAATGCATCTGCGCGCGCAGCTTGTTGCACCTCTGGGGTCGAACAGGTTGAACAGGCCGGATAGCGGCCGGGCCGCGCTTGCAGCGCAGCCCGGCCCGGGTCCAGCCTGCCGGTCACGCGATGCCGAGCGCGCCTTTTTGCAGGCGTACCAACTCCGCAATCCCGCCTTCGGCCAGGTCGAGCAGGCGGTTCATGCCGGCGCGGTCGAAGGCCACGCCCTCGGCCGTGCCCTGGACTTCGACGAAATGGCCGGCCTCGGTCATGACCACGTTCATGTCGGTGTCGCAGCCCGAATCCTCGACGTAGTCGAGGTCGAGCACGGGCATGCCCTGGTAGACCCCGACCGAGATCGCTGCGACAAAATGGTTCACCGGGACGGCCGGCAGCACGCCGCGCGCGACCAGCGCGCTGAAGGCGTCGTAGGCGGCGACCATGGCCCCGGTGATCGAGGCGGTGCGGGTGCCGCCATCGGCCTGGATCACGTCGCAGTCGAGGTGCAGCGTGCGCTCGCCGAAGGCCTCGAGGTCGAAGGCGGCGCGCAGCGAGCGGCCGATCAGGCGCTGGATTTCCTGGGTGCGGCCGGACTGCTTGCCGCGCGCGGCTTCGCGGTCCATACGCGTATGCGTCGAGCGCGGCAGCATGCCGTATTCGGCCGTCAGCCAGCCCTGCCCTTTGCCCTTCAGGAAGCCGGGTACCTTGTCTTCGATGCTGGCGGTGCAGATCACCTTGGTGTCGCCGCATTCGATCAGCACCGAGCCTTCGGCGTGCTTGGTGTACTGGCGCGTGATGCGCATTGGGCGCAGCTGGTCGACTGCGCGGCCGCTCGGGCGGGATGCAAACGTCATGGTGAACCTTTATCTGTGTGAGTCGTTATTTGAGTAATTGGGACGATTTCTCGATCGCCTGGTTGATCTCGGCAATCGCCCGCTCGATTTCGTCTTCGTCGAACGGGTCGGCGTCGAGCGCGCCCGCCGCCGCATTGCTGATCGTGCTGCTGACCTGGTCTTCCGGCAGCAGCTGGGTCGAGATCACGTTCGGGCCGGCGGCGCCGGCCTGGTCGCCGCCCTGCCAGCCGATTGCCAGCACGGTCGTGTTGTCGGCGCGCGGGCCGCCGATGGCGGTGGCCATCGCGACCAGCTCGGGCACGGCCTGGACCACGCTCCGGGTAGCGAGCTTTTGCACGATCTCGGCGTCCGGCACCATGGACCACAGTCCGTCCGAGCACAGTAGCAGCACGTCGCCCGCCGCAAGCACGGCCTGGGACGACAGCTCGATCCGTGGCGGCGTGCCCGCGCCCAGGCAGTTATACAGCTTGTTGCGGTCGGGGTGGGTGGCGCGCTCGTGCGGACTGGCCAGGCCCTTGGCGATCAGGTATTCGAGATGCGAGTGGTCGCGCGTCTGCGCCAGCACCTGGTTGTCGCGCACCCAGTACAGGCGCGAGTCGCCGCAATGGGCCCAGACGGCGCAGTTGTGCTGCACCAGGCAGGCGACCACGGTCGTACGCGGGCTCTCGGACAGCTTGTGGCGCGCGGTGTAGGCGAGGATGTCGCGGTGCGCCTGCACCAGCGCCTCTTCGAGAAAGCGCTCGGGCTTCTTGATATACGGCTTGGCCTGCATCTGGAACATCATCGACAGGGTCTGCATGGCGATGGTGGCCGCGATCTCGCCATGCTGGTGGCCGCCCATGCCGTCGGCCAGCACCAGCAGCAAGGCGTCGCGCGTGAAGCAGTAGCCCATGCGGTCCTGGTTGACGCGGCGCCCGCCGATATGGCTTTGCTGGTAGACGGAAAACTGCATGCTGCCTCCTTAATCCTGTTGAGCGCCGGGAGCGCGGCCAAAGCTGCCGAGCCGTCCGAGCAGGCCGCGCAGGCCGCCGGGCGCGGCAGCGGCCGTAGTTGCGGGCTCGGCCGCGATCGGCGCGGCCGGCGCCGCCTGCAAGGCCTTCTGCACGGCGAACACGCTTTGCGGGCGCGCCATCGGATCGAGCGCCAGGCAGGCGCGCACCATGGCCAGCAACTCCGGCGAATAGCTGCCCGCGAGCTTGTCGAACTGCGCCGGCAGGGTGTCGTCCTGCTTGCGCGCATCGGCTGCCGGCGGCGGCGAACCCGCCATGCAGGCGAACATCGATGCGCCCAGGCTGTAGATGTCGGACCACGGCCCCAGCGGCAGCCCCTTGGCATACAGGTCGGGCGGCGCGAAGCCCGGCGTGTACATCGGCGCGAGCATCGGCGCATCGACGCCGGCCGCCTGGCGCGCGGCGCCGAAGTCGAGCAGGATCGGCGCGCCGTCGGTGCGCAGGTAGATGTTGGCAGGTTTCAGGTCGAGGTGCAGCAGCTTGTTGGCATGGGTCTCGCGCAGGCCGCGGCAGACCCCGTCGAACACGCGCCGGATGAAGGCTTCGCCCAGGCGGCTGGCCTTGCCGGCCGCCTTGTGATGACTGCGGGCGATGTGTTCCTGCAGCGAATGGCCGGACTCGTAGGCCATCACCATGTAGACGGTCTCGTTGGCGCGAAAGAAGTTCAGGATGCGCACCACGTTCGGGTGGATGATGCGCGCGAGCGCCCGACCCTCCTCGAAAAAGCACTTGAGCCCGATGCGAAACAGGGGCACGTTGGGCCTGGCGATGACCGGCGAAAGTTCGCCCGGCTGGCGCAGCGCGAGCGCGCTCGGCAGGTATTCCTTGATGGCGACGGCATTGCCCTCGGGGTCATATGCCAGGTAGACAATACTGAACCCGCCGGACGCGATTTTCTTTACAATGCGATATCCGGCAATCTCCAGCCCTTCCGGCAAGGGTGCGTTATTTTGTGCGGCCATACTGATGAGTCCCTTGCATAACACGGCGATTGTGTGGATAAATGTCGGCTTTGTAAAGAATAAAGAGCGTCCAGAAAAGCCGGGCTGACACGGGTTTTTCGTCAGGCGTTCAAAAAAATCGGGGACTCCATTGAGCATTTCAAGCATGACAGGTTATGCGGTGGCTACCAGCGAAGGCGCTGCGGGCACCCTTACGATCGAAATCAAGAGCGTCAATTCGCGCTTCCTCGATCTCCAATTCCGCATCAACGACGAGCTGCGCGCGTTGGAACCGGACCTGCGCGCCGCCATCATGGCGGCCATCACCCGCGGCAAGGTCGAAGCGCGCCTGTCGTTCGGCCGCAAGGTCGCCGGCGGCGCCCAGGCGCTCAATCATGCCCTGCTGGCCGACCTGGCCCGACTCCAGGGCGAAGTCACGCGCCATTTCGTCTCGGCGCCGCTGATGTCGGTGGCAGAACTGCTGCGCTGGCCTGGCGTGGTCGAGGAGTCGCACATCGGCCAGGAGTCGCTGCAGGCCGACGTCGCCGCCCTCACCGCCAAGACCATTGCCGCGTTCGTCGACAGCCGCAAGCGCGAAGGCGCGGCCCTGGAGGCGATGCTGCTGGCGCGCATCGATGCGATGGAAGCCATCGTCAAGCGCATCACCCCGCTGATCCCGCAGGTTATCGCCCAGTTCCAGCAAAAGGCGGTCGAGCGCATGCAGGACGCATTGGGCCTGGCCGGCCACGGCAATCCGTCGACCTTGACGCGCCAGGAAGTGTTCGAGCGGATTCGCCAGGAAGTGACCTTGTACGGCATCCGCATCGACGTGTCGGAAGAATTGTCGCGCCTGTCGGCCCACCTGAACGAAACCCGCCACATCCTCAAAAAGGGCGGCCAGGTCGGCAAGCGCCTCGACTTCATGATGCAGGAACTTAATCGCGAGGCGAATACGCTGGGCGCCAAGGCATCGGTCAAGGAACTGGCGGACGCGTCGATGGAGTTGAAACTGCTGATCGAGCAGATGCGCGAGCAGGTGCAGAACCTGGAGTAAACACAATTTGAATCTCGCAGCGCGGCTTTCCGACGCTGCTTGAACGCGTGGACGGGGGACCCGTCCACCCTACGGGTATCTCCAAACTGTAGGGTGGACGGGTTTCCCGTCCACGCGTTCAGCTATATGATGAACAATCGCGGCGCAAGTAAAGCCGCATGAAGACACGAATTAAAAGGAATACAACCATGCTCACCACCGCTTTCTCCGGCAGCCTGTTCGTCGTCGCCGCCCCATCCGGCGCCGGCAAATCGACCCTGGTCAACGCGCTGCTGGCGCAGGAGCCGGGTATCCAGCTGTCGATCTCGACGACGACGCGCCCGCCGCGTCCGGGCGAGCAGGACGGCCGCGAATACCATTTCACGACCGCCGAGGATTTCGTGGCACGCGCCGATGCCGGCGAGTTCCTGGAATGGGCCGAGGTGCACGGCAATTACTACGGCACCAGCCGCCTGACCGTGGAAGACAAAATGAAGACCGGCACCGATATCCTGCTGGAAATCGACTGGCAGGGTGCGCGCCAGGTCAAGAAGCAGTTCCCGGACGCAGCCGGCATCTTCATCCTGCCGCCGTCGATCGAAGCACTCGAGCAGCGCCTGCACAAGCGCGGCACCGACGAGCCGCACATCATCACGCGTCGTTTGCTGGCCGCAGGGGGCGAGATCGCTCACGCTCCCGAGTTCGAATATGCTATCATCAACGAAGAGTTCAATGTCGCCCTGGCCGAGCTGCGGGCGATTGTCCAAGCGACACGTTGCCGCTTCGCCCAACAGGCCGCCCGCAACGCCTCGCTATTCGCCCAATTGGGTATCCACGCGCAACAACCAGCGTAATCCACTAACACAACGGAAGCTCGAGAAACCGTAGCGAGCGGAAGAAGTTTTGGCCGAGAAGCACAGCTGTACAAGCGTACAGCGAGCATCGCAGGCCAAAAATTCGACGCGCAGTAGGTTTGTCGAGCTTCAACCACAAGGAGTCCACCATGGCCCGTATCACGATCGAAGATTGCCTGAAAAACGTCCCGAACCGCTTCCAGCTGACCCTGGCCGCGACCTATCGCGCACGCCAGCTGCTGCAGGGCCATACCCCGAAGGTCGAAGCCAAGGACAAGCCGACCGTCGTCGCCCTGCGTGAAATCGCCGCCGGTAAGGTCGGCCTGGAAATGCTGAAAAAAGTGCCGATGTAATCGGTCCGTTTGCCTGAAGTGTCCGTCCTCAATTCTGTTATTCTGTCATCACACTGCGGCTGATCGACATAACATGAACCTGTTCCCCCCGGACTCTACACATTCAGGCAACACCCCCGCCCGGGCCAAGCGCCCGGGCAAGCCGCAAGAAGTCCCGGAAATGCCGGCTCCCGGCGTCGCCTCGGTCACCCAGCTGGTCAACCAGCTGTCGGAATACCTCACTCCCGCTGAACTGAAAAAGGTCAGGGAAGCCTACCGCTTCTCCGACGAGATGCACCTCGGCCAGGTGCGCAAGTCGGGCGAACCCTATATTTCGCACCCGATCGCCGTCGCCGAGATCTGCGCCGAGTGGAAACTCGACGCCCAGGCCATCATGGCCGCCCTGCTGCACGACGTGATCGAGGACCAGGACGTCAAGAAGGAAGAGCTGCTCGAGCGCTTCGGCCCGCAAGTGGCGAACCTGGTCGACGGCCTGTCCAAGCTCGAAAAAATCGAGTTCCAGAGCCTGGTCGAGGCGCAGGCGGAAAACTTCCGCAAGATGCTGCTGGCGATGGCCTCGGACGTGCGCGTGATCCTGATCAAGCTGGCCGACCGCCTGCACAACATGCGCACGCTGGGCGTGATGGTGCCCGCCAAGAAGCGGCGCATCGCCGGCGAGACGATGGAAGTGTATGTGCCGATCGCGCACCGCCTCGGCCTGAACAACATCTATCGCGAACTCCAGGACCTGGCGTTTTCGCACCTGTATCCGCTGCGCTACCGGACCCTGGCCAAGGCCGTCAAGGCGGCGCGCGGCAACCGCCGCGAAGTCGTCAAGAAGATCCTCGAATCGGTCAAGCACACGCTGGCGATGGCGGGCATCCAGGCCGAAGTCTACGGCCGCGAGAAAACCCTGTACGGCATCTATAAAAAGATGCGCAACAAGCACCTGTCGTTCTCGCAGGTGCTCGACGTCTACGGTTTCCGCGTCGTGGTCGACACCATCCCGAACTGTTACGTGGCGCTGGGCTCGCTGCACGGCCTGTACAAGCCGATGCCCGGCAAGTTCAAGGATTACATCGCGATCCGCAAGATCAACGGCTACCAGTCCCTGCACACGACCCTGATCGGCCCCTACGGCACCCCGGTCGAATTCCAAATCCGCACCCAGGACATGCACCGTACCGCGGAGTCCGGCGTGGCGGCGCACTGGCTCTACAAGACGGGCGACCAGAACATGTCGGACCTGCAGCAGCGCACCCATGCGTGGCTGCAGTCGCTGCTCGACATCCAGCAGCAGACCGGCGACTCGGCCGAATTCCTGGAACACGTGAAGGTCGACCTGTTCCCCGATTCCGTCTACGTGTTTACGCCGAAGTCGAAGATCATCGCCCTGCCCCGTGGTGCCACGGGGCTCGACTTCGCCTATTCGATCCACACCGGCATCGGCGACCATACGGTGGCGGTCAAGATCAACAACGAGTCCCAGCCGCTGCGCACCGAGCTGCACAACGGCGACATCGTCGAAATCGTCACCGACCCGGATTCGCGCCCGAGCCCGACCTGGCTCAACTATGTGCGCACCGGCAAGGCGCGCTCGGCGATCCGCCATTACCTGCGCACCGTCAACGTCAACGAATCGGTCGAGCTTGGCCAGGAGTTGCTGGCCCAGGCGCTCGTGGCGCGCAACATCGACCCCGAACTGCCGCCCGCGACCGTCGACCGGCTGCTGGCCGAATCCTCGGCCAAGTCGATGGACGAGCTGTACGCCGACATCGGCATCGGCAAGCGCATGCCGGCGCTCGTCGCCCGCCATATCTTCGGCATGATGGACGGCGGCGAGCCGGACAGCACGCTGCCCTCGAACCAGCCGCAGGCCGGTGACATCGACCCGGTCACGATCTACGGCAGCGAAGGCGTGTCGGTGCAGCTGGCGCCCTGCTGCCTGCCGATCCCCGGCGACCAGATCACGGGCCAGCTGCGGCGCGACCAGGGCCTGGTCGTGCACACCTGCGACTGCCTGCCGGCCAAGCGCCTGCGCGCCAAGGAACCGGACCGCTGGATCGCCGTGCAATGGGGCGAGGAGCTGAACCGCCGCTTCGACTGCCGCATCCGCCTGTTGATCAACAACGAAAAAGGCATCCTGGCGCGCGTGGCCGCCGAAATCGGCGAGTCCGACGGCAACATCACCTATGTCGGCATGGACGAGGACGACGAAAACATGATGACGCAACTGCGCTTCACGATCCAGGTCAAGGACCGCGTGCACCTGGCCCACCTGATCCGCAATTTGCGGCGCGTGGCGGGCGTCAACCGGGTCGAGCGCGAACGGGCCTGAGGCCCTTGCCGTTGAAAAGACATGCATGGCCCACCGCGGTGGGCTATTTTTTTGCGCCGTCCCCGAATCGCTGGCGCAGCACGCGGTGCCGGTGACGGAACAAGAGCTTCACGAACATGGCAAGCACCGGCCCCGCCAGGCGCGGTGCGAACTCGAGCTTGTCGGTGACCCGTGCGCCGGTGTCACAGGGCTCGATGATCCGTTCGTGACGCCAGCACCTCATGCTCAGCATGGGCGACTGCTCCAGGAAGCGCCGGCCGGTGTCCACTTCCAGCAGCGTCAGGTCCAGGCGATCCACGGGAATCAGGCCGAACAGCAGCAGCCAGCTGCGGCACAGCGGCCGCCCCAGCACCATCCCGGCATCCGCAAGCGTGGCATGGCCGGCCGGGAAGGTCATCTTCGCCAGCGGCCACATTTCACCGGAAATACCGTGCGGCGAGGTCGCCCAGTCCCACAGCTCCCCGGGCGAGGCCGCCAGATGGGATTCAAACGTCAATCGCCGTGTTGTCATCAGCCGCTATCATCCATGAGAAACGAACAGCCGGGAGTATCGTTTCACGCGGGCGCAGCGTCAACGCACGGCGCATGACGAGGACAAGCTCATCGCCTCTGGAAAACCAGCGCCAGGATACGGTCGGACATCACCCGTGTCGGCATGGACGAGGACGACGAGAACAGGATGCCCCAACTGCGCTTCACGATCCAGGTCAAGGACCGCGTGTATCTGGCGCACCTGATCCGCAACCTGCGCCGCGTGACGGGCGTGAACCGGGTCGAGCGCGTGCGGGCGTGACGCTTACGGCCGGCGGTACGGACAGAGCACGTTGCCAACTCTGTGATGTGCAACTAGCGACGCCGGACAACTGCAACGCTTACCTCGTTCGACTCATAGCCGGACCATTCGACCTTGACGCGATAGCGTGCAGGCTGCAACGGCAGCGTCACATAGGACGCCACATCAACGTTCAAGTAGCCGCCGAAAGCTTGATGCTCATAGTCCTCGGCCCTAAGCCGACGCGTCGGTGGCGGAGGAATTAGCGGGTTTGGATCTCGATCTACGATCTGACCCCGGTACGTTTGTCCAGTGGATTCGTCGGTGACAATTAACACTTGGCGTCCGGGATGCCTGATCGCCTTGGCCAGGTTGATCGTGTATATCCCGCATAATGGGATAATGAGCGTTGAGCTTGGCGCATCTTCGTCGGGCAAAACCACTTTTGAAGGTGCTCGCACTAACACCCCACGCCAGTCGAAACCCGGACCTGGGTCTTCCGGCGAGCAAACAGTCCGCTCATTTTTGCCGAATGGAACCTGTTCGAATAATTTGTCGTCATCGGTCATCTTGTCTGCAGTTAGGGTAGGCGCGGTCGCTGGGTGAGCGATCGCCGAATTGGGTTGTTGGAAGGGAGCGTCATGGCTTGCGATTGCCGGCAAACACAAAACGCAAACGGCAGCTGCGAGTAACGGAGTCCAGGGGCGCATCAGAATGATCGCTACGGGCGCTGAACGACAGCAATGCTTACCTCGTCCGACTCATAGCCATGCCACTCGACCTTCACGCGATAACGAGCGGTCTGCAGCGGCAGCGCCACGTAGGACGCGACATCGAAGTTGAAGTAGTTGCCAAAATCTTGATCTTCAAAGTCATCGGGATTGAGCGGGGGCGACGGTGGCGGGGGTACTCTCGGGAGCGGGTCTCGATCGATGATCGGGCCACGGTATGTTTTTCCGCTGGCAATGTCGGTAACGATCAACATGAGCGGTCCGGGATGCCGAATTGCCTTCGCGACATTCATAAAATAGACCCCGCACAAAGGCATGACGAGCGCTGAGTGGGGAGCGTCTTTGTCAGGCATGAACACTTGGGAAGGAGCGCGCACTTTCACCCCGAGCCAGTCGATACCTGGGTCCGTCGGGGAGCAAGCCGTCTGCTTATTGGTGTTAAATGGCACGTTCTCGAACAATTTGTCGTCGTTCATCATTTCGTTCAGCGTCGAGCTGGATGGCATGGCCGGGTGGTCGACCGGCGAAGCGGGTTGTTGGGACGGAACGCGGCAGCTTGCAATCAGGGACAGGCACAAAACGCAAACGGCGGACGGGGGTAACGGGGACCAGGAACGCATCAGAATGGGTCCCATCCGTCGCCAAGATCGACTTTCCGAACAGCCGGTGCACAATTGACACAGAAGTCGCTACGGTCATTGGTTGCACCATACATCACGCATTTGGAGCCGTTCAGGTCGGCATCCGAATCATAACGAGCCTGGTTCACAGAAAGGCCGTAAAAGCAGTGGTTTCCGCGGTGTCCTTTCGCATCGTTGTACAAGCTGATAGATCTGTCGGGCAGCTTTCCCCTACCGTCCGACACCATGCCCATCTTGTGCCCTAATTCGTGAATGATCACTTCGTTTTGCATTTTAGTGACAACGGTTGACCACCATGCCTTCGTGCAAACGCAGACCAGGTTCCCGTCAAAGAACGAAATCCCACCTCGCATCCTGTCAACAATATTCACGACGAGCTCGATAGTGCCAGTCGCGTGCGGCAACGCGCTTACATCGATTCGCACGACATTGGATTGCTGAGGGAGGGCAGAACTGCTAGGCAACGGTGTGCATTTCTCCCCCGGGATACTGATCACATCGGCAGCAGACCCTCCTGCTTTGATAAACCTTGCGGATACGAACCAACTCTCGCCGAGTCCGAGACCCTGCCAGAGAAAATATGGTTCGGAGATGAGAGTTAACGGATCGGGCTGGGCGGCAATCGTAATCAAGGCCGGTGGACTTGCTGGTCCAACCGCAACCGACTGTAGAACTCGGAAATTTTTTTGCTTTACGGCCAAATGCCCGGTGTACGCAATCGCTATCACGTGAGGCTGCTTCCCAACAGCCAAGGACTTGGAATAGGCACTCCTTGCATTGGCCTGAAATGTTTCGGTCTCGTTCTCTCCAATGTTGGGCATGTAAGCCATCTCGACCGCAGGCAACTTCAGCAGTTTGATGTAGTGCTTTGCGTATTCCTCCTCCACTCGCATCAGATTGGCAGCACACGAAGTCAGCGAACGCATCTTTAGCTCCACATAGTGGATCAGCCGGTGCACTTCCAGACTCCCGGTCGATACTGTGACCCCGCTCGCGTCGGTAGCGCGAAATACGTATTTATCCTTGCCCGCAGCGCCTACGTAGAAATCTTCGAGCGGCAAGGCCAGGCTTCCATCGCTTCCAGTTGTGTAAGACTTTGGTTCGTTCTGATAGGCGAAGCGAGCATTTCGCGCCAGCTCCCCGGGCGTGTACTGAGCATTGCCATCAAGAGGCTCGCACTTGACGGTGAAGGAGTAAGTGCCGGGCTTGTTGAAGACCACCTTGAGGCGTATTTTGTTTCCGGCGCGATAGACATTCGGAACGATTTTTCCGTCCACAAAGTTATCCGAGCCGCTCAAGTTGACAAATTGCTTGACGCTGTTTGCCTCGCTGCCGTCACTATTGAGGAAGACAATCCGGGCAATTCCCGCCGGTCCGACTTTGACCGTGATCTCCTTTCGAACCTTGTTCTCAACAGGGTTGGTATTGGCGTTGCCCGCATTCTTGAATTTTGTGGTGGCCATGGGAGAAGCAAACCTTTACATGCGAGGAATCTCGATGTTTATTTCCTCGATTTCAGCCGAGGAAACCACGTGTGTCCGGCCTTCCGCGTCCGTTATTCCAGCTTCAATTGAGCCGTCCGCTCGGACAATTCGGTACGGATAGTTCGGTAAGGGCGAACCTGTATCCTCGTCCCGCAAAACGAAACCTTCGTCAAACAGCTTCGGTCGGCTGTCCGGCAGAGGTGTAACCGATGCCTCCCTAAAAGCACCGGCGTCGAACAAATGCTTCCCGCCCTTAACTGAGAATTTCCCGGGGCAGGCGAAAGTGGTATTTTTTCCATCGAGCGTTACCGCGCATTGCCCCGCCTGCAGCACGATTTTGTTCCTGGCGGTGATCTCGATGCTATCGTTGACCGACATGACCGTGACGGCCTGGTCCGCCAGGATTTCCAGCTGATCGGTATGGGCCTGCAAAGATACCGGGCCATTCGCGGCGATTGCCTGGATACCACCCGAATGCGTGAAGAAGCTCGCGGCGCTGCCGGCAACTGACGACGCGGTATGCGCTGCCGTCATGTGCAGATCCGACTGCGTGGTCCAGTGCAACTGCTGCCCGGCGAAGATAATCGTCGATGCGGGGGCCGCCCAATTGATGCTGGCTGCGGAATCCATCAGCACGATCGCCGATCCGAACTTCTCGACAGCCTGCCCGGCATCGAGGTCACGCGATCCATTCTTCGCCTTGAGGGCCTGCTGTCCGTTGATCGCACCCGAATACTTGCCCCTGGCCTTCGGATCGAGCTGTTCGATGAAGTCGGCCTGCGCTTTCGCAGCGTCCTTGCTGACCAGCGCCTGCTGCTGGCTCGCGGCCTCGTTCAGCGTGTTGCTCAGTGCCTGCGCGCCCTTGAACAGCGATACCGCCTCAGCCGCATCCATCTGTGTCGACGCGACGCCGCTGCCCTGTCGCACCCGCGCAGTGGTCGACAACAGCACCCCTTCTCCTCCCCGCAGCACGGCCCACGCATCCGTGCGCAGTTCGAAGCCGCTGCCGCGATAGCAGCCGCGGTGCGCCGATGACGCAGCCTGTTGAATCAGGTACCCGAGGCTCAACTCGGTTGCCGCGCTGCTGCTCGCAAGACGCGTGCGCACCTGGCCGTTCGTATCGTCGAGTTGCCACTGGTTGTAGCCGCTTCCGTCGAAATTATTCGTGTGGATGCCTGATAGCACGCCCGCATGGTTGACTTCGGAATCGACGCCTGCCGCAAACGGCGGCACGTCGGCACCCGTGTAGAGCTGGGCGACGATCACAGGCCGGTCGATGTCGCCTTCAATAAAGTCAACCAGCACTTCAGTCCCGACGCGCGGCGTGAACTGGGTTCCCCAATTGGGGCCGGCCAACGCCTCCGCGACACGGACCCACGTTCCAGACCTTTCGTCACCTGGTGCGTTGCCCTGCTGGTCAGTATCATGTGCAAGCCCGCATGCGTTGGGTGCGGAACCACGCTGCCATGCAAACTGGACCTTCACCTGGTGATCGCGCGTCGTTGTCGCCACGGAGCCGCGCACACCGACTACGAGCGCTGTCTGTGGCCCTGGGGCTGTACAGGGATCCGGGAGCGCAGTTCTGGCCGGGACAATGGCGACCTCATCGCGTATGCACCCGAACGTGTTCCGGTATGTGCCGCTCTCGACTATTTTCGCCGCGGCGATGGCGATCCCGGTATCGAAGTTATTGCGCGCTTCATGACGTACCCAAAGCACGTTGAAGCGATTCCGGCCCTCTGGATACCTGTCGTGCTGGGTAAGCAGAAATGCGTGGCCAGGGCTCAGTCGCCGCACCGCGCCGGCACCCTGGAACATCTTATTCTTCAACTCCAGCGCCTGCAGCATGAGCTCGCCCTGTCGGGCAGCCGCGGCTCTTCCCGTGATGCCTTCGCCGCTACCGTCGTACATCTGGAGCAGAGGCAGGTCGCCCGCATCCAGAATGGATTCCAGTTCAGCGCTCGGGGCGATCAGTTGCGCCGGATTCCAGCTGCTGATGGCTACTGCGTTGGCCGACACGCGTCTGTGGGCAGAGAACGCATCAATCGCGTCATCGGTATCTGTTGCGCGCACGCCGTGGAAACGGATGGCCTGTCCGTTAGGCATCGCGGGCGCCCTTGCCCTGCTGTCGAAAATGACCAGCCGATGCGTTGAATGCCCAGGATCGTCGCGATCGTCATCATCGATCTGGTCGTGCTCGAAACGCCAGCTCAGCCCTTCCGACGCCAGCAAGCGTTCGAAGAACTCAAAATCAGTCTCGCGGTACTGCGTACAGATCGGACGGTTGAGCAACTCTTGCGTAATGTCGAAATCGAAACGGACGTGCGGGTAATCGGCCAGAAGCTCGGTGACGATTTCGCGTGCGTTCTTGCCCTGGAATATATAGCAATCGCGGCGAAGGGCCAGCAGCGATAAAGCCGGCTCCATCCGTAACCGGTAACGGACTACGCCACCGTCTGCGCCGGACCAGGATGCATGTGTACAGATGCCGTGCCACGCACGCCGGCGGCCAGTAGGCTGCAACAGGGTGACCGTGAGGTCTTCACCAATGAAGATGGACAGATCCAGGTCCGTCGACACACTCAGGGCGTCGATTTCGAAACTGAACAGCTCGTTGACGGCCTCACGCCCGACAAACTGTTCCGCCACCAGCGACTCCGGAAGTCCGCGTTTCTGGGCCGTTACCAAGGTGATGAGCCTGCCAGCCTGACTCAGCCCAGTACCATACCGCCGCGCGGAGGCAAACTCGGAGAAGGCGTTCATCGGACCGGCTGGCCCATTGGCGTTAGCCATCTGCACGACTCCTTCGTGATCGAGAAATTTGCGCTAAGAAATATCGATCTTAGCGAACTCGAGCGCGCGGATTAACTAGCTACATTTGACACGAATCAATCTTTCTTTGAGAAGCTCAGTCCAGGCAGGGTGCCGTGACAGCACGGCGGCGCTAGCCTGGGCTTGCCTCATGGACAGGAAAGTGGGGACCGCGGTGAGTGATCCCTGAACGCCAGCGCCAGGATCCGGTCGAAGGCATCGCACGCACCCGCACAGGCCTCGGCCACCCGCTCCTCGCCCTGCACCTGGGCGCGCAGCGCCGCCATGAAGGCGCGCCAGCGCGGGCCGGGGCCGGCCTCGCCAGTACCGCGCAGGTAGCGCAGCGGATGCGGCGCCAGCTGCGCACTCAAGCGTTTGTAGAGCACAGCGCCGCCCAGCTGCGAGCCTTCGACGACATAGGCCACGCCCCAGCGGTAGGCGGGGCTGGCGTCCGGCGGCCAGGACACGGGCGGGCCGGCGCTGCAGGCCTGGGCCGGCAGCGATGGCTCGGCCAGGTCGGCTTCGATCAGGGACAGGTGGGGCGCGGCGTCAATCCCGTCCGGGCCTTGCGGGCCGTCACGATAGGTGTCGAGCCAGGCTTCGAGGGGCGCGAGCCAGTCGCGCAGCAGGCACAGGTGGTGGGCGTAGTCGGCGAGCGTGGCGTCCGGCCGGGAGAGCGGCAAGCCGCTGTCGAGGCGCTCATGGCGCGTGCCCGTCGCCTGCCGCAGCGCGGCCAGGACATCGGACTCGCGTGCGGTATCGAGGGGAGGATTCATGGGGCCAGAAAAGCGGCAAACCGCCATCTTACCAGCCCGGGTAGCGCTGCGCCCGCCCGTCCGTAGCGCGCCAGGCGCGCATCCAATCGTGTCCGTTATCCTGCGGTCGGGGTGGTAAGCTTTCGCGAGCGCCCAGGCGGCCTGCCAACCGGGCCTGCTTGCGCGACGCACGCCGAACCTCCGAACGCCAGGACCATCATGCATCGCATCACGCAACTGCATCTCGATCATCTGCAGGCGCTGTTCCTCAACGAACGCTCCCGCCGCGAAGGCATCCGCGGCAGCCTCAGCACGCCGGTCGCGGCGATCTCCTTTGCGGTGTTCGCGTTCAGCAGCCTCTCGGTCGAGGTCAATCCGGATCGCTGGCAGCAGACGCCCACCCTCTTGATTTTCCTGCTCGGGGCCGTGGCGGCGCTCGCGCTGTTCGCCTCGGCCTGGCAGGTGCTGATGGCGGAATGGCTGTTCGTCCACCACGAACCGCCGCGCCTGGTCGACCTGCTCGACGAGGTGGACGGCCGCAGCGCCCTGGAGGAGGAAGAGCACGTGCGCGCCCTGCTCGCCGCCAGCTATGCGGTCGCCTACGAGCAGTACCTGAAGGGCAATGCGATCAGTGCGCGGCGCCGCACCTGGGCCTTGCGGCTGATCCTGCTGTCGCTGCTGCTCCAGGCCCTGGCGTTCGTGATCCTGCCGTTTCACCGGGCGGGATGGTAACGTGGGGCTCCTGGAAAAACTGTTGACCAGGCGGCGTGGCATGCCGCGCTTCGACGCCCTGGGACCGCGCGTGCGGCGCCGCCTGGCGCCCGCCTTCCAGGAACTGGGCGATGCGGAACAGGAGATGGCGGCGCGCCTGGGCTTGCCGGCGCCGCCGCGCCTGCTGCTGATCGACGAGGAAACCGGGGTCATCGTCGCGCCGGAGGAGCGCGTCGAAGCGGACTGAGCCAACCCAGTCCGTCTGTCAGTCGGTGATCGGCTCCGGATACTCGACCGACACGATCTCGAGTTCTTCGTCGCCCTGCGGGGTCTGCAGGGTGATGACGTCACCTTCGCGCCCCTTGGTCAGCGCGCGCGCCACCGGCGACACCCAGCTGATGCGCCCGCGCAGCGGGTCGAGCTCGTCGATGCCGACGATGGTGACCGTGTGCTCCTCGCCGGCCTTGTTGACATAGGTGACGGTTGCACCGAAAAAGACCTGGTCGTTCCCGTAATGCACGCTCGGGTCGACCACGAAGGCCGAGTCCATGCGCTTGGTGAGGAAACGGATGCGGCGGTCGATCTCGCGCAGCCGGCGCTTGCCATAGATGTAGTCGCCGTTTTCCGAGCGGTCGCCGTTCGACGCGGCCCAATGCACCACGCGCACCACTTCCGGCCGGTCGACGTCGATCAGCTGCAGCAGTTCGTCCTTGATGGCCTTGTAGCCGGCAGGGGTGATGTAATTCTTGGCACCGGCGGGAATCGCCTGCGCCAGCGCGACGGCTTCGTCATCGTCGTCGTTGTCGGACTCTTTTACAAATGCCTTGTTCATAAGCCTTATTGTAGCTCCCCGGCGCAGAAGGCTGCGCTTTCATGGCGTAGTATCATGCAAACGATGACGAACCCTTCTTCCTCGCGCAGCCGGATGCTCGCGCCGCTCGTGTACACGGCGGCGCTGCTCCTGCTGCTCGAAGAATGGCTGTGGCGCCTCGGCAGCGCCGTCGCGGCCGGCCTGGCCACCTGGCCGCCGCTGCGCGCGCTGGAAAACGGCGTGCGCCGCCTGCCGCCCTACTGGGCGCTGCTGGTCTTTGCCCTGCCCGGCCTGATGCTGCTGCCGATCAAGTTGCTGGCGCTGCTGGCGATCGCACACGGCCATGCGGCCTGGGGCGTGGCCGTGTTCGTCCTGGCCAAGCTCGGCGGCGCGGTGGTCGTCGCCCGCATTTATGTGCTGACCTTGCCGTCCTTGCTGGCGCTGCTCTGGTTTGCGCGATGGCACAATCGCTTCATCATGTTCAAGGACAATCTCATCGCCCGCCTGCGTACCAGCCCTGCCTTCAGCCGCGTGCGCCGTTCGATCGCCGCCGCCCGCCGCGTGCTGCGCCGCCTGCGCTACCAGTTGCGGCCGTCGGTGCCCTTCGGCAGCCGCCACGCCACGCGCAGCGCGCGCGCCCTGCGCCGCTTCGTGTCGCTCTGGCGGCGCCGCCGCAAGGCGGACGGGAGCGAGCCATGACGACGGTGTCGCCGGCCTTGAGCGCGCCGATGCAGGCTGCGCCGGCCGAACTCTACCTGATCGACCCCGGCACCCTCACCCTGGTCGACGTCAACGGCACCGCGCGCACCAACCTCGGCTACGACGGCACGCCGCTCAAGGGCATGCCCGCGAGCACCATTTTCCCCGACCTGGCCGAGGGCGCGCTGGGCGTGCTGGCCGCCACCCTGGGCGACGACATCGGCGAGCAGCACTGCCTGCGCACCTGCCTGCGCCGCGCCGACGGCAGCACCTACCCTGCCCGCCTGACCTTCCTGCGCGCCCAGCGCGACGGCCGCTCGCTGCTGGTGGCCATCGGCGACGACCTGTCGCCGGAACAGGCCGCCGCCGCCGCGCTCGCCCACTACCAGGCGCGCTTCAACGCCATCGTCAACCACACGCCGGGACTGGTCTACCAGTTCCTGCTGCGCCCCGACGGCACCCACGCCTTCCCCTACCTGAGCGAGGGCTGCGCGCCCCTGCTCGGCGTGCAGCCGGCCGAATTGCAGGCGGACCCGGACCTGTTCCTGCGCCTGATCCTGCCCGAGGACCGCAAGGGCTACCTGGAAGCGATGGCGGTGTCGAAAGTGAACCTGTCGGCCTGGAACTGGGAAGGCCGGATCTGGATCGACGCCTGGAAAGACGTCAAGTGGATCAACCTGCGGGCCACCCCGCATGCCACGGCACTGGAGGGCGCCGTCGAATGGGACGGGATCATGACCAACATCACCGCCAGCAAGAACGAACAGCAGGACGTGCTGCGCTCGCGCGCGCGGCTGGCCGAACTGACCGAGCACATCGAACAGGTGAAGGAGCAGGAACGGGCGCGCATCGCGCGCGAAATCCATGACGACCTGGGCGGCAACCTGTCGGCCATCAAAATGGCGCTGTCGATGCTGAGCAGCCGGCTGCCGGCCGAGCAGCCGCAGTTGCTGGAAAAGGCCGCCTACCTCGACGACCTGGTCGACCGCACGATCGAGGCCGTGCACCGCATTTCGCTCGACCTGCGGCCCTCGACCCTGGACCTGGGCATCGTCGCCGCCCTCGAGTGGCAGGCGCGCGAATTCGAAAAGCAGGCGGGCATCGCCTGCCTGTTCCGCAGCGCTGAACGCGACATCGAACTCGACCCGGACCATGCGGCGGCGTTGTTCCGTATCTTCCAGGAAGCGCTGACGAATGTCGCCAAGCATGCCGGCGCGACCCGCGTCACGGCGACCCTGCGCCGCGTGCGCCAGCACCTGGTGCTGGCGATCTGCGACAACGGCCGCGGCATCGCTCCGGCCGACCGCCTGAAGCCCCATTCCTTCGGCCTGCGCGGCATGAGCGAGCGGGCGCGTGCGCTGGGCGGCACCTTGACCTTGTCGGCGGCGCCTGGAGGTGGCACGATGGTAACCATCAAGATCAGGCTGGCCCTCCCCTCCGCTCCACGCCGGGCGGCCAGCGAACCCAGGTAACAATGACCGACAAATCCACCATCCGTGTTTTCATTGCCGACGACCACGCCATCGTGCGCGAAGGCCTGAAGCAAATCCTGGCCGAGCAAGGCGACATCGTCGTCGCCGGCGAAGCCGAAAATGGCCTCGATGCCGTCAAGCTGTTCCGCAAATCGCGCTGCCACGTGGTCCTGCTCGACATCTCCATGCCCGACCGCAACGGTATCGAAGTCCTCAAGCAGATCAAGCAGGAGCGTCCCGAACTGGCGGTGCTGATGCTGTCGATGCACCGCGAAGACCAGTACGCCATCCGCGCCTTGCGCGCCGGCGCCGCCGGCTACCTCACCAAGCAGAGCGCCCCGCGCGAACTGGTCACGGCGATCCGCCAGGTGGCGAGCGGGCAGAAATACGTCAGCGCCACGCTGGCACAGGCCCTGGCCAGCCAGGTCGGCTCCGACCACGAGGCGGCGGCGCACGACAACCTGTCGGACCGCGAATTCCAGACCCTGACCATGATCGCTTCGGGCAAGACGGTCAGCGAAATCGCGCGCGAACTGTCGCTCTCGGTGAAAACGGTGAGCGAATACCGCGCCCGCCTGCTGGTGAAGATGAACCTGAAAACCAGCGCCGAACTGACCCACTACGCGATCCGCAACCAGCTGGTCGATTAGGCGCGCCGCCACCGGGCATGGCGCCTCATTGCCCATAAGTAAAACCCTTTCCGCCCTCTTTTCGGACAATGACGAAAAGAAAAACTGCTTATCATCACGATAATCAGTCAATGTCTTGCGCTCTATCATGTCCAACCAGCATCCGCCATCCGCCCAACATCCCGTCGACATTGCGCGGGAAGCCTTCAGGCGCCTGGCAACGCGCCGGGTTGCCCCCACGCCCGACGCCTACCGCGATATCTACAACGAGATCGCCGGCATTCCGGTCCCGGATACGCCGGCGCCGGCTGCCGGTCCCGCCCCGGAGGAAGTGCTGGGCGGCTTCGCGACGCAACTGACCGACACGCCGGGCGAGCTGGCCGACTATGGGCGCCGCCTGAACCGCGCCGTCCAGCTGCGCGACTGGGATGCCTATGCGCGCGCCTTGTCGCAACTGGTCGAAAAACACTTGAAACGCGGGATACCGCCGGGCGTCACCTACGGCATGGAAAGCCGCGATACCCGCCTGCTGCGCGAGCTGCTCAGCCGCACGCTGGCCTTTGCGCTGGCCTCGCTGCTGCCGGCCAGCCCGACGCTGGCGAAAGAAGCGGAGTCGCTCGGCGCGGCGGTAAAAATCGCGCACAGCGACGCGGCACTGCAGGAAATCGCCACCCGCCTCAAGGAATTGTGCTTCCAGATCGAGCTGCACAGCGGCGACAGCGCCGAGCAGCAGGAACTGCTGCTGCGCTTGTTCAAACTGCTGCTGGAAAACGTCGGCGAACTGCTCGACGAGGACAGCTGGATGCGCGGCCAGATCGATGCCGTGCAGGAACTGATCGCCGGCCCGATCGACCACCGCGCGCTGGAAGACGCCACGCGCAGCCTGAAGGACGTGATCTACAAACAGGGCCAGCTCAAGCACAACCTGTCGGACATGAAGTCGACCGTCAAGAACATGATGATGACCTTCATCGACCGCCTGGGAACGGTGGCGGCGGCGACCGGCGACTTCCACGACAAGATGGGCGGCTTTTCCGAGCGCATCCGTGGCGCGGGCGACATCGGCGAACTCAACGAAGTCATGGACGAAGTGCTGCGCGAAACGCGCCAGGCCCAGGCCGAGGCGCTCGCCTCGCGCGACCGCATGCTGGAAGCCCACCGCGAGGTGCAGGAAGCGGAAAGCCGCATCAAGGCGCTGGAAGCGCAGCTGCGCCACATGAGCGAACTGGTGCGCGAAGACCAGCTCACGGGCACCCTCAACCGGCGCGGCCTGGACGAAGTCTATGCGCGCGAAAGCGCGCGTGCCGACCGCCGCAACGCGCCGCTGTGCGTGGCCCTGCTCGACCTCGACAATTTCAAGCGCCTGAACGACACCTACGGCCACCTGGCCGGCGACAATGCCCTGCGCCACCTGGCCAAGGTGGTCAAGGCGACCTTGCGCACGATGGACGTGATCGCCCGCTTCGGCGGCGAGGAATTCCTGATTATGCTGCCGGAAACCCCGCTCGAGGCGGCGGTGCAGACGATGGTGCGCCTGCAGCGCGAGCTGACCAAACACTTCTTCCTGAACGATAACGAAAAACTGCTGATCACCTTCTCGGCCGGCGTCGCCCTGCGGCTGCCGAACGAGGAGCAGGCGGCGCTGCTGGCGCGCGTCGACCGGGCCATGTACCAGGCCAAGCAAAACGGCAAGAACCGCGTCGTCGTCGCGGACTGAGCTTGTCATTGATGCACGCCGTGTCGTATTGATGCTTCGACATTCTGTCGGTCGAAGCAGACAAAAAGGGCTCCGCCTCGCCGAAGATCGGTGCATGTCGCTCTAATTGCTTGAGAGCGTTGTTTCCACGAAGTACTATTAGGCCTGCCCTCCAGCCTATCACCGGACTATCATGGCCATCCTTCATCCCTCCCGCTCCCTTACTGCCCTCGTTCCCCGCTATGTCAGCCGTTTCAGTTGCATCGGCCCCAGCTGCGAGGACAGCTGCTGTGCAGGCTGGAGAGTTACGATCGACAAAAAAACGTTCACGGCTTACCGCCAGTCGGCCCATCCCGAACTCAAGCCGCTGTTCGAGAGCAGCCTGAAGCGCACGCGCAGCCAGGAAAGCGAGTCCACCTATGCGCGGATCGAACTGCACGAGGAAACGTCGGCCTGCCCGCTGATACAGGACAGCCTCTGCTCGGTGCAAACGCACCTGAACGAAACCTACCTGTCCGATACCTGCTTCAGCTACCCGCGTACGACGCGCCAGTTTGCCGGCAGCATCGAACAAAGCCTGACGCTGTCCTGCCCCGAGGCGGCGCGCCAGGCGCTGCTGAACCCGGATGCGTTCGATTTCGTCGAGAACAAGATCATGGTGCGCGACAATACCGCGCAGAAGACCAAGTCCGTGCATGGATTGCCCGTCGAGACCATGAACGACATCCGCATCTTCTGTTTCCAGCTGATGCGCACCGAAGGGCTTGCGCTGTGGGAAAAACTCGCCTTGTTCGGCGTCTTCTGCGAGAGCCTCACCAAGGCGATCGAGGCAGGCCGGCAGCTGGCCATACCTGCGCTGATCGAGGAAATCGTGCAAGCGGTGGAGAGCGGATCGATTACGCTTGCACTGCAGGATTTGCCGCCGAATTACGCGAACCAGGCAGTCGTGTTCGCCACCATGTGGTCGGTGCGGAGTTCGCGCTCGCATTCCGCTTCGCAGCGGGCGGTCCTGGACATGATTGCCAAGGGAATGGGGGCGGACGAAGTGAGTGGGCAGTCCAGCCAGCAGCACATCGTCGACAGTTACCGCCGCGGCATCGAACGCCTGCCGCAGGCCTTGCAAGAGGCCCCATTCTTGCTGGAACACTATTTGTTGAACGAGATGTTCAGGACCTTGTTCCCGTTCGGCGACACCACCCCCTACCAGGACTACCTGCGACTGGTGTCGCGTTTCGGCATGGTCAGGTTCATGCTCGCGGCCCAATGCAATGCCAGCGAAGCCCTGCCGACGGCGACAGCGCTGGCCCAGACGGTCCAGGTATTCTGCCGCCGCTTCCAGCACGACCAGCAGTTCGCGCAGCAGACCAGCGAAGCCTTGCACAACAGCGGTTGGGATCGCCTGGAAAAAATCTACAGCTTCCTGCGCTACTGATCCCTCGGCACGGCCGCGCCCGGCCGTCCTAAGCGCCTGTCCGCAGTGCCTGCCGCCGCTCCTGGCGGCCGTGCAGGCGCCCAGCCAACGCCGCCAGCACGGAAAAATAAAATTTTTTTTACCCTAAAGTTCGGCGATTCCTTGTCGAACAGCGCAGCCCGCCCGCCGCCCCGATACAAAAAAACCTGAAAATTTTTCGTTCTCGCTATCAACTTTTTTCGTAGGGCTCCGTTACCTGATTCAACTGCGGTGTGATTGGCCCGGAACAGAGGGCAGACCAAGGTAACCCATGGGCACGTCGCCCGCCCCAGAATACTTGCTAGGAGATTGAAAATGGCTGCTTACATCAATACCAACACCGCATCGCTGAACGCGCAACGTAACCTGAGCACCTCGTCGTCGTCGCTGGCGACCTCGCTCCAGCGCCTGTCGTCGGGCCTGCGCATCAACGGCGCCAAGGACGACGCCGCCGGCCTGGCGATCGCCGACCGCATGACCTCCCAGATCCGCGGCAACACCGTCGCCATGCGTAACGCGAACGACGGCATCTCGCTGGCGCAAACCGCAGAAGGCGCACTGAGCAAGATCGGCGACAACCTGCAGCGTATGCGCGAACTGTCGGTCCAGGCCCGTAACTCGACCAACAGCAACGACGACAAGGATGCGCTGAACGGCGAATTCCAGCAGCTGGCAGAAGAAGTGCTGCGCGTTGCAGGCGGCACCACCTTCAACGGCAAGGCCATCCTGGGCGACAAGGCGGGCGCGATGGACTTCCAGGTCGGTGCAGGGACGACGGCTGACGACACCATCACCCTGACCACCAAGAACATGAAGACCGATACGGATATCGCGGCGGTCACCACCCCGGCTACTGCCAAGATCGACAACACCGCCGACGGTGCCGCCATCAAGGTCGTGATCGACAACCTGGACAAGGCCCTGACCACGGTCAACAAGGAACGCGCGAACCTGGGCGCGGTCCAGAACCGCTTCGAGTCGGTCGTCTCGAACCTGCAAGTTTCGGTCGAATCGCAGAGCGCAGCACGCGGCCGTATCACGGACGCCGACTTCGCCTCGGAAACCGCCAGCCTGACCCGCGGCCAGATCCTGCAACAGGCAGGCACCGCGATGCTGGCCCAGGCCAACTCGCTGCCGAACGGCGTGCTGTCCCTGCTGCGCGGCTAATCGAGGGCCGTCGCGCTTGATTCAAACCCGGCCCCATCCTGGCGCCGGGTTGTTTTCGTTTGAGGAGCTGTCTTGGATATTCGACCGAACGACAAAATTGCCGCAGCGGGAACCGGATTTTCCGGTATCAAGCTCGAACCCTCGACGGTTCCCCAGACCCGCGCTGTTGCCGCGCTGCCGAACCAGGATGCGGTGGCGGGGAGCGGTGTCCCGGACAAGGAAAGCCTGGAACAGGCGCTGGGCAGCATCAACGACGTCCTGAAGAATCGCGCGCCCGGCCTGGAGTTCACGTTCGACAAGGACGATGCCCGCCTGGTAGTCAAGGTCGTCGACCGCGACACCAACGAAGTGATACGGCAGATGCCTTCGCGCGAGGCACTCGAGATCGCCAAGGCGCTCGACAAGCTGCAAAGCCTGCTGGCGCGCCAGAGCGCCTGACAGACGTCGAGCAGAGGTGTTATTCCCCCTCTGCAGTTGAATTACCGTGTCGCGTATCTGCCGTATATTCTAGTTTTCCCAGGAGGCAATTGTGGGTCTTTCTTCAGCCGGTATCGGTTCCAACCTGCCGATCGACAGCATCATCAGCCAGTTGATGGCTGTCGAACGGCGGCCCATCGACCTGCTCGACAAGCGCGTAGCCAGCTTCCAGTCGCAGCTCTCGGCGATCGGCTCGCTCAAGAGTGCGATGGCGAGCTTCCAGAGCGCCGCCGCCGGGCTGTCCGATATCGGCAAGTTCCAGGCGATCAGCGCCAAGATCGCCGACTCGGCCGTTGCCAGCGCGAGCGCCGGCCCGAAAGCCACCCCCGGCAAGTATTCGCTCGAAGTGAGCCAGCTGGCACAGTCGCAGAAACTGGTGACCAGCGGCCAGGCCAGCGCCACGGCGGCGCTCGGCCAAGGCACGAGCAGCAGCACGATCACAATCGATCTCGGCACGATTGCGCTGGGAACCGGTGGCAGTTTCGATGCCGCCTCCGGCAAGTACGCGGGCGCCAGCTTCACGCCGAATGGCAGCGGCGCCAAGACCATCACCATCGATCCCGCCAATACCTCGCTGAGCGGCATCCGCGACGCGATCAACAAGGCCGACGCCGGAGTGACGGCGTCGATCGTGAACGACGGCGGTGCTTCCCCCTACCGCCTGGTGCTGACTCAAACGGCCAGCGGCCAAGCAAACAGCATGAAGATCAGCGTGGCCGGCGATCCCGCCCTGCAAGCCCTGCTTGGCCACGACCCGCAAGGCGCCCAGGCCCTGAGCGAATCGGTCACTGCGAAAAATGCCGAGTTCAAGCTCGACGGCATCGCGATCAGCACCGCCACGAATACCCCGAGCGACGTGCTCGACGGTGTCACGCTGACGCTGGCAAAAACCAATGTCGGCAGCCCGACCACCCTCGATTTGGCACGCGACACCGACACCGTCTCGGCCTCGGTGGCGAAGTTTGTCAGCGCATTCAACGACATCAGCAAGAAACTCACCGACCTGACGGCGTATAACGAGACGACCAAGACCGCAGCCGTACTCAACAGTGATTCGACGGTGCGCTCGATCCGCAACGAACTGCGCGCGATGCTGGGAAGCCCGGTCAGCAACAGCGGCGCCTTCAGCGTGCTCTCCGAGATCGGCGTCACCCTCAAGGGGGGCGTGATGACCCTGGACGACGCCAAGCTGAAGAAGGCGGCCGCGACGAACTTCGACGATATCGCCGGACTCTTCGCATCGGTCGGGAAGCCGACGGATAGCCAGGTCAGCTTCAAGAGCGCCGGCGCCAAGACCGTGCCGGGCAACTATGCAATCGAGGTCAGCCAGGCCGCCGCACGCGGCGCCCTCACTGGCGCAAATGCGACGCCGCTGACCATCGGCGACGGCAACAATACACTCGATATCACGCTCGACGGCGTGCGAGCCAGTGTCACGCTGGCGAACGGCACCTACGCCAGCTTCGACGCGCTGGTGGCCGAGTTGCAAACGAAAATCAACGGCACCCCCGCCTTTTCCGGTGCCGGGTCGTCGGTATCGGTCAGCCACACCAACGGGACGCTGTCGATCACCTCCAACCGCTGGGGCGCCGGCTCGAACGTCTCCATCGCCGCCGATGCGGCCGGGACCAGCCTGCTGGGCGGCGCCGGCACAGCGGTCGCCGGCAAGGACATCATCGGCACGATCGGCGGCGTTCCCGCGGTCGGCTCCGGCCGCACCCTCACCGGCGCCGCGGGCAGCCCCAGCGAAGGCATGGCACTGATCATCGAAGGCAGCGGCAGCCGTGGCAGCGTCAGCTATTCGCAGGGCTACGCCGCCCAGTTCGATCAATTCGCGCGCAAGCTGCTCGATGCGGAGGGCGCCCTCGCGCTGCGCAGCGACGGCATCAATGCTTCGATCAAGACGGTTTCCAGCAATCGCGACCGCATCGAACAACGCTTGGTAGAGACCGAAAAGCGGCTGCGCAGGCAATATACGGCGCTCGACTCGATGATCAGCAGCATGAACTCGACCAGCGCTTACCTGAGCCAGCAACTGGCGGCATTGGCGAACCTGCGCTAAGGCATACGCCGGCCTTCTTTGTCCCGGCCGGGCACGCCGCGCCGGGCACGCCGCACAACCGGCGCTCGGCCTGCCATGTTCAGGGCAGGCCGAGCGCCCGCACCCTCTTGGTCACTCGCACCGGACGACCTTGTTTCACATTTCTTTCTATAAAAGCATGACACAATTCCTGTCGGGCCCGCCGTAGCAAAAACGGCGGAATCTGGCGTCACGCTCCTATATACAGGTGCCGGAAGACGAGCCGGCAAATTGTGAAATATGCAGAAACCAGAGATTCCGGTCGACGAGGCCAAGCGCCTCGCCGCGCTGTACGCGACGAATCTGTTCGGCACGGGTCCCGAAGAGGCATTCGACCGGATCACGCGCATGGCGGCCAAGCTGCTGGACGTGCCTACCGCCCTGATTTCCCTGGTCGGCAGCGACGTCCAGTGGTTCAAGTCGCGCTGCGGCTTCGCCTCCGAATACACCTCGCGCGACGTCTCCTTCTGCGGCCACGCCATTCTCACCGACGCCCCGCTCGTCATCCCCGACGCCGCCAACGATCCGCGCTTCGCCGACAACCCGATCGTGGCCGGGGCGCCCTACATCCGTTTCTATGCCGGGGTCCAGCTCTACTCGGTCGAACGCGCCAAGCTCGGCACCCTGTGCGTCATCGACACCGAACCGCGCGACATCGGCGAAGCCGAGCTGGCCGAGCTGCACGAGCTGGCGCGCATGGTCGAGGAGCTGATCTATCACCGCCAGCTGGCGCTCGCCGCCCAGCAGCTGCACGAACAATTGCGCGAACAACTGCAAGCCCAGCTGCACGGCCAGAGCGCGCAGGATGCGTCCGGCGCGCAGCTGGCCAGCGCCGCCGGCCAGGTCGAATTCCTGCTGACCCACGATACGCTGACGGGCCTGGCGAACCGCCACGCGCTGCTGCGCAATATCTGCGCCGGCGTCGACGACTGGCGCGCCCGCGGTGCGTCGGTCGCGGTGGCCTGCCTCAACATCGACCGCTTCAAGCGCATCAACGAGGCGCTCGGCCACGCCGCCGGCGACGAGGCGCTGGTGGCCGTCACGCGCAGCCTGGAGGCGAAGCTGGCGCCGGGCGAGATGCTGGCGCGCACCGGCAACGACGAATTTTTCCTGGTGCTGAACGAATCCGGCACCGGGAAGGGCCCGGCGGCGCAGCAAGGGCGGCTGATGAACACGGTCCAGCACAGCATTTTCTGGTCCGGCAACGAGATCACCCTCACCTGCAGCGTCGGTTTTGCCTGCTTCCCGCAGGATGGCGAGGATGCCGAGGCGCTGCTCAACAACGCGGCCGCGGCGATGCGTCACGCCAAGGCCCTGGGCGGCGCCCGTATCGAGCACTTCGCGCTGCACCAGCGGCGTGAGCTCGGGCGCCGGATGGCGCTGGAGAGCCAGTTGCGGCGCGCCCTCGAACGCGGCGAGCTCTACCTGCAATACCAGCCGAAGATCGATCTGCGCGGCGGCACCCTGGCCGGCTTCGAGGCCTTGCTGCGCTGGCAGCACCCCGTCTACGGCATCGTGCCGCCCGACGAATTCATCCCGATTGCCGAGGAAACGGGGCTGATCGTCCCGATCGGGGAATGGATCGTCGGCAGCGCGATCCGCCAGATGGCCGACTGGCGCGAAGAAGGCCTGCCGCCGGTGCCGGTGGCGGTCAACCTGTCGGCGCGCCAGTTCCTGCAGGGCGACGTGGCGGGGCTCATCGAGCACCTGCTGCAGGGCGCCGGCGTCGGCGCCGACGCCCTCGAGCTGGAGCTGACCGAGAGCGTGTCGATGGCCGACCCGGAACGCAGCCTGGCCATCATGCACCGCCTGAAAAAACTCGGCGTCACGCTCAGCATCGACGACTTCGGCACCGGCTATTCGAGCTTCAGCTACCTCAAGCGCCTGCCCATCGACAAGCTCAAGATCGACAAGTCCTTCATCCACGACATGGTGCACAGCGCCGATTCGCGCGCGATCGTGAGCGCGATCGTGGCCATGGCGCACCGCCTCAACCTGCGCGTCGTGGCGGAAGGGGTCGAACTGGCGGCCCAGGCCGGGGCCCTGCGCGACAGCGGCTGCGACCAGGCGCAGGGTTTCCTGTACGCCCGTCCGCTCGACGCCCGCGATGCCGGGCGCTACCTGGCCGTACGCCCGGACCAGGGGCGCGCATGGCGCCGCACCCCGACTTGATGCAGCTTTGCAACGGAAACAATTTCTCACAATTGGCTCCGGTGCGCACCCGCAAGCTGGATATCATTGTAACAACGCGAGATCAGCGCAATGAACATGCGCGAACGCGGGCTGGCCTGGTGCGGCAACACGCTGCCACCGCTCGCTCCTTGTCAATGGTGAAAGCAATGATGACCCAACGAAGAACCGACGAGCAGACGGCGCTGACTGCCGAATATGCTCTGTACCTGGTGGATATCCGCGGGGTCGAGTTCGCGCTGAGCTATCTCGACACCTGCAATGTCTCACGCTCCATCCTGACCCGGGCGCTGCAATCGCCCGAACTGCGACGCCACCACGAGCGCCGCAAAATGCCGCGCAACGACTGATCTCCCGCATCCTGCGCGCCCGGCTTATTTGTTGGCACGCAAACCACAATTCTCCCGTCCAGCGCCACTTCCACGCCAGCCCGAACCGTTATGCGGATGACAAAGCCGCAAAAAGCCGGGTATTCCCTGCTCTCAAGTCCGGTTAGAAGCTGCCGTTAAGCCAGTAAACTAGCTTCGCTGGACAATGGCAGCGGGCTTTGACGCCTGCCCGCCGGAAGCGGCACGAAAATTTATCAGGGAGCGCGCCCGGCGCGCTCCCAGCCATGGAAGTATTGGAGGTTCACGATGTTTGGATCGATGCAGCGCGGCGTTAACGCTTACGCCAA
This sequence comes from Massilia sp. GCM10023247, assembly GCF_042653325.1. Taxonomy (NCBI): domain Bacteria; kingdom Pseudomonadati; phylum Pseudomonadota; class Betaproteobacteria; order Burkholderiales; family Oxalobacteraceae; genus Massilia; species Massilia sp. GCM10023247. The sequence continues at coordinate 300,273 of NZ_JBHSIB010000007.1, forward strand.
AGTGGGACTGGAAACCTCGGTGATTTCCGCCTCCCCCCATAAACTGATCGTCCTGCTCTACGACGGGGCGCTGGCGGCCGTCAAGAACGCCGCGCGCCACATGGCGGCCGGCGAGATCGCCGAGAAGGGCGTCGCGATCGGCAAGGCACTCGACATCATCGATAGTGGCCTGCGTGCCAGCCTCGACAAGAAAGGCGGCGGCGAGATCGCCGCCAACCTGGACGCCCTGTACGTCTACATGACCCAGCGCCTGCTCACGGCCAGCCTGCAGAACCAGAGCGCCATGCTCGACGAGGTGCAAGTCCTGTTGGCCGACCTGCGCGACGCCTGGATGCAAATCGGCGAAAAGCCGGCGCAGCAGGATACGATGGCCCAAGCTCCTATCCTGGCGAGCGCCTGATGATGACCAACCAGGAAGTCTTGTCGGAATACGCCGCGGTGGCCGAACTCACCGGGCAGATGCTTGCAGCCGCCGAGGCCGGCGACTGGGACCAGTTGGTGGTGCTCGAGCAGCGCTGCACCCAGCATGTCGACACGCTCCAGCGCTGCGAGGCGGCGGTCGAACTCAATTCGACCGGGCGCCAGGCCAAGATCGAATGCATCCGCCGCATCCTGGCCGACGACCGCCGCATCCGTGACCTGACGATGCCATGGATGGCGCAGCTGTCTGCGCTGATCAGCAACTCCGGTACCCAGCGCCGCCTCGCCAACGCCTACGGCAGCGTCTGACCGCGGTGCCCGCGCGCAGTCCTGCGATGTCCTAGTTCCCCCGCCTCATGGCCGAGCGCATTTCCAGCCCGGGCGTCAGCGCCCCGCTGCCGGTCCGGCCGGCGCTGCCGCTCGAGCGCAGCGGCGACCCGCGCCTGGAAGCGTTCCAGCGCACCCTGGCAACCATGCTCGGCAGCAAAGTGCCGGTCTCGGTGCTGGCCCGCATGCAGGATGGCAGCTTCATGGTCCGGGTAGCCGAAACACCGGTCCGTATGATGCTCCCGCCAGGCACCCAGCCGGGTGCACAGCTGACGATGACCGTGCTGGCCGCGTCGCCGCAGCCGACCTTCGGCCTGGGCGACGCGACCCTGCAGGGCAAGCTGGTGCCGCTCGGCGCGCCTGCGGCCGCGCTGGCCGCCAGCGTCGCCGCGGCAAGCTCTTCCCTGATGCAGCCGGCCGGCCCCCAGGACGCGGCCGACCTGAGCCCGGCCGCGCGCCTGCTGTCCCAGGTACTGCAGGGCGGCGCCAGTCCCGTCGCCGGCACGGCGCCCCTGCTGCCGCACGGCGCGCCGGACCCGGCGCAGCTGGCCGGCCAGTTGCGGCAAGCGATCGCGAAAAGCGGCCTGTTCTACGAATCCCACCTGGCCCAATGGGCCGAGGGCAAGCGGCCGCTGGCCGAGCTGATGGCCGAGCCGCAGGCGCACAAGGCGCCCGGCACGCCTCCGACCGAACCCGCCACCGCCCAGCTCATCAACCAGCAACTGGCCGCCCACGAGAGCGGCCAGCTTGCCTGGCAGGGCCAGCTGGCGCCGGGCCAACCCCTGGAATGGCACATCGCGCGCGAGGACGGCGCCGACGCCGGCACCGGGCAGGCTGACGCGCCGCGCTGGGAAAGCCGCCTGCGCCTGCGCTTCGCGCTGCTGGGCGAGGTCGAGGCGCGCGTCAGCCTGCGCGGCAATCGCTTGCACGTCGACCTGGAGGCGGGGAACGGCGCCGCCGGACTGCTGCGCGAGGGCGCACCGCGCCTGCAGGAAGCCCTGGGCGCCGCCGGCAGCGAGCTGGCGGCGCTGCGCATCCATGGCCGGGAGGACGCATGACCAGCCCCGCCCCGCCGCGCCGCCGGCACGCCGTCGCCCTCGCCTATGCGGCCGGGTCGAACGCGCCGACCGTCGTCGCCAAGGGCCACGGACTGGTGGCCGAGCAGATCATCGAGCGCGCCAGGGAAGCCGGCGTATTCGTCCACGAATCGAAGGAACTGGTGTCGCTGCTGATGGACGTCGACCTCGATGGTCAGATCCCGCCGGCGCTTTACCGCGCGATTGCGGAACTGTTAGCATGGCTATATCATATTGAGTCAGCGCAACAATCCGGCCAGCCTCTTCCGGCCCCTCCCGACAGCGCGCTCCTGATCGACTCACCTGCACTATTACCTGGAACAGCGGCGGAACAAGATGCAAGCAACGTATGACGCAGAAATGGAAAACTGGCACGACTACGAGGTGAGCTCGCGCCGGGAAATCGTCGCGCTGCTGCGCCAGATCCAGGAAAAGAAACAACTGATCCGCATGAAGATCAAGGGCGAGGCGGACGTGTGCGTGACCTCGATCCTCGATGTCGACGCCGATGGCGGCCAGTTCGTCCTCGACCGTTCGATCAACCGCGAGCAGAACGAGCGCATCGTCAATGCCCTAGGCGTGAGCTGCGAGACCTACCTCGACAAGATCCGCATCCTGTTCAGCCTGGGCGGCCTGCACGACACCGATTTCGAAGGCTCGGCCGCGCTGGCAGCCGAGATTCCCGCCTCCCTCATCCGCCTGCAGCGCCGCGAGTTCTACCGCATGCCCACGCCGGTGACCAACCCGGTGCTGGCCCTGGTGCCGCTGCCTTTCGAACTGGGCGGCGGCAATGCCAGCTTCCCGCTGGCCGACATCAGCTGCGGCGGCGTCGCCCTGCTCGACAACAAGATGATGCTCAACTCGACGATCGGCCAGACCTTCACCGGCTGCCGCATCGACCTGCCCGACATCGGCACGGTCACGACCTCGCTCCAGGTGCGCAACGCGCTCGACGTGACCATGCTGAACAATAAAACCAGCCGCCGGATCGGCTGCATGTTTGTCGACATTTCCCGCGGCAACATGGCGGCCGTGCAGCGCTATATCACCCGGCTCGAGCGCGAGCGCAACGCCAGGCTGGCAGGATTAGGTTAAGGCGTAGGGTGGACTCCCGAGCCCACCGCTGAAACGCGTGCGCTCCCAAGTCCACCGTACAAAGCAAAACGGCCGCCTTCCTTCCGGAAGCGCGGCCGTTTTTATGTCCCCTCGTCGAACGTCACACCTGCATATTCATGATCTCGTGATACGCCGACACCAGCTTGTTGCGCACCTGCACCGTCGCCTGGAAGGAGATGCTCGACTTCTGCATCGCGATCATCGCGTCCGACAGGCTGACGCTCTCGTCGCCCATCGTAAAACGCTGGCTGAGCTCCTGCGAGTGCTTCTGGGTATCGCTGACCTGCTGCAGCGAGTTCTTCAGCGCGTCGGAAAAACTGACCTTCGAGGCGCCTTCGTTGACGCCGAGCGCGGCACCCGCACCGCCGGGCGCCAATGCCGGTGCCGCCGGCCTGGTGGCCGCGGCCTTGAGCTGGGCCATCATCGCTTCGATCCGGCTGCTGTCGATTCCGCCTACGTTCATGGGTTCTCCTGTTGTCGCTTGTGTGCTCCCAAACGCTAAGAGCCTATCCCAGTAGCCACGGGGAAGCGGATGGCGTCAGCATGGCAAACGCGGGCAAGGCGCGAGGAGGCCGCATGGCCAGCCATGCAACGACGAGCAACGCCGCCCCCGTTTGTCAGGCGCGTCAGCAGCGACTCGTGGCTGCTGGGATAGGCTCTAAGGGAGCAATGTCAGGTTCACAGCTTACCAAGCTCCGTGCAAGCGGCTGCCCCGAGCAGGAAGGGAAACCGGCCCCTATTCTCCCCTTTAAATGTTGCCGCAAGGCTTCATAATGCGGCCTGATCTCCTTTTTCCCTTGGACAACAACATGGCCGCGACCGCCGACGATCTGCTCGACACCCCTGCCCAGCCGCAACCGCTCCTGAAGACCCCCATGGGTCGAAACGTGCTCATCGGTGGTGGGGTGGCGGCCGCGCTGGCGGTCATCGTCGCGATCTGGATGTGGAGCCAGGGACCGGACTACCGCGTCCTGTATGCCAACTACAGCGACAAGGACGGCGGCGCGATCACCGCCTCGCTCGACCAGATGGGCGTGCCCTACAAATTTTCCGAAGGCGGCAGCGCGATCCTGGTGCCGGCCGCGCAGGTCCCCGACCTGCGCCTGAAACTGGCCGCGCAAGGATTGCCGAAAGGCGGCAACGTCGGCTTCGAACTGATGGAAAACCAGAAGCTGGGCGTGTCCCAGTTCCTCGAGCAGGTGAACTACCAGCGCTCGCTCGAAGGCGAGCTGGCGCGCTCGATCCAGTCGCTCGGCTCGGTGGCCGGCGCGCGCGTGCACCTGGCGCTGCCGAAACCGTCGGTGTTCGTGCGCGACCAGCAAAAGCCGACCGCCTCGGTCCTGTTGAACCTGCAAGCGGGCCGCGCGCTCGACCCGGGCCAGGTCAGCGCCATCGTCCACCTGGTAGCCTCGAGCATCCCCGAACTCACGACCGGCAACGTCACCGTCGTCGACCAGAACGGCAACCTGCTGTCCGAGCAGCCGAAAAACAGCGGCCTGGGCAAGCAGCTCGATGCGACCCAGTTGAAATATGTCGAGCAGGTCCAGCAGAACATCATCAAGCAGGTCGAGTCGCTGATCACGCCGATCGTCGGCAAGGGCAATGTGCGCGCCGAGGCGACCGCCGAGATCGATTTCGCGCAGGTCGATACCGCCGCCGAGATGTACAAGCCGAACTCGCCGCCGGAGCCGCAGGCGATCCGCAGCCAGCAGACCTCCGAGCAGCTGGGGCCGACGACCGGCCCGGCCAACGGCATCCCCGGCGCGCTGTCGAACCAGCCGCCGGGCGTGGCGACCGCCCCGCTCGACGGCACCGCTCCCGCCGGCGCAGCACAAACGACCACCGGCCCGAGCCGCAAGGACGCCACCACCAATTACGAAGTGGACAAGACTGTCCGCTACGAGCAGCGTCCGATGGGTGGCATCAAGCGCCTGACGGTGGGCGTGGTGGTGAACTACCGGCGTTCGGTCGATCCCAACACGGGCAAGGTGACCGTGAAACCGCTGGCCGCCGCCGAAGTCGCCCAGATCAACGAACTGGTCAAGCAGGCGATGGGTTACTCGCAGGCGCGCGGCGACACCATGAACGTCGCCAACGCCCCCTTCGACGGCGTCGACCGCCCCGACGAGAACGCACCGGACTGGTACAAGGACCCGGCCAACCTGCCGCTGGCCATGGAAGCGGGCAAGTACCTGTTGATCGCGGCGATCATCGCCTTCCTCTACTTCCGCATCCTGCGCCCGCTGCTGCGCCCGGTGGTGCGCAAGTTCGACGAAGCGACCGCGGTCCCGGAAGAGGACAAGAAGGAAGAGGAAGAGGACGAGGATGCCGTCGTGACGCTCGGCGCCGACGGCCTGCCGGCCGAGCCGGAGGGCGAGGAAGCGCCGCGCGAGCGCAGCTACCGCGCCAACCTGGCGCTGGCAAAGGAAATGGCGCGCGACGATCCGCGCATCGTGGCTAACGTAATCAAGGCATGGGTGGGTTCGGAATGAGCGACAAGGACAAAGACGGCATCACCAAGGCAGCCATCCTGATGCTGGCGCTGGGCGAATCGGAAGCGGCCGAGGTGATGAAATTCCTCGGCCCGCGCGAGGTGCTCAAGCTCGGCGCGGCGATGGCGGCCATGAAATCGGTGCAGCACGAGCAGGTGGTCAACGTACTGGAAGCCTTCCGCGACGAAGCCGACGCCCATTCGGACGTCGGGCTCGATTCGGACGAATACATCCGCGAAGTGCTGACCAAGGCGCTGGGCGACGACAAGGCCGCCGTGCTGCTCAACCGCATCCTGGGCGGCAAGGACGCCTCGGGCATCGAGAGCCTGAAGTGGATGGACGCGCAGTCGGTGTCGGAACTGATCCGCAACGAGCATCCGCAGATCATCGCCACCATCCTGGTCCACCTCGAGCGCGACCAGGCCTGCGAAATCCTGAGCCACTTCACCGACCGCCTGCGCAACGACGTCGTGCTGCGCATCGCCACCCTCGACGGCGTGCAGCCGGCGGCACTGCGCGAACTGAACGACGTGCTGACCAAGCTCCTGTCGGGCAACGAGCATATTAAAAAATCGTCGCTGGGCGGCGTGCGCACCGCGGCCGAGATCCTGAACTTCATGGCGGGCGAGCAGGAAAGCGCGGTCATGGAGAACATCAAGAACTACGACAACGACATGGCGCAGAAGATCATGGACGAGATGTTCGTGTTCGACAACATCATCGACATCGACGACCGCGGCATCCAGCTGCTGCTGCGCGAAGTCCAGTCCGACATGCTGATCATCGCCCTGAAAGGCGCCTCGCAAGACCTGCGCGAGAAGATCTTCAAGAACATGAGCCAGCGTGCCAGCGAAATGATGCGCGAAGACCTTGAATCGAAGGGGCCGGTGCGCCTGTCCGAAGTCGAAGCGCAGCAAAAACAGATCCTGCAGATCGTGCGGCGCCTGGCCGACGAAGGCCAGATCGTCCTGGGCGGCAAGGGCGACGATTCCTTCGTGTGATCGGTAGACCATGAGCAAAGACATGCAAGGCGCCTTCAAGCGCTGGGAAATGACCTCCTTCGGCGACGAGCGCCCCAGTTCGCTGGCGGCGCGCATCCAGGCCGAGGAACGGGCTGCCGCTGCTGCTTCCGCGGCAGCGGCAGCAGCAGCGGCAGGGTCTTCTCGTCAACCGGCCATCCAGTTGCCGACCGCCGCCGAACTCGAAGCGATCCGCGAGGCGGCGCGCGCCGAGGGACACGCCGAAGGCTATGCCGAGGGCCTGCTCGAAGGCCGCACGACCGGCCACAGCGAAGCGTTCGCGGCCGGCCAGCAGGAAACCGCCGACGAGATGGCCGCGCTGCGCGCGGTCGCCACCACCTTCAGCCAGGCCGTCGCCGCGGCCGACGAAACCATCGCCTCCGACGTGCTCGACCTGGCCCTGCACCTGGCCCGGTCGATGGTGCGCAGCGCCTTCGAGGTGCGTCCGGAACTGATCATCCCCATCGTGCGCGAGGCGATCGACTACCTGCCGGTGCTGCAGGCCCCGGCCGTGCTGGCGCTGAATCCGGAGGACGTCGAGATCGTGCGCGCCGCCTTGTCGGACGAACTCGACAAGGGCGGCTGGCGCGTGGTGGCCGATCCGCAGATCGGCCGCGGCGGCTGCAAGGTCGATACCGCCAGCAACCAGATCGACGCCCAGGCAGCGGCGCGCTGGGCGCGCCTCTCGCACGCACTCGGCAAGAACGTGGAGTGGCTCGCTTGACTCAGGCAACCAACCGCGCAGCGGACCCGCACACCGCGCGCTGGAAATCCTACCTGGCCGACTGCAATTCGCTGCTCGGTTTCGTCGAGCCGATGCAGGTCTCGGGACGCGTCACCCGCGTGGCCGGGCTGGTAATGGAATGCGTCGGGCTGCGCCTGGCCGTCGGCAGCGCCTGCACCGTCCCGCTGCCGAACGGGGCCAGGATCGAGGCCGAAGTGGTCGGATTCGAAGGCGAGCGCCTGTTCCTGATGCCGCAAAGCGATGTGGAAGGCGTGGTTCCCGGCTCGCGCGTGTTCCCGGTCGAAATGCCGGTGCCCGGCCCCGGCACCGTGAACCATCCGCGCCGCCGCCCGAGCGACCGCGCGCGCCACCTGCCGGTCGGCATGAAACTGCTGGGGCGCGTGGTCGACGGCGCCGGCCGCCCGCTCGACGGCAAGGGTCCGCTCGAGACCAGCGAGGTCGCCCCGATCAATGCGCGCCCGGTCAACCCGCTCGACCGCGCGCCGATCAAGGAAACCCTGGATGTCGGCGTGCGCGCGATCAACGCCATGCTCACCGTCGGCCGCGGCCAGCGTCTCGGCCTGTTCGCCGGCACCGGTGTCGGCAAGTCGGTCCTGCTGGGCATGATTGCGCGCTACACGACGGCCGACGTGATCGTCGTCGGCCTGATCGGCGAGCGCGGACGCGAAGTGAAGGAATTCATCGAACAGATCCTCGGCGAAGAAGGCATGGCGCGCTCGGCGGTCGTCGCCGCGCCCGCCGACAGCCCGCCGCTGATGCGCCTGCAGGGCGCGGCCTACGCCACGGCGATCGCCGAACACTTCCGCGACCAGGGCAAGAACGTCCTCCTGATCATGGACTCGCTGACCCGCTACGCGATGGCGCAGCGCGAAATCGCGCTGGCGATCGGCGAACCGCCGGCCACCAAAGGCTACCCGCCATCGGTGTTCGCCAAGCTCCCGGTGCTGGTCGAGCGCGCCGGCAACGGCATCGAGGGCGGCGGCTCGATCACCGCCTTTTATACGGTGCTGTCCGAAGGCGACGACCAGCAGGACCCGATCGCCGACGCCGCGCGGGGCATCCTGGACGGCCACATCGTCCTCGACCGCCACCTGGCCGAGGCCGGCCACTACCCTGCGATCGACATCGAGCAGTCGATCAGCCGCGCCATGCACGGCATCACCTCGCACGAGCACCAGCTGGCCGCGAGGAAGCTCAAGCAGCTGTATTCGCGCTACCAGCGTTCGCGCGACCTGATCAGCGTCGGCGCGTATGCGGCCGGCAGCGACCCGGTGCTCGACCAGGCGATCGCCCTGAACGGGCAGATCGAGGAATTCCTGTGCCAGGAGATCCACGAGAACACGAATATGGGCCAGAGCTTGGGGCAATTGACCTCTCTGTTCAGCTGATCGGGCCGGCGGCTGGCTCGCTATACTTGATTCATTATGGCAAATACTTCCGCTCTAGAAACATTGATCGAGCTGGCCCAGCGCGATTCCGACGCCGCCGCCAAGCGGCTCGGCGCGGCTTTGAAGGCCGTCGAGGAAGCGGAACAAAAACTGCAGATGCTGCTGGGCTACCGCGACGACTACGCGAACCGCCTCGACCAGGCGCAGATGGCGGGCATCACGCCCTTCGCCTACGCCAATTTCGTGGCCTTTGTCGGCAAGCTCGACAACGCAATCAATGGCCAGCAGGAAGTACTGAAACACGCGAACTACAAGCGCGACCTCGAGAAAACGCGCTGGCAGGAAAGCGAACGCAAGCGCCTGTCCTACCGCACCCTGACCGAACGCGCGGCGGCCGAGGCGCTCAAGCTTGAAAACAAGCGCGACCAAAAAATGATGGACGATCACGCGGCGCGTACCGTGCGCCGTGCCTGAACCGTTTTGAACGATCACCTTTGAGCCCGACATGGCCATGCAAACGACTTCCCTTCCGATCCAGGCTGCCAGTAGCGGGCAAACCCAGAACCTGCGCGCCCACGCGGCCCTGCCGAACGATGGCGTGAATTTCGGCGCCACGCTGCAGCGCCAGGTCGAGCAGCGCCAGCTGGAACAGCGCCAGGCGCTGGCCCAGCCGCAGCCGGCCATGGCGCCGCCGCCGGCCGCCGCCCCCAGGCCGCAAGCCGCCGCCAAACCGGCCGCCAACGAGACCCGGGCGCCGGCACGCGAGGCGGCCAGGGAGCCGGCCAAGGAGTCGGCACCGGCCGCCGGCAAGGCCGAGGGCGCGCAGGAAGCGGCGGCCGGGGAAACGGCTGCCACGACCCAGGGCGAGCCGCGCGACGAGGCGGCAAACGCCGCCGACGCCCGGGTTGCCGATTCCGTGGTCGACATGCTGGCCCTGGTTGCCAGCTTCAACCAGGTGCAGCCGGCGCCGGCCAGCCCGGTTCCGGCCGAAGCTGCGGCCGCGCACGCGGACACGCTGTTCGACGCGGCCAAGGGCAAGCCGGCAGCCGGCGCCGAGCCCGCCATGCAACTCGAGGGCGAGACCCTGGCCGCCGTGGGCAGCCAGCCCCAGGCCAAGGCCGAGCCCGGCATCGACCTGCGCCCGCTCGAGCAGGGCAAGGCGGCCGACACGGCGCAGCCGGGCGTCGAGGCCCGCGACTTCAGCGCCACCTTGCGCGACACCGTGGCGCAGGCTGCGGCGAAGGAGCCGGCCCCGGCTGCCGAAGCGCTGCGCGGCGTGGCGGCGCAAGCGGCCGCGCTGCAAAGCGCCCAGGCCACCGGCAGCGTGCCGACCGATCGCCTGAGCGCGCGCGTCGGCACCCCGGCCTGGGACACGCAAGTCGGCCAGAAAGTGATCTGGATGGTCGGCGGTGCGGACCAGAGCGCCACGCTGGAGCTGAACCCGCCGGACCTCGGTCCGGTCCAGGTGGTCTTGAACGTGTCGAACGACATGGCCAGCGTGACCTTCTCCTCGCAGCAGCTGGAAGTGCGCCAAGCCCTGGAAAACGCCTTGCCGCGCCTGCGTGAGATGATGAGCGAAAGCGGTATCGCCCTCGGCAATGCCCAGGTGAATGCGGGTGCCGAGGGGCGCCAGGGGCAGGACGGGAATGGCTCCGGACGGCCGGGCGGCGGACGTGGCAATCATGACAAGGGTGGCGACAGCGCCGTGGCGGAGGTGATGCCGCGCCAGAGGACGGGCGTTATCGGTGGCGCGGGGGCGGTCGATACGTTTGCTTGACGGATAGCCGTTTTTTGTAGGGTGGACGGATCCTCCGTCCACGCGTTCAACCGATGCGAGATCAGCCCGACAGGCATTGCATACGTAGTTCGAACGCGTGGACGGCAGAGCCGTCCACGCTACGACTTTGTGCGCGTATTTCCACAAACCCCAAGCTAATGCGCCTTCCCCCCTCTTTTCAAAGCTTGCCTCGGTGCACTTTTTCCCCATAATGGCATCATTACGCAACCCCTAGGCACTGAGGCATCTTGAAAGCGAATCCGAAAATGAAGGCTGATCCGAAGGCAGACGCGGCAGCACCGGCAGCAGGCTCGAAGAAGAAGCTGGTCATCATGCTGGTCGCCGCCGTGCTGGTGCTCGGCGGCGGGGCCGGCGCGGGCTGGTTCTTCCTGCAGGGCAGTGATGCCAGCGCGCACGAAGACGGTCCCCCGAAGAAAGAGAAGAAGAAAAAGGCCGGCGAGAAAGCCGAGTATGTGCCGGTGGACGCGTTTACGGTCAACCTCCAGCCCGAAGCCGGCGACCAGTACCTGCAAGTCCAGTTTACACTCCAGGTCGTCGGCCCGGAACAGGTGATCCTGGTCAAGGACAACATGGCCAAGGTGCGCAGCCGTGTCTTGCTGCTGCTGTCGGGCAAGAAAGCGTCGGAAATCAGTACGGTTGAGGGCAAGCAGCAGCTCGCGGCCGAGATCAAGGCCGTCGTCCAGCAGCCCTTCGACGAAGGCGGCGACGAACAGGACATCGCCGACGTGCTGTTTACTTCGTTCATTATCCAGTAAGCATCTATTAAAGAAACAACATGGCCGATAATTTCCTCTCACAGGAAGAAGTCGATGCCCTCCTCCGCGGGGTCAACGGCGATCAGGACGAGTCGATCGCGCCTGAAGACACCTCGGGAGTGCGCACCTACAACCTGGCGACCCAGGAGCGGATCGTGCGCGGCCGCATGCCGACGCTCGAGATCATCAACGAGCGCTTCGCGCGCTTGCTGCGCATCGGCCTGTTCAACTTCCTGCGCCGCAGCGCCGAGGTCTCGGTCGGTTCGGTGCGGGTATCGAAGTACAGCGAATTCATCCGCAACCTGGTGGTCCCCACCAACCTGAACCTGATCCACATGAAACCGCTGCGCGGCACCGCGCTGATGGTGTTCGATCCGGGCCTGGTGTTCCTGCTGGTGGACAACCTGTTCGGCGGCGACGGCCGCTTCCACACCCGGGTCGAGGGCCGCGACTTCACCCAGACCGAGCAGCGCATCATCATGCGCATCCTCGACGTCGTGTTCGAGGCCTATACCAAGTCGTGGGAGCCGGTCTACCCGATCGAGTTCGAGTACGTGCGCTCGGAAATGAACACGCAGTTCGCCAACATCGCGACGCCCAACGAGGTCGTGGTATCGTCCACCTTCACGATCGAGCTGGGGCCCGTGTCGGGCCAGATCCACTTCTGCATGCCGTACTCGATGATCGAGCCGATCCGCGACGCGCTGACCTCGAGCATCCAGGGCGAGGCGCTCGAAGTCGACAAGCGCTGGATCCGCCTGATGACGCAGCAGATCCAGGTGGCCGAAGTCGAGCTGGTGGCCGAACTGGGCCACGGCCGGGCGAACTTCGACGACATCCTCAACATGAAAGTGGGCGACGTGATTCCGATCACCGTCCCCGAAGCCATCCAGGCCACTGTCGACGGCGTGCCCGTGATGGAATGCTCTTACGGCGTCTTCAACGGCCAGTACGCGCTGAAGGTCGAGAAACTGCTGGCCAACAGCGACAGCTTCAAGTAATTCAGGAGAAACACCATGTCTGATAACCAGGACGACCAAATCCTCGACGACGATTGGGGCGCCGCGATCGCGGAACAGGCCGCAGCCGAAGCCGCGGCCCTGCAAAAGCAGCAGCAGGCCAGCGCCGCCGTGTTCCAGGACTTCGGCACCAAGAACGTGCGTCCGGACACCCCGAACGACATCGACTTCATCCTCGACATCCCGGTGCAGCTGACCGTGGAACTGGGCCGCACCAAGATCGCGATCAAGAACCTGCTGCAGCTGGCGCAGGGCTCGGTCGTGGAGCTCGACGGCCTGGCCGGCGAGCCGATGGACGTGCTGGTCAACGGTTGCCTGATCGCCCAGGGCGAAGTCGTGGTCGTGAACGACAAGTTCGGTATCCGTCTCACTGATATCATCACGCCTTCGGAACGGATCAGAAAACTGAATAAATGAGCTTGCCCTTCGCCCCAGCCCTTTCTCGCGCCAGCACTCCGGGGAAGCTCGCCTGCCGGGCGAAGACCTTGCTTGCCCTCGCGTTCCTGATGCCGCTCGCCGCCTGCGCGGCCCAGCCGGCCCAGCAGGACAGCAGCGCCGCGAGCGCCCCTGCGGTCCGGGACCAGGCCGCAGCGCCGGCGGCCGAGGCCACCGCGCCGGCGCGTCCGGCTCCGGCTCCGGCTCCGGCAACCAGCGCTGCCACGGCTGCGGGAACGGCTGCGACCGCCGCGAAGCCGCCTGCCGCCGAGCGCGCCACGACCGTGGGCGATGTCCCGGCGCCCGTCGCCACGCCGGCTCCGGCCGCCGCCGCTCCGGCAGCCCCGAGCACCCCGGCCGCCGTTCCCGGCACGCCGGCCAGCCCGGCGCCGATCCAGGTGGGACAGGCAAGCGCGGCGCCCTCCACCGGCACCCTGCTGCAAACCATCCTGGCCCTGGTGCTGGTGCTGGCGCTGCTGGGCGCACTGGCCTGGGCGGCGAAACGCTACGGCCCGAAGATGACCGGCAGCTCGGCCAACCTGCGCATGGTGGGCGCGCTCAACATCGGTGGGCGCGAACGCATCCTGGTGGTGGAAGTGGGCGACCAGTGGATCGTGGTCGGCGCCTCGCCGGGCCGCGTGAACGCGCTGGCGACCATGCCCAGGGGCGAAGCGGCCCAGGGCGCGGCCACCCTGGCCGGCCACACCCCGTCGGCGGCAAGCTTCGGCGACTGGCTGAAACAGACGATCGACAAGCGCAACGCGAAATAAACGAACTAGGCGCATCAGCGCAACAAGGTAAATCCTGGTAATGCGAATCAAGACCAAACTCCTGCTGGGAGCGGGCCTGCTGCCGCTGCTGCTCCCGCTCGTTGCGCTCGCGCAGCCGGGCATCCCTGCTCTCACCACCAGCCCCGCCCCGGGCGGCGGCACCCAGTACTCGCTGCCGGTGCAGACGCTGCTCCTGATGACGGCGTTTTCCTTCCTGCCGGCCGCGCTGCTGATGATGACCAGTTTTACCCGCATCATCATCGTGCTGTCGCTGCTGCGCCAGGCGATCGGCACCCAGACCGCGCCGCCGAACCAGGTGATGGTCGGCCTGGCCCTGTTCCTGACCCTGTTCGTGATGGGCCCGACCTTCGACAAGATCTATACCGACGCCTACGTGCCGCTGCAGGAAAACCGCATCCAGATGACCGAGGCGATGCAGCGCGGCGCCCAGCCGCTCAAGGAATTCATGGTCAAGCAGACGCGCCAGGCCGACCTCGCGATGTTCGCGAAGATCTCGCGCACGCCCGCCCTGCAGGGACCGGAAGACATCCCGCTGCGGGTCCTGATTCCCGCCTTCGTGACCAGCGAGCTGAAAACCGCCTTCCAGATCGGCTTTGCGATCTTCATCCCCTTCCTGATCATCGACATGGTGGTGGCGTCGGTGCTGATGGCGATGGGTATGATGATGATGTCGCCGGCCGTCATTTCGCTGCCGTTCAAGATGATGCTGTTCGTGCTGGTCGATGGCTGGCAATTGCTGCTGGGGTCGCTCTCCCAGAGTTTTAACTAGGGACGCCCATGACTCCGGAAACCGTTATGACGATGGGCCGCACGGCCATGGAAATCACCTTGATGGTCTCAAGCCCGCTGCTGCTGATCGCCCTGATCATCGGCTTGGTGGTCAGCATCTTCCAGGCCGCGACCCAGATCAACGAAGCGACCCTGTCCTTCATCCCGAAGCTGGTCGGCGTGTTCCTGGCGCTCGCCATTGCCGGGCCGTGGATGCTGTCGGTCATGCTCGACTACATGCGCCAGGTGCTGACCGGTATCCCCGGCATGGTCGGCTAAGTACTGAGTGATGGCCGTTCCCCGCGCATGCTGACGCTTACCAGCGCCGAGATCAACCTCTGGATCGCCAGCCTGCTGTGGCCGCTGACGCGCATCCTCGGGATGATCGCGTCCGCCCCGCTGTTCGGCCACGCCAGCGTCCCGACCCGGGTCAAGGTGATCCTCGGCGTGCTGGTGGCGATGATCGTCGCGCCGAACCTGCCGCCCGTCCCAAGCGTCGAGCCGACCTCCTGGGCCGGCCTCCTGATCCTGGTCCAGGAACTGCTGGTCGGCCTGGCGATGGGCTTTTCGATGCGCCTCGTGTTCGCCGCCATCGAGTACGCCGGCGAACTGGCCAGCTCGACGATGGGCTTCGGCTTCGCCTCCTTCTTCGACCCGGCTACCCAGGGCCGCTCGAACGCGATCAGCCAGTTCATGTCGATGGTGGCGACCATGGCTTTCCTGGCCGTCAACGCGCACCTGGTGCTGCTGGCGGCGCTCACCGAAAGCTTCATCAGCCTGCCCATCTCGGCGACCCCGCTGTCGAGCGTCGCCCCGCTCGAACTGGCCCGCCTGAGCAGCCGCATCTTCTCGGCCGGCCTGCAGATCGCGCTGCCGATCCTGGCCGCACTCCTGATCGTGAACGTCGCGCTCGGCATCCTGACCCGCGCCGCGCCCCAATTGAACATCTTCGGCATCGGTTTCCCGATCACGCTCGGGGTCGGCATGCTGACCATCAGCGTGGTCCTGCCCTACCTGAACACGCCGATCCAGAACCTGTTCAACGAGGGGATCGAGGCCGGGCGCCGGATTCCGCGCGCGGCGGCCGAGCGCGTGCCCGCCACGCTGGCGCCGCGCCCGCCATCACCCCTGCCGGCGGCGCAATAAGCCCGAAATAAGCGCGAAATTGCTCGCCCATGTCCGGTCGCCGGACTATGATGGATCATGCACCCGGCGCGCCTGTGCGCGTCTCGCCAGGAGAGTGCATTGAACCTGTTGCCCTTGCCGCTGGCCGTCTTCGTGGTCGATGCCGGCGGCACGATTGCCAGCTGGAACAAAGCTTGCGAAAAGCTCGCCGGCTATACGGCGGCGGACATCCGCGGCCGTTCGCTCGGGCACATCATCGAATTCGACGAAGGCGCCGATCCCGCCGCTGCGCCGCCGTCCATCGCCGCCCGCGCGGAACGCGACTCGACCGGCTATCTGCGCTGCGCCGACGGGCGCCGGCTGCCGGTGCGGGTGACGATCGCGCCGCAAGCGCTCGACCCCGACCAACCGGGCACCTACAGCGTCATCGTCATTCCGCGCGCCGGCCAGGCGCCGTCGCGCTACGCGCTGATCCAGGACCTGCCGACGGCCGACCTGATCGAAGGCCTGCCCTGCGTGTTCTACGTCATCGACCAGAGCGGCCACCTGCTGCTGTGGAACCACCAGCTCGAAGAAGCGCTGGAGATGACGAGCGAGGAACTGCCGACCACCAACGTCCAGTTCTTCTTCGACGAGCAGGACCGCGCCGAGATCGTACGCAAGATCCTCGAGGCCTTCGAACAGGGCAGCTCCTCGCACGAAGCGGACCTGGTCGGCAAGCTCGGAAAGCGCACCACCCTGCTGTTCCATTGTGCCCGCACCAACCTCGGCGACCTGCCCTGCGTCTTCGGCACCGGCCTCGACATCAGCGCCCGCAAGCGCACCGAACAAGGTCTGCTGGTCCGCGAGCGCGCGATCTTTTCGAGCGTGAATGCGATCGTGATCACCTGCTGCGAGAACGGCAACAACCCGATCGAGTACGTGAACCCGGCCTTCGAGGAGATGACTGGCTACACCCTGGCCGAAATCAAGGGGCGCGACCCGCGCTTCATGCGCATCGAGGGCTGCGACGTGCATGAACAGAAGCGCATCCACGACGCCCTGCTGAACCGGGAAAGCGTGCACGCCATCCTGCGCAACGCGCGCAAGAACGGCGAGGTGTTCTGGAACGACCTGCGCATCGATCCGGTCATCGGCGCCGACGGCAAGGTCACCCATTTCGTGGGCGTGAGCAGCGACATCACCGAAGCACGGCATTACGAACGGCGCCTGCACCACCTGGCCCACCACGACCCGCTGACCGGCCTGGCCAACCGCACCCTGCTGCAGGAAGAACTCAAGTACGCCATCGACTTTGCCGTGCGCAACGATGCGCTGGGCGCCCTCGCCTTCCTCGACCTCGACAACTTCAAGCACATCAACGACAACTTCGGCCACGATGCCGGCGACCTGGTGCTGCGCGAGATCGCCAACCGCCTGCGCGCCAGCGTGCGCGAGAACGACACGGTGGCCCGCGTCGGCGGCGACGAATTCGTCCTGGTGATCAATAACCAGGCCAGCAACGAGCAGCTGGCCGACCTGATCGAGCGCATCCGGGTACGCGTGAGCGCACCGATCAATGTCGCCGGGCGCGACATCCTGGCCGCCACCAGCATCGGCGTGAGCCGCTTTCCGCATGATGGCGACACGGTCGACCGCGTGATGCGCGCCGCCGACGCGGCCATGTACCACGCCAAGTCCCTGGGCAAGAACAATTGCCAGTTCTATTCGAGCGAACTGAACCAGGTCGTGCACCAGCACCTGATGCTCGAAGCAAGCCTGAGCCGCGCGATCGGCAACCACGAAATGGTGGTCGGCTACCAGCCCAAGGTGGACCTGCGCACAGGCAAGGTCGTCGGCGCGGAAGCACTGGTGCGCTGGAAGCATCCCGACAGCGGCATGGTGCCGCCGAGCCAGTTCATTCCGGTGGCCGAGGAAACCGGCCTGATCGTGCCGCTCGGGGAATGGGTACTGCTCGAGGCCTGCCGCGCCCTGAAGGCCTTCGACGCGCCCGGCACCAGCGAACTGGTCATCTCGGTCAATCTGTCAGCCCGGCAATTGCGCCAACGTCAGTTCGCCGGCCAGCTGGCGCGCACCCTGGCGCGTGCCGGCGTCGACCCGCGCATGCTCGAACTCGAAGTCACCGAAAGCCAGCTCATGGACCGCCCGGACGAGGCGATGGAAGCCCTGGCCGAGCTCAAGGCGCTCGGGCTGCGCCTGTCGATCGACGACTTCGGCACCGGCTACTCGAGCCTCTCCTACCTGCAAAAATTCCCGGTCGACTTCATCAAGATCGACCGTTCCTTCCTCGGCAACCTGGCCCTCGACGGCCACGCCGTCATCGCGCGCGCGATCATCGCGCTCGGCCACAACCTGCAGATGAAGGTGATCGCCGAAGGCGTGGAAACACGCGAGCAGCTCGCTTTCCTGCGCGCGCACGACTGCGACCAGATGCAGGGCTTCTACTTCAGCCCCGCCCTGACCCAGGCGGCGTTCCTGGACATGGTCCGGCGCGACACGCGCCTGGCCGACTAAGGCGACGCCACCTGTCGCGTCGATCGGCGCGCGCCCATGCGCATCCGTCGCGGGCGCCGATAGTTTTCGTTACATTTATGGCAATCGAATGTCATCGAAATACAACCTTTTGCCGTGCCGAGCAGTCTTTTTGTTGACCTTACGTAAGGGCAATGACCGTCATGCTACGATCCCGGACCGGTTCCGAGTGACAATATTACGGTTGGCATGCAGCATCCAGCGTTCGGCACCAGGTGGAGGACACCTCAGCATCCAAAGGCATCATGACAAGTTTTGGCACCCGTTTCATCCATTCCTACATTACTGCAATCGAGTGGTTCATTCCCCAGGTGCTACGGGAAGATGCCGCCACCCTGACGCGCGCGCGCAGCGTGCTCAACGCCGTCGTCATGGCGGCCCTGTCGGGTCCTCTGTACGCCTTCACCTACCATGCGCTGGGTTACAGCGCGGCGGCCAGGGTCATCCTGACCTGCTGTGTCGGCATGTTCGTCGCGCCCTTCCTGCTGCGCCTGACGAAAAGCATCGTGGTGGCGCGCGAAGCGTTCCTGTGCGCGGTGTTCTTCAATTTCAGCTGGCTGACCTACGCGATGGGTGGGGTGTCGGCGCCGACGGCCGGCTGGATGGTCGTGCCGCCGATGGTCGCCGTATTCCTTGGCGGCTTTGCCACCGCCATGTTCTGGCTCGGCCTGACCTGCGTCGCCATCGTGTTCATCTACGCCTTGCCGCTGCTGGGCATTCCGCTGCCCACGCACCCGATCAAGGACATGGAACTGCTGTACGTGTTGTGCGACTTCGGCCTGTACATCGTCATCGTGTTCTTCATGATCCTGTTCGACCTGACCAAGACACAAGGCTTCGTCAAGCTCCAGCACGCGCTCGACTTCATCAGCGAACTGGCGACCCGCGACGCGCTGACCGGCAGCCACAAGCGCGGCCATGTGCTCAAGCTGGCCGAAGCGGAGCGGGAAGCCGCCGCCGGCGACAACGCGAACTTCACCTTGTGCCTGGTCGGCATCGACGGTTTCAAGCGCATCAACGACAGCCGGGGCGAGGCCGTCGGCGACCTGGTGCTGCGCGACTGCGCGCAGGCCGTCCAGCAGCAGCTGCGCGACGCCGACTCGTTCGGGCGCTACGGCGCCAGCGAATTCCTGTGCCTGCTGCCCGGTACCGCGCAGGAAGAAGCACTTGCGCTTGCCGAACGGGTACGCGTACGCGTGCAGGAACTGCGCCTGGCCGGCGTTGCGCCCGAACTGGCGCTCACGGTGTCGATCGGGGTGGCGCAGTTCCGCCAGGGCGAATCGATCGGCCAGGCCATCGCCAGGGCCGACGAAGCCCTGTATCAGGCCACCTCGAACGGGCGCAACCGGGTTGTCGGCTACGGCCAGGCGCCCGAGGCGGCGCTGCCGGCCGAGCCGCCCGCGGTCCTCGACCTGGCCGACAGTACCCTGCTCGACCCCTTGACCGGCCTGCTCGGCCGGCGTGTCCTGCGCGACCGCCTCGGCCACGCCATGGCGCGCGCCGTGCGCAACGAACGCATGGTCGCGCTGATGCTGTTGAGCGTGAACGATTTCGATGACATCAACAAGGCATTCGGCATTGCCGGCGGCGACGCGGTCCTGGCCCAGACGGCCCGCCTGGTGCGCTTCATCCTGCACGAGGCGGACACCGTGGTGCGCTGGAGCGGGCACGAATTCATCGTCGTCCTGGAAGACCTGCACGGCGCCGATTATGCGCTGCAGGCGGCGGAAAGGATCCTCGACCAGTTCTCCTTCCCGCTGCTCGTCGACGAGTGCCAGTGCCCGGCCAGCCTGAGCATCGGCATTGCCCTCTTCCCTGCGCCCTCGTGCGACATGGATGCGCTGCTCACGCGCGCCGGCGTGGCCATGACGCGTGCCCGCAACTCGGGCGGGAACAATCTCCACCTGTACGGCGCGGATGCTGCCGCCCCGCCGCCCGAGCGGCTGATCCTGAAGAACCACCTGCGCGAGGCACTGGCGTCGAACCAGTTCCTGCTCGAATACCAGCCGCAAGTCGACCTCGCCAGCGGACGGATCTGCGGCGTCGAAGCGCTGGTCCGCTGGGCCCATCCGCAGTACGGCCGGATCGAACCGGCGCGCTTCATTGCGCTCGCCGAGGAGACCGGCCTGATCGTGCCGCTCGGCGAATGGGTATTGCGCACCGCCTGCCTGCAGAACGCCGCCTGGCGCCAGGCCGGACTGCCGCCGGTCAGGACCGCCGTCAACCTGTCGGCGCGCCAGCTCGGGCATCCGGGCATGGCCGCGCAGATCCTGGCGACCATCAAGGCAAGCGGCATCGATCCGGGCTGCCTGGCGCTGGACATCGCGGAGGGCGTCCTGGTCGACGAGATGGCGCCGAACCTGGAAGGTTTGGGCGCGTTGCGCCGGGCCGGCGTCCACATCGCCGTCGACGACTTCGGCACCGGCCACGCGAGCCTGAGCCGCCTCGCCGCGCTTCCGGTCGACACCCTCAAAATGGCGCCCGGCTTCGTCGCGCGGCTCGGGCAAGCGGTGCGCAGCGAAGCTGGCCATGCCCTGGCCGGAGCGATCGTCGACATGGCGCACCGCCTGCAATTGAGCGTCATTGCGGAAGCGGTCGAGACCGAAGCGCAACTGGCCGAGCTGCGCGCACTGGGCTGCGATGCCGCCCAGGGCTTTTACTTCCATCGCCCGCTCGACGCGGGCAGGATGACAGAACTGATCAGGCAGCAACTCACAAGGCCATCGCCCGCCGCGTCCCTGGAGGCGCGTCCGGCATGAACGGGAGAAGCAACCATGAACCAGCCGTACGCGGACCCGGCCCTGTGCGCCGGCGCAGCCGAGCCGGGGGCCTGCGGCCCCAGGCAGCCATTCGAGCGCGAGGTCGACGCCATGCTCGCCGGCGGTGCGCTCTCGGGCACCGCGGCCCAGTTCGCGCAACCGCGCGGCGCCGACATGCTGGCCCGAACCGCCGCCCTCGAGCGCTGGCACGACCGGCGCGCCGCCCACCAGCTGTGGCAATACAGCCGCTCGCTCGACGGCGCGCCCTGCCCGATCGCCAGCATCCGCGACGAGGCCGGCCGCAGCGCGCGCGGGATCAATTTCGCTTCCCAGGACTACCTGTCGCTGGCATTTCATCCGGCAGTTAGCGAGGCCGCCACGCGCGCCTTGCACCAGGCCGGCCCGCACAGCGCCGGTTCCGCCGTCCTGCTCGGCAATACCAGTCTCTCGCTGGCGCTGGAACAAGCCGTGGCCGGCCTGGTGCAGGCCGAGCACGTGGCCCTGTTCCCGACCGGCTGGGGCGCCGCCTTCGGCGCCATCACGGCGCTGGTGCAGGCCGCCGACCATATCGTGATCGACCAGTTCGCCCACGCCTCGCTGCGCCAGGGTGCAAGCAGCGCCACGCCGAACGTCGCCGTCAACCGCCACCTCGACGTGGCCCATGTGCGCGAGCTGCTGGCCGCCATTCGCGCGCGCGACACGGAGCACGGCATCCTGGTGGTCACCGAAGGCCTGTTCAGCATGGATTCGGATACGCCCGACCTGGCCGCGCTGCAGGCCGCCTGCCACGCGTTCGGCGCCACGCTGCTGGTCGACGTCGCCCACGACCTCGGCGCCCTGGGGCCCAACGGCGGCGGCTGCATCGAAGCCCAGGGCATGCTCGGCAAGATCGACCTGGTGATGGGCGCGTTCTCCAAGACCTTCGCCTCGAACGGCGGCTTCGTCGCTACCGCGCGGCGTTCGGTCAAGCGCCACATCCAGCTCTACGCCGGCCCGCACATGTTCTCCAACGCGCTGTCCCCGGTGCAGGCGGCCGTGATCCACGAGTGCATCGGCATCGTGCGCTCGAACGAAGGCAAGGCCCTGCGCGCGGACCTGCTGCGCAATGCGCAGCACCTGCGCGCCCTGCTGGGCGAACTCGGCCTGGCCTGCATGGGCATGCCCTCGGCCATCGTCCCGGTGCTGGTCGGCAGCGAACCGGTGTCGCGCCTGGCCGGCAAGCTGCTGTTCGACCAGGCGGTGTTCGTCAACCAGGTCGAGTTCCCGGGCGTGCCGCTCGGCGCCTCGCGCCTGCGCCTGCAGCTGATGGCGAACCATAACCTGCAACAGCTCAAGCGCGCCGCGCCCGTCATCGGCAGCGCCGTGGCGCGCGCGCGCCAGGCGCTCGCAGCAGGGGAAGCACGCGTCGCACACCGGTAAGCACCGCAACCGGCACGGTAACCAGACACCATGTGAGGCCAAGGTGGAGATGAGCAATTTGCCCGGCGAACCTATCGAACTGCTGACCGACCGCCTGCGCCTGCACGCGCGCGCGACACCCGACCGCCTCGCGTATACCTTCCTGCGCGACGACGGCAGGGTCGACGAGATCACGTTCGGCCAGCTCGAGCGCCGCGCCGCGCAGCTGGCGCGTGCCCTCGCCGGACGCGCCCCGATCGGGTCGCGCGCGCTGCTGCTCTACCCTGCCGGCCTGGAGTTCATCGTCGTCTACCTGGCCTGCCTGCTGGCCGGGGTCATCGCGGTGCCGGCGACGATTCCCCATCAAAGCCGCGCCTCGCGCCGCCTGAAGGCCTTGCTCGACGACGCCGACCCGGCCCTGATCCTCACCCGCCTCGACTGCGCGACCGCGGTCAAGGCCAGCCTGTCGCTGGTCGACGCCGGCCAGCGCGCCTGCCTGGCCAGCGATACCCTGGAAGCGGCGGATCCGGGGCCGCCGCTGCCGCAACTCACGCCAGATGACCTGGCCTTCCTGCAGTACACCTCGGGCTCGACCGCCCTGCCGAAGGGCGTCGAGATCACCCACCGCAACATCGCCGGCAACGTCGCCTCGATCCGCAGCGCCTTCGGTTTTACGCCCGATACGGTGATGGTCAGCTGGCTGCCGCTGTTCCATGACATGGGCCTGATCGGCAGCGTGGTCGCGCCGCTCCACGTCGGCTTCCACTGCGTGCTGATGGCGCCGGCCCACTTCCTGAAGACGCCGCGCACCTGGCTCGAGGCGATCACGCGCTACCGCGGCACCTGCGCCGGCGCCCCGAACTTCGGCTGGGACACCTGCGCGAAACGGATCGGACCCCAGGCCAGGGCCGGCCTCGACCTCTCGAGCCTGACGGTGGCCTACAACGGCGCGGAACCGGTGCGCGCGGCCACCCTGCGCAACTTCGTTGCCGCCTTTGCCGGCTGCGGCATGCGCGACACGGCCCTGTTCCCCTGCTACGGCATGGCCGAGGCCACGCTGTTCGTGAGCGGCGGGCCGGCCGGCACCGCGCCCGTGGTGCGCACCGTCAGCAAGTCGCTGCTGGAGGGGAACCAGGTCCGCGAGCTCGCGCCCGGCGACGCCGATGCGCGCGAGATCGTCAGTGCGGGCCGCATCGGCAGCGGCACGCAGGTCGCCATCGTCGACCCGGAAACCCGGCTGGAAGTATGGAACCGGCGGGTCGGCGAAGTCTGGGTGCGCGGCCCGGGCGTGGCGCGCGGCTACTGGATGCGGCCGGGCGAGACCGAAGCGGCCTTCGGCGCGCTGCTGGCCGGCGGCGACGGCCCCTTCCTGCGCACCGGCGACCTCGGCTTCATGCGCGACGGCGAGCTGTTCATCACGGGGCGCCTGAAGGACCTGGTCATCATCAACGGCCGCAACGTCTATCCGCAGGACGTCGAGGAAGTCATCGAACGCGCCATCGATTTCATCGAACCGAACATGTGCGCCGCGTTTTCGGTCGAGGTCGAAGGCCAGGAGCGGCTGGCCATCGTCGCCGAGGCCAACCGCAGCCTGGTGCGCGCCGCCCGCCAGGCCAGGCAAGCGAACCGGCCGCAGGAGCACGACGCCTGCCTGGCACAGATCGGCGCCAGCGCGCGCGACATCGTCCGCGTGATCGCCCAGCAGTTCGATGTGACGGTGTCCTCGATCGTGTTCGTCCACCCCGGCAGCTTCCCGCGCACGACCAGCGGCAAGGTCCAGCGTTCGCGCTGCAAGGAACTGGCCCTGCAGGGCCGGCTCGAACTCGTGTACGTGATGCCGGGCAGCCTGTTCGACCGCCGCAGCATGGCGGGCACGCCGGCGCAGGAAGCGGAGGCGGCGCAGGCGGCACCTGGAGCCCCCGCCCCTGCACCGGCCGCCGCGCCGGCCGCGCCGCAGGACGCCGGCGCCAGCCGTGCCCGTGCCGACGCCATGATCGCCTGGTTCCGCGCGTATGCGCAGCGGCGCATCAATTCGCGCCTGATCGACGAGCGCCGCACGATCCCTCCCTACATCGTGCTCGACCTGGGCAACCAGGGCTTCTTCGGCCTCCAGGTGCCGCGCGAATTCGGCGGCATGGCGCTCGCCACGAGCGACCTGCTGCGCGTCATGGAGCAGGTGGCCGCGGCCGACCTGACGATCGCCACCCTGGTCGGCGTACACAACGGCCTGGGCGTGCGTCCCCTGCTCGGCTTCGCGCCCGCGGCCATGCGCCGGCGCCTGCTTCCGGCCCTGGCGGCCGGTCGCCAGCTAGCCTCGTTCGCCCTGACCGAACCCGGCGCCGGATCGAATCCGCTCGCGCTGCGCGCCAGCGCGACGCGCACTGCCGGCGGCTGGCGCCTGCGCGGCGAAAAGCAGTGGATCGGGCTGGCCTCCTGGGCCGGCCTGACCACGGTATTCGCCAAGGCGATCGACGAATCCGGCACGCCGCTGGGCATCGCCGCGTTCACCATCGAGGCCGCCAATCCCGGCCTGGTGCAAGGCCCGGAATCGCCGACGATGGGCATGCGCGGCATGGTCCAGAACACGCTCTATCTCGAGGATGCCTTCGTCGCCGACGAGGCGATGCTGCTGGCGCCCGGCCAGGGCATGGCGGGCATGGACATTGCGCGCGACGCCATGCTGTTTTCCCGGCTGGGCATCGGCGCGATCTGCGTCGGCGGCATGAAGCGCTGCGCCCAGCTGATGGCGCGCTATGCCTCGCGGCGCGAGATCGCCAGCGGCCTGCTGGCCGACAATGCCGTCAGCATCGTGCGCTTGCAGGAACTGGCCTGCAGCATCTTCGCCGTCGAGGCGCTGGTGCAGGCGATCGCCGGGCGTCTCGACAGCGGCGCCGGGGTGCCGGCCGAAGCCTACCTCGCTTGCAAGACCAGCGCCACCGAGTCCATGGGCGAGGCCGCCGACGCGCTGGTGCAGATGCTGGGCGGGCGCGGCTATATCGAGTCGAACGGCGCCCCCCAGATCCTGCGCGACGCCCGCGTCCTGCGCATTCTCGAAGGCCCGACCGAAACCCTGTACGCCCACCTGGGCGCATCGATGGCCCAGCCGGAAGGCGCGGTCCGCGCCTTCCTCGCCGAAACCCTCGGCGCTCCGGCCCTGGCCGCGCAACTGGACACCCTGGTGGCGCGCCTGCGCAGCGCCAGGGGCGGATCGCGCCTGTTCGGCACCCAGGCGGCGCTGAACCAGTGGCTCGACTACCGCATCGGCGAGCTGGCGGCGCGCGCGGTCCTGGCCGCGGCCGCGGAGCAGCGCCAGCGGGACGGGCGCGGCGACCCGCAACTGTCCAGCGCGGCCGTCGCCTGGGCGCGCCGCCGCTTCGGCGCGCTGGGACAGGAGATCGTTGCGGAGATGGCCGCGAACCGGCCGCGCGGCAGCAGCGAGGAGCTGGCCGCCCTCATCGGCGGCTACGCGCTCGACATCGGCGACATCGACCAGCAGCTGCCGGGAGAATGGCAGCAGGCCGACGCCCTGTTGCGGCGCGACGGCGCCGGCGCAGACCCGGCGCCACGGCGGCAGGCGCCGGTGCCGGTTGCCGGCACTGCGGCCGCAGGTTCAACGGCAACGCGCGCCATCGTCCACGATTGCATCCTGAACTGGCTGCGCGCCGAGCCGCTGCGCCAGGGTGTCGCGGTCGACGCCGACACGCCCTTCGCCGAACTCGGCATGGATTCGCTGGCAAGCGCCGCCATCGCCGCCGAGCTCGAGGAACGGGTCGGCATGCCGATCCTGCCCGAACTGTTGTTCGACCACGGCAGCGTCGCCAGGCTGGCGGCCTTCATCGACAGCCGGGCAGCCCCGCCGCGGCCGGCGCGCGCCGTCCACCATGCATCCTGAGAAAGCGCTACCATGCATGCTTTCGATCGTTCCGCCGCAGGCCTCATGCATCGCATCGACCGCCTTGTTCCCGTCGGGCTGCGCGCCCTTCCCCGCCAACGGCAAGCGGCGCGCCACCTGGCGCTGCTGGCTGCGCTGACCGCGGCCAGCGCCCCCCTGCTGGCCATGCTCTACCACGTGCTCGGCTTCGGGCGGGCCGGCACGGTGGTGCTGGCCGGGGCCGCCGTGATGGTCGCTGCGCCCTTCACGCTCAAGGCCGGCCTCGGCCTGGCGCCGGCGCGCAACCTGTTCGTCACGGCCCTGTTCGCGCTGAAGGTATGGCTCGCGCTGCACCTGGGCGGCATCGGCGCGCCGACCGTGCCCTGGTTCATCCTGTGCCCGATGATCGCCCTGCTGCTGGGCGGCCGGCGCGCCGGCCTGGCGTGGGCCGGAATCGTCGCCGCCACCCTGTTCGCGCTGTTCGCCGCCGAACACGGCGGCATGGTCATGACAGCCTATCCGGTTGCCGATCCGCGCCTGCTGGCCCTGGCCAGCAATGCCGGCCTGGCGGTGCTGGCCCCGGTCGTCGTCATGCTGGCGGCAAACAACGACGGCGCCGGACACCCATGACACCCATCCACGAGCTGCTCAACCGGATCGTCTGGGACCCCGGCTTCGGCAACGCCCACTTCGTCATCGGCTACTACGACCGGGTGTTGGGCCGCGTCGTGCGGGTCTCGTTCGAGCGCATCCGGATCGAGCGCGGCCAGCATTTTTCGTTCGAGGTGATCGGCAAGGACGGGGTCGCGCGCATGGTCCCCTTCCACCGGGTGCGCGAAGTGATGCGCAACGGCGAAGTCGTCTGGCGGCGTCCCGCGCCGCCCTGAGCCTTAGACCGGCGCCGCGGCCCGGCCTGCGCCACCTCGCTCGCGCGGCGCGCCTGGCTGCGCCGCGACCGGCCACAACTGCACCACGCCCCAGCTCGCCTCAGGCACCAGCAGCAGCCACAGCACCGGGGCCGCACCCTGCGCCAGCATCCAGGCCATCCAGGCCGCAAACAGGAAGCGCGCCATGCCGTCGTAACGTCCCAGGCGCAGGCTCGGGTGACGCAGGCGCAGGACCGACCACACGAGCACGACGCTACCGAGCAGGCCGGCGATGAACATGTGGAAAGGCGCGAACGGCGGCAGGGGCGCCCCGCCCAATTGCTGGTTCAGGCCCGACACCAGGCCGTGCGCCAGCACCTGGCTCCATGGCATGGCGAGTGCGGCGGTGAACAGGATGTCGTAAAGCGCACTGGCGCGCACGACATGGCGGTAGGTCGATAATCGCATGGCAGTCTCCGGGAAGTCAGAACCGCCATCATCAACCCTGGAGTACACTCGAGGGTCAAGCGATTTCTGGAGGAAGCATGCGCATTGGAGAGTTGGCGGCCGCGACCGGACTGAGCCGGGACGCCTTGCGCTTCTATGAGGAGCGCGGCCTGCTGGCCGCGCGGCGGCGCCCGAACGGCTACCGCGATTATCCGCCGGAAGCCGTCGAATGGCTGTGCTACCTGCGTACCGCCCAGTCGCTGGGCTTCACGCTGGCCGAGATCGAAGCGGACATGCCGCAGCTGGCCGATCCCGGCCAGGCGGGCCCTGAACTGCGCGCCGCCTTGGCCCGCAAGCTGGACGATATCGATGCCCGGATCGCCGGCCTGGCCGAATTGCGCGCCTCGCTGGCCGCGAGGCTGGACGACCTCGGGGCCGGCTGCCCGCTGCGGCCGGGAATCACAGACTGAATGACAGGCTCGATTACAGGCGGAAGCCCAGCTTCACGCTGACGGTCTGGTTGCCGGCGATGCGGTCGGCTTCGACGGCCAGGTCGCCGACGCCCAGGTTCAGGTTGAAGCCGGCGAAGACCTTGTTGCCCTCCGGGGTCTCCTTGCGCAGGCTGCCCACGTTCGGCGTGAGCGAACCCCAGACCCTGCCGACGCCGGCATAGGGGGTAAGCAGCAGGAAGCCTTTCGACAGCGTCAGTTCGACGCTGCGGGTATCGAGGTCGAGCTGGTCGACGCCGGACAGTCTGGTGGCCGCGGCGCGCAGCGCCAGCGCCGGCAGCGCGACGCTGCCCGGGACCAGCGCGTACTTGATTTCGACGCCGGCCAGTTTGATATCCGAGTCCGGCACGGCCGTCAGGCTGGCGCCGATGTCGATATTCAGCGGCAGGCCCTTCTGGAGGCGCAGGGTCGGCATGTAGACGGTGGCGTGATCGAAGCCGGCCTTTTCCCAGACCGCGGCATTGTCGAGGCGGGTGGCGCTGACGGCCGCGCCGATGTCGAAGCCGATCAGGCCGAGCGGCTCGGCCGGTGCCAGGCTGCGGTAGCTGGCAACGGCCGTGAAGTCCTTGGCGAAGCCCGCCAGCTCGGCTTGCGAGAGCGATTGCAGGCGGTCGAAATCGCCGGCGGCGGCCGGCAGGCTGAGCGCGCAGGCGGCGGCCAGCGCGAGGGTACGGATGGTTTTCATGGTGTTCCTGGTGAGAAGCGCGGTAAGGCAAGTCCGGAGAACAAAGTCTGGGACTTCCGGCAAAATGTTGCTAGCCGGCATTTTAACCGCTCTGCCTCCCGGCCGGGAACCCGATGGCGAGCCGCCACGCGGCGGCTCGCGCTGCCGGCTTACAGGCCGGCAACGATTCGTCCCAGTCATCGCGCAGCCGCATGCACGGTGCATGAATCCGGCTTATCCGATGCCGGGCGTTGCCCACGAAAGCCGGGCGCGGGTGCCGCCGCCCTCTTCCGTGTCGATGCCGATCCGGATACCGACCCGTTCGCCGAGCCGGCGCGCAATCGACAGGCCCAGGCCGAAACCGGCACTGGTTTCGCCTTTCGCGCCCGGCTCGAACAGGCGCTGGCGCAGGCCAGGCGCGATGCCCGGCCCGCTGTCGGCCACGACCAGGCTGCCGTCCTCCATGTAGATCCGTATTGCGCCTCGCTCCGTATGGCCGAACGCATTGCCGACCAGGTTCGCGAGCAGGATCGCCAGCGCGGCACGATGGCTGTCGGCGACCGTGCCTTGCGCCACTTCGACGCTGACCTCGACCGGCTTCCCGTCCAGCAGGTGCGCGCACTGCACCACTGCGTCTTCCACCAGCGGCAGCAAGGCCACCGGCTCGGGCACCGAGGCATCGAGTTCCTCGCGCGCCAGCGCCAGCAGGGTCGCCACCGTCTGCGCCATGTGCGACGCGGCGCTGCGCAGGCGCTGCAACTGGGCGGCCGCTTGGGGCGTCAGCGGCTGCTGCGCCAGCAGTTGGGCCGCGCCTTCGATCACCGCCAGCGGCGTGCGCAGTTCGTGGCTCGCATCGCGCGTGAAATGCTGCTCGCGTTCGATGAAAGCGGCGATACGCGCCATGGTGTCGTCCAGCTTGCGCGCCAGCGCGCCGATCTCGTTGTCGGGAAAGCCCTGGGCAAAGCCCTGCGGCAGCTGTCCCGGCTGCGCATCGGCGACCAGCAGCGCGAGCCGCGTCAGCGGCGCCGTGGCGCGCCGCGCCAGCCACCAGCCTATGGCCAGCGTGACGGCCAGGATCGCCAGGGTCGCCGCGGCGAGCACGCCGAGAATGGCGGGCATGCGCGGCCGCACGACGAGGTCGCGGCTGACTTCCGCGACCAGGTAGGCCGGCTGGCCGCCCAGGATCAGCGCGCGCACGTGATAGTGCCGCCCCTGCTCGCCGAAGAATTCGCCGTCGCGCGCGCCGCCGGCGAGCTGGCGCGCCAGGTCCGGCGGGAACGTGGCGGCATTGCGGTGCAGGCGCACGTTCTCGCGCAGCGGGGCGGCCAGGCGGCCGGAAGTCTGCCAGCTGCGCTGCTGGTGCGCCGTTTCCTCGCGCAGCAGGTTGTCGAAAAAGCTGTCCTCGACCGAATACACGAACAGCACGCCCAGCACGCTGAAACACAGGGCCGTGGCCAGCGCGAACAGCGCGAAGGCCGCCACCAGCCGGCTGCGCAGCGCATGACCGGCCTTCATGCGCCCGCGTCGAGCCTGAAGCCGACCCCGTGCACGGTCAGCAGCATCGCCCTGCCGAAGGGTTTGTCGAGGCTCTGGCGCAGCTGGTAGAGATGGGTGCGCAGGGCGTCCGAATCGGGCGGCGCGTCCTGCCACAGCTTTTGCGTGAGCTCCGAGCGGGTCAGCACGCGCGGATGCGCCTCCGCCAGCGCCAGCAGGATCTGGTAGCCGGCCGGATGGACCCGCACCGCCCGCCCCTCGCGCGTGACGGCCTGCGCGCGCCGGTCGATGCGCAGGGCGCCGATGGCCAGCTCGTGCTCCTGGTGCAGCGTATGCCTGCGCGCCAGCACCTGGCAGCGCGCGAGCAGTTCCTCGAATGCGAAGGGCTTGAGCAGGTAATCGTCGGCCCCGCTGTCGAAGCCCCGCAGCTTGTCGTGCAGGGCATCGCGCGCGGTCAGCATCAGGACCGGCATGCGCCGCGTCATCCGCTCGCGCAGGCGCCTGCAGACTTCCAGCCCGTCGATGCCGGGCAGGCCCAGGTCGAGGATCATCAGGTCGTAATAATGGTCCAGGGCCAGCTTCAGCCCCAGCTCGCCGTCGCCCGCGAAATCGGCCGTGTGGCCGTGCAGCTCGAGTCCGTCCGCGAGATTGCGCGCGAGCGGCGCGTGGTCTTCGACGACGAGAATGTGCAGGGGCATGCCGGTCCTTATCCGTTGGCGAGGCGCTGGAGGTTGACGGCATCGGCCGCGCGCCACTGCATGGCGGCCACCACCGAATGCATCAGCACCAGCATCTTATCAAAGCGCGGCAGCGCCGCCTGCCGGGCGCGCGCCGCCTCGAGCCCGTCCCGATAATAGGCGGCCAGCAGCTCGACGCTGGCCTCTTCGGCGGTGCGTTCGCGCGCCAGCGGCCGGTGTCCGAGCGCGGCGATCATCGCTTCCGCCGTCGACCAGGTCGACCAGGGGTTCTGCCCGGTGACCAGGCGGCCGTCGACCACGGTGTTGTCGACATACTTGGGCCCGGCGACGAAGCGCGCCCCTTCCGCCAGCGCGCGTTCTTCGAGCAGGAAGCCGAAGCGCGTGCGCGCGTCCTTGATCAGGAACAGCTCCTCGTCGTTGGTGAAGCCGGTCATGCGGCGGCCGGCGACCAGCGCCTTGCCGTCGGCCAGCTTCACGCCCAGCAAGGCTGCGGGCCCATGGCAGACCGCTCCGACGACGCCGCGTCCGGCGATGTCGGTGACGATGCGGGCCACGTCGGGATTGTCGGGAAAGTCGTGCATGGCGCCCTTGCCGCCGACGAAAAACACGGCCGCGTACCGCCCGGCGTCGACGCTGGCCAGCGGGATCGACGCCGCCACCTTCGCCTGCGCGGCGGGGTCGTTGAGGAAGGCGTAGTCGGTGTCGCCCATGTCGTCCGGGTCGATCCGCTCCGGCGGTTTGCCGCCCTTCGGCGAGGCGATCTCGACCTCGTAGCCGTTGGCCTGGAACACATAGTAGGCGCGCGCCAGCTCGGTCAGTTCGTAGCCGGCGCGCTTCATGCCGGGCCCGCCACGCTCGGTGCTGCTCACCACGGCCAGGATGCGTCCGCGCTGCTGCGTCACCGGGTTTTTCAGCCAGGCCAGGTCGGCCGCGCGGGATTCGGGGTTGGCCCTGGGCAGGCTGTCCAGGCCCAGGCTGCGGTAGTAGCCGTAGCCCGCGGCGGCCAGCAGGGCCAGGATCGCGGCCAGCCAGGCCGCGGTTCGTAACAGTGTCTTGCGCATGCCACCTCCATCGTTGTCGAATGGCGGTCAGGATGGCGCAGGCGATGTGAAGCAGGCGTGAAAGGATGGGCGGGCGCAGCGCCCGCCTGCATCAGCCGATGTAGTTAAACAGCGACAGCGACGACATCGTCTTGAACGATTTCTGCGCCGCTTCCAGCGTGCCCTGCTGGCTGGCGTAATCCGAGATCGCCTTCACGAGGTCGAGGTCCTGCAGCTTGGAGAGCGTGGTCGCGTACTGGATGTCGAGGTCCGAGCCCGAGCTTTCCAGGTAGTCGAGCTCCTTCATGCGCGAGCCGACCGAGGCGCGCACCGTCAGGATGTTGTCGAGCGAGGACTTGAGGCCCTCGCCGGCGCTCTTCAGCTGGTTCGACAGCGTGGCCATGGCCTTGGGATCGTCGCCCGATGCGCGCAGGGCCGCCACCAGGCTGGTCATGGTGGTGAAGATCGACTCCTTCCGGCTCGGCTTGAGTTCGAACTTGTCGCCGGCAGCCGGCTCGCCCTTGATCGAGAACGAAGTGCCGTCGAAGCTGATCTGCTTGCCGCTTTCGTAGGGCTGGTCTGCCAGCACGATGCTGTTGCTCGTGGTGTCGGTGACGCTGTAGGTGGTCACGGCCGGCGTGCCGCTGACCTTGAATTCCAGCGTGTAGTTGTGGCCGGTCAGCTTGGTGGAATCGGCCACCGAACCGGTACTGATCACCGCGCTGCCCTGGTTGCTGTCCACCATGGCCGTCTGGAAGCTGCCGTTGCCGGTGCGGTTGTTTTCGAAAATCGCGCTGCCCGAATCGCTGATCGCGATCGAACGCGACGGTCCGACCTGCAGCTTGCGCTGGCCCTGGTCGCCCTGGTAGACGGCGCCGGCGTCGGTCTGCACGAAGGGGATCGTGGTGCCGCGGTAGCCCGAGAACAGGTAGCCGCCGCTGCCGTCCGTGGTGTTTGCCACGCCAAGCAAGTCCTGCATGCGCCCTTCGATCTCGGTGGCGATCATCAGCCGGTCCGCTTTCGACAGCGCGCCGCCGCCCGCTTGCACCACCAGCGTCTGCACGTCCATCACCAGGTCGCCGCTGTCGCGCAACGCGCCTTCGACCAGGGCCAGCGAGCTGGTCGCGTTCGAGCGGTTGGTCGCATACTGGGTGTTGAGCGATTTCGACTGGGTCACTTCCAGTGCGCGCGCCGAGGCGATCGGGTCGTCGGCCGCGGTCAGCATGCGCTTGTTGGTCGCCAGTTGGTTCTGGGTACGCGCCATGTTCGACTGCAGCGTGTTGAGCTGGGTCGTCGCGTTCTCGTAGATGCTCCGGGTACTGATGCGCATGGTTTATTCTCTCTCGTTCGCGTTCGCTGCCCGCTTAGCGGCCGATCGACAGCAGCGTGTCGAAAATGGTGGTGGCGATCTGCATGACCTTGCCTGCCGCCTGGTAGGCTTGCTGGTACTTCAGCAGGTTGGTCGCTTCCTCGTCCAGGTTCACGCCCGACACGTTCATGGCCGCGCTCTCGACCTGCTTGAGCAGGGCGTCGCCGGCGCTGGCGTTGACCTGCACTTCGCGCGTCTTGTTGCCGACCGCGCTCACCGTCTGCGCGAAGGCCGACTGGAAGGTGGCGCTGGCGCCGTTGAAGATGGCTTTCGTCTGCAGGGCGCCGAGGGCCTGGATGTTGCGCGTGTCGGCGGTGCCGGAGACGTTGGCCTCGATGCGGAAGCTGTCGCCTTCCTTCGGAATGCCCGACATCGTCACGTTGACGCCGGAAACGCTGTAGCTGGCGCCGGACTGGAACGGCGCCGAGCCGGCGGTATGGGTCGTTTCCTTGCCATTGAAGGTCATCGTCACCGTGGCGCCGGCCGGGAAGCCGGTCAGCTGGCCGCCGCCCGCCGCGGTGTAGCCGAGCGTGAGCGGCAGGCTTGGCGGCGCCGCGAAATACGCCGCGCTGACGCTGCCGGCGCTGATCTGGCCGGTACCCGTGTTGGCGAGCGGCGCGCTGGTGGCGATCGGGGTGGCGGCGGCGATGTCCTTCACGTCCGACAATGCCAGCTGGAAGTTGGCGGCGCCGTTGGCGGTCGGGCGCACCAGGTAGTTGTCGCCCGAGGCGGCCGTGCCCTTGATGGTAAAGGCGACGCCGTCGATCGTGCGCGTGGTGCCGGCCGGGTCGTAGGGTTCGATCTTGGTGCGGGTCTTGTCGGACAGGCGCGTGACGAAGAAGTTGCTGCCGTCCGACTCGACCTTGTAGTCGCTGTCGGTGAGCTGGGTCGGGTCGAGGATCACGGCGCCCACTTCGGCGTCGCTGGTGCGGTCGTTGTCGACCGCGGCCTTGACCGAGACCGGGGCCTGCACGAAGAAATCCTTGCCCTGCTGGCCGGCGGCGTCGATGCCGAGCTTGTGCTGGGCATTGAAGGTGAAGGCCATGCCGACGGCGAGGCGGCCGATCGCGTTCTGCACGCGGTCGAGCGTGCCGCTGCGGAACTCCAGGATGCCGCCCAGTTCGCCGCCCGCCAGCGCGCTTTCCGGCAGCGGGGTGGCCCTGTCGCCGGTCTGGTAGCCGACCGTCAGGCGCGTCAGGTCGGTCGGCGATTTCATCGTCGCCAGCTGGAAGGCCTGCTGCCCCACGACCAGCGGCTGGCCGTTACCGATCGATACGTTGAGCGCATTGTTGCTGCCGGCGGTGACGTTCGCCTTGACGTGCTTGTTCAGCTCCATGACGAGCTGGTCGCGCTGGTCGAGCAGGTCGTTCGGCTTCCTGCCTTCGATCGAGCCGTAGGAGGCGATCTTGTTATTCAGTTCGGCGATCTGCTTGGCGTAGGTGTTGATCAGGTTGACGCTGGTTTCGATCTGGGTGTTGACGCCGGCACCGATCTCCTGCAAGCGCGCGTCGATCTGCTGGAAGCTGCCGGCCAGCGTCTCGGAAGCCGACAGCAGGGCCTGGCGCGAGGGCGTCGAGGCGCCGTTGCCGGTCACGTCCTGCACTGCGGCGAAGAAGCCCTGCAGCGCCGGCGACAGGCCGGAGGTGGTGTCGGCCAGCAGGTTGTCGATCTGGCTGATCTGGGCGTAATAAGCGTCGAGCGAGGCCGTCGAGGCCGTGGCCGAGCGCACCTGCTGGTTCAGGAATTCGTCGCTGTAGCGCTTGATCTCCGCGATCTTGGTGCCGCTGCCGACAAAGCCATAGCCGCGCTCCATCATCGTCGCCGTGCCCTGCACCACGCCCTGGCGGCTGTAGCCCGCCACGTTGGCATTGGTGATGTTGTGGCCGGTCGTGGTCAGCGCGGTTTGTGCCGCGTACAGCCCGCTTTTACCGATACTGAGGAGGTTTCCCGACATGTGCGCTCTCTATTCGTTATCTTCTTCTACGGCAGCGTGGCCAGGAACTTGAATCCGCCCACCCTTCCCTGCTTGTCAAGGCGTCATGCCAGCGAGTGCTTGATGATCTTCGCCAGCTTGGCGCCGTACTGCGGATCGGTGGCATAGCCGGCGCGCTGCAGGCCGTGCGCGAAGGCCGACGCGTCGCCGGCGTGGTCGAGCACCTTTTCGTAGCGCGGGTTATTCGCCAGCATGCGCGCATAGTCCTTGAACGAGTCGGCCGGGGTGTCGTAGGCGCGGAAGCGCTCGACCTTCTGGCGCGGCTGGCCGTTCACGTATTCGGTGGTGACGGCGGTGGCGACCTTGCCTTTCCAGCCCGGACCGGCCTTGATGCCGAACAGGTTGTTGGCATTGCTGCCGTCGGCGTTGCGGATCATGCGCTTGCCCCAGCCGGTTTCCAGCGCCGCCTGGCCGAGCATGAACTTGGCCGGCACGCCGGTAATCGCTTCGGCCTGCTCGGCGTGGGCGCCGAGCTTTTCCTGGAAAGCGCGCACGTGCGGAGCCTGCGAGCGGCCGCTGGCGCTCACGCCGTTGGTCTGCACGCCTTCCAGACCCTTCAACGAGGCTGGCTTGCCGGGCAAGGCCGGAATGTCGAGCATGCTGGCGGGCGCGTTCGCGCCATCGCCCCCCGCAGTGCCAATTGCCAGGGCTTTCGCATCGGTCTGGGCCGACAACTGGCGCACCAGCACGTCGGCCAGGCCCATGCCGCGCTTGGCCATGTTCTGGCTCAGTTGCTGGTCCAGCATCGACGTGAACATCTTGGTCTGCTGGTTATCGGTCAGCCCGTCCTGCGGGGTCGCCTCGCGCATGCTCTTCATCATCTGGTTGATGAACAGCGCCTCGAACTGGGTGGCCGCGCCGCGGGTGGCATCGGGCGCGCCGGCCTTGGCCGAACGCTTCAGGTCGCCGAGGCCCTGGGTATCGAGCGCGAAGCCGGTATTCAGGTTGTTTTTGGAGGGAATCACGTTCGCCTCCTTAGATGATTTCGAGTTCGGCGCGCAGCGAACCTGCCGCCTTGAGCGCCTGCAGGATCGCCAGCAGGTCCTGCGGGCTGGCGCCGATCGAGTTCATCGCCTTCACCACTTCGGCCAGCGAGGCGCCGCCCTTGACCAGCAGCACCTTGCCCGGGTCCTTCTTCACCTCCACGGTCGGGGTGGTGACGGCCACCGTCTGGCCGCGCGTCCCCGGCGCCGGCTGGCTGACCTGGGTGTCGGCGCCGATCGTCACCGACAGGTTGCCGTGCGAGATGGCGCAGGTGTCGAGCGTGACCGCCTGGTTCATCACGACCGAACCGGTGCGGGCGTTGAGGATGACCTTGGCGGCGGCCGCGGCCGGCTTGACGTCGATGTTTTCCAGCAGGCCGATGAAGCTCACGCGCGCGTCCGACGAGGACGGGGTGCGCACCCGGATCACGCGGCCGTCGAGGGCCGTCGCGGTGCCGGCGCCGAACTGGTCGTTCACGGCGGACACCACGCGGCTGGCGGTGGCGAAATCGGTCTGGTTCAGTTCGAGGCGGATCTGGTTGTTCTCGCCGAGGTTGGACGGCACCGCGCGCTCGACCGTGGCCCCGCTCGAGATCTTGCCGACCGCGAGGTGGTTGACCTGGACCTGGGCGCCGCCGCCAGGGCTGGACGCGCCGACGCCGCCGACCAGCACATTGCCCTGGGCGATCGCGTACACCTGGTTATCGGCGCCGTGCAACGGCGTCATCAGGAGCGTGCCGCCGCGCAGGCTTTTCGCATTGCCGATCGAGGAGACCGTGATGTCGATGGTCTGGCCCGGCTGGGCAAAGGCCGGCAGCGAGGTCGTGACCATCACGGCGGCGACGTTTTTCAGCTGGAGCTGCCCGGTCGGCGGCAGGTTCACGCCTTTTTGCTGGAGCATGGCGATGATCGACTGCACCGTGAACGGGGTCTGGCTGGTCTGGTCGCCGGTGCCGTCCAGGCCCACGACGAGACCGTAGCCCGACAACTGGTTCTGGCGCACGCCGGCGATGCTGGCCATGTCTTTCAGGCGCTCGGCGTGGGCGGCCGGGGTGGCGGACAAGGCAGCGCAGAGCGCCAGCAGCGGGAGGGTGAAACGCATGGTCAATCCTTAGTTCACTTTGAAGCGTCAAGTGCGCCTTCAGAACGGCAGCAGCGACATGAAGAAGCGCGACATCATCGAATTGACTTCGGCGCGGTCGATGCGGCTGTTGGTACGGTATTCGACACGGGCATCGGCGACGACGGTCGAGGAGACGACATTGCCGTTCTGGATGGTGTCCGGGCTGACCAGTCCCGAGAAGCGGATGAACTCGACGCCCTTGTTCATCGCCACCTGCTTCTCGCCGGCCACCACCAGGTTGCCGTTGGACAGCACTTCGGTGACCGTCACGCCGATGGTGCCGGTAAAGGCATTGCTGGCGCTCTGGTTGTCGCCGTCG
Source organism: Massilia sp. GCM10023247 (assembly GCF_042653325.1). Taxonomy (NCBI): domain Bacteria; kingdom Pseudomonadati; phylum Pseudomonadota; class Betaproteobacteria; order Burkholderiales; family Oxalobacteraceae; genus Massilia; species Massilia sp. GCM10023247. The sequence continues at coordinate 337,612 of NZ_JBHSIB010000007.1, forward strand.
GCGAATTTGATTGCGCCTTCGGTTTCGACGTTCGCGCCGAGGCGCGATTGCAGCGGGCCCGGCAGGCCGAAACTGGCGCTGCCGGACTTGTTGCCCGAGCTCGCGCCGGCCTTGTTGGCCGAAGTCTTCTCGACGATATTGATCGTCAGCAGGTCGCCCACCTGGCGCGCGCGGCGGTCTTCGAACATCGGGCGGTAGCGCGCCGCGTTGTAGATCGCGCCATCGGTGGGCGGCGCCAGTTCGGCCAGGGCCGGGCGCGCGCTGCGCGTTTCCTGCACGATCGTGCTCGGGGTGGTACCGCAAGCGGACAAGAGCAGCGCAGCGAGGCCGGCGAAAGCGAAATTCTTCATGACGATGCCTTACAGCTGGGCCAGCTTCGCCAGCATCTGGTCGGAGGTCGTGATCGCCTTGCTGTTGATCTCGTAGGCGCGCTGGGTCTGGATCATGTTGACCATCTCCTCGACCACGTTGACGTTCGAGGTTTCCACGAAACCCTGCATCAGCACGCCGGCGCCATTGGTGCCGGGCGTATTCGCGTTCGGGTTGCCCGAGGCGGTCGTTTCCAGGTACAGGTTTTCGCCGCGCGACTCCAGCCCGGCCGGGTTCACGAAGGTCATCAATTGCAGGTTGCCGACCTGGGTGGTGGCCGTGGTGCCGGCGACCTTGATCGACACGGTGCCGTCGCGGCCGACCGTGATCGACTCGGCGTTGGCCGGGATCGTGATCGGCGGCTGCACGACGTAGCCGCTCGAGGTGACGAGCTGGCCGTTGGCATCGGTCTGGAAGGAACCGTCGCGGGTGTAGGCCTGGGTACCGTCAGGCAGGAGAACGGGGAAGAAACCCGAGCCGTTGACCATCACGTCCTTCGAGTTGCCGGTCTGCTGGGGATTACCCTGGGTGAAGATGCGTTCGGTCGAGACGGCGCGCACACCAGTGCCGAGCTGCAGGCCCGACGGCAGATTGGTTTGCTGCGAGGATTGCGCGCCCGGCTGGCGCACGGTCTGGTACAACAAATCCTCGAAGACGGCACGCGAACGCTTGAAGCCGTTGGTGCTGACGTTGGCGAGGTTGTTGGTGATGACGTCGAGGTTGGTTTGCTGCGCCTCGAGGCCGGTCTTGGCGATGTACAGCGAACGAATCATGGGTTTCTCCTATTGGCAGCCATGAAGGGCCGCCATGCACAATAGAATTATGCTGGAGAAACACTTAATTCAAAGCAAGGATCTGACCGGCTTTCGCGGCGTTATTCTCGGCGTTCTTCATCAGGCTCATTTGGGTTTCGAAGGAGCGCGCGAGGCCAATCATGGCCACCATGGCATCGACCGCATTCACGTTGCTGCCCTCGAGGGCGCCGCCCGCGACGCGCACGGTGGGGTCAGCCTGGGCCGGCGCGCCGTCCTTCAGCCTGAACAGGCCGTCGTCGCCGCGCACCAGCTCCTGCTCGGGAGGATTCACCAGCTTGATGCGGCCGAGGATCACGGGCGCCGCAGGACGCTCGGCATTCGAGACCGTCGAGATGGTGCCGTCGCCGCCCACCGTCACCGTGACGTCCGGCGGAATCGTGATCGGCCCGCCCTCGCCCGCGATGGTCGCGCCGCTGGTGGTCGTCAGCACGCCGTTCGGGCTCATCTGCAAGGCGCCGTTGCGGGTATAGGCTTCGCTGCCATCGGGATTCTGCACGGCGATCCAGCCCGGCCCCTTGACGGCGACGTCGAGGTCGCGCCCGGTCAGCTGCAGCGGGCCGGATGCGAAATTCGCGCCGACCGTGTTGTTGACCACGAAGGTGCGCGTCGGCAGGCCCTCGCTTTGCACCGGCACGGCGCGGAAGGTGTCGAGCTGGGCGCGAAAACCGGTCGTGTTCAGGTTCGCCAGGTTGTTCGAGGTCGTGGCCTGCTGCTCGAGGATGTGCTTGGCGCCGGAGGCGGCGGTGTAGATCAGGCGGTCCATTTTTTTCCTTCGTATTCGTGCCGGATGTGCATCGGTGCGTTGAACGCGATTAACGCAGGTTCACCAGCGTCTGCAACACCGAATCCTGGGTCTTGATGGTCTGCGCATTCGCCTGGTACACGCGCTGCGCCGTGATCATGTTCACCAGCTCGGCCGTCAGGTCGATGTTCGAGGTTTCGACCGCCGACGACTGCAGCACGCCGAAGCTGCCCGAATCCGGCACGCCGATCAGCGGCGTGCCCGAGTCGGCCGATTCGGCCCAGGCGTTGTTGCCGAGCGGTTCCAGGCCGTTGGCATTGGCGAAGTTCGCCAGCACGATCTGTCCCAGCGGTTTCGATTGCCCGTTGCTGTACTGGCCGAGGATGATGCCTTCCTCGCCGATCGAGAAGCGCTGCAGGTTGCCGGCGGTGTAGCCGTTCTGGCCCAGCTTCTTGTCGCTGGTCGAGGTGCCGTACTGGGTGGTGCCGGTAAACGCGATTTCCATCTTCTGGATCGGATCGGAACCGGTCGACGGGAAGATCGGCAGGTCGATATTGAACTTGCCGCCGTTTTTGGTCAGCACCGCGTTCAGGGCGCCGTTTTCGTCGAACTTCAGGGTACCGATCGGCACCGCCGTCACCTTGACCGACGCGGCAATCGCCTTGTCGACCTGGTCGGCCGAGTAACCGGCGATGCGCGCCGCGTCGGCGCCGGCGGTTACGATGGCCGCTTGGGCAGCCGGATTGGCTCCGGCCTTGGCCGCGGCCGCGGCGACCATGCTCGAGGCCGCATCGGCATAGCGCGCCAGCGCCGCCGAGATCGTCGTCGCGTCCGGCGGGACCGCCTTGGTCGCCGCATCCCAGTCGGCGCGCGCCGCGTTCACGGCCGCGAATTCGGCGGTCTCGCCCTGCGCCGCCTGTGCCACTTTCAGGTTGGTGATCTCGGTGCCGTCATTGGCCGCGTACACGTCCCAGGTGCCCGAGCCGTTCTTCACGTAGAAGGTCGACAGCACGTGCGGGTTGCCCAGCGTGTCGTACACGTCGACCGGCGACTGCTTGTTATAGGTGTTCGGGTCGCCCGCGTCGAAGGGGTTCACGGCCGGCGCGCCCACGCGCGAATCGAGGTTCATCTCGATGCCGACCTTGGTGGTCGAGACCGGTTTCAGGTCGGTGGTGCTGATCTGCACGGGAACCGGCGCGCCCGCCAGCACCTGGCCGGTGACGCCCACGCCATAGCCGGTCAGCTTGGCGCCCTGCGCGTTGACCATGAAGCCGTCCTTGTCGAGCGAAAACTGACCGTTGCGGGTGTACTGCGTCATGCCCGAGGACACGGTGCGGAAGAAACCCTGGCCGTTGATGGCCACGTCGAGCGAATTGTTCGAGGACTCGATATTGCCTTGCGTGAACTGCTGGGCGATGGCGGCGACCTTGGTACCGATACCGGCCGTCATGCCGCCGGCGCCGTTGAGCGAGCTGGCGTAGACGTCGGCGAACTGCGCCTGCGAACCCTTGAAGCCGACGGTGCTGGCGTTGGCGATGTTGTTACCGATGACGTCGAGCGATTTCGCGGCGCCGTTCAAGCCGCTGAGGCCTTGTTGGAAGGACATGTGATTCTCCTGACTAGTATTAAGTAAGCGCCTACAGCACTTGTTTGATGTCGGCCAGGGTGATCGCCCCCTTGCCCGCGAGGTTCAGCTTGACGCCGTCCTTCGAATTGGTGCTGACGCTGGCGACCGTGTCGAGGCTCAAGGCTTTCACGTCGGTCAGCGGCTGGCCGCCGCGGGTGGCGACGACGCGGAAGCTGTAGTTGCCGTCGCCCAGCTGGGCGGCGTCGACGCCGTCGCTGCTGCCGTCCCAGACCAGCGGCAGCGCGCCCGCCTCGTTCGCGCCGAGCTCGATCGAGGCCACGTCCTTGCCGGTGCGCGGATCGGTGACGATCACCTGCACGTTATCGGCCGCGGTGGCCAGCTCGACGCCGAACACCGACTTGCCGCCGATGAGGTTCAGGTTGTTGCCTTCGACCAGCACGCCATGCCCGATCAGGTTGGTGGCCTGCATCGCCTCGGTCGACTGGTAGCTCGACTTCAGCGTCTCCAGCGTTTCGTTGAGTTTATTCACGCCGGTCACGGTCTGCAGCTGGGCCAGCTGGCTCGTCACCTGGGCGTTGTCGAGCGGGTTCAGCGGGTCCTGGTTCTTGAGCTGGGTGACCAGCAGGGTCATGAACTTGTCGGTGTCGGCCTGGACGCTGTCGGTCGACGCCTTCTTCTTGGTGTTCATGGTCGACATCAGGTCGTTGATCGAGGTGCCGGCGGAAGTTACGGTGGACATGGGATGCCTTGTTTAGTTTTTATTGGCCGAGCGTGAGCGTTTTCAGCAGCATGCTCTTCGCCGCATTCATCGTTTCGACGTTGTTCTGGTAGGAGCGCGAGGCCGACAGCATGTTGACCATCTCGTCGACCGGGTTCACGTTGGGCATCGTCACATAGCCCTTCTCGTCGGCCAGCGGGTGCTTGGGGTCGTAGACCTGCTTCATCGGGGACGCGTCCTCGACCACTTCGCGCACCTTGACGCCGGTGCCGCCGGTGGTCATCGGCACCGCCTCGAACACGACCTGCTTGGCGCGGTAGGCTTCGCCGGTGCTGGAGGTGGCGCTGTCGACGTTGGCGAGGTTGCTGGCGACGGTGTTCAGGCGCTGGGCCTGGGCGCTCATGGCCGAGCCGGAGACGTTGAAGATATTGAATAGGGACATAATGCGAGCGACCTTTCTTATTGTCCGCTCTGGATCGCCGCCATCAGGCCGCGGATCTGGCTGTTGATCATCGTGATGCCCGCCTCGTAGCGCAGCGCGTTGTCGGCGAACTGGTTGCGCTCGACATCCATGTCGACCGTGTTGCCGTCGACCGCCCCCTGGACCAGGCCGCGGTACAGCACCGGGGTGCCGTCCGGCAGCGCCTTGCCGTCGGCGGCAGGCTGGACGTGGGCTTTATTGGTGGCGGCGAGCTGGCCGGGGTTTGCGGCTTTCGCCAGCGCCCCTTGCATGGCGCTGGCGAAATCGATGTCGCGTGCCTTGAAGTTGGGCGTGTCGGCGTTGGCGATGTTGGACGCGATCAGTTCCTGGCGCTGGGCGCGCAGGGACAGGGCCGTTTCGTTGAACCGTAAATAGTTGTCGAGTTTGCCGATCATGCCGCCTCCGGGCTGATTTTTGTTGGGACAGCGTGAATCATACGTTTGAGCAACACTCGCCCATCGCTGGATTAAGCCCCCCAAAGCCCGGCTATTCAAAGTTTCACTACGGCATCAAGAGGCCTAAGATGGCAGCCATCACAGAAGGGCCTTCCGTCATGTCCACGTATTTGAAGTTGTTTGCACTGCTGTTGCTGAGCGCCCCCCTGGCGCAGGCTGCTGCGCCGGCGCGCCAGGACGGCGCCGCGCTGCGCAAGGTCGCCGAGCAGTTCCTGCGCACCCAGAGCGCCGGGCTGCCGGGCAAGGTCGGCGTCAAGATCGGCGCGGTCGATCCGCGCCTGTCGCTGGCCGCCTGCCCTGCCCCGGAAGCTTTCCAGCAGCCGGGCGCCCGCCCCTGGGGCAAGACCACGGTCGGCGTGCGCTGCACGGCCCCAAGCTGGACGGTGTTCCTGCAGGCCCAGGTGAGCGTGCTGGCCGATTACGTTACGGCCAGCGTGCCGCTGGCCCAGGGCCAGCCGATCGAGGCAGGCCAGCTGGCCACGATGCAGGGCGACATCGCCGCCATGCCGAACGGCATCATCACTGACATGGCCCAGGCCATCGGCCGCACGCCGACGGTCTCGCTGCCGGCCGGCACCCCGCTGCGCCTCGATTCCCTGAAAAGCCGCCCCGTGGTGCAGCAGAACCAGGCCGTGCGCATCGTGTCGCGCGGCGAAAATTTCTCGGTCTCGGGCGAGGGAAAAGCGCTCACGCAGGCGGGCGAAGGCCAGGTGGTGCAGGTGCGCACGCCGCGCGGGGCCATCGTCAGCGGCACGGCACGGGCCGGCGGCATCGTCGAAGTGACGTTATGAGAAACTATCTCAGCAGGAGGGCGTCGCTGCTGGCGCGCCTGACAAGCGGGGGCGGCGTTGCTCGTCGTAGCATGGCCCGCCATGCGTCCTCCTCGCGCCTTGCCCGCGCTTGCCATGCATCGCCTACGCGCACGTCGCCACCAGCTTCCACCACCTGCTGAGATAGTTTCTAATAAATACTCAAAAAACTTCTCGAAATGACGATCTGCGCTAAAGTTTGGCGGCGAACAGCCGTTACACCCTGCAGATCCCGGAGTTCCTGCTCCGAACAGAGAAGGATAGTGCTGTGAAAATCAACGATACCCTCAAAGGCGCGCAAGCCCTCCAGCAGCCGAACACCACGGCAGCCAATGCCAAGCAGGCCGAGAAGGCCGCGGCAACGGCTGCGCCGAGCCAGACGCAGACCGACAGCGTACGCCTGTCGTCGGCCGGCGCCACTGCGAGCAGCAGCCAGGTGTTCGATGCCAAAAAAGTTGAACGTATCAAGCTTGCAATTGCCGATGGGCAGTTCCAGGTGAATTCCGAAAAGATCGCGGACGGCCTGCTCGACACCGTGCGCGACCTGCTCCACTCACGCAACCGATAACGACCCATGACCAGTCCCGCTACGACCCTCAGCCTTGAACACGAGCGCATCGACGCGCTGGTGGAACTGATGAAACAGGAACAGCAGTTCCTGGTAGCGGCCGATGCGGACGGACTGGCACAACTGACCCCTCGCAAGGCAGCGCTGGTACAGGAACTGGCACAACTGTCGCGCGAGCGCCATGCGGCGCTTGCCGGCGCCGGCTTCGCCGCTTCGGAAGCGGGCATGGAACCCTGGCTGGCGCAAGCCGACGCCGCCGCGCGTTCTGCCTGGGATCGCCTGCTGGCGCAGACCGCCGAGGCGAAAGAACTGAACCGCGTGAACGGCATGCTGATCAACCGCCAGATGGCGCACAACCAGACCGTCCTCGGCGCGCTGCGCACCCCGGCCGCGGGCGCCGAGCCGGGCCTGTACGGCGCCAAGGGCCAGACCTTCGGCAACGGCCCGTCGCGGCGCTTCGTGGCTGGTTGAGGCGCACGCTGCTCTCTCCGATGTCGGCCGCTGATGCGGCCGTTGTTGTAGGGTGGGCACTTGTGCCCACCCTACTCTTGCCACAACGCAAGTCCTGCCGACAATAACACGCCCACAGTATTCCTCAGTCATCACCCGACGGAGGAATCCATGCAACGCCCCATCCAGATCGCCGCCTGCACCCTGCTGCTGGCCACCAGCGTCGCCAGCCATGCTGCCGGCGATATCGCCGTCACCATCACCCCCGAGCGCGGCGCCTATGGCAAGCGCGACGAGGTGCTGGTCACCGTTACCCTGACCAATACCGGCAGCACCCCCGAGCGCCTGCTGAAATGGCGCACGCCCTTCGTGGCGCCGGAAGCGCCCCTGTTCGAGATCACCCGCGACGGCCAGCCGGTGCGCTACCTCGGCCGCAAGGTCAAGCGCGCCGCGCCCGTCGACGCCGACCATATCGAACTGGCACCCGGCGAGAGCCGCAGCGCCCGCGTCGAGCTGTCGGCGAACTGGGACATGGCCGTCACCGGCGCCTATTCGGTGCGCTACCGCGTCCCCGCCCTGGCCAGCAGCGCCAAGGCCGGCGGCGCGGTGCGCTCGAACAGCGCCTCCCTCTGGATCGAAGGCCGCCTGGCGCGCGGCGCGGCCAGCCCTGCCCTGGCGGCGCCTACGGGCAGCGGCCTGAGCTACTCCCAATGCTCGAATGCCCAGCAGGAAACCATCGCCGGCGCCATGGCCGCCGGCAGCGCCATGGCGGGTGGCGGCCTGGCCTACCTCACCAGCGGCAAGGAGCAGGCCCAGCGCTACACCAACTGGTTCGGCGCACTCGACGGCGCGCGCCAGGCCAGGGTGACGAAGAATTTCACGCAGATCAAGGACGCCTTCGAGACCAAGCCGGTCAAGGTCGACTGCGCTTGCGACGAGGACTATTTCGCCTATGTCTACCCGGCCCAGCCCTACACGATCTACGTCTGCAAGGCCTTCTGGACGGCGGCGATGACGGGCACCGATTCGATGGGCGGCACCCTGCTGCACGAGCTGAGCCACTTCGACATCGTCGCCGGCACCGACGACCACGTCTACGGACAGTCGGGCGCGGCCGAGATGGCGCGGACGGCGCCCGAGCGCGCCGTCAACAACGCCGATTCGCACGAGTATTTTGGGGAGAACTCGCCGCCGCTGAATTAACCGGAAACGGCACCTAGCACGCTTAGTTGCCGAAATCCAGCGCACGCTTAAAAAAATTGCACGATTGTGACATTTCTGCAAATCGTGCAAGACACTATCCGGTATGCATTGCTACCAGCTCATGAATTGCGCAGTATGTACTCAAGTTTTCGTTGGATCGTACTAAAAGTGTCAGGCGAAAACTTGTTGATAAAAGAATGGCCGACATGGCCACAACCACATACGGAGAAGACACATGAGCTGGAACAGCATCCTGAAGTCGGTATTCGGTATTGCAGCCCTGAGCGTCGCCGTCGGCGCCCAGGCAGGGTCGAACGGTGTGCGGGTGACGGTGACGCCCGAGAAGGCGGCGCTCGGCGCCAGCGAGGACGTGCACGTCAACGTCACCCTGACCAACACCTCGTCTTCTCCGCAGTATGTGCTGAAGTGGCGCACGCCTTTCGAGGGCATGTCGGCGCCGCTGTTCGACATCACCCGCGACGGCGAAAAGGTGCCCTACCTCGGCGCCCTGATCAAGCGCGCCAGGCCGACCCAGGCCGACTATTACCTGTTGAAGCCGGGCGCCTCGCACACGGTCAAGGTCGAGTTGTCGGCACTGTACGACCTGAGCGTGACGGGCGACTACGCGATCCGCTACCGCGCCGCCTCGCCCGACCTGTTCCTGGGGAATAAAGGGCCCGCCAGTGCCGAGGTCGGCCAGCTCGAGTCCGACTCGGCCTCGCTGTACATCGAAGGGCGCCTGCCGCGTGGATCGGACTCGCCGATCATGGAGGCACTGAAACGCGGCGGCGGCACCACGCCCTCGCCGGCAGGCCTGAGCTACACCAACTGCACCGCCTCGCAGCAGAGCACGGTGGCGTCGGCGATCTCGGCGGCCCAGACCATGAGCAACGGCTCGGTCAGCTACATGAGCAAGACAACGATGGGTCCGCGCTACACCAAGTGGTTCGGCACCGTCACCTCGACCCGCCAGGCCAAGGTGAAAGCGAACTTCACGGCGATCAAGGACGGCTTCGACAACAAGAATGTCGTGGTCGATTGCGGCTGCAAGCAGAGCTACTACGCGTATGTCTATCCCACCCAGCCGTACAAGATCTACGTCTGCCGGGCGTTCTGGAATGCGCCGATGACCGGCACCGACTCGAAGGGCGGCACCCTGGTGCATGAAATGAGCCACTTCGACGTGGTCGCCAACACCGACGACAACGTCTATGGCCAGAGCGGCGCGGCCAGCCTGGCGATCAGCGACCCGAACGCAGCGGTGGCGAATGCCGACAACCACGAGTACTTTGCCGAGAACACCCCGGCACTGAACTGATTCCCCGCGCCAGTGGCTAGCGGCCGGTATAGACGAACGAGACCGGCCTGGCGGGAAACTCCTCCAGGATCTCGGGCTTCCTGATATCGGCCACGACCGGGCCGGCATAACCGATGTTATAGGTGTGCCGGCCCTTCATGAACGCGTAGTCCCGGGTGATGTCGATCGTGTTCATCACCATCTTGCCAGGCTCGAGCGCCATGTAGTCCGCCGCGGTGGGCGCCGCGCGCTTGACCATCTTGCCCGTGTAGTCGACCGGCCGGTTATCGAAGCCGCGCAGGTCGAAACGGCGTCCCGTCAATTCCTGTTTCGCCAGCATCTCGCGCGGAATCCAGACCGTGCTGCGCCCCTGGTTGATGAAGGTCAGCTGGACCAGGACCTTGCCGTTCGGCGTGTCGATCTCCATGCGGTGCTTGACGTCCACGGTCGGTTCTCCGGCAGCGCCCGCGAACGCGGGCATAAGGCTCGCCGCGCTGCAGAAGGCGGCGAGAAGGAAGGGTCTGCGATGCATGTTCGACTCCGTATGGTTGTGCCCCGCATTGTGCGGGCAGAAGCCGGAAAAGCCAAGGACGCGACGCGGATGGGCGCCTGCGACTCAGAAATATTATTTCATTTATACATACAAAATGAAATAATGTTTCACTGCCGCGGCAAGCCCTCGGACGCCAGGATCGTCACCGCCACCCGCCGGTTGCGTGCGCGGCCCGCTTCGTCCGTATTCGGCGCCAGCGGCAGGTTGGCCCCATGTCCGACCGCGGTCAGGCGCCCTTCGGCGATCCCGCCCTCAATGAACAGGCGCACCACGCTGCTTGCGCGCACGCTCGACAATTCCCAGTTCGACGGATACGCCGAATTGGCGATCGGCAGGTTGTCGGTATGGCCCTCGACCTGGATCGCATGTGCCTCGTCCTTCAGCAGGCCCGCCACCGTCCCCAGCGTGGCGCGGGCGTCGCCGCCCAGCGCCGCCTGCCCTTCCTCGAACAGCACGCTGGCATTGATGTCGACCGTGACGCCCTGCCCGGTCTGGGTGACGCGTACCTTGCCGTCCTTGACCAGCGGCGTCAGCGAGGCGTTCAGCCGGCGCGCCAGCGCATCGAGCCGCTCGCGCTCGCGCTTGGCCGCCTCGGCACGCTTGCGCGCGATCAGGCTGTCGAGCGGCAGCGCGTCGATGGTGGCGCTGGCCTGCGGACGTGCCGGCTTGGCGCCGAAGGCCTCGCCGAGGGCATCGGACAAGACCCGGTACTTGCCGGTGTTGACGACGGAGATCGCATACATCACGACGAAGAAGGCGAACAGGAGCGTGATGAAGTCGGCGTAGGAGATCAGCCAGCGGTCATGCTGTTCGGCGCCGCCTTCGTCGTATTTCTTGCGCGCCATGCTCAGTGCGGCCCCATGCGGATCAGCGCCGCGCCAGCAGGCTGGCCACGCGCTCCTCGACCACGCGCGTGTGGTTGCCGCTGGCCAGGTCGTGGAAGACTTCGAGCAGGATGTCGTACTGCACCACCTGGTCCGAAACAATCGCTTTCAGTTTATTACCGACCGGCAGGAAGAACAGGTTCGCCAGTCCGACGCCGTACACGGTCGAGACGAACGCGACCGCGATGCCGGAACCGAGACGGGCCGGATCGGACAGGTTTTCCATCACGTGGATCAGGCCCAGCACGGCGCCCAGGATGCCGATGGTCGGCGCATAGCCGGCCGCCGCTTCCCAGATGCGCGCGGCCTGGCGTTCGGCGAATTCGTAGGCGGTGATCTCGGCTTCGAGCAGGCCGCGGATCTTGTCGGGATGGACCCCGTCGACCACCAGGCGCAAGCCTTTTGCCACGATCGGATCCTGGCCGCGCATGAATTGCTCGAGCGAGAGCAGGCCGTCGCGCCGCACCGACAGGCTCCACAGGGCGATCTCGCGCGAGCGCGGCTGGCGCGTGTCTTTCGGCGGGAAGAAGACCCAGCGCAGCATGCGCATGCCGCGCTTGAAGGTACGCGCTTCCGACTGCAGCAGCACGGCGCCGAAGGTGCCGACCACGACGATGGCGAAGGCCGCCGGCTGGAACAGCGAGGCGAAGCGCCCGCCGTCGAGCGTGTGCCCGACGAACAGGCCGGCCAGCGCCAGCGCCAGGCCGATCAGGCTGGCGAAGTCCACAGCTTTTCCTTGAGCGAAGCACGCAGGCGGGCCACGGCCTGGGTATGCAGTTGCGACACGCGCGATTCGGACACGCCGAGCACGGCGCCGATTTCCTTGAGGTTCAGTTCTTCCTCGTAGTACAGGCCCATCAGGATCTTTTCGCGCGGCGGCAAGCCATCGATGGCGGCAATCACGGCCTGGCGGAAGTCGGTGTCGAGCAAGGCGCGCAGCGGGTCGTCCTCGTCCACCGCATAGCGGTCGAGGAAACTGTCGTTGCCGTCGTCATCGTGGAAATCCTCGTAATACACGAGCTGGTGGCCGCCGCCCTCGAACAGCATCTCCTGGTAGTCGGCCAGCGAGACGTCGAGCGACTTGGCGACCTCGGTCTCGGTCGGCGGACGGCCCAGCTTCTGCTGCAGCGTCGTCATGGCCGACTCGACCTTCTTCATGGTCGAGCGGGTGCTGCGCGGCATCCAGTCGTTGCTGCGCAGCTCGTCGATCATGGCGCCGCGGATGCGCAGCACGGCATAGGTCTCGAACTGGGCACCGTGGTTGTCTTCGTAGCGGTTGATGGCGTCGAGCAGACCCATCATCCCGGCCTGGATCAGGTCATCCACCTCGACCGACGGCGGCAGCTTGGCCTTCATCTGGTGCGCCAGGCGCTTCACGAGCGGGGCATGCTCGGTGAGCAGGTGGTTCTTGTCCGCTTTCCCTTTGACGGTATACATGCTTGTTCTTTTTTCTCAGGAACCAAAATGCGCGCCACCGCTCTGACGCTCGAATCCGCTGTTGCGCTCCAGCTTGCCCATGCGCGCCATCGCAACGCGGCCCGCCAGTGCGCGGAAGGCCACCGAGGCGCCTGCCAGCGGGAAGGCATCCACCACCGCACGCCCGAGGCGCGCGGCGCGGTGCAGGTATTCGTCGGCCGGTACCGAGCCCATCGAATTCAACGTTACCGCAAGGTAACGACTTGCTGCCGCCGACATATTAGCGTAAACCACCTTGGCCTCTGCCTCGCTGGCCCCGGTGACGAGGATGCCGAACGGACGCCGTCCGAATTCCTGGGCCAGGCGCTTGATCAGCGCATAGGCGTTGGTGATCGAGGTGGCGCTGGTCGAGACTTGCACGACGATCTCGGAATCGGCCAGTGCCGGCAGCGCAAGGCTGCCGTCGCGCGCGAGTTCGCCGTCGACGATGACGATGCCGCCCTGCCCTTGCACCAGCACATCAAAGGTTTTCGCCAGGCGCCGCGCTTCGTCGCTGCCGGCTCCGGGCAGGCTGCCGTCGCGCGACAGCAGCGCCACCGAAAAGCCCTGGGGCGCGCTTTGCACCACCTGGTTCAGGGCGCATTCCTGGCGCGCCACCTGCAGCAGGCCGGCATGGCGTTCCATCTCGAGGCGGCGCGCGACGCCGTAGTCGCGCACGGTGGCGTCGACGATCAGCACTTCGTTGCCGGCCTGCGCCAGCGAGGCGCCGAGGTTGACCAGCATGGCGCCCTTGTCGTCGCTCGGGGTGCTCGACAGGAAAGTAACCACGCGCGGCTTGGGACCGGCCAGCATCCGGCGCAGGCCTTCGGCCTGGTCGAAATCGAAACTAGCCAAGGCGCACCTCGCGCAGGCTGTCGTCGCGCTGGCCGGCGCCGGCCATCATCAGCGGCAGGTCGGCGTCGTCGAACGCGGCGGCGGCCTCGCGGCGGCTGCGGAAGGCGCGGTCGACCAGCATCGCGCGGTCGGCCAGGTGCAGGTCTTCCGGCACGCGCTGGCCATTCGAGATGTAGTGCAAATTCAGTTTTTGGCGGATCACGACGTCGAGCACGTTGCCGATCGAGGCCGCTTCGTCGAGCTTGGTCATGATGCAGCCGTGCAGTCCGCTGCCCTGGTAGGCGCGCACGACTTCGGCCAGGGTTTCGTTGGTCGAGGTCGCGTTCAGGCACAGCAGGCGTTTGACGTCGGCGCCCGAGCCCTGCAGCATCGCCACCTGTTCGGTGACCATCTGGTCGCGCTGCGACATGCCGATGGTGTCGATGAGGACGGTGTGCTTGTTCTTGAGTTCTTTCAATGCGATGCGCAGGTCGGCTTCGTCCTTCACCGAGTGCACCATCACGCCGAGGATCTTGCCGTAGATGCGCAGCTGCTCATGGCCGCCGATACGGTAGGCGTCGGTGGTGATCAGGGCCAGCTTTTCCGGGCCGTGGCGCATCACGCAGCGCGCGGCCAGTTTGGCGGTGGTGGTGGTCTTGCCGACGCCGGTCGGGCCGACCAGGGCGAACACGCCGCCCTTGTCCAGCAGGTTGTCTTCGTCGGCCATCGTGGTCAGGTTCCGCGCCAGCACGGTCTTAATCCAGCGCATCGCCTCGGCGGCATCCTTATTCGCCGGCATCTTCTCGACCAGGTAGCGCGCCAGCGACGCGGAGAAGCCGGCAGCGAGCATCTCGCGCAGCACGGCCGCCTTTTGCGGCTCGCGCTGCTGGGCGCCGCCCCAGGACATCTCGGCCAGCTGGGTTTCCATCAGGCCGCGCATGGCGCGCAGTTCGTTCATCATGCCGCTCATCTCGGCGGCGGCCGATTCCTTGGCCTGGGCGATCGCGGCCGACATCATCGAGGTCATCGCGGCCATGTCGAAGCCCGGCTCCGGCTGAGGAGCGCGGCGGTTGGCATAGCCGTGTTCGGCGATCGGTTCCGCTTCTGGCTGCGGCTGCGGCTGCGGCGCGCGGCGCGTGGCGTAGACCTGCTCGGGCGCTACTGCGGGAGCGCTGCGGCGGTTCAGGAAGGCCGGCGCCTCGGGCTCGATGGCGTGCAGGTGCTCGAGGCGCGGCTGCGGCTGGGCCATCTCGGAACCGGGCGCCGGGGCCGCCAGCGAAGCGACGTCGTCGTTGTCCAGCGCGAGGATCTCGACCACGCCGTCGACCGGGCGATTCGAGAGGATGACGGCATCCGGCCCGAGCGCGTCGCGCACCTTGCGCAAGGCTTCCCGGGATGTTGCCGCTGTAAATTTCTTCACATTCATCTTATTCTCCGCACTGCTCAGTTCATGCCGGACGATATTGCCGGTTTACAGTGGAGATTATTGACGATGCCGTGAAGCAACCATCCGGCGAAAAGGATGGGGAAAGTGGGCTAATTCGATTTAGAGCGCCTGACAACACCGTTCAAGCCCCCTCAACAGGTGGGAGAGCAGGCTGGTGAGAGGAAGGCCTGGTCGATGTCGGCCTGCCGCTTGCGACGGATGCTGCGTCTGCGCAGGCGCCAGCGCCTCATGCCTTGCCGGAGCCAGGCCCAGGCGGCAGGTACGCCCGTGGCATCCCGGCTCCGAGGGCAAACCGGATCCCCTCTCAACGCACGACCGTTGATGCGCGGCCACCCGCACTTCGGCGCTGCGAACACAGCCGTCATCCTTGCGCCTGGACTGCGCCCCGTATACGTCCCCTGTCTGGCTGTGCATTCACCTAGTCAAGCAACACAATTCATGGAATCGCTGCGGGGATTTTTGTTAATTGAGCGTTTTCCGTGCGCGCTCGTCCAGTAAATGTCTACCTCGTCCGGATTCTCCCGCGACCGTCTCATTGATCCTGCACGAGTGATCACGTTCGAACAACTGGGCAATCTGTTGAAGTGACTCGCCCTGGGGCCATCGCTCGCACATGAGCGCTTTTTGACCGCCGGCGTCCTGGATTCGAGGTAGTTGCTTTATGTGAACACTCCTCTGTAAAGCTTGGAGTGTTCCAGTATCCAACTGAAACCACGGCTACTTCCAGCCAGTCGTACGAACAAAGCAAACGTCCAACGATGTCCTTGGAAATAGTCTTTTGATCATTCCAGTGCCCCACCACATATCTCTTTATGACGACATCTGTTCGCCAAGAAATTTATTAATGCAAGGGTGCTGGGGCGATGAGAGCACTGGGCAGCCGAATATTATTGACAGTTACAGTCTTCAGGTAACCAAATGCTTAGCTACAACTGTAGCGGCTATGGCAATCAACACTGAAACAAAGTTTCCTATCAAGAAATAGTTGTTCGAAATATTTTTATTTCCTTCTTCACTCAAGCGCGTCCCAAGCTTCAAGGCACCAAACATCACGAGAACAGTGGAGTAATCGCTAGCAAGGCCGATAAAAATCACAAGCCGCTCCAGGATTCCTTTAAAGGTCTCAATATCGGGCTTCTTCACAACCGGCGCGCCAATAATTGTTTTACGAAGAATCGGAAAGACTACAAACGCGAAAATCTCACCCACACAAAAAATTATAAAATACCCAACAATGGGGTTAATTGCGCTCATTTATTTCCCTTCACAACGATTAACGGTTTGCCTTAGAAGTTCTTTTGCAATTAAGTATTCCTCAATCTGCAATGTTTTTTTCCGCTTCCATATCTGTGATGCAGTCTTTCCAAACCGCAAGGCAACTTCCTTATCATCGCTGCCCCATAAAAGTTCTCGAATCAGAATATAGTCTTTCTCTTTCCAGTGAGTTGAGAGCAATTCTAATAGCCGAAAAACCATCCTCAATTCTTCGGTATATGCCCCCCCTCCCAAATCTAATTGGAAACGCGGTCTTCCTCGTCGCTTCTTCGTCAACATTTCTCTTGCACTTGTAAGTCCAGATCCAACCATTCCATGGGCAATAGTAGGATTTATTGGTGTGTCAATTGCACCATATACAAGGACGTAACGGAGCGAGAAAACTGGTTGGACTGTCAGGGTACGATCTTCTAGGAAAAGTATCGAATCGACCGCGGCACTAAGTGATGCAGCAACCCCCTGGAACTCATCGCCCAATGTTATGGTGAATGGAGACAATAAAGTATCCCTATGGGCGTAATTGCACTCCTCAACAATCCGCTTGAATTCCCCCATCAGTTCGTTTCCGTCATAAGACGTGCTACGAACAACATCCGCCATGACAATATAGTGTTGAGTCATAAACCAGCCAAATTTCATTTTTTCTGAATTTTATCCTAAAGTTCAGAAAAAATGAAGTATTCCCTCACCTTTACCGGATGGCCGCTCCCGTCACCGTCAGGCGGGCCTGTGGACTGTCGAGAATGTTCACCCACTGCATGCGCGCTTGATGGTAATGCGGTTGACAGTGAGCGTTTGCCCGACTGCCTAGACCCTCACGGGTAAGTCTCGACCTCGGCGAGCGGCGGCGCATCCGCATCCCTGGCCGCCAGTTGCGGCGCGAATCCGATCGGCCAATCGATGCCGATCGCCGGATCGTTCCACAGCAGGGTGCGCTCGTGCTCGGGATGCCAGTAGTCGGTGGTCTTGTACTGGCATTGGGCGCGCTCGCCCAGGACCACGAAGCCGTGCGCAAAGCCGGGCGGGATCCACATCTGGCGCCCGTTCTCGGCACTTAACACCTCGCCCACCCAGCGCCCGAAGCTCGGGGACGAGCGGCGCAGGTCGACGGCAACGTCGAACACGCTGCCTTCGGTTACCCGGATCAGCTTTCCCTGGGGATGTGAGATCTGGTAATGCAGGCCGCGCAAGACCCCGCGGCCCGACAGGCTGTGGTTGTCCTGCACGAAGGGCGTGTCGACGCCGGTCGCGGCGGCGAAGGCTCGGGCGTTGAAGCTTTCGACGAAGGAGCCCCGCTCATCCTTGAAGACCTGGGGCACCAGGACCAGTACGTCGGCAATGGCGGTCGGGATGACGGTCAGCGGCATGGGCGCCTCATTTCAGGATACTCAGCAGGTAACGGCCATAGCCATTCATGGCCAGGGGCATGGCAAGCGACTCGAGCGCCGCGGCGTCGATCCAACCCTGGCGATAGGCGATCTCTTCCGGACAGGCGACCTGCAGGCCCTGCCGCTTTTGCAAGGTCGCGATGAAACTGGCCGCTTCCAGCAGGCTGTCGTGGGTGCCCGTGTCCAGCCAGGCATAGCCGCGGCCCATGATTTCGACGTCCAGGCGCCCGAGCTCGAGGTAGCGCCGGTTCAGGTCGGTAATCTCGAGCTCGCCCCGCGCCGAGGGACGCAGCTCCGCCGCCAGGTCGCACGCTTGCTGATCGTAGAAATACAGGCCGGTCACCGCATAATTCGATTTCGGCAGCGTGGGCTTTTCCTCGATGCTGACCGGGCGCTGGTCCTTGTCGAACTCGACCACGCCGTAGCGCTCCGGATTGCTCACGTGATAGGCAAAGATGGTGGCGGTATCGATCCGTGCGTTCGCCGCAGCAAGCGGCTTGACGAGGTCGTGCCCGTAAAAAATGTTGTCGCCCAAAACCAGCGCGCTGGGCGCGCCGCCGATGAAATCCCGGCCGAGGATGAAGGCTTGCGCCAACCCATCGGGCGTGGGCTGTTCGGCATACCGGATATCCATGCCCCAGCGGCTGCCGTCGCCCAGTAGCTGTGCAAACAGCGGCAGGTCGTGCGGGGTGCTGATGACCAGCACCTCGCGAATCCCGCTCAACATCAGCACGCTGAGCGGATAATAAATCATCGGTTTGTCGTACACGGGCATCAGCTGCTTGCTGATCGCCTGGGTGACGGGGTACAGGCGTGTACCGCTTCCGCCAGCCAGGATGAGACCCTTGCGTTTTACCTGGTGCATGGTCCGCTTTCGAGAATCTGTTGCAGTACATGGCGAACACCCTCCTCCCACGGCGGCAGGCGCAAGCCGAAGGTCGAGCGAAAGCGCTGCGTATCGAGACGCGCGCTGCGCGGACGCGTTGCGGGGGTCGGATAGGCCCGGGTTTCCAAGGGTTGCACGGCATCGGCGCCGGCCCGCAACTGCATGCCGGCAAGTTCGGCCTGGCGCAGGACGAAACGCGCATAGTCGTACCAGGTCGTGGTACCGGCCGCGGCCACGTGGTAGGTGCCGGGGGGGAGCGCCGACGCTTGTGCCTGCCGGCGCAGCAGGTCGGCACACAGGTCGGCCAGCAGGGCCGCCGAGGTCGGGGCGCCGTATTGGTCGGCCACGATCCCGAGGGTGTCGCGTTCGGTCGCCAGGCGCAACACGGTCCTGGCAAAATTGCTGCCATGCGCCCCCAATACCCAGCTGGTCCGCAGGATCAGGTGCCGAGGGCAGGCAGCGGCCAGGGCCAATTCGCCCTGGTATTTGCTGAGCCCGTAAACATTGCGGGGGTCCGGCGTGTCGTGCTCGGTATAGGGCCGATCCTGCTCGCCGCTGAAGACATAATCGGTCGAAAAATGCAGCACCAGTGCGCCCGAACGCGCCGCTTCCTCGCCGAGGATGCGCGGCGCCGCGGCGTTGACGGCGAACGCCGTCGCCTGGTCGGACTCGGCCTGGTCGACGGCCGTGTACGCCGCGGCGTTGACGATCACGTCGGGACCGATCTCGCGCACCATGGCGCGCAGGGCGGCCTCGTCAGCCAGGTCGCAGGTGGCGCGGCCGCTGGCCACCACGGTGCCGAGCGGCGCCAGCGCGCGCTGGAGCTCGAAACCGACTTGTCCGTCCTTGCCCGTCAGAAGGATCTTCATGCGCTGCCCGACTCCTGCGCCTGGTGCCGATAACTGCCGTCGGCTACCCTGGCGACCCATCTGCGGTTCTCCAGGTACCACTGCACCGTCTTGCGCAGGCCGGTCTCGAAGGTCTCGCTCGGCCGCCAACCGGTGGCGCCCTGCAGTTTGGCGGCATCGACGGCATAGCGGCGGTCGTGCCCGGGGCGGTCTTCGACGAAACGGATTTGACTGCGGTAGGGCGCGCCATCCGCACGCGGACGGAGTTCGTCGAGCATGGCGCACAGGGCCTCGGCCACGTCGAGGTTGGTGCGCTCGCTGGCGCCGCCGATATTGTAGACCTCACCCACTATGCCGGCATCGAGGACGCCGCGCAGGGCCGTGCAGTGGTCCTTCACGTACAACCAGTCGCGCACCTGCCGGCCGTCGCCGTAGATCGGCAAGCTCTCCCCTGCCAGCGCGCGCTCGATACACAGCGGGATCAATTTTTCCGGAAACTGGAAAGGTCCGTAATTGTTGGAGCAATTCGTGGTCAGGACCGGCAGGCCATAGGTGGCGTGATAGGCCCGCACCAGGTGGTCGCTCGCCGCCTTGCTGGCCGAGTACGGGCTGTTCGGCTGATAGCGGTTGGTTTCCGTGAACGCCGGATCGGTGGCGGACAAGGCACCGTAGACCTCGTCCGTGGAAATGTGGAGGAAGCGGAACCGGCGCCCCTCCGCTGCGGGCAGGCTGCCGTGATACGCGCGCGCAGCCTCGAGCAACTGAAAGGTGCCGAGCACGTTCGTCCGGATGAAATCTTCCGGGCCGTCGATACTCCGGTCGACATGGCTTTCGGCAGCGAAATGAACGATGGCGCGCGGCCGGTGGCGCTGCAGGAGGCCTGCGACCAGTGCACGGTCGCCGATGTCGCCACGCACGAAAACATGCTCGGGCTTGCCACGCAACCCGGAAAGGTTGTCGAGGTTGCCCGCATAGGTCAGCTTGTCGAGGGTCAGGACCGGCTCATCCGATTGTGCGAGCCAGTCGAGCACGAAATTCGCACCGATGAATCCTGCCCCGCCCGTTACCAAAATCATCCACGACTCCTCAGTACCCGCCCGCAAGGCAGCGCAACTGCCGCGGCCCGGCAGCAAACCCGCAGTATAAAGGAGCTTGCCCCGTGCAGGAGGGCCTGTGTCAGCCGGTCCCGACCAGGCTGGTCACCCGAATCGTCTTCGATTCCGGAATTTCCGAATGCGACAACACCTTCAGTTGCGGCAGCGCGCGGCGCAGGAAGCGCGACAGCAGCACCCGCAAAGGCGCCGGCACCAGCAGCACCGGGGTGTGGCCCATCGCCTCCTGCTGCTGGGCCGCGTTATGGGCCTGCTGGGCGATGGTGTCGGCCAGGCCGGGCTCGATGCCGGAGCCGTCGCCGCCGGCGCCGAGCGCCTGCATCAGCAGCCGCTCGAGGCGGTTGTCGAGCGTCATCACGCTGAGTTCGTTGGTGCCCGGGAACAGCTGCTGGACGATCGCCCGGCCCAGCGCGATGCGCACCTGTGCGGTGAGCTCGCCCGGATCCTGCGTGCCGTTCGAATGCTCGGACAGGGTCTCGATGATGGTCCGCATGTCGCGGATGTGCACGCCTTCGAGCAGCAGGTTCTGCAGCACCTTCTGCAGCGTCGCCAGCGATACCACCTTCGGCACCAGGTCTTCCACCAGTTTCGGCGTTTCCTTCCCCAGGTGATCGAGCAAGGCCTGCACTTCCAGGCGGCCCAGCAGCTCAGAGGCATGGGTCGTGATCAGGTGGTTCAGGTGGGTCGCCACCACGGTGCCGGCGTCGACCACCGTGTAGCCCAGGTTCTGCGCCTCGTCGCGCAGGCCGGCCTCGATCCACACCGCGGGCAGGCCGAAGGCCGGGTCGGTGGTCGGCTGGCCCGGCAGCGTGCCGCTGGCCATGCCCGGGTCGATCGCCAGGAACTGGCCGTTGATCGCCTCGCCGCTGCCCACTTCCACGCCCTTGAGCGTGATGCGGTAGGCGGACGGCTTGAGTTCGAGGTTGTCGCGGATGTGCACCGGCGGGGCCAGGAAGCCCACTTCCTGCGCGAACTTCTTGCGGATGCCCTTGATGCGCTTGAGCAGTTCGCCGCCCTGGGTCTTGTCGACCAGCGGGATCAGGCGGTAGCCCACTTCCAGGCCGAGCGTATCGACCGGCATGATGTCCTGCCAGGTCGCTTCCTCCGTCTCGGCGGTGGCAGCGGCACCGGCACTCCCCGCCGCCTCCTGCGCAGCAGCCTCGGCCTCGCGTTCCGGCGCGGACTTGGCGCGCCTGGCCAGCAGGTAGCCGCTGCCGCCCAGCACGGCGCCCAGCAGCAGGAACACCAGGTTCGGCATGCCAGGGATCATGCCCATGCCGGCAATGATGGCGCCCGTGATGTAGAGCACTTCCGGTTTCGCGAACAATTGGCCCATCATCTGGCCGCCGATGTCCTGGTCGTTGGCTACGCGCGAGACCACCATACCGGCCGCGATCGAGATGATCAGGGAAGGAATCTGCGCCACCAGGCCGTCACCGATGGCGAGCAAGGTGTAGGTCTTGGCGGCATCCCCTGCCGACATGTCGTGCTGCACCACGCCGACGATCAGGCCGCCGATGATGTTGATCAGGGTGACCATGATGCCGGCCACGGCGTCGCCCTTGACGTACTTCGAGGCACCGTCCATGGCGCCATAGAACTCGGCTTCCTGCGCCACTTCGGTGCGGCGCTTGCGCGCTTCCGGCTCGGTGATCATGCCGGCATTGAGGTCGGCGTCGATCGCCATCTGCTTGCCCGGCATCGCGTCCAGGGCGAAGCGCGCGCCGACTTCGGCGATACGGCCCGCGCCCTTGGTGACGACGGTGAAGTTGATGATGGTCAGAATCACGAAGACGACGATACCGACCGTGTAGTTGCCGCCGATCAGGAAGTGACCGAAAGCTTCGATCACCTTGCCGGCCGCCGCGCCGCCGGTGTGGCCTTCGGTCAGCACCACGCGCGTGGACGCCACGTTGAGCGAGAGGCGCAGCATGGTCGACACCAGCAGGATCGCCGGGAAGGCCATGAAGTCGAGCGGCTTGACCGTGTACAGCGCGGTCAGCAACACGATGACCGACAGCGCGATGTTAAAGCTGAAGAACAGGTCGAGGACAAAGGCCGGCAGCGGCAGGATCATCATCGCCAGCAGCAGGATGATGAGGATCGGCGCCGCCAGGGCATTGCCCCTGGCGCCGATGCCGTTCAGCCAGGCCGGCATTCTGAGGCTGTTCATCGAGGTGCTCCGTTATGCGTATCGTTATTCGTTTGTGATGCGGGGTTCAGCGGGTCCATCTCCGGCGGCACCGGAAGCTTGGTCGGACGATCCGGATACTGGCCGCCTGCCTTGCTGTAATTGCGCAACTGGAATACATAGGCCAGCACTTCGGCAACCGCCGAATACAGCTTTTCCGGGATTTCGTCGTCGATCTCGGTATGCTTGTAGAGCGCACGGGCCAGCGCCGGCGCCTCCAGCAGCGCAACCTTGTGCTCCTTGGCCAGTTCGCGGATCTTGGCCGCGACCTCGTCGGCGCCCTTGGCGACCACGCGCGGCGCGCCCTTCTGGCCGTCGCTGTACTTCAGGGCGACGGCGTAGTGGGTCGGGTTGGTCACTACGACGTCGGCAGTGGGCACATTCTGCATCATGCGGTTGCGCGCCATTTGCAGTTGCATCTGGCGAATCTTGCCCTTGATCTGGGGATTGCCGTCGGACTCCTTCGATTCCTGGATCATCTCCTGGCGCGTCATTTTGAGCTTGTTGTTGTAATGCCAGACCTGGTAGGGAGCGTCGATCAGGGCAATCAGGCCGAGCGCGCCAACGATGAACAGGAAAGCGTGCGCCATCAGGTCGGCCACGTGGCCAGTGCCGGCGCCGAGCGGCTCGACGGCGAGACCGAGCACGGCTTCCTTCTGGCTCATGATGACCAGCCAGGCGACGCTGCCCACCAGCAGGGTCTTGGCGATCGCCTTCAGGAATTCGACCATCGCGTTGGGGGAAAACATGTTGCCGAGGCCAGTGATCGGATTGAGCTTCATGAAGTTCGGCGTGAAGGCCTTGGAGCTGAAATTGAAGCCGCCGATCAGCAAGGGCGCGGCCAGCGCCACGAGCATGATGGCGAACGCCAGCGGCAGGCAGGCCAGGATCACGCCGCCGACATCACTGGCGATGCGCTCGAGCAGGACGGTAGGGTTGTAGATTTGCTCGCGGTTGAGCGACAGGCCGGAGGCGAGTGCGCTCGACAAGCGGCCGACCAGGCTGCCGCCCGTGATCCACAGGCCGGCGCCGGCGGTGATCAGGACGGCAAACGTGGCAAGTTCGCGCGAGCGGGGAACATCGCCCTCCTCGCGCGCTTTCTCCAGTCTTCTGGGTGACGCGTCTTCTGTCTTTTCCGCGCCGCTGTCTTCCGCCATGCCCTGCTCCGTGTCTGCGTCAATTTTTGCGCAAATTCTTGCGCAATAGAATTATCGCCGCTATTGCCGTACGGCTATAAGCGAAACAGGGAGGGAAAGAGCCGCCAATTCGGCCTGCGCGGAGTGGAGAACCTTGGGTGGGCTGAACGCCGGGTGGCCCCGGGTCCACGTCTCAAGGTACCCGAGGCTGATCCTCGAAAGCACCTCGAGCGTGCATTGCCGACTGAACGCGCGGCTCAGGCCTGCAACGATGCGGTGTCGACGACCTCGTCGAGGGCGGCGCTGCGCGGCGCCGGCCGCGTGGCACGGCGGCGGCGCGCGCGGGAAGCAGACGCTACGTACCAGTAAAAGGCCAGGTAGAGGCCGAAGCTGGCCAGGGTTGCCTGCACCAATGCGCTGGAATCCGCTGGGAAGCGTACCGCCAGCAAGGCCGGTACGGCGGCCAGGAACCAGGAAAAAGGCGAAACCAGCGCATTGCGCATTGGCGCGCTGAACCTGCGGAAGTAACGGCCGGCGATCGCGATTTTCACCAGGCTGTGCAAGTGACAGCTGTCCGGGCGGCCCGGATGGCGGCGGCACCAGAGGCGGCGCACGATGGTGAACACGGTTTCGTAAATCGGATAGGCACAGGCCAGCAGAGGCGCCCAGGGCGACACGTCCGGATTGCGGTTGACCAGGGTTACTGCCAGCCATGCCAGCAGGAAGCCGAGCAGGTAGGCGCCGCCATCGCCCAAGAAGAGCTTACCGAAGGGGAAGTTCACGAGGAAGAAGCCGACTGTGACGGCGCACACCGTGAAGCACAGCGTGGCCAGTTGGGGGTCGTTCGAATTGAGGGCGATAAAACCGAGCGCCAGCAGACCGATGACGACCGTGCCGCTGGCAAGGCCGTTGAAACCGTCGATGATGTTAACCGCATTGGCGAGGCCGCCGACAGCGAACGCCGTGAACAGGACCGAGAAGGGCAGCCAGGCCAGTGCCGGATCGAGCAATGGGACACCAGTGGACTTAATGCTCACACCGGTCAGGGCCCAGCAAGCGACGCCGCTGGCCATGGTGGCAATCAAACGCGCGCCGACGGAGACGCGGCGCGTCATGTCCTCGGCAATACCGAACAGGAACGCGGGAGCCGCCGCGGCCAATAAAGGCGCAAGCAGATCCTGCTGCGCCGGACTGGTGAAGGCGCAGGCAAAGATCAATCCGAGCATGATGGCCAGGCCGCCGATGCGGGGCGTGGGTACGCTATGGAATTTCTGAATACCACGCGTCGCATCCAGCGTGAACCGGCCGTGCCAGCGCGTTGTCGCGACCAGCAGCAAGGAACACACCAGCGATACCGTCAAGCCGATTTCGAAGGCAATGAATTGGGTTTCCACGAGATCCAAGATGACTACAATGAGCGCCAGATTCTATAGCATTTCTGTTGAGAAAGCAGCAATCTGCCCAGCCGTGCGCGCTGCAGTGCAACATTGCGCATATCTCGTATATTTACAGCGTAACTGCTTGATATTGAAAGGTATTTTTCTATCCCATCGGGACCGCCATGATCTTTGGAGGAAAATTTCTGGCAGTTTACCTAAGCTTTCGGGACACTTTGTTACAGTTTTTGACGTATTTCCACGACGCTTTATGCTTACACTTTTACATCCCGTTACACTTTCGATGCTAAACGCGTCTTAATTTAATTTCCCCTTATCCAGACTGGTTTCCCTGCATTATTTATAGGTGGTTTCTAGCTACCGCTACCCATTAGTCATATTAATTGTTGATATCCGTGGCCGACGGTATTGCACTATCGGACCGAGTCCTCGCCGATACCGGGGTTCGAATTTGGGTCCTATACCAGCATTGCGCTCCGAACCATCGGGTCGTCGGTCGCGCCTGGTGGACCGGAGTTTGCCTGCGGCCCTCGTCATGGACTGGGGGCGCCTGGTCGCTAGGACCTGTCGAATGATGTAATGGCGTTAGCGCTGACATCAAGCCTAACAGCGCAGGAGCGAGGGCCGCTGGTCCGGATTCGCCACTACCGTTTTGCGGCGGCCGATCGCGCAACCTCCAACCGGATGATACGCAGTTAATCTGCCGAATGATTATCGGCATCGCTGGCTGCCGCGCCTCCAGATTCAATTTATCTTCTTATGCGGTGGTGCAGGCTGCAAATCATCTGTCCCGCCCCCGCCGCTTTCCGCCGCTCTATGCGCCGGAAACAACGAAGATTTCTTTTTTCCAAGAAAGTCGACTTTTAGTTGATATAATCATGAAGCAACTATTGCACTCGTCAGATTTTGTTTAATCGTAGATAAGGACAAACACATGAAAAAGATTCTCGCCCTGAGCGCTGCCCTGAGCCTGGTCTCGGCACAAGCCTTTGCACAAACCACCGAAACCCCAGCCGCACCGGCAACCACTGCACCTGCAGCTGCCGCTCCAGCAGCTACCGGTCCTATGGCTAGCCTGTCGGCCGCTACCGGCCTGTCGACCGGTGCCCTGGTTGCTGTCGGCGTCGCTATCGCTGCAACCGCCGCTATCGTTGCCGGCAACGACGACGACTCGACCACCACGCACCACGCAGCCACCACCCACCACTAATCCCTGCGGGCCTGGTGCCCGTGGATGGTGATGGATGGAGCGGCGACGAAACCCGAGCCGGTCAAGTTCGACACGCGGGTTTTGCCAAGCGCTCAAGGCCTGGTTCCTGTACTAAACAGGAACCAGGCCTTTTTGTTTGGACGAGAGAAGGTAGTGAAGGTGATGGCGGACGCGGCCGCGCAGCCGGCGTCGGTCCCGATGCGCGCATCCGGCAATTCGAACGCGCCGGTTTCCTGGCGTTTGACGGCTGCGATTGCGCTCTTGCAGAGGTCCGCACGGAGCACCCGTGCGGCCTTGACTGCATGCCTCGATCAGTAAGCGGTGCTCCAGCTCACGCTGAGTGATTTTGCGCCTGGCATCACCGCAAACTGCGACCTGGAATCGTCGCGCTGCGCTTGCCACAACCAGCTGCCGATCGCATACCCCACGACGCCGCCGGCGACGACGTCCGATACCCAGTGCTGTCGATCTGCAACGCGGCCCATCGAGCTTACCGCGGCCAGCCCGTACAACCATGGCGCGTCGTATTCCTGGGCGAACGGGGTGACGGCGGCAAACGCGACCGCCGCGTGATTGGACGGGAACGAGGCGTCCCCTCGGTTCGCGGTCCGGCTCCAGGTCCCCTGCTCTTCGAGCGGACGTGCACGCTGCACGAGGCGCTTGGTGACCATCGACACACCGGCCGAAGCGGCAATCGACTGCAGCGAAATGATGCCGATGTTTTGCATGCGCGCGTCGCCGAAGGCCACCGCGGCGCCGGCTGCACCGGCCAGTGCGACGGGCGTGGCCTTCCCGACATTGCCCCAGGCATCCATGGCCCGGCTATCCTGGTGCTTGCTGACGAACCGATCGACCGGCCTGTCGAGCGCTGCGCCCGCCAGCACGGCGCCACCGGCAAGAATCGACCCTTTCGCCCATTGCGGCAGGGTCGGGGAAGTCGACGCCGACTGCTCCAGGCGCCAGCGGAATTCCGCCCAGGGAATCGGCATCGTGCGCACCGGCGGGTTGACCGCCGGGTGGTTCTGTTCGTCCTTGCGCTCTGCGAAGTTACCCAGGCCGTCGACGGTACTGAGGTCGCGCCGCGCGTCTTCCATGATTTCGTACAAGTCGCCCGGACCGCTAACCATCTGGCCGACGTCGCGCGTCCACGGCGAAAGGGCGAAACCAGCGCTCGACTGCGTGTCCGACAGCAGCATGATGTTGAGCGGGACAGAGAGGAACACCCCTTTGTCGTTGTAGGGGTCGGTTGGCGAACCGGGATTCGTGATGTCCTTGCCGTTGGTTTTGGTGTACCACGCGCCGATTTCGACACCCGAACGGAAGCGGCGCTTGAACTCAAGGCGCACCCCTTCGTCCTTGGCAAGAAAACGTCCTGCCCTGGCCGTAACGGTCGTGTCATACGGTAAACGGTAGTGCAAGGCGCCGAGTGCGGTGACGGTGCGGTAATCGCGCTTGTCGAACCACCCCTTGAAGCCGCGCTGCTCGAGTGCATCGACGGAGAGGTCCGCCGCCCAGCGGGTATCTTTCGGCAGGTATAACACCTGGCCTCCGACACCGCGGTACATTTCTTCGTAGAGACCGCCGGAGACGCGTGCATAGAGGCGCTCGTCGAGGGTCATGTATTTGTTCAGCAGCGCACGGTTGAGCTTGAAACGGCTGCTGCGTTTGTATTCCGCGATGTCGGTGCGCACGTGCGGCAGGACGCTGTTCGACGGCTGCGTTACGCCCGACACGTTTTCGAACAGGTTCAGCTTGAATGCGCTATTGAAGTAAAAGCCCTCACCGAGGCGCTTGTCATAGTTGGACACGGCGGCGAGCTCATAACGCAGGGCGCCGCTCGGATCATTGAAGAAGAACGATGCCCGAGGCGCAAGGCGGAAGCGGGTCGCTTCGCGGTCTTCCGAGCGCAGCTGGACCATTTCGCCTTCGTGATTGACGCGCACGTTCAGCTTTGCATCGTCGTCCCGGATCGCGGAGGCCAGGCCCGGCTGGTTATCGGCCAGCTTGTCGGCCGGCGTCGCGTACCGTACCAGCACCGTCTGCAGGAAGGCGTCGCGGCTGACGATGCCGGTCAGGTAATCGGTCAGCCGCTTCAGGTCGAAGAATTCGTAGGTCGCGACAGGCTGCTCGAGCCGCGTATAGGTAACGTGGATCGAGTGCGTCCCCTGCGGTGCGAACGCCAGCGCCGTGCGCGTGGCACGCCCCACCGCACGGCCGAGATTGGAAATACGGTTGTTCGTCAGCGTCAGCTTCAGCGTGCCGCTGTCGAGCTCGACCCGGACGTTCCGGAAATTCTGCTTGGCCAGGGCCTGCACCAGCTGGGCGCCATGGCGCGCGTCCGCCTGCCATTCTGCGGCGCTGACACGGGCTGGCGGATTCTTGGGCTGGAACGGTGCCGGCTCCAGCAGTTTCGGGAGAAACTCGCGCTCCGAGAACGGAATGCTCACGTAGGTATTCGCACTGAAGTGATCGCGGTGACGGGCGATCTGCGCGCCGAGCCAGCCCCAGCGATATTCCACGGCGACCGCCGGCCCTGGCGACCGTCTGCCTGCCGCAGTCTCGCTTGCACGATAATCATTCTTGTAATCATTTGCGTCGTATTCGGCTACCAGAGCCAAGCCCGGCACCGAAACAGGCGCCCAGCGCACGCCGGCGAACACACCTTTTGCCCGCCTCCGCCCCAAGCCAACGCTCGCCTCGAGATTACGCGCCTGCCCAAACGTCTTAGTCACCACCACATAATTGCCGCTGAAGAGTTCCGTTCCCAGCAGGTCCGTCTTCCCGACTGCAACCGACGGCAACCACTCCTTCTCTTGCCACAGGCGCAGTTTCAGGTCGACCACCTTGTCCTTGTAGCGTCCGTAATTGCTCCCGTATTCCCCGCTGACATTAGTGAACCCGGGAATTCCGGTAATCGATACGTACCGGCCCGTCATTTGCAGGAACGGTAGTACCGTGGCGCTGACCCAGACATTCCCGTACGGCTGGTCGTAGCCGTAACCAAACGAGATAGTGCCTTCGGATTCCACCGATGCACTAGGCATGTTTACATAACCCGATTGGCCTTGCCCAGACGGCGTTGCTGCAAATACGCTCGCCGCACTCAGCGCGACAGCGCCGCACCATGAGTACTTAATTGAATTTCGAAAGACCGTCAACACGTAAGAATGCCTAAAGAAGCGAAACAGCGCCGAGTGTTGCTTTTTGCCAACCCGACAATTAAAAAAACGGGAAGTTTAGCACACCAAGGTACCGCCTTTCTGCCTCATTGCGATCCGACTGCAGGCTGTTCAATTATTTTTGCTATGAAATGATGCCATATAACAACATGTAGATGATCGGACGATCTCGACGGTGTAAGATAGCGTCCCGCTGCACCGATGGCCATTAGCGCAGCACCTGCCCTGCTCCGTTAAACGACTTTTCTTGCCCGAATGAGGCCTCGGACCGGATCGTCATAGCGTTCTGCTGCTATTCGTACGCAAGCGTTACAGTTGGTGAGAAAGTTCATCATATTGATCTGGCACAATACGTTTTTTGGTTCGATCTCATTTGGATCGATCAGTTATAAACGCCGACAGTCGCGGAAACACTGGCGTCTTCTTCGCAAAAAAATGAAAAATAAGTTTCTGGGTCTTTCTCGTATTCAAAAGCAAGCAATTGCAGCGTTAGCCGACTTGGTCTGCGCTCCCGCGCTCTTCGTCGCTGCGCTCGCCCTGCATTTTGGCGCCGACACCACTATCGGACTGCAGCACTATCTCATGCTCGTGATGGCGGCACCGATTGTTTCGGTGCCCGTGTTTATACGCGTCGGCCTGTATCGAGCCATCATTCGCTACATTGATCATCGAATCGTGCTCACCGCCGTTTTCGCTGCCCTGGTGTCGGTATCGATGCTAGCCGCAATTGCTTATGCCGTTGGGGTGCCCCGGTTATCCGCGACCCCATTCATCATCTATTGCGCCAACTTGATTCTGTATTTGTTGGCCAGCCGTTTCATTGCACGCGGCTTTTTCATGGTCGAGCGTCGCGGCGTCAGCCGTAGGGTGGTTGCAATCTACGGTGCAGGCGACGCCGGCGTTCAACTTGCCAATGCACTGGCTGCAGGCGACGAATACGCGCCCGTGATTTTTATCGATGACAATCGCCAACTGCAGGGAACGACCATTGCAGGCATCAAGGTTTATCCATCGAGCAAGCTCGCGCCTTTGATCAGCTCACATGAGGTGACGGCCGTCCTGCTGGCGATGCCTTCGTTGTCGCGTGCGGAACAGCGTGAAATCGTCGACCGGCTGACGCAATTGAAGGTCAAGGTAAAGGTGATCCCGCCGATGGGTCATCTCGTCCGCGGCCTGTCCCGCGTCGACGACGTTCGCGAGATCGAAATTGAGGATCTGTTGAGCCGTGACCCCGTATCCCCTAACGATGCGCTGTTATCGGTGTGCATTACGGGGAAATCTATCGTCGTCAGCGGTGCTGGCGGGTCGATCGGCTCGGAGCTGTGTCGGCAAATCGTCAAACTCGCGCCGCGCCGGCTGATCATGCTCGAGCTGTCTGAATATGCGCTCTACGCGATCGACGAGGAGTTGCGTTCTATCGTCGCAGCGAGCGGAACCGACATCGAACTCGTTCCCTTCATGGGATCGGTCATGGACTATGATAAGTCGCGCAACATTTTCGAGAAATTCAAGGTCGAGACCGTCTACCATGCAGCCGCTTACAAGCACGTGCCTCTGGTTGAACAAAACCCGATCGAAGGCATCAGAAACAACGTGTTCGGCACGCTCAATTTCGCACGCGCAGCAGTGGCCGCCAAAGTAAACTGCTTCGTGCTGGTATCGACCGATAAAGCGGTGCGCCCAACCAACGTCATGGGCTCCACCAAGCGCCTGGCCGAACTGATCCTGCAGGCATTCGCGCGCCAGCATGGGTCTACCCGTTTCTGCATGGTGCGATTCGGTAACGTACTGGGGTCGTCTGGTTCGGTGGTGCCGCTGTTCCGTCGCCAGATTGCCAGCGGCGGCCCCGTCACCTTGACCCACCCGGAAATTACCCGCTATTTCATGACAATTCCGGAGGCGGCGCAATTGGTGTTGCAAGCCGGGTCGATGGGTCAAGGTGGAGATGTCTTCGTCCTCGACATGGGTAACCCGGTCAAGATTGCCGATCTGGCCAAGAAGATGATCAACCTCAGCGGTCATGCGGTGCGCTCGGCCAGTGCGCCGGAAGGTATTGAGTTGCGGTTCATCGGTTTGCGCCCCGGAGAAAAATTATATGAAGAGCTCCTGATTGGGGACAACGTCACCGGTACGGAGCACCCATTGATCATGCGCGCCCAGGAAGCTGAAATCGCTTGGCCGTTCCTTGAGCTGATGCTCAAGCAGCTGGACGAGGCATGCCAACGGGGTGACCACCACGCAATTCGGAATCAGCTCCGCAAGATGGTGCCCGAATTCACGCCGTCGTCGGCAATCGATGACCATCTGTGGAAGCGCTCCGGCCCGGTTAGTGCCCAGCAGTTCGACGACGAACCCGTGCTTGGGGCACTCGCCTGATTTTTACGCGTGCGATGCCATCGGTACCTGAAGGCAGCGACCGTCGCGAAGCCGCCAGAGGCGCCAACGCTTGCACCGCTGTCGACACGCCCGAGCATACCTTGCCAGTACTGCTCGGCGGATGACCCGACGAATGGCTCGGCTGTCTGGAAAATACAACGCAAGATCAGACAGCTTGTCCGCCGCATGCTGAGTCCGGCAAGAAATATTTTCGGCTTGGTGTGTACGCCAGCCGAGCACAGCGCGTAAAATTAGCGGTTTTGAATAAGACACCGCTTGGATGGCCGACAGCCCGAACAGGGAAGCACATCTCTTGGTGCGTCAGAATTGTTATTCACCCTCCTAACCTTGCGCCTAGACGGGTTGTGTCAGTAAGCAAAGAGCTTCCCCGATGAAGCGACCGTCGAACGAGAATTGCGTAAGTGCTTACCATCGGAACCTCATTTCCCCTTTCAACCCATATCGACAATTCGGAACCTACCCGAACAGAAAGAACACAATGGAACAAAAACTTCGCGAGATCTTCTCCCAAAGCCTCGATATCAAAATCACGGACGTCGTCGATTCGTTGCGCTATGGTGAAACGCCGCAATGGGATTCGATTGCCCACATGGCGCTGATCGCCGCAATCGAGGAAGGTTTTGACATCATGATCGATGCGGAAGATGTGATCGACATGAGCAGTTTCGAAAAAGCGAAGAGCATCGTCGCTAAATACTTGTAGTTGTTTCCCCCTTCCTAAATGAATTTCTGGAATAACTGCCCAGGCGACTCTTCGCTTGCGGTCATTGACGAGAACGACCAGCACATCAGCTACGGGGTTTTGAATCGCCGGGTCGATGCAGCCGCAGAAGGCCTGATGGCCCGCGGATCGCGCCAGTTGGGCGTGCTGTTCATGACCAATACGCTATCCAGTCTGGTGGCCTACCTGGCCTGCCTTCGTGCTGGCCACGTCCCCCTGCTTTTACCCGACAACCTAGCGACCGACCTGACCGATTCGCTGATCTCGCGCTATCAACCCAACTGGGTCATGGGCGCATCGGTGGGCGGCGAGCCGTTGCCGGGGAGCGGCCTGCTGATCAGCTGCCGCACATCCGGGCGGGCGACAGAACTGGCGCCTGGATTGGCGCTGCTGCTCAGTACCTCCGGCAGCACGGGGAGCCCGAAACTTGTACGCCTGTCGTACGAGGCACTGCAGGAAAATGCAAGTTCGATCGCCGGATACCTCGGCATCGGCGCCTCCGACCGCGCCCTCACCGTCCTGCCCCCCTATTACTCTTACGGCCTGTCGGTGATCAACAGTCACCTTACCTGCCGTGCGGTCTTGGTGTTGCGCGATGTCAGCGTCATGAGCCCTGATTTTGTCAGCGTGATACGCCGGCACGAGGTGTCGTCCATCGCAGGCGTTCCTTATGTGTATCAGATGCTGTACCGCACAGGCTTCCACAACCAGGACCTGCCCTCGCTTCGGACGCTGACGCAAGCCGGAGGCCGTCTCGACGATCGCCTTACCCAGGCATTCGGAAAAATCGCGCTGGAGCGTAGCTGGAAGTTCTTTGTCATGTATGGACAAACTGAAGCCACCGCCCGCATCAGCTACGTCCCGCCGGAACGCCTGTTGGAAAAAGTGGGGTCGATCGGCGTCGCGATCCCGAACGGGCAGCTGATGCTCGATCCCGGCAGTGGCGAGATTGTCTACCACGGCCCTAACGTCATGATGGGCTACGCGCTGGAGCGCGCCGACCTGGCCCTGGCTGACGAGCTCGGCGGCATCCTTCGGACCGGGGACCTGGGGCGCCAGGATGACGAAGGCTTTTTCTACGTCACCGGACGTCTCAAACGCTTCGTCAAGCTGGCAGGCAACCGCATCGGTCTCGACGAGGTCGAGGCGCTGTTGCAAAAGGAACTGCAGATACCGGTTTCCGTCGGCGGACGTGACGAACGACTGATCATCTGTCTCGAAACAGAAGATCCGGCATTGCCGGACACGGCAAAACAGCTCGTGGCTACCCGCTACGGCATCCATCATTCCCTGTGCCGTCTCCGCACGGTGGAGCGCCTTCCACTGCTACCGACCGGAAAAAAAGACTATACCGCTTTAATGGCAGACGCATGAATCCAACTATACAAGGAGAGTCGCCCGCCTCCGCACTAGACGCCGCGCCGGCCCTGCCTTTCGACCTGGCTCAACCGTTCGGCCTGACTGCCGCAGATAAGCAGGCCCTGCTTCTCGCTTCACTCAACGAACTGACGTCCTGGCACACCGAGCATTGTGCCCCGTACCGTCACATGCGAGAGCGCATGTTTGGCGCCGGTCCGGCCACGGCGCGTGAAGACGTGCCCTTCCTGCCGGTGCGCTTGTTCAAGACCCTTGAATTGGCCAGTGTGCCCAAAAGCCAGGTCGTCAAGACGCTGACCTCGAGCGGGACTACCGGCCAGGCGGTGTCGCGCATTTACCTGGATCGCGAAACGTCGATGCGGCAAACGCGCGTGCTCGCCGCCATCATGGCCTCCTTTCTCGGGAAGAAGCGGCTGCCGATGCTCATCATTGACAGTCCCGACCTGATGAAGGACCGTAGCCGCTTCAATGCCCGTGCGGCAGGCATCCTCGGCTTTTCTGTCTTCGGGCGAAATCACCACTATTGCCTGAACGGCGAACTGGCACTCGACGCGGAGGGGCTGGAGCAGTTCCTGGAACAGCACCGGGGAACACCGGTGCTCGCATTCGGTTTCACTTTCGTCATATGGAAAGAGCTGTACCAGCAAGCCAGACAGGCTGGCCGGCGGTTCAACTTCGGCCCGGGCAGTACCTTGATCCATGGCGGAGGCTGGAAGCGCCTGCTCGACCAGAAAGTCGATAACGAGACCTTCAAGAGCGGACTGCGCGAACAGCTGGGTATCGACCGGGTATTCAACTATTACGGCATGGTGGAGCAAGTTGGCTCCATCTTCATGGAGTGCGAGCACGGTCATTTGCATGCCCCGGTGTTCGCCGACGTCATCATTCGCGACCCGATCACCCTAGCTCCCTTGCCGGTCAACCAACCAGGAGTGGTGCAGGTGTTGAGTGCCTTACCGACCAGCTACCCCGGGCACTCGCTGCTCACCGAAGACATGGGCACCCTGCACGGCGAAGACGACTGTGCCTGCGGACGTCCCGGACGCCACTTCACCGTCACCGGCCGCCTGCCCCAGGTTGAAATGCGCGGCTGCAGCGATACGCGAGTAATGCCATGAACCAGATTACTTTTTTTTTAGGGGCTGACTCTTCCGAGCCACTGGACCTTGTCCTGGAGCGCAGCTCCGCCCTTCTACCCTGGAAGCCGTTCGATCCACGTGCGGTCGACTTTGTCGCGCGTTTCTCGCAGCACTTGTTGACCCATCCGCAGGTTCGCCAGTTCCCCGAATTGGCAGCACTCGGACACTGGTTCCGTGCGGCACGCCTGCGCGACCTGGCACGGAAGTATCCGGCCGACCTGTCGAACGCGCGCGTCGTCGGACGAGGACTGGTGTTCCATTTGGCTCCCGCCAATGTGGATTCGGTCTTCATGTACTCGTGGCTGCTGTCGCTTTTGGCGGGCAACACTAATTTCGTCCGGGTTTCACAAAAGCTGAGCCCCCAGCTGGGTTTCCTGATCGAGATCCTGGGTTCGGTCCTGCAGGAAGAAGTCGGCGCGGCCGTGGCCGGCCGCTTTGTTCTGTTGACCTACCCGCACGACGACGCGATCACACGTGCAATATCGCTTCGGTGCATGGTCCGCGTGGTGTGGGGCGGCGACGCTACCGTCGCCACCATCCGCGCAATCCCGCTGCGCCCGACTGCCACCGAGATCTGCTTCCCCGACCGCTTTTCGGTCGCGGCCATCAAGAGCCAAAGCATTCTCGACGCATCCGACGCCGAGATCGCCAGGCTGGCCGCCGACTTCTATAACGATACGTTCTGGTTCGCCCAGCAGGCGTGCTCTTCCCCAAGGTTGCTGACGTGGATCGGTGGCGCCGACGCCACCGACGCTGCCCACCAGCGGTTCTGGCAGGCCGTCCGTCAGGAGGTGATGAGGCGGAACCCGGAAAACACGCCGGCGATGGAGATGGCCCGGCTGGGTGCGGCTTTCGAACTGGCCGCGGCCGAGCTGGCTCGTCCCCAGGTGGATGCGGCACACATGGGATTTCCCGCGCTGCTGAACCTAGAGGCGCCGATTTCCGGCACGATCAAAGAACTGCATTGCGGCAATGGCCTGTTCCTCGAACAGCGCTTCCACTCCCTGGATGAGCTGGGATCCCAGTTAAGCGACAAGGAACAAACGCTCGCCGTGTACGGTTTCTCCCACATCGAGATTTCCGCACTGCTCGATGCCCTGCCGGCGCGCGCGCTGGACCGCGTGGCACCGATCGGCCAGGCCCTGGCCTTTGATCCGGTCTGGGATGGCACCGATCTGATCGTTTTCTTCACTCGTCGTATTTCGTTTCCCTGAGGTGCCAGATGGCTGCAATATTAATTCCCACACTGTTTTCGCTCTGCGCGCAGGGGGCAAAATGAAACGTGTCCTGATCGTGGGCGGCGGTGGCTTTGGTCTTGAACTTTACGGATATATTCAGGCCGACATCTCGGCGGGCCGGCTTCCTGGATATCTTCTCGGGGGGGTATTGGACGACAGCGCGCATTGTGAACTGATGCGCAAAACGCCCGGCGCACAATATCTTGGTCCGATTCGGGACTACCAACCGGCAGGCGATGAAGTCGTCGTAATTGCGCTGGGTAACGCCACAAACCGCATGAAACTGGCCAATGTAATGGCGGAGCGCGGCTTGCAGCCATGGACCTATACCCACCCAAGCGCGTGGGTGTCGCCCACCGCCACCTTGGGCAAGGGCACCATCGTCGGCCCGAGCTGCGTCGTCAATGCCGGCGCGACCGTGGGCGACAATGTCGCGATCAACGTGTTTTGCAGCATCGGCCACGGCGCCTCCGTCGGGGCCCACTCCGTTCTTTCGCCTTTCAGCGCCTTGAGCGGCGACGCGTCTCTCGGCGAGCGATGCTTCCTCGGGACGCGCGCAACGCTTTTCCCGAAAGTCGCAATGGGTAGCGGATGCGTAGTGGACGCGCACAGCGCAGTCAAACAATCGGTAGGCGATAAAAAAATCGTTTCAGTCCGAGGCCAGTACATCGTGGTCGATAACCGGATGGATCGCTCATAACAACAGGAGTAAACAATGACTATTTCTCGAATGCTGCAAGACAAGGTGGCTGTCATTACAGGCGCCGGCCGCGGCATTGGCCTGGCAACAGCAACTGAGTTTGCCCGTGCCGGAGCCAAGGTCGTGATGATGGGCCGCAATATCGAAGCACTACTGGCGGCATGCGAGCAAGTGCGCACCAGCGTACCCGACGCGCAGATCGACGCCCAGGCTTGCGATGTGGCCGATCCAAAAAGCGTTCGCGATGCATTCCAGTTCGTGTTCAAAAAATACCGGTCCCTGAATATTCTCGTTTCGAACGCAGGCGTCCTGGACGACGCGTTGATCGACATGGTGACCCGTGACCAGATCGAACGCACTTTCGGCGTCAATACGTTCGGCGTGCTTTACTGCTCGCAGTATGCCAGCCGGCTGATCGCAAGATCGGGTGGGGGATCGATCATAAACATCAGCTCGATCATCGGTACGACCGGCAATGTCGGGCAGGCGGTCTATGCAGGCAGCAAGGCTGCGGTCATCGGCATCACCAAGTCGCTCTCCAAGGAACTGGCGGGCAAGGCGATTCGCGTGAACGCGATCGCGCCGGGGTTTATCGAAACAGACATGGCACGCTCGATCGGCCCCGAAAAGTACAAAGAGCGTGTAGACTCGGTCAAGATGGGATACGCAGGGCAGCCGACCGATGTCGCCAATGTCGCGCTGTTCCTGGCAAGCGACCTCTCGTCCTATGTCACCGGCCAGGTTATCGGCGTCGACGGCGGAATGCTGATTTAAGCCGCGGCCAGCAGCGTGCGCCGGGCATACGCCGGCGTTACTGCGAATAAAAGAAAAGGCTCACGGTGTCGAACCAGGTTCGACGCCGAGAGCCTTTTTTATGCCGGACCCCGCGGTAGCGGCGCACGGGCTGGATCAGCTGGCGTAGTTCGCCGCTCCCGGTGCGGACTGGCCTGCAGCAGGCTGCTTCGGCCTGTCCGATGCCGCGGCCAGCACCGCCTCGATCGCGGCGCACGTACGATCCAGATCCTCGGTCGTGAGTGTCGGATGCACCAGGAACATGATGCTCGTTTCGCCGAGTTCCTTCGCAACCGGAAGCCGATGGGCGGGACGGCCCGGCACTCGGTCGAAGGCCTTTTCCAGATACACCTCGGAGCAGGTGCCCTGCTGGCACGGTACCCCACGCTTGTTGATTTCGTCGATGATGCGGTCGCGCGACCACCCTGCAGCCAACCTGGCTGGCTCGACGAATACATAGAATTTGTAGAAAGCGTGGGTGACTCCCTCTGGCACGCCGGGTACGCGCACGGCGGCGTAGCGTTCGCAGGCGGCCGCGATGCGCGCGGCGTTCGCCTGGCGCTGCGCGATCCAACCAGGCATCCTAACGAGCTGGATCCGGCCCAATACCGCCTGCATTTCCAGCATGCGCCAGTTGGTACCGATCGATTCGTGCACCCACCGGAATCCCGGGGCATGCTTGCGTTCGTACACCGCCTCCCATGACTTGCCGTGGTCCTTGTACGACCACATGGCCGCCCACAGGGCGCGGTCGTTTGTCGTCACCATGCCCCCTTCCCCACCGGTCGTCATGATCTTGTCCTGGCAGAACGACCAGGCGCCGACGTGGCCGATGCTGCCGACCATGCGGTCTTTATAGCGAGCGCCGTGCGCCTGGGCGCAGTCCTCGATGACGAAAAAGCCATGCTTGGCAGCCAATGCCATGATCGGATCCATGTCGCATGGCAAGCCTGCCAGGTGGACGCAGATGACCGCCTTGGTACGCTTGCTCAGCACTGCCGCGATGGTGTCGGCGGTAATGTTCTGGGTTTCCCGATCGACGTCCGCAAACACCGGAATCGCGCCCGCGTTGACGATGCAGCTGGCCGAGGCCATGAAGGTGCGCGAGGTGACGATCACTTCATCGCCGGCACCGACGCCGAGTGCCTTCAGGGCAACATCCAGCGCCAGGGTGCCGTTGGAGAGCGCGACGGCGTGGGCAGCGCCCGCCCACAGCGCAAATTCCTGTTCAAATTCCCGGCACTGAGTGCCGGTCCAATAATTGACCCGGTTAGACAGCAGGACGTGCTTGACGGCCTCGGCCTCCTCGTTCGTGAAACTGGGCCAGGGAGCAAATTCGGTATTGAGCATAAATGAGGTGATTTAGGGTGAGTGGTCACACGGTTTCAGGTGGCCAGGGCAGTATTTTCGTACCGGCGATAATCAGCGGCCTTTGGGCGTTCATCTTTTCGATCCTTCGAATTTGCTGACGGTGGCGTCGCCGACCGCGTTGATGTCGGCCCTGAGAAAAACCTTCTTCGCGGTGAGCGCAAGTATTTTCAGGTCGAGCCAGAACGAGCGATGTTCGACGTACCATACGTCGAGGTCAAGCTTTTCGTCCCAGCTGATGGCATTGCGTCCGTTGACCTGGGCCCAGCCGGTAATGCCAGGCCGAACCTCGTGCCTGCGCGCCTGCTCGGTCGTGTAGAGCGGAAGATATTCGGTCAGCAGGGGCCGCGGCCCGACCAGGCTGATATCGCCTTTCAAGACATTCAACAGCTGCGGTAGTTCGTCGAGACTGGTCGTGCGCAGCAAGCGGCCGAAGGACGTCAGCCGTGCGGCATCGTCGAGCAGTTCGCCGTTTGCGCAGCGCGCATCGAGCATGGTGCGGAATTTGTAGATGTGAAAACCGCGACCATTCAGGCCCGGCCGCTGCTGCACGAACAACACAGGTGAGCCCAAAAATATTCGCACCAGTACTGCAACGACAAGTACCACTGGCAGCAGGACCATGAGCAGGGTAAAGGCAACCGCGAAATCAAACATACGCTTAAGCATCGATCAATCACTTTTTCTTGTTTAGTGCAATAAACAGGTCTGAAAACTTCCTTGTCCCCGCTTCGAGCGATAATGTGCTCGCATAATAGTGGGCGCCATTGCGTCCCATTTCCTCGCGCTCCGCGGGCGGCAACCGTGCGAGATGTAGCATCGCGGTGGCGAGCGATTCGACATTTTCCGGCGTGGCCGTGATCCCTGCCCTGGCCTCGACCACCATATCGGCCGCATCGCCCCGCACGGCCATCAGCAAAGGCTTGCCGACCGCCATATACGCCTGCGTCTTGGATGGGATCGTAATAGCGAACAGGGGGTCGTCCTTCAGGTGCACCAGCAGCGCATCGGCGCGCTTGAGGATCGCCCCCACCTGGTTCATCGGCACCCGCGGCACGAATTTCACATTCCGCATGCCGAGTTGTCGGGCCGTTGTTTTCAATGCATCGACCTCGACCCCGCCACCGACCAATACCAACTGGATCGAGCGATCCATCTCCCACGCCTGTTGTGCCGCCCGAAGCACCGGTTCGAGCGCCTGAGCCTTGCCCATATTACCTGCGAAGACGATATTGAAGAACCCATCCATATACGCCGTATCCGGCGACGCCGGCGACTGCTCGTTCAGGGCCCCTTCGTCACACCAATTCGGAATTACCGAGACCTGGTTACCCGGCACGCCACGCTCCAGCAAGGCCCGGCGAAATCCTGAGGACAGCACGACCAGGTGCGCCGCACGTTTGTAGGTCCAGCTGCAAATTTTTCCGGCAACGGCCAGCAGTTTCTCGTTATTCAGCATGCCGGTGGATTTCAGCGTGTCCGGCCACAAATCCTGGATATCGAGCACGAACGGGGTGCCGCGGAAAAAACCGATTATCGCCGCCGAAACCCCTGTCGTGATGGGCGGGTGATACACATAAATCATGTCGGCTCGTGCTGCGCCAAAGACGCCGTAGGCGCATGACGTCAACAGGAAGCTGACATAATTGAAAACCCGGCCGATTGCCGAGCTGCTGTGGCTGGTGTAGAGCGGTACACGCGTCAGCTTGACTCCATCGACGACGCTCTTGCTCAGCCATTTCTGGCGGAATCCCGGATACAGCTTCCCGCCCGGGTAGTTGGGGAAGCCTGTGATCACCTCAACCTCGTGGCCAAGATCCTGTAGCCTGCGCGCAAACAGCAGGCCTTTGAAAGTGGGTTCGGGATCAAACCACTGGGTCAATAACAATATTCGCAACATCCGCCTCTTTTCTACTCATGTACCCCATACTGGACTGACAGTCTTAGCTGAAGGAGCATTTACCGCCCAGGCAACATCCTGATCTCGGCAAGAATGTTGAGCAGATAACGTCCGTAGCCGTTTTTCCGCAACGGGTCAGCCAGGCGTTCCAGGTGCTCGGCGGATATCCACTTCATGCGGTAGGCAATCTCTTCGGGACAGGCAACCATCAGGCCCTGGCGCTTTTGCAAGGTACCGATGAACTGAGCCGCTTCCAGCAACGATTCGTGAGTGCCCGTATCGAGCCAGGCGATGCCACGCCCCATGATTTGCACGTTGAGCTCGCTACGCTCGAGATAGTGACGGTTTACATCGGTGATTTCCACTTCACCACGCGCCGACGGCCGCACTTGGGCAGCGACGTCGACCACC
The DNA here is from genome assembly GCF_042653325.1 of Massilia sp. GCM10023247. Lineage (NCBI taxonomy): Bacteria > Pseudomonadati > Pseudomonadota > Betaproteobacteria > Burkholderiales > Oxalobacteraceae > Massilia > Massilia sp. GCM10023247. The sequence continues at coordinate 378,945 of NZ_JBHSIB010000007.1, forward strand.
TGGTTATCGTAGAAATACAGTCCAGTCACGGCAAAATGGGAGCGCGGTACCGCCGGCTTTTCCTCGATCGACAGCACCTTCTGGTGCTGGTCGAATTCTACGACGCCGTAGCGCTCCGGGTCGTGCACGTGGTAGGCGAAAATCGTAGCTCCCTCGGGCTCGGCGTTCGCATTCTGGAGCTGCTTTACGAGTTCGCCACCGTAGAAAATGTTATCGCCCAGGATCAAGGCACTAGGATGGTTGCCGAGGAATTGTTTACCGATCGTAAACGCCTGCGCCAGTCCATCCGGACTGGGCTGGACCGCGTATTCGATATTCAGGCCCCACTGCTGTCCATCACCCAGCAACTCGGCGAAGCGCGGCGCGTCCTGCGGCGTCGAAATAATCAGGATGTCGCGTATGCCGGACAGCATCAGGGTGCTGAGCGGATAATAGATCATCGGCTTGTCGTACACCGGCATCAACTGCTTCGATACCACTTGCGTAACCGGATACAGCCTAGTGCCCGACCCTCCTGCCAGGATGATTCCTTTGCGTTGGAGCTTGTTCATGTTGATTCGATCCTGCTGAGCCTAAATGTCAATTCATGTGCCGTCGCCCAAAAGGGGGACGGGTGCAGGCCAGGCCTGCGCCCGCCGCCTGCGGTTAGCGGCCTTTGCCGGTCAATGCCCGTACTGGTCGGCGATCCAGGCGCGATAGGTGCCGCTGACGACGTTCTCGACCCAGTCCTGGTTGGCCAGGTACCAGGCAATGGTCTTCCTGATGCCCGTGTCGAAGGTCTCGGCAGGCTGCCACTCAAGTTCCGCGGCGACCTTAGTGGCGTCGATGGCATAGCGCCGATCGTGGCCGGGCCGGTCCTGCACGAACGTGATCTGGTTTGCATACGGTTCACCGTCAGCGCGCGGAGCGAGCCCGTCGAGCACTTCGCAGATCGTCGTCACCACCTCGAGATTGGTTTTCTCGTTCCAGCCGCCGACGTTGTACGTCTGGCCGACCTGTCCTTGCGCCAGCACCCGCGCGATAGCGCGGCAATGGTCCGTGACGTACAGCCAGTCGCGCACCTGCTTGCCGTCGCCGTAGATCGGCAGCGGCTTGCCGGCCAATGCGTTCAGGATGCACAGCGGTATCAGTTTTTCGGGGAAGTGATACGGGCCATAGTTATTGCTGCAATTCGTCGTGAGCACCGGCAGGCCATAGGTATGGTGCCAGGCACGCACCAGGTGGTCGCTTGCCGCCTTGCTCGCGCTGTAGGGACTGTTCGGCTGGTATGCATTGGTCTCCCTGAAGGGCGGGTCGTCCCGCTCCAGCGAGCCATAGACCTCGTCGGTCGACACATGCAGGAAACGGAAGCCGGCGCGCTCGGATTCCCCGAGCGCCGTCCAGTACTGGCGCACGGACTCGAGCAGATTGAAGGTGCCGACCACATTCGTCTGGATGAACTCGCCCGGCCCGTTGATCGAACGGTCGACGTGCGATTCCGCGGCGAAATTGAGCACCGCGCGTGGACGATAGCGTACGAGCAGGTCGCCCACCAGCTGCCTGTCGCCGATATCGCCTTCGACGAAGATATGCCGCGGATCCTTTGCAAGCGAACCCAGCGTACCGAGGTTGCCCGCATAGGTAAGTTTGTCCAGGTTGACGATCGGCTCATCCGAATGCGCCAGCCAGTCCAGGACAAAATTTCCGCCGATGAACCCCGCGCCACCAGTCACTAAAATCAAAGCGTCTCCTTGCAATTATAAAAACTTTTACTCGCCTGCCGCAGGCAGCCCGGCGGCCGGGCTGTCCACCGGTCAGTATTTTTTCCAGACCACGCGGTTCACATAGTCGGTATAGCTGTGGATGATGCGCACGACCTTGTCCGACACGTTGGGCATGCTGTAGTCGGCAACCTGGCGCAACAGGCGCTGGTCGCCGCGCGGCTGGCCTGCGAGCAGGGCCAGGCCCTGGCGTACCCGGTCGACTTCGACACCCACCATCATCACCGCGGCTTCTTCCATTCCCTCGGGCCGTTCGTGCGCCTCGCGCAGGTTCAGCGCAGGGAAGTTCAGGACCGACGACTCCTCATTGATGGTGCCGCTGTCGGAGAGGACCGCACGTGCGCTCATCTGGAGCTTCACATAATCGTGGAAACCCAGGGGCTTGAGCAGCCGCACCAGCGGATGGAACGTGGCGCCGGTGGCATTGATGCGATTCTGGGTGCGCGGATGGGTCGAGACGATCACCGGCAGGCCGTGGTCTTCGGCTACCGCGTTGAGCACCTTGACCAGCTTGCCGAACGACTGGGCCGACTCGATGTTCTCTTCGCGGTGGGCGCTGACGACGAAATACTCGTCGGCCGTGAGCTCGAGCTTCGACAGCACGTCGGAACGGTCGATCTGGCTGCGGTAATGGGTCAGCACCTCCAGCATCGGACTGCCGGTCTTGATCACCAGATCCGGCGGCAAGCCTTCACGCAGCAGGTAATCGCGGGCGATCGTGCTGTAGGTCAAGTTGACATCCGCCGTATGGTCGACGATGCGGCGGTTGGTTTCCTCCGGAACGCGCTGGTCGAAGCAGCGATTACCAGCTTCCATGTGGAAGATCGGGATTTTGCGGCGCTTGGCGGGGATCACCGCCAGGCAGCTGTTCGTGTCGCCCAGCACCAGCAGCGCTTCCGGTTGCACCTCGGTCAGCACGCGATCGACACCGATGATCAGGTTGCCGATGGTCTGCGCGGCACTAGTGGCATCGGCTGCGCTGTTGAGGAAATGGTCAGGCTTGCGGATACCGAGGTCGTCGAAGAAGACCTGGTTCAGCTCGTAATCGTAGTTCTGGCCGGTATGCACCAGTACGTGGTCGCAGTATTCGTCGAGCCGCGCAAGAACGCGCGACAGGCGGATGATCTCCGGCCGCGTGCCGACGACCGTCATAACTTTCAGCTTCTTCATTGCTTGACTTTCATTGCGATTGTATCGGGATTCTGACGATCGAAAATCTCGTTCGCCCACAGCATCACGATCAATTCGTCCTCGCCAACATTGGTAATGTTGTGGGTCCATCCCGGAACGGTTTCCACGATCTCGGCCTTAGCGCCCGAGCTGGTCAGCTCGTAGTATTCGCCGGTGGCAATCTGGCGGAAGCCAAAATGCGCAGTGCCGCGGATGACGAGGAACTTCTCGGTCTTGGTGTGGTGATAATGCTCGCCACGGGTCACGCCGGGGGCGGCCGTGAAGAAGGAAAACTGCCCGCAATCGGGCGTCTTCAGCATTTCCACAAAAGTGCCGCGCGGGTCCGTGTACATCGGCACCTCATACGCGAACAGCTCGGGCGGTAGATAGCTGATGTAGGTGCTGTACAGCGCCCGAGTCAAACCGGTACCGACCCGCGGCGAAACGAGGCTGGTGCGGCTGGAGGCAAACCCGCGCAGTGCCTCGGCAACCTCGCCGACCGTGGTGTTGTACACCGGTTCGAGCTGGGGCGTGGCGGCGGGCGCCGGAGCGGACTCGGTCGGCAGGCACGCGACAAACGCCTTGAGCACATCGTCGATGTAGACCAGGTGCAGGGGGGCGGCCGGATCGCGTACGCTGATGTCGAGTCCGCGCGCGATGTTATGGCAGAAAGTCGCTACCGCCGAGTTGTAGTTCGGGCGCGCCCACTTGCCAAACACGTTCGGTAACCTGAACACATGCGCCACAGCGCCGGTCGCGGTTGCGTAGGTACGCACTGCGTCCTCGGCGCCGAGTTTGCTCGCGCCGTACGGGTTGTCGGACGTGGCCTGGGTGGACGAGGTCAGCACGACCGTCGCCTTGCGTCCGGCGGCAGCCAGCGCGGTGCATACGGTCGCGGTCAGGCCAGCGTTGCCGTCCGCAAATTCGCTCGGATCGAGCGGACGGTTCACGCCTGCTACGTGGAATACGAAGTCGGCCGTCCGCAGTGCGTCCTGTAATGCCGTTTCCGGCGTTGCACGGGTAATGCCGACCACATCCTTGTGGCCCAACTCAGCCAGGCGCACGCCCAGGTTCTTGCCGATGAAGCCGTCGGCGCCGGTGATAACGATACGCATGCCGATCAGTCCTGCAGCCCGCGACGCTCGCCGCTAACGACGCGTTGCATGAAGTCCAGCTTGAGCAGCAAGGCTTTCATGCCTTCGACGTCGAGCTGTTGCGTGTTGTGGGAATGGTATTCCTCGCGATGCGTGCTTTCGGTCAGGCGCTGCTCGCCCTGATCGACGAATTTCGCGTAGTTCAGGTCGCGGCCGTCCGGCGGGACACGGTAGTAGTCGCCCAGGTCTTCGGCGCAGGCCATTTCTTCACGGCTCAGCAGCGCTTCGTACAGCTTCTCGCCATGGCGGGTGCCGATTTCACGTACTTCGTGATTCGGCTTGTCCATCAGTTCGAGGATGGCGCGGGTCAGGATCGCCACCGTGGCCGCAGGCGCCTTCTGGACGAAAATGTCGCCATTATCGCCGTGCTGGAACGCGTACAGCACCAGCTCTACTGCATCTTCGAGCGTCATCATGAAGCGAGTCATGGTCGGGTCCGTCACCGTGATCGGCTTGCCCTTCAGCACCTGGTCGACGAATAGCGGGATCACCGAACCACGGGACGCCATGACATTGCCGTAACGGGTGCCACAGATGACGGTGCCGGTGCCTTCCAGGTTGCGGCTCGCCGCGACCATGACCTTTTCCATCATCGCCTTACTGATACCCATGGCATTGATTGGATACACGGCCTTGTCGGTGCTCAGGCACACGACCCGCTTGACGCCGGCCGCGATCGCCGCGTCCAGCACGTTTTCGGTGCCCATGACGTTGGTGCGCACCGCCTGCATCGGGTGGAACTCGCACGAAGGTACCTGCTTGAGCGCCGCAGCATGGAAGACATAGTCGACGCCGCGCATGGCGGCCGCCACGCTACGGGAATCGCGCACGTCGCCGATATAGAACTTGACCTTCGGATGGTTATAACGCTTGCGCATGTCATCCTGCTTTTTCTCATCGCGGCTGAAGATACGAATCTCTTCGATACCCGTGTTGAGAAATCTGTCCAGCACGGCATTACCGAACGAGCCGGTACCGCCAGTAATCAACAAAACACCTTTAAGCACTCAAGCCTCCGCTAACTAATTCAACGATTTTCCGCACCTGAAGTGCGGACGATTTTTTGTTGCGCACGAACTCCTGCGCTTTCAACCCGACTGAATCCAGCACTGCCGGATCCGCCGCGATAACCTGCTCCAGACTTGACTTCAAGCCTGCGGCACCGGGCTGGCCGGTACAGAAACAGTATTCGTAATATTCTTCCGGTATCCCTTCCAGCCTGTGGATGATGGTTGGACGCCCGGACGACATGTATTCCAGCACCTTCGAAGGAAACGAATACTTGGTGTATTCGCCCTCGGCGCCCCGTGGATTGATCAGCACGGTGGAACTCTGCTGCAGCGCCAGCACCTCCGCATGTCCCATCTGTCCGAAGTAGGTGATCCGGTTGTCGCTCGCCGCCGCCTTGAGCACGTAATCGCGCGCGTCACCGTCGCCACAAATCCAGAGCCGGATATCGCTGCGCTCAATCGCGCGGAACGCATCGACCAGGTCACGGATGCCGTAGCGACCGGCAAGGGTCCCGGTATAGCAGACCGATAGCGGCTCTCCTGCGGCGCGCGCCTGCGCCGCGCCATGCGCCACCGAAGCGATGCCTTCGACCACCACATACTGTTCGGGCCTGGCGCCCAGTTTCGACGCCATGGCAGCCGTGAGCAGCACGTAGCAATCGACGCGGCGCCGGAAATAGTCCAGTAACCCGCCCTCGATCGCCTTGTACGAGCGGTACAGGAACCCCGGGTTTTCGGACATGAATTCCGGCATATCCGGCACGATCAGGCAGATCTTCATGCCGGGGTTGCGGCGTTTGGCCATGCTGACGGCGGCCACGAACGGCAGGTGCATCGAATAAATGACGCAGCAATCTCCTTCCCTCCACTCCTTGCGCCGCAGTGCGGCACGCAAGGAGAGAAAGCGCGATACCTGTTTCCACACTGGCCAGTTCGAAAAGCCGATACCGCTGACGCGCGTATTCTTGAACACGCGATCCGTACATGCCGGCATTGCCGCCCTGGTGAACCGTTTTGGATATGAACCGATGAACGGCAGGTTCAGTACCTCGATGCCCCCGCATACCTCGTCGAATCCGGCCAGCAGATTGAGCTGGAACGCATTGGCGGCGTTCTGGATCACGCCAATCGAGGATTCCTGGATCAACGCTTGCTGGCTCGGCGGAAAAATTCCGCCAACAAAATGAAATTTCATAAAACTCTGCTAAAAGTTCCTGCAACGGCCGGCGGCTGATGTGCTTTCAACCAGGTCAACCGGGCTTCGATGACGAAGAAGATATGCACCAGGAGGAAAAGGTGCATTCCCGGCTTTGCCGCGAAAAATAGGCCTTTCACATTTGCCACCAAAAACGTACCGGCTAGGACCCACATATAAAACGAATTCTGCCGCCTGGAGGTTTTTCGTACCACGCAGGCGAATACAAAGAGCAGCACCAGCGTAAGGTATATCAGGCCACCGTAACCCAGCATGATTACATAACCGGAATCGCTATTCTTGGAATTATCCAAAAATAAGTTCTCACCGCTTCCAAATAACAACTCCCAACCTTCCGAAGGCAGGAAAAACATGTCGTTGAGCAGTGCCTCGAACACGGTGCCGCCGATGTCGCCACTGAGCGCTTCGCCCAGTTCCCTGACCAAATAAGAAGACTGCTCGGCGATCAGGACCACGGTGGGATGCTCGGAAACGCTGAAAAAGGTGCCTAGTCCGGCCAGCAATACGGCGACCACCAGCAACCGGGCGGCGCTCCAACGTACCGCAAACGGAATTACCACGATCATCAACAAGCCAATCCTGGCATTGAGCGCACACGACGCAAGCAGCAACAGGACGGCGACCAGCGACCACACATGGATTCCATAAACCCGAAGCAGATAGATCGCGATGACGCCTTGCACCAGCGAGAACGAAAACAACAACTCGTCAGCAAGACCAAAAGCACGATGCGACTGGAATTCCATTAGGACGTCGTCGTACTTCATTACCTGGAATTTGACGAACTCCCCCGCCTCCGGAGACAGGGCCAGCAATACCGACAATACCGCTGAAATGATGCCAATCGAGATCAGCATCCCAAACAGCTTGCGCGACGGCACGACGCCCTCGGCATGGCCCATCCGCACGATGATCGTCGATATCCAGACACAAAAAGGGATATTGAACAATAGGATTGTCACCGGGGCGAACATCAATCCGACGTCACCTCCCCGCATCGACAGGACGACCGAATACATGATGATCAGGCACAGCAGCATCAACTCGAGCTTGATCGTCCTGATATGCGCCAGCAACTGCGGATCGCGCAGGATAAAACCCCAAGCTATTACCCCAACCAGGGTTGACACGTTGACGGGCAATAGCCGCAACGGGGGCCCATAGACGAAGAAAAACAGCGCAAGCGCCACCATGAAATAGCTGGCGCGGCTGAAACGTTCCACTCGCATCGCTACTGCCGCCTATACCTTAATGCTTTTGCATAAACGATCTTCAAGGCCGACCTGGCGATATCGAAAACGACCAGGTGCGACATCGAATAGGGCAGCCAGGAAAACAGCTTCCTGAACAGGAAAATACGCTTGTAGAAGTAGTCCCAGGGCGTCGATTGCGTGGCGCTCATGCTGCCGATAGCGTTCTTCCTATATACCGATGCATTGGCGCTGTCATACCAGAACGGGCCGCGCTTCGACAATATCACCTCCAGCGCCAGGTCCTGGCTCCTCACTTGGCTGAACCAGGCCGGCAATACTGGCGGCAATGCCTCCTTGCGGAAAAAGATCGAAGCGGTCGGAACGAACCAATCGTCCAGCAATAAAGCCTTGGTCGAGCAGGTTCCCGACTCACGGTGCTGGTTAAAGCTGGTGAACCGACCGCTTTCGACGTACAGAATCTCGGCGTTATGGCAGCAAAACGACCAGGCCGGGTTTGCCTCCATGATCTCGTACTGGCGCTGCAGTTTATTCGGGTCGGTCCAGTAATCGTCGCCCTCGCAAATCGCCAGGTATTGGCCTCGTGCCATCGGAAACGAGACCACCCAGGGCGACACTCCCAATCTGAACGTGTTCTTCTCTTCGATGATCGGCTGGATAATGTTCGGGTACAGTGCGTGATATTTCCTGATGATGGCCTGAGTGGCGTCAGTAGAGCAGTCGTCGCGAATAATGATTTCGAACGGAACAGCGACATCCTGGGCCAGGAAACTCAGGATGGCGTCTTCGATGTACGCCTCGTGGTTATAGGTCGTGCAGAGAATGGTAATCATCGGAACATCCGGCGCAGCCCAGCTGCTGCGAATGGCACTCTCGGCGCGGAGTGGTCCTGACAGGTTCATGTTCATTTCCTATTTGCAACTTTCTGAGTGCCGGCGAGCCGGAGCCACAGTGCCCCTGACAGCGCGCGTGCGCTTGGTGACCCTGCTGCCGCAGCAGCCAGCGTCGCGAGGCTTGCGGCGGCCAGGACGATCGCCGCCGGTCCACGCTGCATTGGCCACTGGATAAGCTGATGCAATAGTGCCCCGGCGGCAGCGGCTGGCAACAGGATCCCACCGACGTCCCTGAGTAACCAGACATGGTGCAGCCCCTTGGAGAACCGGCGATGAATGCGGGGAACCCACAGCAGGAAATAGACTAGATTCGCCCCCGCCCAGGCCCAACCGGCACCACGCGCGCCGAAGTGCAGCGTGGCGGCGATCAGCGCCGGGATCAGGACCACCAGGAATAAAATATTGCCCACCAGGTGAAGCTTCAGGTCGCCTTTAGCAATCTGCAGGTAATAGGGAAAGGCGCCGATGGCAAGGATGCAGTTCCCGACTGCGTACAGTTGCAGCACCGGCGCAGCGCGTGCCGCCAGCCAGGTGTCACCGGTCCATATCCACAGCACCTGTTCAGCAAACAATGTAATGACCAGGGAAACTGGAATGGCCAGCACGCAAAGCAGGTTCGTGGCTTTCCGATACATGCCGAAAAACTCGACCTCCCTGGCTTGGGTCGCAAGCACCGTCAGGCGCGGCAGCAAGGCTGTGCTGATAGGGCCACTGATGACCAGGACGCCCCCTGCCACCAAAACCGACAGGGTGAAATAGGCGTATTCCTCGAGCGCGAGCATCTTCGACAACAGAAGCTTGTCGACCTGGGTCACGGCGATCCATACGAGCCCGCTGAACGCGATCCCGAGTGAGAACTTCAATACATTGCGCAACGGCGAAAAGTGCAAGCGGGTCCGCTCGTCAGGCGCCATTGCCGGCAGGAGACTGTAGGATTTCCAGGCAACTATGGCCAGTTCGGCCAGCGCTACGCAAAGCTGGTACCAGAAAAACTCTGCAGGCCCGTTACCGATAAAAATGAAGACAGGGATGACGACCACGAAACGGGCAGTGGCAAAAAACGCGTTCACACCGCCGAGCCAGCTCATGCATTCAAAACCGCTCACTGCTCCGCGATACAGTCCGCTAACCAGGCGCAACGCCGCTGCGATCCCCATCAACGAGACCGCGTGGGCTACTTCGGCGAGTGGCAGCCGGTCGACCTTGAGCCAGCTGTTTGCGATCGTGCCGGAACCAAAAACCAACGCAATCCCGCCCAGCAGCGCTATTCCGAAAAACACCGCTTCCAGGGCGCGCAGCAGTTCGCGCAGCGACGCGGCGCTGCCGGCACCGCCCCTGAAGCGGGCGATTTCTCGCGCCATGGTTGGCGTCAGGCCGAAATCGAGCAACTGGAACCAGGCCTGCAGCATCACGAAGAAACCGACCAGTCCATAGGCTTCCGCCCCCATATACTGCAGGTACACGGGGACCATCGCGATACCGACCAGCGTGACGTAGATCTGGCTGGCGTAATTGACCGCGATATTGCGTTTGATTGAGGACGGACTTGGCATTCGCTTAACCGGCGCTTCCCTCATGGATCAGGGCAGCAATGCGCATGACCTGGGCCGCGCCCAGGCTCGGGTAAAGCGGCAGGCACAACACCTGCTCGGCCGCACGCGAAGCCACGGGCAAATTTTCCTTTGCAGCAGACGGCAGCGCGCTGTACATCGGGAAGTCCGAAATCAGCGGGTAGAAATAGCGGCGCGCATTGATGCCGTGCTGTTTCAGTTTTTCGTTCAAGGCATCGCGCGTGATTGGGTAGGCGTCCCCGACCAGGATCGGAAAATAGGCACCGTTTTCGACCAGCTCGCCGCTGTTCTCGAGGCAACGAATACCCTTGGTTGTTTTCAGGGCCTCGCGGTAGACCGCGGCAAGCTCACGCCGCTTGGCCAGTAACTGGTCGACGTGCTTGAGTTGCAGCATGCCAAAGGCGGCATTGATTTCGCTCATCTTGCCGTTCATGCCGGCGACCGTCACGGTCAATTCATCGACGAATCCAAAGTTTTTCAGTTGGTCGATCCGCTTCTTGGTGGCGGCATCGGGGCAAACGATCGCCCCGCCTTCGAAGGTGTGGAACACTTTGGTGGCGTGAAAACTCAGGATGGACAGGTCGCCATGACGCAGTACGCTACCGCCCGTATCCTCGACGCCGAACGCGTGGGCGGCGTCGTAGATTACTTTCAGCTTGTACTTGTCCGCAATCTTCTGGATCGCCTCCGTGTCGCAAGGATGGCCATAGCAGTGCACGGGCAGGATGGCCGAGGTACGCTCGGTAATCGCCGCTTCGATTTTGGCCGGATCGAGGTTCAGCGTGTCGGGATCGACGTCGACGAAGACAGGAGTCTGCCCGTTCCACAGGAGGGCATGCGAGGTGGCGACAAAGGAGTACGGCGTCGTGATTACTTCACCAGTGATGCCTGCAGCCTGTAGCGCGGTCATCAGGGCCACCGTACCGTTCGAGAACAAGGCGATATGCTCGACGCCGAGATACTCGCAGAGAGCCTTCTCCAGCTCGCAGTGGTAGGGCCCGCCGTTGGTCAGGATCTTGTTCTCCCAAATCTGTTCAAGATACGGAATGAACTCAGCGAGTTCGGGAAGATCCGGCCGCGTCACGTAGATGGGCTTACGGTCTACATCGTGGATGGCGTGGAGGACGGCGGTCTTGTTCATATTTTCCTTGTTACATTCTTTAGATGTTGCGCCAGAACCCCTCCAGCCATCGCGCTCTACTGGACGCGTAAAAGTGCAGGCAAATTTCTACGTCCGCTTGTCTACGGCGCACCGCTGGTCCAGACGCATGGCGCTGGTGCACGGCTCTGGCAAATTACTTCTTCTTTCGCAGACGCAGATGCGCCCTCAACTCATCCCACTTCGACGCCATGTGGGGCGAAAGCAAGGCCTGTTGACGAGCTTCGATGGCGAACGCGATGCCGAGTGCAGCCAGCAAGGACAGCACACCGGTGAACAGCACGATCACGGCGCGTTTCGGCTTCGACTTACGCTCCGGCTCTATCGCGGTATCTAGCACCTGAATCAAAGAAGGCTGCTTGGCCTCCTCTAGGCGGGCAAATTCATACTGTTTGGCCAGCAATTCGTATAGCATCTGATGGTATTTCACTTCACGCAGGATCTTGATGTTTTCAAGCCCCGCCTGCTTTTGCGGCAATGCCCCAGCACCTACGGCTTGCGGCCGGCCGTTCTCGAGTTTTGATAACTCGGCGCGCAAACTGTTAAGCTCTTCCTGGACACGCTGGAAGTCCGGATTACTGGTGGTAACGAAAGACCGCATCGAATTGATCTGGATTTCTTTTGCCGAGATGTGGGCGCGGAGCTGGCCGATCGTTCCGAGTACCGAGCGACTGTCGACGTCGACACTGATGACGCCGCTTGTATCAATTGCGCGCTTCAGAGCGACTTCGGCCTTTGCAAGGTTGTTCTTTGACGTTTCAAGCTGCTGTTCGAAGAACAGCCGGCGCTGCGAGGCTTCGGTCAACGCTAGCGTGCGCGTCAGCTTCGTCAAAGCAGCAGCATATGAATTAGCCAGAGGTGCGACCAATTTCTGGTCACGATCTTCCACCTTGATGGTGATCAGTCCATCCTTTCCTGCACTGATATCGGTATTTGCTTGCAATCGCACCCGAGCACGGTCGACCGATGGGACTTCGTAAACTTTGACCAACTGGTGCTCCGCGATCAACATATCGGTGACGGTCCGGCTTTTGAGCATGCCAACGTACAGGTCGCCCGCACTCTTAATTCCAGCAACACCAGCGACCATCCCAGCCGCCCCGCCCAATTGAGAGAGCAAGGCTGCAGCGCCAGATTGCGCCTGCTGGGGCGGCAACAGCTTAGTCTCGCCAGTGTAAACGTTCGGAATCGCTAAGCTGATCGCAGCAGCGGTCAGCACTGCGGCAAGCGGTAAACCGATGATCAGCTTTTTATGCTTGGCCATGACGATCATCAGGTCGATCAGATCAATGCCATCGTCGTCCACGGCGTTCCCGAAACGCATTGCATCGGGCGTATGGGGTAAGTTGCTGTTTGTTTCGATCATGTGAGAAGAACTTTGTGTATGGGCTTAACGTGCCGGGCGTGTCCGGCCATGCATGCGTTGGATTGGACTATCGCAAGGTCTTAATGGCCGCAGCACCTAAGCCAAAGTTCGCAAAAATCTGCGCCCACTCACGGGTTCCCCTGGTGAATTTCGTCCAAGCAGTTTCCTTGTCAAATTTCTCCGGAATCACGATGCTATCGCCAGGCATGACTTCGATACCGTCCATGCCCATCGATAGCCAGCCGCTGGCCCCCTTAGTCACGACCGTGCCATCGACGCGAATCACGAAGACGTTGTCGACGTCCGCATCCGCGGTCACCCCAGCCACGCGGAGGTAGTCCTTCACGCGGCTGTTCGCACGCCACAACGGCGAAGCTTCGGCGTTGACTGCGCCAAATACATGCACGAAATCGGGACGGGCCGGCACGACCAGGCGGTCGCCATTGGCCAGCTTGATGCGTGGCAGGACTGCGAACGATTTCTCATGCGGCTCGAGACCGAAGGCGATCCGCCCAGTTGGCTTGAGCTGTCGGAAACGGCGAATAGTCTCTTCAGCAATCTGCAACTCCACCTGGCGCTGCGAGGCGGCGGCAGCCGCATCGGCGGCACTAAGCGCGCTGACGTTAGCGATCCCTTTCGCTTGCTGCGAACGCAGTTGCGCTTCCAGACGCACGGCTGCCTTTTCCAGGTTAATTTGCTGCTCCTTGCGCACCTGCTCGCGATAGAAGGCCGTACCAAACAGGTAGGCATTCCCGGTCGGACCGCCCGCCCTGGCCAGCAGCGACTGCAAGGTTTCGCCGGCGCTCATCTGGTAAACACCAGGCACCTGGACTTCGCCTTCGACGCGCACGAACACGCGGCGCTTGTCCATGGGCACCGCTACGTCTTCATGCGAAAACACGGTCACGGTATCGCCCGGCTGGAGCTGGATGTTGTCCGGCCCATGCGGGTTGGTGAACACATTGCCGAGATTGAAAGGAATCAGCTTGACGCTCAGGTCGATGCGATTGATGCGCTCGACGACCGCGTAGTCCCAGTTGATCTCGTCGATCAGGCCGCCGATACGCGACGCGATCGAACGCTCCTCGCCGTCGGCGGTATGTTCGCCTTCGCCCAGCACTTCACTGCGTCCGATCCCGAGCTCTTGGCGATCGCGATCGGTCAATCGCTTGTCCTTACGCAGCTCGCGTACTTCCTCGCTCGTCGTCACGGCATTGTTCTGGCGCTTGATCGAGCTGCGGGTGATCAGGTACTCGCGGCTCGGGATCAGGTCGCTCACGCGCATGTTCGATTTGAACGGCACGCGCACGGCCTGGTCGACATTGCCGCGCAAGACGACCGCGTTCGAGAAATCGGGGGTGATCGAGGTGATGTTCAGGACGTCGCCGTCCTTCAGGCTGCGCTTGAGGCCCGCGCCGTCGAGAGGAAACTGCTCGACGCTGCGTGGCTGGCTGCGGCTCGGGTCGATACGCTCGAGGAAGGCGCGGCGCGGATCCGCCACCACCGGCAGGCCGCCGGAGAGGTCGAGCAGCGACTCGACCGTGTCGCCACTGCCCTTGATCTCGTAGATCGCTGGTTCGTTGACCTTGCCGACGAGTGCGACGAAGCCGCCTGCCGGGGGGATCACGATGGTGTCGCCGTCCTGCAGCCTGATGTCGCCGGACTTGTCGCCCTTGGCGATGAAAGCATACAGATCCAGCTCGGCAACCACCTTGCCGGCGCGCTTGACCTGGACCTGGCGCATGCTGCCGTTGGCATTCGGGCCGCCGCTGGCGAACAGGGCGGTCACGAGGGTCGACAGGCTCGACACGGTATAGGTGCCCGGCCGCTTGGCCTGGCCCACAACGTACACGGTCGTCGAGCGCAACTGGCCGAAGGTGACGTTCACGTTCACGCCCTTGTACAGGCGCGCAATGGCGGCGCGGATCACGCCTTCAGCCGAGCCCGCTTTTACACCGGCCAGCACAACGGTGCCGACGGTCGGGATCGAAATGGTGCCGCTGCGATCGATGGTCGCCCGGTAATCGATATCGATGGTGCCAGTGCCGCGGATGAGCAACTCGTCGCCTGGACCGAGCGGCTGGTCGGCCGGCAGCGGCCCACTGCCGATTGGCGTAAATGCGGACTGTGCGGATTCGAAAAACCCGGCGCCGAAGATAGGCAGGATCTCGCCGGTACTATCCGACAGAAACTTCTGGAATTCGCTGATGACCTCCGGCTCACGAGGGTATGCGCTGTCGCCGTTCACACCTTGCCGCTGGACTCCGTTTTGATTGCGCTGCAAGCCAGTCTGGTTGCGCTGCGCGCCCATTTGATTACGCTGGATTCCGTGACCCTGCTGCAGCGCAGCAGTGTCGCTCTGCAGTCGGTCCGATCGATCCGTATTGGTGATCCGGACCTTCTGCGGCGCAGCCGGTGCGCTGAACGAAGTCTCCGTGGCCGGCGCATCCTGTCCGAACATGTCGTCCCGGTTGGTCATGCTTTGAGCCGACGCGCCAATACTGGAAACGGCCAGGGTGACGGCCAAAAAACCGGTGCTGAGTTTGAACATGGGTGATTGAGCGCGGGTGACGCGAGGGCGAATATGAACAATCAGCGATTCTAACCGATCAGTTGGCCCTGGGAAATGGGTTAATAAACCCAACGTCACATAAATCTGCTTTTTGGAGGCGCCCGTTCAGCACATTTACCACAAGACGGTGTTGAGTTATCTCAATAACAACGGCCGTGGTCGCCAGTTACCCCCCCCTGTGGGGCGAACGACACGCCGCGCCCCACGAAGCATGCGCGGCGTGCGCTGGAACAGGGACGGCCGGCGCCCCTTGTTCAAATAATGTGTTGGATAACTTGGGCTGCCGCATATGCATTAATTCGGGGTGTGACAAATTGTGAGAATTTAACCAGTTGTTTTTATTAGAAAAACCATATGTTAATAAACGCCGATTATCCGATCTTAATTATTCGTGCTTTAATGCTAACTACCGGACTCTTGCTCAGTCTTGGCGCAACGGCAACACCCGACGACACGCGAGCCTTAGCGACTGACACTACAGAAATGGTCCAGGCGCTGGAGGACGCCCGTTTGCGCGCCGCCATCGCCGAAGCCGAGCGCGCCGCCCTGCTCGACCGCCTGCCTCCGGCATCAGCCAAGCCGCTGCCCGGCGCTGTCGAAACCCGCCAGTTCGGCGCCGCGGGCCTGGTCCGCGCGTTTGACCTCGCCGGTGAACTCGCGCGGGAGGTGTGCGCCGCTCTCCCCGCCGGGCCGGCGCATGTTGTCTACGATCCGGCGGCCACCCAGGGCGTGGTTGCCGCGCGCACGGTCGCCGGGGCGCTGGATGGGCTGGGCGACGAGATGGCGCGGCGTAACAGGGAACTGCAAGCCTATATCGACAAGCACACACCACCGGGCGCGGCGTTGACGACGCTGTCGACGGCGCTCACGGTCGTGCCCGCGATCTTGCGCGCGGCGGCCGATACGGCATCGCTGTTCAAGAGCGATGTGACGGTTGCCGGACTGGCCTACGGGGACGGCGCGCGTGGCCTGTTCGCGACCAGCCTGGCCGCATCCTGCCCCGACCGCATCGCCGGGCTGGGCGGCGGATATCTAGGCGAGCTCGACACCAGGCAGCACGAGCGCCTGCTCGGCAAATTACGGGCGCTGGCGAATCACCGGGCCGAGTATGCAAACCGGATCGCCTTGCTCCAGAAGTTGGCCGATAACGCCAGAGGGGATGAAAAAAGGGAACTGGCGGCGGTCGCCGGTGCGGCCGGGGCGGCCCTCAAGGCGGTGGACGCCTTCATCGAGTCGCTCAGGGCCGGAGAAACCGGCGAGCGCAGCCCGCTCTACAATGCAGCGCGCTACCTGGCCTATGCGGCGCGCATAGATGGCGCGCAGGTGCTGGACTTCGACCTGCGCCTGGAGGGGATGAGCATCGTCAAGGATGGCCTGTTCAGCGGGCAGAAGCTGCGGTTGTCGGCGGTCGCGTTGCTCTGGTATCGCGTCCATGCGCCGGACGGCAGCCTGCGCCTGGCCAGGACGGCACGCAGGATGTTGCGGCCGATCGAGGTGGACCTGCGCGGCGCCGAAGCGGAAGGCACGTTCTGGAGTGGCGGTGAAGCAACGCCGGCGCGTCCGCGTTAGGCCTTGCGTACCGCCTGCTCGATCGCCCCGAAGATCGACTTCCCTTTCTCGTCGAGCATCTCGATCCGGATCGTGTCGCCGAAGCGCATGAACGGAGTACTTGGCGCGCCATCGGCGATCGTCTCCAGGCAGCGCTGCTCGGCGATGCAGGAGTAGCCACGGCTCGCGTCCTTGTTCGACACCGTCCCCGAGCCGACGATGCTGCCGGCGCGCACGTTGCGGCTCTTGCTCAGGTGGGCGATCAGTTGCGGGAAATTGAACACCATGTCGACGCCTGCGTCGGGCTGCCCGACCAGGTGGCCGTTCCAGGTGGAACGCAGCGGCAGGTGCAGCTTGCCGCCTTTCCACGCGTCGCCCAGTTCGTCCGGCGTCACCGCCAGCGGAGAAAAGCTCGTGGCCGGCTTCGATTGCAGGAAACCGAAACCCTTGGCCAGCTCGGCCGGAATCAGGTTACGCAGCGAGACATCGTTGGCCAGCATCAAGAGCCGGATGCGGCCGTGGGCCTCGTCGGGCGTGGCGCCCATCGGCACGTCGTCCACGATCACGGCGACTTCGGCTTCGAAGTCGATACCCCACTCTTCATGCGCGAGCACGATGTCGTCCATCGGGCCGAGCAGGTCGTCGCTGCCGCCCTGGTACATCAGGGGATCTTCCCAGAACGAGGCCGGCATGTCGGCCCCGCGCGCGCGCCGCACCAGTTCGACGTGGTTGACATAGGCCGAGCCGTCGGCCCACTGGAAGGCCCGCGGCAGCGGCGCCATGCAGCGCGCCGGGTCGAACTCGAAGGCGCGGCGCGCCTGCCCGGCGTTGAGCTGGACATACAGGTCGTCCAGCTGGGGCGCGATGAAGGCCCAGTCGTCGAGCGCGGCCTGCATGGTCGGGCAGATGGCGTCGGCCATGTGGGCGCTTTTGAGGTCGCGCGACACGACGGCGAGCTGGCCGTCGCGGCTGCCGTCCTTGATCGTGGCAAGTTTCATGTGCGGTCGGGAAATGTTGGGACCGCTATTGTATTGCGCCCCACACTTCCCGCAAGGTTTCCGGAGTAGCCGTAGGGTGGGCAAGTTCCTTGCCCACGCGTTCAACCGGCATTGACACATCCGATCGCTCATCAGCCACGCGATTTGATCGTACGCTGGTTGGACGCGTGGGCGGCAGAGCCGTCCACCCTACGTCCCTTCGATAAGCTGCAGCTTAAAACAGGCCGAGCACGCCCAGGCCGATCGAGCGCTGGAAATAGTTGTAGTCTATCAGGCTCTGGCCGTAGCCGGCGAAGCCCTGCGCATAGCCCTTCAGGTTGCCCGCCAGCGGGAAAGCCCAGCCGGCGAGGATGGCGCCGCGGTTGGTGTGGAAGTTGTAGCGCAGCGTGGACGAATAGATGTGGCCGTCGCGGCGGTAGGCCAGCGCCAGGTCGCCGCGGCCCATGTAGTCGACGATATCGGGATTGTCGTCGTCGCTTTCGTTCAGGCGCTTCCAGACGCGCGCGGTGGCCGAGAGGCCGCCCTTCTCCACGCCGACCTGGGCATAGAGCCGGTTCCAGCTGCGCGAGAGCGTGCCCGACTGGCCGTTCGACTGGTGGTTCAGGCCGAGGCCGACGTAGCGCAGCTGCACGCCGCCGAGCTCGACGCCGATCGGGGTGATCGCCATCACTTCCGGCTGGTAATTGGTCTCGCGGAATGGGCTCGAGGCCTTGCTGTTGGCCGCTTGCCAGAAGCTGTTCTGGGTATAGCCGAACCAGACATCGACCGGCTTGCCGAAGGCGCCCTGCAGCATCTTCATTTTAAAACTGAGCTGGAAGGCCAGCTCGGCCTTCGACAGGCGGGCATCGTCGGCCTGGTCGAGGAAGGGGCGGTAGGGCTGTTCGTTCGGGCGATAGGTGCGGGTGCCGATCAGGTAGCTAGAATGGTGCGGGCGGAATTTGAAGACGCCACGCTGGTAGGGCTCGTCCAGCTCCCAGTGGTCGAGCTGGCTGAACCTGGCGCTGCTCTCGGCCGAAGGCTGTGCCGTGACCACTGCCACGGTAGCGGCAGGGCCGCCGTCCGCCGGATTGACGACGACGGCCGCCTCGGTGCGCGGGGCGGGCGTCGCGGCGAGCTTGTCGAAACAGGCCAGGCGCGCGGCGTCGTCCGTAATCGTGGCGCAATCGCGCAAGAGCATCGGCGCGTCCTGGGCAAAGGCGTTGGCGGCGTACAGCAGTGGAAGCGAAAGCAGGAGGGTGCGGTGTGGATGCGGCATCGTGAACAGGGAACGGTTGCAAAAATACGCCGCCGCGCCCGACTGCCGCACTTGAATTGCAGAACGTCGACCACGGTTCGACGCGAGTCGGCATGCAGTGTGCGTGAAAACAGACGCTTTCGGCGCACGCCTGTTTATAGCGCTGCTACTGCAAGCCGTTTGGGGTCAGCCTGCGGTCAGCAGATCCAGTTGCGCCTGTTCCAGGAAGCACCACTCGCCTTCCTTCAGCCCGAGCGCATCGAGCGTCAGGCCGCCGATGGCGGAGCGGTGCAGCGCGTCGCAATGGTTGCCGGCTGCGGCCAGCATGCGCTTGACCTGGTGGTACTTGCCCTGCTCCAGCACGATCTCGAGCTGGTGTTCGCCGCGCTGCACGCAGGAGACGGCGCGCAGCGGCGCCGGTTCGTCGTGCAATTGCACGCCTGCCAGCAACTGCGCGACCAGTTCCGGCGTGACCGCTTCCGCCGTCGTCGCCTGGTACACCTTCGGCACATGGCGCTTGGGCGAGGACTGGGCGTGGATGAAGGGGCCGTCGTCCGACATCAGGAGCAGGCCCGTGGTGTCGTGGTCGAGCCGGCCGACCGGCTGCACCTCACGCCAGCCGAACTGTTCGGGCAACAGCGTCAGCACGCCGGGATGGTGGCTCGGTTTGCGCGAGCATTCGAAATTGGCCGGCTTGTACAGCGCAATGTAGACGCGCTCGCGGTACACCCACTCCTCGTCGAACACGGTCAGCACCAGGCCGTTCGTTTCGACGGCGAGTTTGTAGTTGTCTTCGATGACGCCATTCACGGCGACGTCACCGTCTTCGATCAGGGCGCGGCAATACTTGCGGGTGCCGAAGCCTTGGGATTGCAGGATACGGTCCAGGGATAATTTACTCATGGGCGAGACTTTAACAGATGGCCCCAGCCGCGGCATAGGGCGCAGGACGTTACCGGTGGGATAGAGATCACGCGCGCATTTGACTTAAATCAATCGTAGCGGGTAATCCATTGATAGACTTCAATGCCATTAGGAATCGGCCTAACGGGCTCCGGAATTTACTAGGTAGGTCCGTAGGATTAATTACTGAACAAGAAGAGGAAATGTCCATGCAACCTGTCAAGCTCGTGTCCCATGCCACCCTGCTACCCGCAGCGTCCGCATCGGTCAAGGCGGCGCGCCTATCGGCTGCGCGTTCCCAGTCGACCCTGTTTCCGACCCGGCTGGCGCTGGCACGATGGACGGCCGGTGGTGATGTGCCGCATCTGCACCCCAATCTCAACGCCCCGCTGCGCGCCGCCTGGTTCGCGCGCGCCCAGCGCGATTTCCAGGCCTGGCTCGATAGCGGCGGGTTCGTGCAGCATGAAGACGAGGCCGCGCAACTGGACGATGCCGGCTTGTGACTTCCCGCCGATCGGCTGATCGACCGCTCTACCGCGTGCGCACGAGTGCGCACCCTAGCGGCAGAGGTATCCGTAGGGTGGGCAAGTTAGGCGGGGGCCGCCCAGGCCACGGGTTCAAGCGGCCGATGCTCGGATGCAGTGGTATTTCAACCGTCCGTTGAACGCGTGAGCGGAAAGACCCGCCCCCCCTACGCTCGCGGAACCTTGTACCCAAATGAAAACGACGGCTTGCGCCGTCGTTTTCGCTCCCAGGAAGAGCTGCTACTGCGAGGAATGGAATTCTCTCGAAACCGCACGCATGCGGGTGGGTAGTGTCGCCAGATAGGTCGATCATGAACAGGATGACACCGGTTATCGATCGCTCTTCCTGGAAGAACTACAAACCTCACTATAGGACATTTTGCGGAACTTTCAAGGAACTTATTGAACTTTATCAGTTCAATTTTGGCAGCACAGGACCGGCCACCGCCTTCACTGCTCCCTGCCCTACCGACGCGCCGAACTTCTTGAGCACCCGCTCCGGCAAGCCCTCGTGCGCCGTGTAATCGACAATATCTTCGGCTTTCACGATGTCGCGCGCGACCGTGTCGACGGTGCCGAAGCCGTCGGCCAGGCCCATGTCGACCGCCTTGGCGCCGGTCCAGTAGAGCCCGGAAAAGGTTTCCGGCGTTTCCTTCAGGCGTGTGCCGCGTCCGGCGCGCACCACCGAAATGAATTGCTGGTGGATCTCGTTGAGCATTTCCTGGGCGTGGGCGCGGTGCTTGTCGGATTGCGGGCTGAAGGGATCGAGGAAACCCTTGTTGGCGCCCGCGGTCAGCAGGCGCCGTTCGACGCCCAGCTTGTCCATCGCGCCGGTGAAACCGAAACTGTCCATCAGCACGCCGACCGAGCCGACGATGCTGGCCTTGTTCACGTAGATCTTGTCGGCGGCGGCGGCGATGTAATAACCGCCCGAAGCGCAGATTTCGTCGACCACGACATACAGGGGCTTGTCCGGGTAGCCGCGCTTGAGACGCTGGATTTCGTCGACGATGATGCCTGCCTGCACCGGGCTGCCGCCGGGGCTGTCGATGCGCAGCACCACCGCTGCCGAGCCGGCGTCGGAAAAGGCCTTGTTCAGCGAGGGGATGACATTGTCGGCGCCGCCGTTGCCTTTTGCTTCGATCTCGCCGTTAATTTCGATCAGCGCGGTGTGGCGGCCAAGGTTTTCGTCGCCCCCGCCGAAGCTCAGGTCGAGGTAGGTCCAGAGGGCGACCACGAGGACGGTGAGGAAGGCCAGCCGGAAAAAAATGCTCCAGCGCCGCGCCGCGCGCCGCTCCTTGATGGTGGCGAAGACGAGCTTTTCGAGCGTGTCGCGCTCCCAGTTGCCTGCGGTGGGGTTGGCCACGAACCGGCTTTCCCCGTCATTCCTGATGTTATCGCTCATAGATATTCGAAGTTAGTAAAAAACCGGCACTGCCTTCACACGGGTCGTGCTCAGGCTGCCGGCGCGCCGATCCGTTCGTCGGGTTGCCAGTACACCTTGCCGTCCGCCTCGCGCACGGCGATCGTGCGCAAGCGCGCGCCGCGGCAGGGGCCGCCCGCGCACACGCCGCTTTCCGGCCGGTAGATTGCGCCATGCGTCGCGCACATCAGGAACTCGCCGCCCGATTCGAAGAACTGCCCCTCGACCCAGTCGAGTTCGATCGGGACATGGGCGCAGCGGTTCAGGTAGGCATAGGCGGTGCCGTGAAAGCGCACGACGAAGCCCGTTGCAGCCTCGCCGTACACCGACACGGGAAAACGCACGCCGGCGCCGCCATCGACCAGCGCCTCGGAATCGCAGATCAGCACCTGATTCATACCTGAGCCATATTACGCGTATTCGGCCAGCCAGGCGTGCAACTCGACTGCGGTCTTGGCCGAATACAGGGGACGGCAGGCCTGCAACTGGTCGACCGGATGGGCGCCATACTCCACTGCAATGCCTGCAGCGCCGGCATTCCTCGCCATTAATAGGTCGTGCGTGGTGTCGCCGATCATGACCGTGCGCCGCATGTCCTGGCCGAGCTCGCGGGTCAGTTCCTGCAACATGGCCGGGTGCGGCTTGGAAAATGTTTCGTCCGCGCAGCGCGTGGCATCGAATACGGACAACAGGCCGGCGGCGTTCAGGGCCCGGTTCAGGCCGACGCGGCTCTTGCCGGTGGCCACCGCCAGGAAATAACCCTGCTGGGAAAGTTCGGTCAACATCTCGCGAACGCCCTTGAACAGCACCAGTTCGTGGTCCTTCGTCAGGAAATGGTAGCGGTAACGCTCGACCAGGCGCGGGTACAAGGCGGGCGTCGCCTCGGGCACGGCGGCCTGCATGGCTTCCGGCAAGGCGAGCCCGATCACGTGTGAGGCAGCCTCGTCGCTGGGAACGGGCAGGCCGATGTCGCGCGCGGCCGCCTGGATGCAACGCACGATGGCGACGGTACTGTCCATCAGCGTGCCGTCCCAGTCGAAGACGATCAGATCAAATTGCTTTCTTGGCATGTCTCCCGGCAAACTGCCGGCTCCTGTGGTTTCCGGAATAACCGGTCATGTTTCTGTAGGGTGGACGGCTTCGCCGTCCACGCGTCGATCGTTATATGTTGCGCAATCGCGAATGTTCATCCGGCGGTTGAACGCGTGGACGGGGAACCCGTCCACCCTACGTGCGTCCGCGAATTTAATTGCTCGCCTGCCCCAAGCTTAACAAGAAACGGTCGCACTCTGCTGGCAAAGGCGCCTGCAGCGTCATGGGCTTGCCCGACTCGGGGTGCGTAAAGGTGATCTTATAAGCATGCAGGAACATGCGGCGCAGCGCGCCGCGCGTCGGGTCGGCTTTCTGTAGTGCCTTGTTCAGCGCGAAATCGCCGTATTTCTCGTCGCCAAGGATAGGAAAACCCGAGGACGCCAGGTGGACGCGGATCTGGTGGGTCCGGCCGGTCTTGAGCTCGGCCTCGAGCAAGGCGAAGCGCTCCCACTTGCGCAGCAGGTTGAAGATCGTGTGCGACTCCATGCCGCCCGCCTGCACCACCACGCGCCGCTCGCCGTCCGGGGTCGAATATTTGTGCAGTGGCAATTTGACATGCTGGCGCTTGTTGACCCAGTCACCGGCCACGGCGGCCAGGTAGCGCTTGTCGGTATGGCCGTCGCGCATCTGCTCGTGCAGGTTGGTCAGGGCCGAACGTTTTTTGGCCAGCAGGAGCAGGCCCGAGGTCTCGCGGTCGAGCCGGTGCACGAGTTCGAGGAACTTGGCGTCCGGGCGCGCGGCGCGCAACTGCTCGATCACGCCATACGACACGCCCGAGCCGCCGTGCACGGCCACGCCGGCCGGCTTGTCGATGACGAGCAGGTGCGTGTCTTCGTGGACGATCCGGAATTCGGCACCCGGCACCGGCGCGGTATGCGTTTTTTCGGCGATGCGGATCGGCGGGATGCGCACCAGGTCGCCGGCCTCGAGCCGGTACAACTGGTCGATCCGGCCCTTGTTGACCCGCACTTCGCCGGAGCGCAGGATCCGGTAAATGTGGCTTTTTGGAACGCCTTTACACACCCGCAGCAGGTAGTTATCGATGCGCTGTCCGGCTTCTTCTTCGGTGATCGTGACGAACTGTGCTGCTAACGCCTGTGATGAAGGGGGAACAACATCGTTTTGCATCTTCATATGGACTGTCTTCCCAGAAATTCTCTCTAAGTCCTTCATTTTGAATATATAATCGACAGGCGGCGGTGAAACCTCTGCAGGTGTAAGAATTAAAACGATATTTTACACAGGGGCGCGCTCCATCGGCCCCGCAGGCATGCAAATTCGATGGAAAAAACGTGTACGCACATTCCTGCGTCGATCAGGGTTGCACCGCAGTTGTAATCGGATCGCGTGCAGGAGTGCCGGATTGGATTGTTTGGAACTGTAAGGATAAGTACCGGAAAGCTTCCCTGGAAGCTCGCCGGTTGATGGCGTCGATAACGCTTGTCGTTTCGCCTGACCCATTGCAAGCCTCACTCTGAAGGCTTGAATCAAGGCTGATTGTTCGCCTGATATCGAGTCCTGGTTTGTTCGCTGTAACGGTTTGGCTGGTAGTTGCGCGCACCGTCTTGATCATGTTGCGCCGCTCGGGATGAGCGGCCCATGTCGTGCCGCTCGGGATGAGCGGCCCAGTGCGGCGCGCCCTCGGCATGTCGATCGACCCCATTTGCGCCCTGTTGCGGCCGCGATGCCATGCGTCGCCGTGCCGTACGTGCGGGCATACCCCCCTCCAGCTCTCCCCTCCCGCGTATGTCCCTGTACTTTGGCCGCCCTGGCAAGGCGGCCCGGATCGGCCCACGGGTCGCGGAGTGATAAAAATGAAACGCATGTTGTTTAATGCTACGCAGCAAGAAGAGCTGCGCGTAGCAATCGTCGACGGTCAAAAACTGATCGACATCGATATCGAAACGGCTGGACGCGAACAGCGCAAGTCGAATATCTACAAGGGTGTCATCACCCGCATCGAACCCTCCCTCGAAGCTTGCTTCGTCAGCTACGGCGAAGACCGCCACGGTTTCCTCCCCTTCAAAGAAGTTGCCCGTACTTATTTCCGTGATGGCGTGGACGTCCGCAATGCCTCCATCAAGGAAGCGCTGCGCGAAGGCCAGGAGATCATGGTCCAGGTCGAGAAGGAAGAGCGCGGCAACAAGGGCGCGGCCCTGACCTCGTTCATTTCGCTGGCCGGCCGCTACCTGGTGCTGATGCCGAACAACCCGCGCGGCGGCGGCGTGTCGCGCCGTGTCGAAGGCGAGGAGCGCCAGGAACTGCGCGAGACGATGGACAAGCTGGACTTGCCGCAAGGCATGTCGGTGATTGCCCGCACCGCCGGCATCGGCCGCAACGTCGAAGAACTGCAGTGGGACCTGAATTACCTGATGCAACTCTGGCGTGCGATCGAAGGCGCCGGCAAGTCGGCATCGGGTGCCTTCCTGATCTACCAGGAAAGCTCGCTGGTCATCCGCGCGATTCGTGATTATTTCCAGCCGGACATCGGCGAAGTCCTCATCGATACCGACGAGATCTACGACCAGGCGCAGCAGTTCATGAGCCACGTGATGCCCGACATGGCGCACCGCGTAAAACGCTACAGCGACGACGTGCCCCTGTTCTCGCGTTTCCAGATCGAACACCAGATCGAAACCGCCTACGCGCGCACCGTGCCGCTGCCATCGGGCGGCGCCATCGTCATCGACCACACCGAAGCCCTGGTCTCGATCGACGTCAACTCGGCACGCGCCACGCGCGGCTCGGACATCGAAACGACCGCGTTCAACACCAACTGCGAAGCGGCCGACGAAGTGGCCCGCCAGCTGCGCCTGCGCGACCTGGGCGGCCTGATCGTCATCGACTTCATCGACATGGAAGTGGCGAAGAACCAGCGCGAGGTCGAAACCCGCCTGAAGGACGCCCTGCACCATGACCGCGCCCGCGTTCAAATGGGCAAGATTTCCCGGTTTGGCCTGATGGAGCTGTCGCGCCAGCGCCTGCGTCCTTCGCTGTCGGAAGGCTCGCACGTGACCTGCCCGCGCTGCTCGGGTACCGGCCACATCCGCGATACCGAATCGTCGGCCCTGCAAGTCCTGCGCATCATCCAGGAAGAGGCGATGAAGGAAAATTCGGCCACGATCCACGTCCAGGTACCGGTCGACGTCGCCGCCTTCCTGTTGAACGAGAAGCGTGGCGAAGTCCTGAAAATCGAGAACCGCCACCGCATCACCGTGATCCTGGTGCCGAACAAGCACCTCGACACCCCGCACTACAAGCTCGAGCGCATCAAGCACGACGACCCGCGCCTGGAAGAAGCGCCGTCGAGCTACACGCTGGCCGAGTCCGCCGAAACCGACATGGCCTACAGCAAGCGCCAGAAGGAAGAAGCCAAGCCGCGCCAGGAAGCCGTGGTCAAGACCATCACCCCGGCCCAGCCGGCGCCGGTGGTCGACCGCAGCGAAGCGGTCAAGCCTGCCAAGGCCGTCGAGGCCGCCCCGGTCACGCCGGTTGCCCCGGCCGCGGTCGGGTTCATGGCCAAGCTGAAGAGCTTCTTCTTCGGCGCACCGGCTCCGGTGGCGCCAGCCCCGGTGGTGGCCGAGCCGGCCAAGCCGGCCGCCCCTGCCGCAGCCGAACGCGGCGAGCGCAACGGCCGTGGCCCGCGTGGCAGGAATGGACGCAATGAGGGCCGCAACGAGGGGCGCACCGGCAAGTCCGAGCGCACCCGCGACGAGCGCGATGCGACCGCCAAGACCGGCCAGGACGACGCCGTGAAGGCGGGCGAGCTGGAAGCCAAGCCGGCCCGCGCGCCGCGTCCGCCGCGCGAGCCGCGTGCGCCACGCGAGGCACGCGAGACCGCCGAGGCGACCCAGGCCGCGCCGCGCGGCGAGCGCGCCGAGCGTCCGGAACGCGCCGAGCGTCCTGAACGTGCAGAGCGCGCCGAGCGCGCACCGCGTGCCCCGCGCGAACGCAGCGAACGCAACCAGCCGGTCGAAGCCAAGGCCGACGAGCTGGCCGGCATCCACGCGGTCCCGATGCCGGAAACCGAACTGTCCACCGCCACCCCGCACGGCGACCAGCTGGAGCACGCGGTGAAAGCCGTGACCACGCAAGGTCCGCAGGGCGAAGAGCTGGAAGCCGAAGGCGACGAGCCACGCCGCCGCCGCCGCCGCGGTGGCCGCAACCGTAACCGCCGCGACCGCGACCAGGTCGATGGCGTCGAGTCCGCCGAGCATGGCGAACACGAAGGTACGCCGGCCTTCATGCCGGTTGCCGACGAGGAAGCCGCCAAGGTGCAGGCTGCAGCGGCCGACAAGCCGGCGCGCAAGCCACGCGGCGAAGGCAGGCAGCAGGCTGCCAAGCAGGCGCCATGGCCGTTCCCGACCGCCGCTTCGGTGGCCGCCGCGCAAGCCAAGGCGGCAGCGAAAGCCGCCCCGGCTCCGGTCCAGGCGCCGGCTCCGGCCGCCCAGCCGGCCCAGGCCGCACTGGTCCAGGCGCCGACCGCACAGGCATGGTTCTTCCCGACCGCCGCCTCGGTGGCCGCTTCGTCCGGCGCCAGCCAGCCGGCGGCCGCTCCTGAAAAGGCGGAATCGGCTCCGGTGCAGGCAGCTCCAGTGCAGGCAGCTCCAGTGCAGGCAGCTCCAGTGCAGGCAGCTCCAGTGCAGGCAGCTCCAGTGCAGGCAGCTCCGGCGCCGGCACCAGTCCAGGCTGCACCAGTCCAGGCTGCACCGGTCGAGGCTGCCCCGGCACCTGCGCCTGCGGCACCGGTCCAGGCGCCGGCAGTGCAGGCGCCCGCCGCAGTTCCAGCCCCTGCTCCAGCCCCTGCTCCGGCAGCGGCCGCCCCGTCGGATCTGAACGAGGTGCTCGGCGCTGCCGGGCTGACGCTGGCCGCGACCGATCCGGAAAAGCTGCGCGCAGCCCAGGAAGCGGCCGCCCAGGCAGCCGCCCCGATCCGCGTCGGCCGCGCCCGCAAGCCGGCACCGAAGCTGGTCGACGAGCCGCTGATCCAGGTCGATACGCGCCAGTAAGCGTGTCTTGATC
Organism: Massilia sp. GCM10023247; assembly: GCF_042653325.1. Taxonomy (NCBI): domain Bacteria; kingdom Pseudomonadati; phylum Pseudomonadota; class Betaproteobacteria; order Burkholderiales; family Oxalobacteraceae; genus Massilia; species Massilia sp. GCM10023247. The sequence continues at coordinate 406,771 of NZ_JBHSIB010000007.1, forward strand.
TGATCCAAAAAGGGAAGCCTGCGTGCTTCCCTTTTTTTCGCCCTCACCTTCCTTTGCCCGAAGCCGCCCATGAACGACGAACGAGCGCTCCCCGCAGTCACCCGCCGCGAAGCCTTCCTCTACTGGCTCAAGCTCGGCTTCATCAGCTTCGGCGGACCGGCCGGCCAGATCGCGCTGATGCACACCGAACTGGTGGAGCGGCGGCGCTGGATTTCGGAAAACCGCTTCCTGCACGCCCTGAATTACTGCATGCTGCTGCCCGGCCCGGAGGCGACCCAGCTTGCCGTCTACATCGGCTGGCTGCTGCACCGCACCTGGGGCGGCATCGTCGCCGGCGTGCTGTTCATCCTGCCCTCGCTGGCGATCCTGATCGGGCTGGGCTGGATTTATCTGGCCTACGGGCACCTGCCGCTGGTGACCGGCGTCATGAACGGGATCAAGCCGGCGGTGGTCGCGATCGTGCTGGCGGCGGCCTGGCGCATCGGCAGCCGCACGCTGCGCAACCGGCTGTTGGCCGGAATCGCGCTGGCGGCCTTTATTGCCATCGCCTTCCTCGGCCTTCCCTTCCCGCTCGTCGTGCTGGGAGCGGCGCTCGCCGGCATCGTGGGCAGCCGCTTGCGACCGCAGGCGTTCCAGCCCGCCTCCGCCCGTGCCGGCGGACACGGCGCGCCGGCCGCCGCCCGGCAGCGCGCCCTGATCGACGACGATACCCCGACGCCGGCCCATGCCCGCTTTTCGATGCGCCGCCTCGTGCTGGTCGTCTGCGCCGGGCTGGGCATCATGGCGGCCGCCTGGCTGCTGCTCGCCGCAGCGGGCGGAACGCAAGCCACGCTGGCGCAGATGGGCTGGTTCTTCACCAAGGCGGCCCTGCTGACTTTTGGCGGCGCGTATGCCGTCCTGCCCTATGTCGTGCAGGGCGCCGTCGAGCATTACGGCTGGCTGAGCGCGCCGCAGATGATCGACGGCCTGGCGCTCGGCGAAACCACGCCGGGCCCTTTGATCATGATCGTCGCCTTCGTCGGCTTCGTCGGCGGCTGGACCCATGCCCTGTTCGGCCCCGATGCACTGCCGCTGGCCGGCATCGCCGGTGCCGTGGTCGCGGCGCTGTTCACCTTCGTGCCCTCGTTCATCTTCATCCTCGCAGGCGGCCCGCTGGTCGAATCGACGCGCGGCAACCTGCGCTTGACGGCCCCGCTCACCGCGATCTCGGCGGCGGTGGTCGGCGTCATCGCCAGCCTGGCGCTGTACTTCGGGCGCGAAGTGTTTTTCGCGGGCGGCACGGTCCAGCCGGCATCCATCGTGCTCGGACTGCTTGCCGCCATCGCCCTGCTGCGCTACAAGGTCGGGACAATCAGCTTGCTCGGGGCCTGTGCAGTCGCCGGCCTCGTGCTATCTTATTGGCATGGCTGAAAACATCATTACGCTGCACGACCTGCGCGCGCCTGCGCTGGCGGTGCCGGCAGCACCCGAGGCGCCCGTCGGTCATGTGGCCGATGCCCTCGCGCGTCCGCTGCACGACCTGCGCATTTCCGTGACCGACCGCTGCAACTTCCGCTGCGTGTATTGCATGCCGAAGGAAGTGTTCGGCAAGGATTATCCCTACCTGCCGCACGGCGAGCTGCTGAGCTTCGAGGAGATCACCCGGGTGGCGCGGCTGTTCGTCGCGCACGGGGTCCAGAAGATCCGCCTGACCGGCGGCGAGCCGCTGCTGCGCAAGAACCTCGAGCACCTGGTGGCGATGCTGCGCGCCCTGCCGACGCCATCCGGCCGTCCGCTCGACCTGACCCTGACGACCAACGGTTCGCTGCTGGCGCGCAAGGCGCGCGCCCTGAAGGATGCAGGCCTGGACCGCGTCACGGTCTCGCTCGACGCGCTCGACGACGCCGTCTTCAAGCGCATGAACGACGTCGACTTCGCGGTCGGCGACGTGCTGGCCGGAATCGACGCGGCGCATGCGGCGGGCCTGGGGCCGGTGAAGGTCAACATGGTGGTCAAGCGCGGCAGCAACGACGACCAGATCGTGCCGATGGCGCGCCATTTCAAAGGCTCGCCGACCATCCTGCGCTTCATCGAATACATGGACGTGGGCGCCTCGAACGGCTGGAACATGGACGAAGTGGTGCCTTCCGACGAGGTCGTGCGCCGCATCTCGGCCGAGCTGCCGCTCGTTGCGGTGTCCGCCAACTACACGGGCGAGACGGCGGCGCGCTGGCGTTACCTCGACGGCGGCGGCGAAGTCGGCGTCATTTCCAGCGTCACCGGCGCCTTCTGCAAGGACTGCAGCCGCATGCGTCTCTCGACCGAAGGCAAGCTCTACACTTGCCTGTTCGCCACCCGCGGCCACGACCTGCGCAGCCTGCTGCGCGGCGGGCACGACGACCTCGCCATCGGCGCGGCCATCGCGCAGCTGTGGCGGGGGCGCAGCGACCGCTATTCCGAAACACGCACCATCAACACGGCGGGCATCGAACGCGGCGCACGCAAAGTCGAAATGTCCTATATCGGCGGTTAGAACAACATGAACAAACACGAATCGATCAGCGGCTTGATCCTCGCCGGCGGCCGCGGCACGCGCATGGGCCAGGTGGACAAGGGCCTGCAAGCCTTCCGCGGCAAGACCATGGCCGCGCACGTGCTCGAGCGCCTCGCGCCCCAGGTTGCCTCGGTGGCGATCAATGCCAACCAGAACCTGGACGCCTACGCGGCCATGGGCGTGCCGGTGTGGCCGGACGACCTGCCCGGTTTCGCCGGGCCGCTGGCCGGCATGGAAGCGGGCATGCGGCGCTGCCAAACACCGTATCTGCTCACCGCCCCCTGCGATTCGCCCTTCCTGCCGCCTGACCTGGCCGCGCGCCTGCTGGCGGCGCTGGTCGAGCAGGACGCCGACCTGGCATTCGCCGTGACCCGGGAACCGGGCCAGCGGCCCCAGCCCCATCCGGTATTCTGCCTGGTCAAGGCCAGCCTGCTGCCGATCCTGTCCGCTTACCTGCTCGAGGGCGGGCGCCGCATGGACGGCTGGTACAAGGACCTGAAGGCGATCGAGGTGCCGTTCGAGGACGCCGACGCCTTCCGCAACATCAACACGCTCGACGAACTGCGCGGCCTCGACACCGGACGCGCGCCGCGCCTGGCGGACGTGACGAGCTGCCTGTCGGATTACGATCCGGACGCGCTGCCCGTCAAGCAGGCCCAGCACATCATCCGCGCATTCGTGCAGCCGGTCGGCGCCGTCGAACAGGTGGCGCTGCGCGCCGCGCTCGGCCGCGTGCTGGCGCGCGACATCGTCTCGCCGATCGACGTCCCGGCCCACGACAATTCGGCAATGGACGGCTACGCCTTGCGCGGCGCCGACCTGCCGGGCGAGGGCGAGGCGCGCTTTGCCGTGGTCGCCACCGTGTATGCGGGCCAGCCGTCGGACGTGGTGCCGGGGCCGGGCGAATGCGTGCGCATCATGACCGGCGGCGTGATGCCCGCCGGCTGCGACAGCGTGGTGCCGCAGGAATTGCTGGCGGCAGACGGCGAACACGCAGTCGTCCTGCGCGCCGGCACCATCCGCCCGGGCGACAACCGCCGCTTCGCCGGCGAAGACCTGAAAGCCGGCAGCGCCGCGCTCCCGGCCGGCAAGCTGATCCGGCCGGCCGACCTCGGCCTGATCGCCTCGCTCGGCATCGCCGAGGTGCCGGTGCGGCGCCGCCTGCGCGTGGCCTTCTTCTCGACCGGCGACGAACTGCGCTCGATCGGCCAGCCCCTCGACGAGGGCAGCGTCTACGACAGCAACCGCTACACGATCTACGGCATGCTGCAGCGCCTGGGCTGCGACATCATCGACATGGGCATCGTGCGCGACGACCCGGCAGCGCTCGAGGAAGCCTTGCGCAGCGCCTGCGAGAACGCGGACGCCATCGTCACCTCGGGCGGGGTCTCGGTCGGCGCCGCCGACTACACGAAGCAGATCATGGCGCGCCTGGGCGACGTCACCTTCTGGAAGATCGGCATGCGCCCGGGCCGGCCGCTGGCCTTCGGGCGCATTGCATCGAACGGTCACAGCGCCTTCCTGTTCGGGCTGCCGGGCAATCCGGTCGCGGTGATGGTCTCGTTCTACTTTTTCGCGCGCGAAGCGCTGCTGCGCATGATGGGTGCCCAGGCGCCCCTGCCGCTGCTGCGCGCCCGCTCGACCGCCGCCATCCGCAAGAAGCCGGGCCGCACCGAATACCAGCGCGGCATCCTGACGCACGACGCCGACGGCACGCCGCAGGTGCGCATCACCGGCTCGCAAGGCTCGGGCATCCTGCGCTCGATGTCGGAGGCGAACTGCATGGTGGTGCTGCATGACGAGCAGGGGGGCGTGAATGCCGGGGACATGGTCGATGTGCTGATGTTCGAAGGCCTCGTTTAACGTAGGGTGGACGGGTCCCCCGTCCACGCGTTCAACTAACGGATGCGCTGCCGCAATGGACCGTTGATCGGCGTCATTGTTGTCACTTCCTTCGTCCCGCGCGCACCGTCGTCCGCATTACGATGGCGCGATGTCACGCTTTCGCCGCGCCTTGACCGGCTCTACCTTTTTCTTCACGCTTGTCGCGTGGCGCCGTCGTCCTATCCTGTGTGACGATATCATTCGCGACGCACTCCGCAATGCCATCCATACAGTGCGCCAACGCCGCCCATTCACAATCGATGCATGGGTACAGCTGCCTGATCATTTACATTGCGTCTGGACGCTGCCGCAGGACGATACCGATTTTTCGCAACGCTGGCGCGAGATCAAGCACCACGTCTCGTATGTTTGCCGTGATCGATACAACATCGGACCGGCGTCATCATGCATGAAGCAGCGTGGCGAATCCTTGATCTGGCAGCGGCGTTTCTGGGAGCACCAGATTCGCAATCAGCACGATTTTGAACGGCATGCCGATTACATCCATATCAATCCCGTGCGGCATGGGTATGTATCGCACGCATCATTGTGGCCGTATTCGAGTTTTGGCCGTTTCGTGCGTGATGGGATGTATCCCGCAGATTGGTGCGGGCCGGTGGATATGCAAGAATTGAGGTGGGAATGAGCGTAAAACCGTCGCGGTTGAAGATGATCAGGTGCCGGTTGAACGCGTGGACGGGGGACCCGTCCACCCTACGGGAAATCAGTCTTCGCGCTCCGCCTCCGGACCCAGCATCAGCTGCGCCGCCTCGCTCGGCAGCGCCTCCACCGATTTCAGCTTGCGCGCCATTTGCCGGCTGCGCACTTCGGCGCTTTCGATGTTCTTGGCTGCTTTTTCGAGGGTGGCCTTGGTGGCGGCGAGGACGTCGCCGAACTTGCCGAACTCGGTCTTCACGGCGCCCAGCACCTGCCACACTTCGGACGAGCGCTTCTCCAGCGCCAGCGTGCGGAAGCCCATCTGCAGGCTGTTGAGCAGGGCCGACAGCGTCGACGGCCCGGCGATGGTCACGCGCATCGTGCGCTGCAAGTCGTCGGCCAGTCCCGGGCGCCGCATCACTTCGGCATATAAACCCTCGGTCGGCAGGAACAGGATCGCGAAATCGGTCGTCTGCGGCGGCGAGACGTATTTTTCGCAGATCGTTTTCGCCTCGGTGCGCACCGCGCGTTCCAGCTCGGCGCCGTATTTGGCCACGCCCTCGGCGTCGGCCCGGTCCTGCGCCTCGACCAGGCGTTCGTACTGCTCCTTCGGGAACTTGGCGTCGATCGGCAGCCACAGCGGCGGGCCGCCTTCGGTCGTGCCGGGCAGCTTGATCGCGAACTCGACCCGGGCGTTGGTCCCCAGCACGGTCTCGACGTTCTTGGCGTACTGGTCCACGGTCAGCACCTGCTCGAGCAGCATTTCGAGCTGGACTTCGCCCCAGGTGCCGCGGGTCTTGACGTTGGTAAGCACCCGCTTCAGGTCGCCCACGCCGATCGCCAGCTGCTGCATTTCCCCGAGTCCCTGGTGCACCTTCTCCAGGCGCTCGGAGACGTGGCGAAACGATTCGGTCAGGCGGGTTTCGAGCGTCGTGTGCAGCTTTTCGTCGACCGTCTGGCGCATCTCTTCCAGGCGTTTGGCGTTATCGATCTGCAGGTCGCGGATCTTGTGCTCGAGCGTGGCGCGCACTTCCAGCATGCGCTGGGCGTTCGATTCGGTGAGGTTGGCGAGCGTTTGCTGGAGCGTGTCGGCGAAGCGCTTGAGCGAACGCGCCTGCTCTTCACGGCCGCCGGCCGCATGCAGCTGCATCTGCTGGCGCATGCTTTCGAGCTGCTGCAGGGTCGCGCCCTGGTGCTGCGCCATGTGGCTGGCGAGTTCCTGGCGGGTGGCTTGGGCGCTGTGCTGCAGTTCCAGGCGCAGCTCGCGCTCGACGCGCTCGAAGGCCAGCGCCTGGCCGTCGCCGCCGCGCGGGCGCAGCAGGAGCAGGACCAGCAGCGCGATCACGAGCAGCAGGGCCGCGATCAGTACCAGTTCGAAGGTGGTCATCAAGCGGCTTTCTCAGTTCGGCGTATTACGCATCCAGTCGGCGGTCTGGTAGAACGACTGCATCAGGCGCAAGCGCAAGGCGTCGTCCATGCCGATGTCTTCCATCGCCCAGGCCATCGCGCGCAGCCACTGGTCGCGCTCCGCGGTGCCGATCGCGAACGGCAGGTGGCGCGCGCGCAGGCGCGGGTGGCCGTAGCGTTCGATGAAGAGATCCGGCCCGCCCATCCAGCCGGACAGGAACATGAACAGTTTTTCACGCGAGCTGTCGTTGGGTTTCGGGTGCATGGCGTGGATGCCGGCAAATTCCGGCTCCAGTTCCATCAGGTCGTAGAAGCGGTCGACCAGTTCGCGCAGGCGGACTTCGCCGCCGATGATTTCGTACAGGGTTTGGTTCTCGGACATCCCGCCATGATAGCGTAGGGTGGGCACTCCGTGCCCACGCCGAACGATGAATATCGTTAGCCCGCCTCGCGCAGCGTCTGCAGCGGCGGCTGGCGCAGCACGCTGCGCAGCCCCAGCCAGCCGCCGATCAAGGCGCAGACGGCGCCGACCACGATCCCGGCCAGCCACACGCCCGGCTCGAAGGTCCACGGGAACTTGAACTGGTAAGTCGCCAGTGCCCAGCCCAGCAGGGCCGCGCCGCTGGCGGCCAGCACGCCGGCCAGCCCGCCCACCAGCACGAACTCGATGCGCTGGGCTTGCGCCAGCTGCTTCCTGGTGGCGCCGAGCGCCCGCAGGAGGCCCGCTTCGCGCGTGCGCTCGGAGGTCGATCCCATCAGGGCCGCATACAGCACCAGCACCCCGGAAGCGAGGGTGAACAGGAACAGGAATTCGACCGCCGTCACCACCTGGTCGACGACCTCCTGGACCTGGCGGATGATGCCGCTGACGTCGATCACGGTCAGGTTCGGGAAGGCCCGTGCCAGCGCGCTGGTCAGGCTCGCGCCCTGCGGCGGCAGGTGGAAGGCCGTCATGTAGGTGGCCGGCGCATTCGCCATCGCCTGCGGATTGATGATGACGAAGAAATTGGCGCGCATCGAGCCCCATTCGACCTTGCGCAGGCTCGTGATCTTGGCGTCGACGACCAGGCCGGCCATGTCGAAGCGGATCACGTCGCCGAGTTTGAGGCCCAGCGTCTTCGCGATGCCCTCCTCCACCGAGGCCTCCGACACGCCCGCCGCGTCGCGGTACCAGGCGCCGCCGACGATCTCGTTGCCTTCCGGCGCCTGCGTCATCGTCGACAAATTGAATTCGCGATTGGCCAGGCCGCGCGCACGGTCTTCGGTGTAGGTGTCGGCAGTGACCGGCTTGCCGTTCACCGCGGTCAGCCGGCCGCGGATCATCGGGTACAGCACGGGTTGCTCGACGCCGGCGGCCGCCATGCGCTGCACGACCTGATCCTTCTGCTCGGGCAGCACGTTGATGACGAACCGGTTCGGCGCGTTCTCGGGCGTGGCGCGCTGCCATGCCGCGACCAGGTCGCCGCGCACCACGGTCAGCAGCAGCAAGGCCATCAGGCCCAGCGCCAGCGAGACCACCTGCACGATGGTGGCGCCGGGCCGGCGCTGGAGCGAGGTGACCGCGAAGCGCCAGCTTTGGCGGCTGGAGACCCCGCGCAGGCGCCGCAGCAGGCGCAGCCCGAGCCAGGCCACCAGCGCGAACACGGCAAAACCGCCGAGGAAGCCGCCGGCCGTGGTCAGCGCCAGTTTCGGGTCGCCCGCCTGCCACAGCAGGAGCAGCACGAACACGCCGATGCCCAGGCCATACGTGGCCAGCGCCATCGGCTGCGGCGCGGCCTGTTCGCGCCGGATCACGCGGTTGTGCGGCACATTGCGCAACTGCAGGACCGGCGGCAGCGCAAAGCCGACCAGCAGCAGCATGCCGGTGGCGATGCCCTGCAAGGCCGGCAGCGGCGAGACCGGCGGCAGGTCCGCCGGCAGCAGGCTCCCGATCAGTTCGAGCAGCACAAAATGCGCTGCAAATCCAACAGCCACGCCGATGACGCTGCCCGCCAGCCCGACCAGCGCGAATTCGATCAGGTACATGGCGCCGACCCCGTTTTGCGTCATGCCTAGGCAGCGCAGCATGGCGCAGGCGTCGAGGTGGCGCTGCATGAAGCGGCGCGCCGCCATGGCCACCGCCACCGCGGCCAGCATCGCCGACAGCAGCCCGACCAGCGAGAGGAACTGGTCGGCGCGCTCGAGCGTGGCCTGCATTTCGGGGCGGCCGTTCTCGAGCGACTCGATGCGCACGCCCTTGACGTTGTCCTGCGCGATGCGCTCGCGCACCCAGCGCCCGTACTCGAAGGCGCGCGCCATGTCGTTCTGGTTGGGCGCCGCCACCATCATGCGGTAGGTGACGCGGGCGAAATTGTCGACCAGCCCGGTCGACGGCAAATCCTCGAGCGCCAGCATCACGCGCGGCGCGAAGTTGGCGAACGAGGCGCCGCGGTCCGGTTCGGCCGCGATCAGCTGCGCAATGGTGAAGCGGCGCTCGCCCAGTTGCAGCGCGTCGCCGACTTTCACGCCGAGCGCCGTCAGCAGGTTGGCGTCGACCCAGACCGTGCCCGGGCTCGGCACGGCGCGCGCCGGGGTGCCGCGCGCCTCGCTCGCCTGGGCCGGGTCGGTCGTGATGCGCAGTACGCCGCGCAGCGGGTAGCCCTGCGAGACGGCCTTGATCGAGGCCAGCTGGGCCTGCGAATTCTCGCCTTCTCCGCCCTGCGCCATGCTGGGGAAGGTGACGGTGTCGGCCAGCAGCAGGCCGCGCCGCTGCGCTTCCAGGCGCCACGCGGCCGGCACCGGATTGTCGGCATTGACCAGCAGGTCGGCGCCAAGCAGCTGGTTGGCGTCGCGCGCCAGGCCGGCCCGCATGCGGTCGATGAAGAAGCCGCTCGACGACAGGGCCGACACGGCCACGATCAGCGCGACCAGCAGGAAGCGCAGTTCGCCGGCGCGCCAGTCGCGGGCGGTCATGCGGAGGGACTGGAGGAGCATGGCGGCGCCTTTGGCGTTATTGGGTAGTGGCGAAGAAGGCGTCGACTTCGGCGAGGAAGCCGCGCTTCTGTTCCGGGTCGAGGAAGGCCGCTTCGAAGCTGTTGCGCGCGAGCTGGCGCGCATGCGAGGCGTCGAGCGGCAAGGCCTCGAAGGCAGCCACGAAATTTGCGTTCATGTAGCCGCCGAAATACGCCGGGTCGTCCGAGTTGACGGTGGCAACCAGGCCCTTGTCGAGCAGGGTGCGCAGGTTGTGCGAGCCCATCACATCGAACACGCGCAGCTTGATGTTCGACAGCGGGCAGACCGTCAGCGCCATCCGCTCGCGCACCAGGCGCTCGACCAGGGCCGGGCTCTCGAGGCAGCGCACGCCGTGGTCGATGCGCTCGACCTTGAGGACGTCGAGCGCGCTTTCGATATAGGCGGGCGGTCCCTCCTCGCCCGCGTGGGCGACCAGGCGCAGGCCGAGCTGGCGGGCGCGCTCGAAGACGCGCGCGAATTTTTCGGGCGGATGCCCGACTTCCGACGAGTCGAGGCCGACGCCGATGAACTTGTCGCGATGGGGCAGCGATTCCTCCAGCGTGACGATCGCTTCTTCCTCGGACAGGTGGCGCAGGAAGCACATGATCAGCTTGGCGCTGATCGGCCCGTCCTGGCAGGCGCGCCAGATGCCGTCGATCACCGTGGCGAAGGGCACGCCGCGCGCGGTATGGGTTTGCGGGTCGAAGAAGATCTCGGCATGGCGCACGTTGTCGGCGGCTGCGCGCACGAGATAGGCCATGGTCATGTCGTAGAAGTCCTGCTCGGTCAGCAGCACGCTGGCGCCGGCGTAATAAATATCGAGGAAGGACTGCAAATCGCTGAAAGCGTAGGCCTCACGCAACGTTTCGACTGAGGAATAGGCCAGCGTGACGCCGTTCCTTTGCGCTAACGCAAAGATCAGTTCCGGCTCGAGCGAGCCCTCGATATGGATGTGCAATTCCGCTTTCGGCATCTGTTCGATGGTGTGGCGCAGCTGCTCGTTGAGCATGATTTTCTCCGTCTGAAGGCGGTTTGGCAGGACAAGGATCGCAAGTGTACCGCATGCCGATCCTCCCCGTTTCCATTGGAGCCGCCGGGCAAAAATCCATGCGGTATGCGTGCGCCGCGGACGCGCCGGATCATGCACTATCGATGCACAGGTTTCGACAACCCGGCAGTAAATCCGCCGGGATATGGCTCTACAGAATGATCGGCCGGCCGCTTTTGGGCGGCCGTCAGCAGCATCCGCGAAAATGTGTTTTGATAGCAGAATCAGGCACTTACTGCTGACCTTACAACACTCGCGTTACTGCTTTGACTTCGAGAACTAATAGGCACATAATAAATTTCAGAAACATTAGAAGACCCTCCAGCCAATGGGAATCCGGCCACGAACCGGACAGAACAAGAAACATCGCCCTAGCCGACGCGCATTCGCGGCGCTACCAGGGTGACCCGTCAAAAATGGGACTGACGCCAAGAAAAAATCGGGCTTGGGCAGTCGGCTGCGTCCGGCTGTCGTGACAGTGATCGTTGTTCGCACACTAAAGGACATGCACATGACCATTTTTGACAACTACGCAGCCCGCTACGAGCGCACCCGTGAAGAAGAATATTCCCTGTCCGAATACCTTGCCCTGTGCAAGAAGGACCCGCTGACCTATGCCAGCGCGCCGGAACGGATGCTCGCGGCGATCGGCGAACCCAAGCTCGTCGATACCCGGCTCGACCCGCGCATGTCGCGCATCTTCGCCAACAAGGTCATCAAGATTTATCCCGCCTTCCGCGAGTTCTACGGGATGGAGGAAGTCATCGAGCAAGTGGTCTCGTACTTCCGCCACGCGGCCCAGGGCCTGGAAGAGCGCAAGCAGATCCTGTACCTGCTCGGGCCGGTCGGCGGCGGCAAGTCCTCGATCGCGGAAAAGCTCAAGCACCTGATGGAACAGGTGCCCTTCTATGCGATCAAGGGCTCGCCCGTGAACGAGTCGCCGCTGGGCCTGTTCAACGAGGAAGAGGACGGCGTCATCCTCGAAGAGGATTACGGCATCCCGCGCCGCTACCTGCGCTCGATCCCGAGCCCGTGGGCCGTCAAGCGCCTGCACGAGTTCGGCGGCGACATCAACAAGTTCCGTGTCGTCAAGCGCTACCCCTCGATCCTGAAGCAGGTCGCCATCTCGAAAACCGAACCGGGCGACGAAAACAACCAGGACATCTCCTCGCTGGTCGGCAAGGTCGACATCCGCAAGCTCGAGGATTATTCGCAGGACGATCCGGACGCCTACAGCTATTCGGGCGGCCTGTGCCTGGCAAACCAGGGCCTGATGGAATTCGTCGAGATGTTCAAGGCGCCGATCAAGGTGCTGCACCCTCTGCTCACCGCGACCCAGGAAGGCAACTACAAGGGCACCGAGGGCTTCGGCGCGATTCCTTTCGAAGGCATCATCCTGGCGCACTCGAACGAATCGGAGTGGAAGACCTTCCGCAACAACCGCAACAACGAAGCTTTCCTCGACCGCATCTATATCGTGAAGGTGCCGTATTGCCTGCGCATCTCCGACGAGATCAAGATCTACGACAAGCTGATCCACAACTCGTCGCTGGAAAAGGCGCCGTGCGCGCCGGGAACGCTGCGCATGATGGCGCAGTTCGCGATCCTGTCGCGCCTGAAGGATCCGGAAAACTCGAGCATCTATTCGAAGATGCTGGTCTACGATGGCGAGAACCTGAAGGATACCGATCCGAAGGCCAAGTCGCTGCACGAGTACGTCGATTACGCCGGCGTCGACGAAGGCATGAACGGACTGTCGACGCGCTTCGCCTTCAAGATCCTGTCGAAAGTCTTCAACTTCGACAACACGGAAGTGGCGGCCAATCCGGTGCACCTGTTGTACGTGCTGGAGCAGCAGATCGAGCGCGAGCAGTTCCCGCCCGAACTCGAACAGCGCTACCACTCGTATATCAAGGAGCACCTGGCGCAGCGCTATGTCGATTTCATCGGCAAGGAAATCCAGACCGCCTACCTGGAAAGCTATTCGGAATATGGCCAGAACATTTTCGACCGGTACGTGACCTTTGCCGACTTCTGGATCCAGGACCAGGAATTCCGCGATCCGGATACCGGCGAGAGTTTCGACCGCGAATCGCTCAACGCCGAACTGGAAAAGATCGAGAAGCCGGCCGGGATTTCGAACCCGAAGGATTTCCGCAACGAGATCGTCAACTTCGGCCTGCGTGCCCGCGCCACCAATGGCGGCAAGAATCCGGCCTGGACCAGCTACGAAAAGTTCCGCACCGTCATCGAGAAGAAAATGTTCTCGAACACCGAGGAACTGTTGCCGGTGATTTCGTTCAATGCCAAGGCCAGCGCCGAGGATGCAACGAAGCATGCCGACTTCGTCGCGCGCATGGTGGAAAAGGGGTATACCGCCAAGCAGGTGCGGCTCCTGTGCGAATGGTACCTGCGTGTGAGGAAGTCGTCCTAAGGCGGGTGGAAGGTGTACGCCGGACAAGAAGGGGTGGTGGCGCTGGCATGGTTTGCCACTCCCCTTTGCGTTCCGCGTATTTTTGACCACCCTGCCTGCCGTGCGCACCCCGCATATGCACGCTGCGTATTAAGATAGGGGCACCGGAGCAGCCGCCGGTTCGCCACTGGTTTTACAGGAGGCATGTTTTGACTTACCTCATCGACCGCCGCTTGCAGGGCAAGAACAAGTCCGCCGTCAACCGCGAACGCTTCCTGCGCCGCTACAAGGCGCAAATCAAGGATGCAGTTGGCCGCGCCATCAAGGGCCGCTCGATCACCGACGTCGAGAACGGCGAAAAAGTGTCGATCCCTGTCAAGGACGTCAGCGAACCCCATTTCGGCCACGCCCATGGCGGCGTGTGGGAGACGGTCAACCCGGGCAATACCGAGTACCAGAAGGGCGACCAGTTCAACCGGCCGCGCAGCGGCGGTGGCGGGTCCGGGCGCGGGCGCGCCGGCAACAGCGAGCAGACGAGCGAAGACGACTTCATTTTCGAGCTGTCGCGCGAAGAATTCATGAATTATTTCTTCGAAGACCTCGAACTGCCGAACATGATCAAGACCCAGCTGTCGCAGACGGTCGACTTCAAGACCCAGCGCGCCGGCTACAACGTCTCGGGCACGCCCTCCAACATCCACGTGCTGCGCTCGCTGCGCGGCGCGCTCGGGCGGCGCATCGCCGTGGGCGGGCCGAACCGGCGCAAACTGCACGAAGTCCAGCAGGAACTGCAAGACCTGCTCGACGCCGAAGTGCCCGAGGACGACGTGCGCGTGGTCGAGCTCAGGAAGCTGGGCCACCACCTGCACACCCGCATCAACGCCATTCCCTTCATCGACCCGTTCGACCTGCGCTACAGCAACCGCATCAAGGTGCCGAAGCCGAGTACCCAGGCCGTGATGTTCTGCATCATGGACGTTTCCGGCTCGATGGACGAAACGCGCAAGGACACCGCGAAGCGCTTCTTCATCCTGCTCTACCTGTTCCTCAAGCGCGTGTACGAGCGGATCGACGTCGTCTTCATCCGCCACCACACGGCCGCGGCCGAAGTCGACGAGGACGAATTCTTCCACTCGCGCGAGTCGGGCGGCACCGTCGTGTCCTCGGCCCTGCACCTGCTGCAGAAAATTATCGGCGAGCGGTATTCGAACGCGGACTGGAACGCCTACGTTGCCCAGGCGTCCGACGGCGACAACTGGGACAACGATTCGCTGCTGTGCAAGCAGCTATTGAATAACGGCATCATGCCGAAGGTGCAGTACTACACCTATGTCGAAATCACCGACGGCCCGCCGCAAAACCTGTGGGAGCAGTACACCGAAGTCGCGGCACACCACAGCAACTTTGCGATGCAAAAAATCGTGACGCCGGCCGACATTTATCCGGTTTTCAGAGAGCTGTTCAAGAAGCAGCCGAAATGAGGACAACAATGGAGCCTCGAAAACCGTCGCGCAGCAGGTTTGCGAGGTTCCTCACCCGATAGGCACGCATATGCCAGACGACCACACCAATCCGCGCGCATTGCCCGAACAGTCGGAATGGACTTTCGACCTGATCGAGCAGGCGCACGAGGAAATCCGCCGCGTGGCCAGGAAGTTCGGCCTCGACACCTACCCCAACCAGCTCGAGATCATCACCGCCGAGCAAATGATGGACGCGTATACCTCGGTCGGCATGCCGGTGTCCTATAACCACTGGTCTTTCGGCAAGCATTTCCTGTCGACCGAAAAAAGCTACAAGCGTGGGCAGATGGGCCTGGCCTACGAAATCGTCATCAACTCCAATCCCTGCATCGCCTACCTGATGGAGGAAAACAGCTTGACGATGCAGGCGCTGGTCATCGCCCACGCCGCCTACGGCCATAATTCCTTCTTCAAAGGCAATTACCTGTTCCGCACCTGGACCGACGCCGAGGCCATCGTCGATTACATGGTGTTTGCCAAGAACTATATTGCCGAATGCGAGCAGCGCTACGGCATCGACGCCGTCGAAGACCTGCTCGACTCCTGCCATGCGATCCAGAATTACGGGGTCGACCGCTACAAGCGCCCGGCCAAGCTGTCGGTGGCGCAGGAAGCGGCGCGCCAGAAGGAGCGCGAGGAGTATGCGCAATCCCAGGTCAATGCCTTGTGGCGCACCGTGCCGCGGCGCGAGGAAGAAGAGCGCGACACGCCGCCGCCGCGCTTCCCGCTCGAGCCCGAGGAAAACCTGCTGTACTTCATCGAGAAGTACGCGCCGCTGCTCGAACCCTGGCAGCGCGAACTGGTGCGCATTACGCGCAAGATCTCGCAGTACTTCTATCCGCAACGCCAGACCCAGGTGATGAACGAAGGCTGGGCCACCTTCTGGCACTACACGATCTTGCAGGAACTATATAAAGAGGAGATCGTCGGCGACGGCTTCATGCTCGAATTCCTGCAGAGCCATACGAACGTCGTCCACCAGCCGGCCGCCACCAGCCCGTATTACAGCGGCATCAATCCCTACGCACTCGGGTTTGCGATGATGAGCGACATCCGCCGCATTTGCGAAGACCCTACCGAGGAAGACCGCGCCTGGTTCCCCGACATCGCCGGCAGCGACTGGATCAAGACGCTCGATTTTGCGATGCGTAACTTCAAGGACGAAAGCTTCATTGCCCAGTACCTGTCGCCCAAGCTGATCCGCGACTTCCACTTCTTTGCCGTGCTCGACGACGACCGCAGCGACAAGCTGACGATCTCGGCCATTCACGACGAGGCAGGCTACCGCTACGTGCGCCAGCAGCTCGCCGAGCAGTACAACATCGGCAACCGCGAGCCGAACATCCAGGTCTGGCAGGTCAACACCCGCGACGACCGTGCCCTCACGCTGCGCCACACCCAGTTCCAGCGCCGCCCGCTCAACGCCCAGGCCCACGAAGTGCTCAAGCACGTCGCCCGGCTATGGGGTTTCGACGTGCGGCTCGAGACGGTCGACAGCGCCGGCCATGTGGTCAGCTTCCTCGACTGCCGGCGCGAGAAGCGGCACCACCGATAGCGCGAGGGCCGCGGCGACCGGCGCGGCGAAATCGGACCGTGCGCTCGCCCTTCGTCCAGGCCCGCGTGGAGCCAGGACTCCCCCCTCCCCGGCTGAGCCGGTGGCAGCCGCGCGGCGCCCTGAGGACGGGGAGCCGCCGGCTCCACCGGGCGCTGCGGACGCCCTGCGCCAGAGACGGACACGGGCGGCCGCCGCGGGACGCGAGACGGCGCCACTAAATACCCCCATCCGCTCCCATTTCCTTTCGTATTGACAACTTTTGACTGAGCCATATCAAGTCTTTGTCTTGATATGACTTTCAGGCATACCCGACACACTACTCTCCCTCTGCATCTGTTAGCTGCCGAACGCTCATCTTTAGCGAAACTGGCTATAGTTTGCAAAAAGCCGGACATTGCACTATATGATATTTGCTTCGCGGCAAATCGGGCATGCAATATTCGGCGAAACCGCCATTGTTTCCTGATCTTCTACAGTACGTAAGTAACAAGCGGAAATGTTGTAATTTTAGTCACCGATGTGCTGCGCTTTTTTGCACAACGGGAGTGCGCCCGGATGAGCAACAAGGCCTGTTTTTACAGGCATTTACGCCCCTTTTAGGCCCTCAAAAATACCTGTGCAAAAAAGAATTCGTAGGTATAATTCGCCGATGTCCCGGATGCGGCCTTGTCATTTCGTCGTGTTTTGTGGGTTTAGTAGCAACAAAAAGAGTTGGTATTGGAGAAAGCAGGCATGAATTTTTCACATGAGAAGGAACCGGGGAAGAATCTCACTGGTATCACCATTGTGGTCCTGTTGCACGTCTTGGTCGGCTGGGCAGTGTTGAACGGGCTCGGCACAAAAGTGATCACGAAGGTGCAGGAAGCAGTGGAAACGAAGTTGATCGAAGAGGTGAAGCCGCCGCCACCACCGGAGACTCCTCCTCCGCCCCCGCCGCCGGAAATGAAGGCCCCGCCGCCTCCGTTCATCCCGCCGGTCGAGGTGCAGGTGCAGCAGCCTCCGCCGCCGCAGAACGTGATCTCGGCAGCGACGAATACGCCGCCGCCGACCACCAACCTGGCTCCTCCGGCACCGCCGGCACCACCGGCCGCCGCCCCGGCGCCAGCAGGTCCGACGCGTACCGCGGCAGTAGCAGACTTCAGCACCTGTGCGAAACCGGAATATCCGAAGTCCTCGCAGCGTAACGAAGAAGAAGGTACCAGCACCATTTCCTTCCTGATCGGTGTCGATGGCCGCATGGTCGACTCCAAGATCGCGAAATCGAGTGGATCGCGTGACCTGGACCGCGCAGCGCAGTCTGCAATCGGCAAGTGCCGCTTCAAACCGGCGATGAACAATGGTCAGCCTGAACAGGCTTGGGTGTCAGTACAGTACGTCTGGTCGCTGGACCAATAACCGAGACAGAAGATCGTCTCACAAACTGATTTTCGTTGTCTTTAGATCAGCGAACAGTCTATTTTTATATTTTTGGAGGAAGCATGTTTAAGAATACCCGTTTGTCCGCTGTACTGGCGGCAGTCCTGTTCTCGGTTACGGCGGCATCGGCCCTGGTTTCGGCACCGGCCTTCGCCGACGCACCGGCAGCAACCGCTCCGGCCGCTGGCGCACCGGCAGACGCAGCAGCAGCTCCGGCCGCTGACGCAGCAGCACCTGCAGCAGAAGGCGCAGCCGCTCCGGCCGCCGCTGCCGAGCAAACCGAAGAAGTGCACAACCCGTACGGCTTCCAGGCAATGTGGGAAGAAGGCGACTTCGTCAACAAGGGCACCATCATCATCCTGTCGCTGATGTCGATGGGCTCGTGGTACATCATCATCACCAAACTGATCGACCAGGCCAAGATCATGCGCCAGTCGAAGGAAACCCAGGCCAAGTTCTGGAAAGCCAACTCGATCGCTGCCGGCTCGGCAACGCTGAAAGAAGGTTCGCCATTCCGCTTCATCGCTGAAACCGGCACCAAGGCAACCCAGCACCACGACGGCGCCCTGCTCGAGCAGATCGACCTGTCGACCTGGGTCACCATGCAGATCCAGCGTTCGGTGGAAAAGGTTCAGTCGCGCCTGCAAGATGGCCTGTCGTTCCTGGCAACCGTTGGTTCGACCTCGCCGTTCATCGGTCTGTTCGGTACCGTCTGGGGCATCTACAACGCACTGACCGCCATCGGCATGTCGGGTAACGCGTCGATCGACAAAGTCGCAGGCCCAGTGGGTGAAGCACTGATCATGACCGCCTTCGGTCTGTTCGTTGCAGTTCCTGCAGTTCTGGGTTACAACTGGCTGGTTCGCCGCAACAAGTCGGCCATGGAAGACATCCGTTCGTTCAGCGCCGACGTTCACTCGGTCCTGATCTCGGGCGCAATGAACACCTCGGAAGCTGCACGCGCTGCATCGTCGGCTAAAAAGATTGGATAAATCATGTCAATGAGTGTCGGCTCCGAAAGCGGAGATGATGATGCCGTGATGTCAGAGATCAACACGACGCCGCTCGTCGACATCATGTTGGTTCTCCTGATCATCTTTCTGATCACCAGCCCAGTGGTTCTGCAACTGCAAAAGGTGAATCTGCCAGCGGAAACGAACCAGGTTACCAAGCCTTCGCCGGAAGACATCAACATCACCGTCAACAAAGACGGCGAGATGTTCTGGAACCAGCGACGCATCGCGAACACGGACGAGCTGTTCAAGTTCTTCGCGGAGCAGTCGGTAAAGGTGCCGCAACCTGCAGTGAAAGTGCGTGGCGACCAGGCCACCCGTTACGAGTCGATCGGTCGGGTGATCTACACGGCACAACGTGCTGGTGTGCAAAAGGTCGGTTTCATTATCGAACCACCTGACAAGATGTAATGTCGGTCGCGGTGCCGGATGCAGATCCGGCGCCGCACCTTGCACCCAGTCATTTGAAAGGAAACACCATGGGTATGAATGTAGGTTCGGCCAAGTCCGCTGAACCGGAACCGATGATGGAAATGAACATGACGCCCCTGATCGACGTTCTGTTGGTCTTGATCATCATGTTGATTATCACGATTCCGAAGCAAGACCACTCGGTCAATCTGAACATGCCGGTCGGTACCCCACCACCAAAAACCGAAGAGCCGCGCGTCGTCACCGTCGACGTCGACTTCGACGGTACCATCCTCTGGGATGGCATGGCGGTTCCGGATCGCGCGACGCTGGAAGCGAAGATGAATGAAGTGGCTTCCCAGCCAAACCAGCCGGAAGTGCACCTGCGTCCGAACAAGCTGGTCGAGTACAAAGTCGTTGCCGGTGTCATGGCAACCGCACAGCGTCTCGGCGTCACGAAGATTGGCATGGTCGGTAACGAGCAGTTCCAGTAATCGCACCAAGTTTGACCAACACGGCAGGGTTTCCCTGCCGTGTCCATTTTCAAAGAGGATTTTCCACGATGATCAAATTCCGACTCGCACACCTCGGCCTCGCAATGGCCGCCCTCGGCTTCACCGCAGCTGCGCCGATCGTCGGCCTGGCCCCTGCCCATGCGCAAGCGGTACGCGCCGAGATCGGCAAGCCACTGCAGGCAGCCCAGGCATTGATGAAACAGGGCAAGCACAAGGACGCCCTGGCAAAACTGCGCGAAGCGGACAAAGTCCCCGGCAAGACCGCACAGGAGAGCTACCTGATCGAGCGCGTGCGCGCCTCGGCAGCCTCGTCGGCCGGCGACTACGGCACGGCCGCGAACGCCTTCGAGGCCCTGATTGCCTCGGGCAAGCTGTCGGCCAGCGAGCGCAACCAGTTTTCGGAAGGCCTGATCGGCATCTACATGCGTGCCGGCGAACTGAACAAGGCGAACGAAGCCATCCAGCGCCAGCTCAAGAACGGCGACGATCCGAAGCTGCGCGCCTACCTGCTGCAGAACTATTACAAGCAGGGCAACATCACTGCCCTGGAAGCCGAGCTGCGCAACGCCGAGAAGGCGGGCCGCATGAACGAAGACATGCTCGGCATGCTGGCCAACATCCAGCTCAAGAAGGGCGACAAGGTCGGCTATGTCAACACCATCGAAAAGCTGGCGGCGAACTATCCGAAAGCCCAGTACTGGAACGACCTGCTGAACCGCGTCCAGGCCAAGCCTGGCTTCTCGAGCCGCCTGTCGGTCGACGTCTACCGCCTCAAGCTCGCCAATGGCTTGCTGAAGAAGCCGAGCGAATACATGGAAATGGCGCAGCTGGTGCTGCAGGCACGCGCGCCTGCGGAAGCCCTGAGGATCATCGACAAGGGCTACAAGGCCGGCGCCCTCGGCACCGGCCCCGACGCCGCGCGTCACCAGCGCCTGAAGGACCTGGCTGAAAAGAGCCTGGCCGACCGCCAGAAGGACGCCGCTGCCACGGAAGCCGAATACACGGCCGCCAAGGACAACGACGGCCTGGTCGCCCTGGGCTACAGCCTGGTTCAGGCAGGACAGACCGACAAGGGCCTGAAGATGATGGAATCGGCCATCAAGGCCGGCGGCCTGCGCTACCCTGACGAAGCCAAGCTGCGCCTGGGCGAAGCCTATGCCGCAGCCGGCAAGAAGCAGCAGGCGATCAGCACCCTGAAGGGCGTCGCCGGCAAGGAAGGCACCGCCGAGCTGGCTCGCTACTGGATCATGGCGATCAACAAGCCACTGGCCTGATTCTTCGCACTGGCACGGCCATCGAAACGCCACCTGTTCGCAGGTGGCGTTTTTTTTACGGCCACGAACCCTGCGTCACCGAGGGCGCTGCCCTTCTCTCTCCGCATTGCAACAAGCCTTTACCGTATAATCAGGGTTTCGCCCCGAGGCATGGCAGGGCCGCGCGCTGCGCGATCCACCCGCCGGGCATTCTGGAACCACCAATGAAGGTATTTCGCGGACTTCCCAACGACGCGGCGCGGGCACCGTGCGCGCTTACGATCGGCAACTTCGACGGTGTCCATCGCGGACATCAGGCGTTGCTGGCGCGCGTGCGGGCGGCAAGCGACGAACTGGGCCTGGAAGCGGCGGTGATGACCTTCGAACCGCATCCGCGCGAGTACTTTGCCCAGCGTAGCGGCGACCTGAGCCGCGCACCGGCACGCATCGCCAACCTGCGCGACAAGCTCGGCGACCTGCTTGAAGCCGGCATCGACCGCGTCATCGTCGAACACTTCAACGAGCACTTCGCCTCGATCACGCCGCAGGACTTCATCGAGCGCGTGCTGGTCGACGGCCTGCACGTCAAATGGCTGATGGTCGGCGACGATTTCTGCTTCGGCGCCAAGCGCGCCGGCAACGTCGCGATGCTGGAAGAAGCGGGCCGCCGTCACGGCTTCCAGGTCGAGACCCTGCCCACCGTGCGCCAGGGCGACCAGCGCATTTCCTCGTCGGCCGTGCGCGCCGCGCTGGCCGCCGGCGACCTGCAGGCCACCGGCGCCCTGCTCGGCCACCCATATGCGATCTCGGGCCACGTGATCCACGGCCAGAAGCTTGGCCGCACGCTCGGTTTCCCGACCCTCAACCTGCGCGTCGTGCACCGCCCGGCGCTGCAGGGGATCTTCGTGGTCCAGGTGCATGGCTTGTCCGAGATCCCGCTGCCGGCCGTTGCCAGCCTCGGGGTGCGCCCGACCGTGGAAGACGCCGGCCGCATGCTGCTGGAAGTGCATATTTTCGACTACGACCGTCCCTGCTACGGCAAGCTGGTCCGCGTCGAGTTCCTGGAAAAGCTGCGCGACGAAGAAAAATACGTCGACCTCGAGACCCTCACCGTGGCGATCGAGCGCGATGCCAGCCAGGCGCGCGCCTGGTTCGCGCAGCGCGACCGGGTAGTGCCTGCCACGCGCGCCGGGGCCCTGACCGCCACCGACCGAATTTGACGCAGGACCTGCCGTTCCTGCGCGGCGGCCTCGATACGCCATCGAGCCGCCTCCCGAATATCCCTCATCGATCAAACTTATGTCCGAAAACAGCAAACCTGTCCAGAACGCGCCGGCCCCCAAGGGCGGCAAGAAGCCTGAGAGCAAATACCCGGTCAACATGACCGATACCCCCTTCCCGATGCGCGGCGACCTCGCCAAGCGCGAGCCGGGCTGGGTCAAGCAATGGCAGGACAAGAAGGTCTACGAGCGCATCCGCAAGGCTGCCGCCGGCCGCCCGAAATTCATCCTGCACGACGGTCCTCCGTATGCGAACGGTGACATCCACCTCGGCCACGCCGTTAACAAGATCCTGAAGGACATGGTCGTCAAGTCGCGCACCATGGCCGGCTTCGACGCGCCCTACGTGCCGGGCTGGGACTGCCACGGCATGCCGATCGAAATCCAGATCGAAAAACTGTACGGCAAGAACCTGCCCACCGCGGAAGTGCTGCAAAAAGCCCGTGCCTACGCGCTCGAGCAGATCGACCGCCAGCGCGCCGGCTTCATCCGCCTGGGCGTGCTCGGCGAATGGGACAACCCCTACATGACGATGGCCTACGGTAACGAGGCCGACGAACTGCGGGCGCTGGGCAAGCTGCTCGAGAAGGGCTATGTCTACCGGGGCCTGAAACCGGTCAACTGGTGCTTCGATTGCGGCTCGGCCCTGGCCGAAGCGGAAGTCGAGTACCAGGACAAGCGCGACCCGGCGATCGACGTCGGCTTCCCGTTCGCGGAAGGCGAGAAGCTCGCCGCCGCCTTTGGCCTGCCATCGCTGCCGACCATGAATGGTTTCATCGTGATCTGGACCACGACCCCGTGGACCATCCCGTCGAACCAGGCGCTGAACGTCCATCCGGAAGTGGTCTATTCGCTGGTGCAAACCGAACGCGACGGCCAGCCATTGCTGCTGATCCTGGCCCAGGACCTGGCGGAATCGGTACTGGCCCGCTACAAGCTCGAGGGTAAAACGATCGCCACCACCGTTGGTGCCAAGCTCGAAGGCCTGCGCTTCAAGCACCCGTTGTTTGCCGCCGACTCGTTCTACGACCGCACTTCTCCGGTCTACCTGGCGGACTACGTGACGACCGAGAGCGGTACCGGCGTGGTCCACTCGGCCCCGGCCTACGGCCAGGAAGACTTCCAGTCATGCAAGGCGCATGGCATGAAGGATGACGAGATCCTGAAACCCGTGATGGGCGATGGCCGCTTCGCCAGCACCCTGCCGCTGTTCGGCGGCATGACGATCTGGGAAGCCTCGAAGCCGATCTGCTCGGCCCTGACCGAAGCCGGCGCCCTGTTCGAACTCAAGATGTTCGACCACAGCTACATGCACTGCTGGCGCCACAAGACCCCGATCGTCTACCGCGCGACTTCCCAGTGGTTCGCCGGCATGGACCTCACGCCCAAGGACGGCGGCCCGACCCTGCGCGAAACCGCGCTGGCCGGCATCGACCAGACCGAATTCTTCCCGGACTGGGGCCAGGCGCGCCTGCACGGCATGATCGAGAACCGTCCGGACTGGACCCTGTCGCGCCAGCGCCAGTGGGGCGTGCCGATGGCCTTCTTCATCCACAAGGAAACGGGCGAGCTGCACCCGCGTACCCCGGAACTGCTGGAGCAGGTAGCGAAACTGATCGAGCAAGGCGGCATCGACGCCTGGCAGGCGCTCGACCCGCGCACCCTGCTCGGCGACGACGCCGATGTGTACGAGAAGAACAAGGACACGCTCGACGTCTGGTTCGATTCCGGAGCCACGCACCAGACCGTGCTGCGCGGCTCGCACGCCCAGCAATTGCAGTTCCCTGCCGACCTCTACCTGGAAGGCTCGGACCAGCACCGCGGCTGGTTCCACTCTTCGCTGCTGACCTCGTCGATGCTGAACGGCGTGCCGCCCTACAAGGCGCTGCTGACCCACGGCTTCACGGTCGACGAGAACGGCAAGAAGATGAGCAAGTCGCTCGGCAACACGATGGCGCCGCAGAAGATCTCGGATACCCTCGGCGCCGACATCCTGCGCCTGTGGGTGGCCTCGACCGACTACACGGGCGAGCTGTCGATCGGCGAAGAGATCCTGAAACGCGTGACCGAATCGTATCGCCGGATCCGCAACACGCTGCGCTTCCTGCTGGCGAACACCTCCGACTTCGACCCGTCCAGGCACGCCGTCCCGGTGGCCGAGCTGTTCGAGATCGACCGCTATGCGATCGCCGCGATGGCCGAGCTGCAAAAGGACGTGGCCGCGCACTTCGAGCGCTACGAATTCCACCCGGTGGTCGCGCGCCTGCAGAACTATTGCTCGGAAGACCTGGGCGGCTTCTACCTCGACATCCTGAAGGAC
The DNA here is from genome assembly GCF_042653325.1 of Massilia sp. GCM10023247. Classification (NCBI taxonomy): domain Bacteria; kingdom Pseudomonadati; phylum Pseudomonadota; class Betaproteobacteria; order Burkholderiales; family Oxalobacteraceae; genus Massilia; species Massilia sp. GCM10023247. The sequence goes on from NZ_JBHSIB010000007.1 coordinate 430,990, forward strand.
CGCCTGTACACCTGCGGCGTCGATTCCGTCGCACGCCGCTCGGCGCAGACCGCGCTGTGGCATATCGCCCATTCCCTGCTGCGCGTGATGGCGCCGGTGCTCTCCTTCACCGCCGAGGAAGCCTGGGCCGTGTTCGCCGGCCAGGAAGCCTATGCGCAAAGCGACGAAACGATCTTCACGCAGACCCTGTGGACCTTCCCGGAACTGCCGGATGCGCCAGCCCTGCTGGCCAAGTACGCCGCGCTGCGCGAAGTGCGCGCCGATGTCACCAAGCAGCTCGAAGAAGTGCGTGCCTCGGGCGCGATCGGTTCCTCGCTGCAGGCCGAGCTGACCATCCGCGCCGCGGGCGACAAGCACGCGCTGCTGGCCAGCCTCGACGACGACCTGAAGTTCGTCTTCATCACCTCGCAGGCGAGCGTCGAGCAGGCCGCCAACGAGGCGGACGAGGCGGTGCAAGTCACGCCATCGGAAGCGCCGAAGTGCGAGCGCTGCTGGCACTACCGGCGCGACGTCGGCCACAAGCACGAGCATCCCGGCCTGTGCGGCCGCTGCGTGAGCAACCTGTTCGGCGCCGGCGAAGCCCGCCGCTTCGCCTGACGCGCCGCGTGCAGCACGACTGAGCAGCCAGCCGCCATGCCGCTTCGATGCGGCATGGCGGTTTTCCTTATCTACGACCGAATCCAATGGCAACCAAGAAAAAATCGAGCATTTCCACCATGAGCAAATCCGGCGCCGGCATGGGCCCCTGGCTGGGCATCGCCTTCATCATCGTGCTGATCGACCAGCTGACCAAGATCACGGTCGAAAAACTGTTTACCTACGGCGAAACCCGGCCGGTGACGGAGTTCTTCAACCTGGTGCTGGTGTATAACCCGGGCGCGGCCTTTTCCTTCCTCGGCAACCAGGGCGGCTGGCAGCGCTGGTTCTTCACCGCCATCGCCGTGGTCGCCATCGGCTTCATCCTGTATCTGCTCAAGCGCCACGCCGGCCAGCGCCTGTTCTGCTGGGCGCTCGCGCTGATCCTGGGCGGCGCCATCGGCAACGTGATCGACCGCGTCGCCTACGGCCACGTGATCGACTTCCTCGATTTCTACTGGCGCGGCTGGGGCCATTTCCCGGCCTTTAACGTGGCCGACATCGGCATTTCGATCGGCGCCGTCCTGTTCATCTGGGACGAACTGCGTCGCGTGAACAAAACCTGAGCCCGCACGGGAGGCGCACATGAGCATGGACCTGAAGGGTAAAAAGATCGTCCTCGGCCTGTCCGGCGGCGTGGCCTGCTACAAGGCGGCCGAACTGTGCCGCGCCCTGGTCAAGCAGGGCGCCAAGGTACACGTGGTGATGACCGAGGCCGCCACCCATTTCATCGGCCCGGTGACCATGCAGGCGCTGTCCGGCAACACCGTCTGGCTGGATCAATGGGACCCGCGCATGCCCAACAACATGGCCCACATCGACCTCACGCGCGGCGCCGACGCCGTGCTGGTGGCGCCCTGTTCGGCCGACTTCATCCGTAAGCTCGCGCACGGCGCCTGCGACGACCTGCTCTCGACCCTGTGCCTGGCGCGCCCGCACGGCGTGCCGCTGCTGGTCGCGCCGGCGATGAACGTCGAGATGTGGCAGAACCCGGCGACCCAGCGCAACGTGGCGACCCTGCGCGCGGACGGCATCGCCATCTTCGGCCCGGCCGCCGGCGAACAGGCCTGCGGAGAAACCGGCCTCGGGCGCATGCTCGAGCCCGAGCAACTGCTCGAGGAACTGGTCGCCTCCTTCCAGCACAAGGTGCTGCTTGGGAAACGCGTGCTGATCACGGCCGGCCCGACCTTCGAAGCGATCGACCCGGTGCGCGGCATCACGAACCTGTCCTCGGGCAAGATGGGCTATGCGATCGCGCGCGCCGCGCGCGAAGCCGGCGCCGAGGTCACGCTGGTGTCCGGCCCGACCGCCCTGCCGACCCCGCACGGCGTGCGCCGCATCGACGTGCTGTCGGCCGCGCAAATGCATGACGCGGTCATGGCCGGGGTCGAGGGCCAGCACGTGTTTATCGGGGTGGCGGCGGTGGCCGACTGGCGCGTGGCGAATGCCAGCGACCAGAAGCTGAAAAAGCAGGACGGCGGCGGCGCGCCCCAGCTCGAATTCGTGCAGAACCCCGACATCCTCGCCAGCGTCGCCGGCACCGTTTCGCTGTCGGGCTGGCCCTACTGCGTCGGCTTTGCCGCCGAGTCGGAAAACCTGGTCGAGTACGGCGCGGCCAAGCGCGAGCGCAAGGGCATTCCGTTGCTCGTTGGCAATATCGGCCACCACACTTTCGGGCAGGATACGAACTCCATCGTCCTGTTCGACGAACACGGCCACACCGTGCTGCCGCAGGCCGACAAACTGACGCTGGCGCGCCAGCTGGTGTCCGAAATCGGCAAGCGCCTCGAGCAGCGTTCGCTACTCACCTGATTCATCAAGAAAGCATATGAAAGTAATCGACCTCAAAATCCTCGACCCGCGCATGAAGGAGTTGCTGCCGGCCTATGCCACACCCGGCAGCGCCGGACTCGACCTGCGCGCCTGCATCGAAGCGCCGCTCACCCTGGAACCGGGACAGACCGTGCTGGTGCCGACCGGCCTGGCCATCCATGTGGCCGATCCCGGCTACGCGGCCATGATCCTGCCGCGCAGTGGACTCGGCCATAAGAACGGCATCGTTCTCGGCAATCTGGTAGGCTTGATCGACTCCGATTACCAGGGCCAACTGATGGTATCGACCTGGAACCGCGGCCACGCCGCCTTCACCCTGCAGCCGCTCGACCGGCTGGCGCAGCTGGTGATCGTGCCCGTGCTGCAGGTTGGCTTCAATATCGTCGAGGAATTCGCGTCGAGCGAACGCGGAATCGGAGGGTTCGGCAGCACCGGAAAACAATAACAGAGGAAGAACATGACCCGTTTTGCCCGCCTACGCCCAGCCGCGCTGGGCGTCGCCATTGCAGTATTCCTGTCCGCCTGCGGTACGCAGGGCCCCATCCGCCAGCCCGGCATGCCGGGCGCCGCGCCCCAGACGCCGCAAGGCGTGCAAGTGACGCCGCAGGTTGCCGCGGCGGCCGAGACACTCACCACAATGGCCAGGCTGCAAGACCGCCTGTACCGCGTCGCCTCGCCGCTGCTGATCGACAACGCCGAACTGTGCAAGAAGCAGGCGCGCAACCTGCTCGGCTTCACGGCAAAGAACCGTTACTCCTACCCGGGCGTCTACAGCGAGGCGGCGCAGGTCGCCTTCGGCATGGACGAGCGGCTGCAGGTCACGAGCGTGCTGGCCGGCAGCGGTGCGGCGAAAGCCGGGCTGCGCCTGGGCGACGACCTGGTCGCGGCCGGCGGCAAGCCGCTGCCGACCGGTCCCGGCGCCACCAGCAAGCTGGGCGGCGTGTTCGGTCCCCTGATGGCCGCCTCGCCGACGCTGCCGCTCACGATCGAGCGCGAGGGCCGCGCGCGCGACCTGTCCATCCCGGTCACGCGCGCCTGCGCTTTCGCCATCGAACTGGGCAATGCCGACAACCTGAACGCCTACGCCGACGGTTCGCGCATCATGGTCACGCGCGGCATGATCGGCGCCACCCACAGCGACACCGAGCTGGCCTATGTCATCGCGCGCACGATGGCGCACAACATCCTCGAGCATCCGAAGGCCCAGCGCAATTCGGCCACGCTCGACAGCGTGATCGAAAGCCTGCTGCTGCGTGTCAACCCGGACCTGTCGATGCTCAACGGCAGCGCCGGCATCAAGGCCATGCCATCCAACCTGGATGCCGCGGCCGACCGCCTCGCCGTGTTCCTGCTGGCGCGCGCCGACTACGACATCGACGGCGTCGCCCGGTTCTGGAAGCGCTTCACGGCGGCCACGCCGGTCTCGGTGGCCAACGGCCATACCGCCAACCACCCGTCGATCGCGGCGCGCCTGACGGCGATCGAGCTGGCGGTGGCGGATGTGAAGGCGAAGCAGGACGCGAAAAAGCCGCTGGTGCCGTAAAGCTGCCTTGCAACCGACGTAGGGTGGACGGCTCTGCCGTCCACGCGTTCAACAGTGGGTGCGTCACGGCACCGTGGAAAGCGACGAGGGTGCAGCCCTGTTCGGTGAACGCGTGTGGTCATTCAGGCCGGGGGCCTGAATGACGAGCCGCCCACCCAACGGAATCCTGCATACGCCACGGGTGCCGCGTATGCAAATTCCCGCCGCCAACGCCCCTCCCGCTTTTTTTGTATCATTGTCATCCCTCCCCCCCCACGCTCCCCCATGGACAGCCTCGACCTCGAAGTGTTGAAAACCGCCGCCGCCTGGCTCGATGCCGGCCACCGCTGTGAACTTGTCACGGTCGTCAAGACCTGGGGCTCGAGCCCGCGCCCGATCGGGGCCACGCTCGCGGTGCGCGGCGACGGGCGCGTGGTGGGGTCGGTGTCGGGCGGCTGCATCGAGGACGACCTGATCGAGAACGCGCGCGCCAAAGGGATAGGTGCCGAGGCGCGGCCACGGGTGCTCAGCTACGGCATCAGCGCCGACGAGGCCCATCGCTTCGGCCTGCCCTGCGGCGGCACCATCGAGCTGGCCATCGAGCCGCTGCACGCCGGCAGCGGCCTGCGCGAACTGCTGGCGCGGCTGGAGGCGGGCGAACTGGTCGAGCGGCGCCTGGACCTGTCCAGCGGCGCCGTCAGCCTGGCGCCGGCGGCAGCGGGCGCGGTCCTGCGCCTGGAAAACGGCACCTTGCGCACCGTTCACGGGCCGCGCTGGCGCCTGTTCATCATCGGCGCCGGGCCGCTGTCGCGCTTCCTGGCACAGGTCGCCAGCGCCATGGATTACCGCGTGCTGGTGTGCGATCCGCGCGAGGAATACCGTGCCGACTGGAACCTGCCCGGCGTCGAGCTGGTCCACACGATGCCCGACGACCTGGTGATCGAGGCCAGGCTCGACGCCCGCAGCGCCGTCGTCGCGCTGACCCACGACCCCAAGCTCGACGACCTGGCCTTGATGGAAGCGCTCAAGTCCGAGGCCTTCTATGTCGGCGCGATCGGCTCGCGCCTGAACAATGCAAAGCGTCGCGAACGCCTGAAACTGTTCGACCTGAGCGAAGCCCAGCTCGACCGCCTGCATGGGCCGATCGGCCTGTATATCGGCAGCAAGACCCCGTCCGAAATCGGTATCGCCATCCTGGCCCAGATGACGGCGGCCAAGAACGGCGTGCCGCCCGCACTGCTGGTACCGCACGCCGCCGCGCCGCAGCCGGCCAGCGGCGAAATTTGTGCGCGTTAAGCTGCGAATTCGGCTGGCAACCCAGCTGAAAACGCGCTCCCGAGCAAAAAACGGGATGCGCGGCACGGCGCTTGCCGCCACCCTGCCTCCTTACCCACTGTCTTAATCCATGAACACAGCGAATTTCCTGCGCCTCCTGCTGCTTGCCGCCATCTGGGGCGGCTCCTTCCTCTTCATGCGCATCAGTGCGCCCGTGCTCGGTCCTGCCGTCCTCATCGAGTACCGCGTGCTGTTCGCCGCGCTGTTCCTGGCCGCGGTGGGGCTGGTGTTGAAAAAGCGCCTCGACCTGCGCGCCAACTGGAAGCATTACCTGATGCTGGGCTTCTTCAACTCGGCGCTACCCTTCCTGTTGTTTGCGTATGGCGCACGCACGCTGACCGCTTCGGTACTGTCGGTGCTGAACGCCACCGCCCCGATGTGGGGCGCGCTGCTGGGCGCCCTGTGGGCGCGCCAGGCGATCACGGCGCGCGCCGGCCTCGGCCTGCTGCTGGGAACGGCGGGCGTCGCACTGCTGGTCGGTTTCGACGATGTGTCGACGCTGCCCGGCGCCGGCCTGGCGATTGCGGCCGCGCTCGCCGCTGCCCTGTGCTACGGCATCGCCAGCATCTACGCCAAGTCGGCGAAAAGCGTCGAGCCCTTCGCCAATGCGCACGGCACGATGTGGGCAGCCACCCTGTTCGTGCTGCCTGCCTTGCCCTTCTTCCCGGCGCCGGCCAGCCCGACGCCCGGCGTGTGGGCGGCCGTGCTCGCGCTCGGGGTGCTGTGCAGCGGGATCGCCTACCTGATCTATTTCCGCCTGATCGACGAGGTCGGTCCGACCTCGGCCCTGACCGTGACCTTCCTCAATCCCGTGTTCGGCATCCTGTGGGGCGCCCTCTTCCTCGGCGAAACGGTGGGATGGCACACGCTGGCAGGCTCCGGCATCGTGCTCGTCGGCACCGCCCTCGTGACGGGCTTCGTGCCGCGCTTCGGGCGCGCCGCGGCGGCCGCATCGGGAAAATGAGCAGGAAATGAGCACGCATGCGCTGACGCTGGCACTGCCGGAGGGCTACCGCACGGCCGATGTGCTCGCTTTCCACGCACGCGATGTCGAAGGCGTCGCCGAGCAGGTAGGCGAACAGGATGGATATCCCTGCATCCGCAAGGCCGTCATGCTGCACGGCGTGCCGGCACTGCTCGACATCACGCTGACGCCGAACGAGGCACGCTGCCGCATCGAGGCCGAGGGCGCGCTGGACGAACCGGCACGGGCGCTCGCGCTGGAAGCCCTGCGCAGCACGCTGGCGCTGCGCATCGACCCGGCGCCGTTTGCCCGCGCCGTGCAGGGCGATCCGCTGATGGGCCCGCTGATCGAGCGCCAGCCGGGCTTGCGCATCGTGCAGTCCGCCAGCGTCTTCGAAGCCCTGACCTGGGCCATCATCGGCCAGCAGATCAACCTGCCCTTCGCGATCAGCCTGCGCCGCACCTTCATCGAACAGGCGGGACGCGTGCACGCCAGCGGCCTGCGCTGCTATCCGGAAGCGGCGGACGTGGCCCGCCTCGACCTCGAGGCCTTCACGACGCGCAAGTTTTCGCGCGCCAAGGCCGAGACCCTGCTGCGCGTGGCCCATCTCGCCGCCGGCGGAGAGCTGCCGCTCGACGTCCACGCCGATCCTGCGCAGGCCGGCGCCGCCCTGCTCGCGGTCAAGGGCATCGGCCCGTGGACCGTCAACTACACCCTGCTGCGCGGCTATGGCTACGCCGATTGCTCGCTGCATGGCGACGTCGCGGTCCGCACCGCCATCGGCCGGCTGCTCGGCACGGAGAAGCCGGACATCGCCGGCGCCGAGCAATGGCTCGCCGCGTATCGCCCGCACCGGACGATGGCCGCGGCTTACCTGTGGGCCAGCTTGGCGCAAGCGCCTGGTTAAGAACGACCAGCGCCCGTCAACACCAGCGCGGCAAACCCTGGAACTGCTGCGCACCCTCCCCCGAAAACCGGATCAGTTCGGACAATGGCACGGTCGCCAGGTTTTCGCGGCCGTAATGCCCGCCGAGGGCGCTGGGAATCTTGAGGCAATACCTGCGCCCCTCGGAAAGGGGGCCGAGCGTGGACTCGGCCAGGTCGACCAGTTCAGGCATGTACCAGTCGTTGAGGAAGTCCTGGTTATAGGAGAGGGCGTCGAGCGCGGCGCGGTCTTCGGCAACCGGTTCGCAGCAGAGGTCTTGCGGCCGCAGCCGCCAGAAACTGCCGTCCGCATCGCGGATGATCACATTGCCGAAAGCGTTGACGCCCACTATTTCGACCGCCGCCAAGCCGACCCAACCCCAGGCTTCGTTGATTTCTTCAACAGTAATCATGTTCGCACCAAGTCTTTGCACCGTTGGCGTGCCTGGGAAGGCTTCCCGGCCTCGCCTGTCGTTTGTTGGACAGTGCCGAGCCCGGCAGGTGCGGTGAAAGCGCGCGCGGCTTGACCTGCGTCGATAAGAATCGGGCGCGAACGAAAAAGCCGCTGACCCTTTCGGATCAACGGCTTCTGAATTTGGTTGCGGGGACAGGATTTGAACCTGTGACCTTCGGGTTATGAGCCCGACGAGCTGCCAGACTGCTCCACCCCGCGTCTGATGGAATGAATTATACGCGCCTTGCGCCATTTAGGCAAACCCAATGCTCCGGCAAGCCGCGATCGCAGTAGCGAATCACGCGCGCGCAACACGCCTGCCGGGGCGGCGCGGCATCACAGCCGGACGAATCAGGTGTAAAGTAGGCACACGTTCATTTTCGCCATTCCCTATGAAATTCTGTTCCGAGTGCGGCCATGCGGTCGCGTTGGCCATTCCCGACGGCGACAACCGGCCGCGCCATGTGTGCATTCAATGCGGCACGATTCATTACCAGAATCCGAAGATGGTGATTGGTTCCATTCCCGTATGGCAGCCCGACCTCGAGCACGACGGCACGCTGCAGGTGCTGCTGTGCCGGCGCGCCATCGAGCCGCGTTACGGCTACTGGACGCTGCCGGCCGGCTTCATGGAAAACGGCGAAACGACCAGCGAAGCGGCGATCCGCGAGACCGAAGAGGAAGCCGGCGCGAATATCGAGATCGGCAACCTGTTCTCGCTGCTCAATGTCGCCCACGTCCACCAGGTGCACATGTTCTACCTGGCGCGCCTGGTCGACCTCGATTTCGCGCCGGGCGAGGAAAGCCTCGAGGTCCAGCTGTTTTCCGAGCAGGACATTCCCTGGGACGACCTCGCCTTCCCGACGATCCGCACCACGCTGGAACTGTTCTTTGCCGACCGCGTCAAAATCCGCGAGAGCCAGAACAGGCAAGGCTACGGCGTGCACTGCCACGACATCGTCCGGCCGATGATTGCCCCACGCGAACCCGACTGATCCTGCGACACGCCCATGATTCCCTGGCTCGATGCCCATACGCCGTTCCCCGACGTATCCCAGGCGCTGACGATCGACGCCCCGGGCCTGCTCGCGGCCGGCGCCGACCTGTCGCCGCAGCGCCTGCTACTGGCCTACCAGAACGGCATTTTTCCCTGGTTTTCCGAGGGCCAGCCCATCCTCTGGTGGAGCACCGACCCGCGCATGGTGCTCTACACGAGTGAGTTCAAGATCAGCGACAGCCTGCGCAAGACCCTGCGCCGCGTCGAACGCAGCCGCACCAGCGGCGGGCGCTGGCAAGTGCGTTTCGACAGCGCCTTCGAGGCCGTGATGCGCGCCTGCGCCGCGCCCCGCAGGGATGGGCCGGGCACCTGGATTTCCGAGGAAATCATCGACGGCTACACCAGCCTGCATGCGATGGGCTACGCCCACTCGTCCGAAGTCTGGCTCGACGGCGAGCTGGTCGGCGGCGCCTATGGGGTGTGCATCGGCCGCATGTTCTATGGCGAGTCGATGTTCGCGCGGGTTTCCGATGCTTCCAAGGTGGCGCTGGCCTACCTGGTCGCTTTCCTGCGCGCGCAGGGCGTGCAGATGGTCGACTGCCAGCAGGAGACCGGCCACCTGGCCTCGCTGGGCGCGGCGCCGATCCCGCGCAGCCTGTTCCTGAAGCACCTGCGCGCAGCCATCCGCGAACCGGCGATCGCGTCCTGGCAGGTGGTCGCACCGTTGGCTGGCTAACGGTGCGCGCGCCGCGCTTTCGTTAGAATAGGTCCATCACGCCGTCCCGAGAGTCCTGTCCGAGAGTCCAGTCCGAGAGTCGAGAGTCCTGCATGACGCACCTTAATGACCTGCCCTTCTCCACGCTGCAGTTCTACACGACCGCGCCCTATCCGTGCAGCTACCTCGACGCACGCCAGGCCCGCTCGCAGGTCGCCACGCCTTCGCACCTGATCAACGCCGACGTGTATTCCGAGCTCGTCAAGAACGGTTTCCGCCGCAGCGGCATCTTTACGTATCGTCCGTATTGCGACGGTTGCCAGGCCTGCATCCCGGTACGGGTGCGCTGTGCGGAATTCACGCCGAACCGCACCCAGCGCCGTGCCTGGAAGCGCCACGGCGACCTCTCCGCCATGGTCGCCAACCTGTCGTTCTCGGACGAGCACTACGCGCTCTACCTGCGCTACCAGACCACGCGCCACGTCGGCGGCGGCATGGACCAGGACAGCCGCGACCAGTACGCCCAGTTCCTGCTGCAAAGCCGGGTCAACACGCGCCTGGTCGAGTTCCGCGAGCCGGACGGCCTGCTCCGCATGGTGTCGATCATCGACGTGCTCTCCGACGGCCTGTCGTCGGTGTACACCTTCTTCGATCCCGACGTCGCCGGTGCCTCCTTTGGCACCTACAACGTGATGTGGCAGGTCGAGCAGGCGCGCGAACTGGGGCTGTCCTTCGTCTACCTCGGCTACTGGATCGAACAGAGTCCGAAGATGGCCTATAAAATCAATTTCCGGCCGCTCGAGGCGAGGATCAATGGCGTCTGGGGCATCCTGAACCGTTAGGCGGGGTTCGGGGACCCGGCTCACGGTACAATTGGCGCGACCCTATTCACGAGCGCTCCATGTCCGACAAACTCCTCTACACCCTTGCCCGTCCGCTGCTGTTCACGCTGCCTGCCGAAACGGCCCATAACCTGACCCTGCCCGCCCTGCGCCGCGCCGCCGAGAAGGGCATGACCAGCATCTTCCAGAAGCCTGCGCCCGATCCGCGCGTGGTGATGGGCATCACCTTCCCGAACCCGGTCGGCCTGGCTGCCGGACTCGACAAGGACGGCGCCTACATCGACGGCCTCGCCGCCCTCGGCTTCGGTTCGATCGAGATCGGCACCGTCACCCCGCGCGCCCAGGCAGGCAACCCGAAGCCGCGCATGTTCCGCATTCCCGCCGCGCAAGGCATCATCAACCGCATGGGTTTCAATAACGGCGGCGTCGACGCCTTCGTGGCGAATGTCCAGGCCTCGCGCTTCTACCAGGAAAAACAGGGCGTGCTTGGCCTGAACATCGGCAAGAACGCCGATACCCCGATCGAGCGCGCCGCCGACGACTACCTCCATTGCCTGCGCAGGGTCTATCCCTACGCCAGCTACGTGACGGTCAACATCTCGTCGCCGAACACCAAGAACCTGCGCCAGCTGCAGGGCGCCTCGGAACTCGACGCCCTGCTGTCGCAACTGAAGGCCGAGCAGACCCGCCTGGCGGACGAGCACGGCCGTTATGTGCCGCTCACGCTGAAGATCGCACCCGACATCGACGCCGAGCAGATCAAGGACATCGCCGGCGCGCTGATGCGCCACAAGATCGACGGCGTGATCGCCACCAACACCACCCTCAACCGCCGCGACGTCGAACGCCACCGCCACGGCAGGGAAACCGGAGGCGTGTCCGGCGCGCCCGTGTTCGACCTGTCGAACATCGTGATCCGCGCGCTGAAAAAAGAGCTCGGCGATGCGCTGCCGATCATCGGCGTGGGCGGCATCCTGTCCGGCGCCGACGCCCGCGAAAAGATCGCCTGCGGCGCCCAGCTGGTGCAGCTCTACAGCGGCCTGATCTACCGCGGCCCGTCGCTGGTGCGCGAGTGCGCCGCCGCGCTCAAGCACTGAGGGGCGGTCATGGAGCGCACACGGCTGGGACGCAGCGACCTGCAGGTATCGAAGGTCTGCCTGGGGACGATGACCTTCGGCGAGCAGAATAGCGAAGGCGACGCCCACCGCCAGCTCGACTACGCGGTCGAGCGCGGCATCAATTTCATCGACACGGCCGAGATGTACCCGGTGATGGGCCGCGCCGAGACCCAGGGCTCGACCGAGCGCTTCATCGGCAGCTGGCTGAAGGGGCGCGGGCGCCGCGACGAGCTCGTCATCGCCTCGAAGATTGCCGGCCCGAACCCGAACATGGACTGGATCCGCGGCGCCGGGCACGACCTGGACGCGGCCAACGTGCGCGCGGCGGTCGAGGACAGCCTGCGCCGCCTGCAGACCGACTACATCGACCTGTACCAGGTCCACTGGCCGAGCCGCAACCTGCCGATCTTCGGCGCCAACGCCTTCGACCCGGCGCGCGAGCGTGCCAGCGTGCCGATCGAGGAAACCCTGGGCGCGCTGGGCGAACTGGTCCAGGCGGGCAAGATCCGCCATATCGGCGTGTCGAACGAAAGCAGCTGGGGCGTGTGCGAGTACGTCAAGCTGGCCGAAACGCGCGGCCTGCCGCGCATCGCGACGATCCAGAATCTATACAACCTGACGGCGCGCGCTTTCGAGACGGCGCTGCTCGACGAAACCTGCTACCGCAGCGAAGTCAGCCTGCTGGCCTACAGCCCGCTCGCCTTTGGGCAGCTCACAAGCAAATACCTCGACAACCCGAAGGCGCATGGCCGGCTGACGATCTTCCCGGCCGGCTGGAGCCCGAGATACGTGCGCCCGGAAGTGCTGGCGGCGACGCGCGAGTATGCGGCGCTGGCGCGTTCGCACGGGCTGACGCCGGCGCAGATGGCGCTGGCCTGGTGTTATTCGCGCTGGTTCGTGGGCGCGACCATCATCGGGGCGACCACGCTCGAGCAGTTGAAGGAGAACATCGACGCCTTCGATATCGCGTTGCCGGATGAGGTCGTTGCGGCGATTGATGGGATTCATGCGCGCATCACCAATCCCGGCCAGTAAAGCATCGCCGTTGCTCGGGAGTGATTTGAACGCGTGGACGGCAAAGCCGCCCACCCTACGAGCTCCGATCACCGTAGGGTGGACGGGTTTCCCGTCCACGCGTTGATCGCTAACGGCTGATCATTCGCGATCACGCCGGCACCCGATCAATGCCCCGCTTCCGCCTGCAGGCTGCGTTCGATATCGGCGCGCGTAAACCCCGGCGCGAAGCGCTCGATGAAGTGGTAGGCGTAGGCGCGCAGGTAGGCGCCGCGCCGCACGGCCAGGCGCGTCACGTTGGGCGCGAACAGGTGCGAAGCCTCGACCGCGCGCAGCCCCTTGTCGCGCCCGTGGTCGAAGGCCATCGAGGCGATGATGCCGACACCCATTCCCAGCGATACGTACTGCTTGATCACGTCCGAGTCCATCGCGGTCAGCACGATGTCGGGCGCGAGACCCGCCGCCGTGAACGCGTCGTCGATATGGCTGCGGCCCGTAAAGCCGAGGTCGTAGGTGATCAGGGGATGGGCGGCCAGGTCTTCCAGGCGCAGGGGCGCGCCGTTCAACAGCGGATGCCGTTCCGGCGCCACCACCACGTGGCTCCAGCGGTAGCAGGGAAAGGAGACCAGGTCGGGAAAGGCGCTCAGGCCTTCGGTGGCGATGCCGATGTCGGCGCGGCCCGACAGCACGTATTCGGCGATGTGTTCCGGGGAGCTCTGCTGCAAGGCGATGCGCACGCTCGGGAAGGCGGCGCGGAACGACTGCACCACCTGCGGCAGCGCATAGCGCGCCTGGGTGTGGGTGACGGCGACCGTGAGCATGCCGCGGTCCTGGCCCGCGTATTCCTGGCTCGCTTGCGCCAGGTTTTCCGCTTCCACCAGCAGCCGTTCGACGATTTTCAGGATGCCCTTGCCGGGCTGGGTCAATCCGGTCAGGCGCTTGCCGTTGCGCTCGAAGATGATGACGCCCAGTTCGTCCTCGAGTTCGCGGATCTGGCGCGACACGCCCGGCTGCGAGGTGAACAGGGCCGCAGCCACGTCGGTGAGGTTGAAGTTGCGGCGCGCCGCTTCGCGCACCGAGCGCAGCTGCTGGAAGTTCATATGCCGCCGCCCTCGTCGACGAACACCTGGATCTGGCGCGGGCGCACCAGCAGGGTCTCCCCCTCTTTCAGGCCGAGGTGCGAGAAGCGCTCGTTCGGGATCACCGCCTCGATCAGCTGGGCGTTGTCGAGACGCTCGAGGTCGAGCTGGGCCAGCGGGCCGATCGCATGCGCGCGGCGCAGCTTGACGGCGATGCCCTGCTGCCCGGCCGCGTAGCGTTCGACATCGAGGTCGTGCGGGCGCACGTAGCCGATGCCGTCGGCGTTCTGTACGCTGCCGTGGCCGGGCGCGTCGAACAGCGCGTCGCCGCTGGCCAGCACGCCGTCATGCACGCGGCCATGGAACAGGTTGACGTTGCCGAGAAAACTGTAGACGAAGGGAGAAGCGGGCGCGTTGTACACGCTTTCCGGGGTGCCGAGCTGTTCGACGCGGCCCTTGTTCATGACCACCACCTGGTCGGCCACTTCCAGCGCTTCTTCCTGGTCGTGGGTCACGAAAATCGAGGTCACGTGCAGGTCGTCGTGCAGGCGGCGCAGCCAGCGGCGCAATTCCTTGCGCACCTTGGCATCGAGCGCGCCGAACGGCTCATCCAACAACAGCACCCGCGGCTCCACCGCCAGGGCGCGCGCCAGCGCGATGCGCTGGCGCTGGCCGCCGGAGAGCTGGGGCGGATAGCGGTCGGCGATCCAGTCGAGCTGGACCAGTTCGAGCAGTTGCTTGACCTTGTCGCGGATCTGCTGCTCGCTCGGACGCTCGCGGCGCGGGCGCACGCGCAGGCCGAACGCGACGTTCTCGAACACGGTCATGTGCTTGAACAGCGCGTAGTGCTGGAACACGAAGCCGACCTGGCGCTCGCGCACATGGCTGTTCGAGGCGTCCTGGCCGTCGAGCAGCACGGCGCCCGCATCCGGATGTTCGAGGCCGGCGATGATGCGCAGCAGCGTGGTCTTGCCGCAGCCCGAAGGCCCGAGCAGCGCGGTCAGCTGGCCGTCGGGGAACTGCAGCGAGACGTCGTCGAGCGCCGTGAACTGGCCGAACTGCTTGCGGATGTGTTGGACTTCGATCGTCATTGCGCGCGCTCCGTGGTGCCGGCGTCCGCAGCCATGGATAGGTGCAGGCGCCATTCGATAAAGGACTTGATGGCCAGCGTCACCAGCGCCAGCAGCGCCAGCAGGGATGCGATCGCGAACGCGGCCGTGAAGTTGTATTCGTTGTAGAGGATTTCCACCTGCAGCGGCATGGTGTTGGTCTCGCCGCGGATGTGGCCGGAGACGACCGACACCGCGCCGAACTCGCCCATCGCCCGCGCATTGCACAGGATGACGCCGTACAGCAGGCCCCATTTGATGTTCGGGAGCGTGACGCGCCAGAAGGTCTGCCAGCCGGATGCGCCGAGCACCAGCGCCGCCTCTTCCTCTTCCGTGCCCTGCTGCTGCATGAGCGGGATCAGTTCGCGCGCCACGAACGGGAAGGTGATGAAGACGGTCGCCAGCACGATGCCGGGCACCGCGAACAGGATCTTGATGTCGTGCGCCATCAGCCACTCGCCGAACCAGCCCTGGGCGCCGAACAGCAGCACGTAGATCAGGCCGGCGATCACGGGCGACACCGAGAACGGCAGGTCGATCAGGGTCAGCAGCACGCTTTTGCCCCGGAAATCGAACTTGGTGATGGCCCAGGCGGCGGCCACCCCGAACACGAGGTTGAGCGGCACCGAGATGCCGGCCGCGATCAGGGTCAGCTTGATGGCCGACAGCGCATCCGGGTCGAGGATCGATTCGACATAGGTGTCCCAGCCGCGCTTGAGCGCTTCGGCGAACACCGCGACCAGCGGCACGAACAGGAACAGGGCCAGGAAGGTCAGCGCGACGGCGACCAGGGTCCAGCGCACCCAGTTCGGCTCGAAGGCATTGGTTTTCATGGGGCGCAGCGCGCGCGGCGCGGCGACCAACGGTTTATCCAAGACTGCACTCATTTCTTGCCTGCCCTTCTGCGGGCCCAGGCCTGCAACAGATTAATCGCCAACAGCAGGATGAACGAGAAGATCAGCATCACCACGGCAATCGCGGTGGCGCCGGCATAGTCGTACTGCTCCAGTTTCGTGATGATGAGAAGCGGCGTGATTTCGGACACCATCGGCAGGTTGCCGGCGATGAAGATGACCGAGCCGTACTCGCCGGTGGCGCGGGCGAAGGCCAGCGCGAAGCCGGTCAGCAGGGCCGGCACGATGGTCGGCAGGATCACGCGGAAGAACGTCTGCAAGGGGCTGGCGCCAAGGCTGGCGGCGGCTTCCTCGAGCTCGCGCTCGGCTTCCTCGAGCACCGGCTGCACCGTGCGCACGACGAAAGGCAGGCCGATGAAGGTCAGCGCCACCACGATGCCCAGCGGCGTGAAGGCGACCTTGATGCCCAGGCTTTGGAGGTACTGGCCGATCCAGCCGTTGTGCGAGTACAGGGCGGTGAGCGTAATGCCGGCCACGGCAGTGGGCAGCGCGAACGGCAGGTCGACCAGCGCGTCGATGAAACGCTTGCCCGGGAAGCGGTAGCGCACCAGCACCCAGGCCACGATGCCGCCGAACACGACGTTGAGGCTGGCGCCGATCAGCGAGGCGCCGAAGGTGAGCTTGTAGGAAGCGACCACACGCTCGGAGCTGACGGCCGCCCAGAACGCTTCCCAGCTCATGGTGAAGGTCTTGAGGAAGACGGCCGACAGGGGGATGAGCACGATCAGCGCCAGGTAAAAGATCGTGAACCCGAGCGACAGGCCGAAGCCGGGGATGACCCGGCCTGGTGCGCGCTTCTGTAGTTTCATGGCGTCCTTATTACAAATTCTTCTAATGGAGCCTAATAATCTCACTTACTTCTCATAAACCAAACGAAGTTATCTTTATTTGCATAGATGAATTCCGCTATTAGCGTGGCCAGAACGCCTCCATCACAGCACCAGTTTGGCAGCCACGCTGGTCAGCGTCACCGCGAGCAGGCCGCGCAGGAAGCGTTCCGGCACCTTGCGCGCCATCATTGAACCGAGGGTAATGCCGGGCACCGAGCCGAGCAGCAGGGTCGCGAGCAGCATCCAGTCGATCGAGCCGAGCCACCAGTGGCCCAGCGCGGCAATCGCGGTCAGCGGCACGGCATAGGCGATGTCGGTGCCGGCCACTTGCGCCGGCGTCAGCTTCGGGTACAACATCACCAGCAAGGTTGCGCCGATGGCGCCGGCGCCGATCGAGGAGACGGTGACCAGCACGCCGAGCACGGCGCCCGAGAAAATGGTGGCGTTGGCGAGCGCCCTGCCCTGCAGCTGGCGGCCCGGCTTGGCCTGGATCCAGGCCAGCATGCGCTTGCGAAACAGCAGGGCCACGACGGTCAGCATGACCGAACCGGCGATCGAATAGCGGATGACCTGGCCGATCTGGGCGTCGAGCGCACCGAAGTGCTTGAGCGCCAGCGTCGCCACGAGCGCGGCCGGCAGCGCACCGATGCACAGGCGGCGCACGATGGCCCAGTCGACGGTGTTGTTGAAACGGTGGGTGATGGTGCCGGCGCCCTTGGTGATCGAGGCGAAGGCCAGGTCGGTGCCGACCGCGACGGACGGCGACACGCCGAACAGCAGGGTCAGCAGCGGCGTCATCAGCGAGCCGCCGCCCACGCCCGTCATCCCGACCAGAAGCCCGACCCCGAAGCCGGCGGTGATATATGTCATTAGCATGCTTGTCCCTCAGTGATCCCAAGAGTAAGCCGGGTCAGCCGTGGGACAAACGATGGGTTTCTTATTTACTTATGCGTGCAATGGTGATGCGGTGTCGGCGCGGCAATGCGTGGCCGTAGGGTGGGCGGCTATACCCGGGTTACCGCGACCAGGCAGCGTGTACGCCGCCCACGCGTTCAACGAACAGTAGAAAACCGCAGTGCGGCTTCGCATCTGCTGGCTGAACGCGTGGGCGGCGCACCCGGTGAGTCGGAGCAAACTGCACCGCGGAGCCGCCCACCCTACGTCCCTCCGGCAGAGCCCGGTAGCACCCGCCGGAACGATTCCTGTTACTTGTTCGGCTGCGGCGTCAAACGCAGGTAGGGCTTCGGTGCCGTAAATCCTTTCGGATATTTTTCGGCCAGCACGGCCGGATCCTGCACGGTCAGCGGGATGATCACGTCGTCGCCATCCTTCCAGTTGCCGGGCGTGGCAACCGTATAGCCGTCGGTCAGTTGCAGCGCGTCGATCACGCGCAGCACTTCGTCGAAGTTGCGGCCGGTGCTCATCGGGTAGGTGATGATCAGGCGGATCTTCTTGTTCGGGTCGATCACGAACAGCGAACGCACCGTTGCCGTTGCCGACATTTCCGGGTGGATCATGTCGTACATGGTGGAGACCGATTTATCGGCGTCGGCGATGATCGGGAAGCCGACCACCGTCTGCTGGGTTTCCTCGATGTCGCGGATCCATTCGCGGTGCTGCTCGGCCGGGTCGACGGAAAGCGCGATCGCCTTCACGTTGCGCTTGTCGAACTCGGGTTTCAGTTTGGCCGTCAGGCCCAGTTCGGTCGTGCATACCGGCGTGAAGTCGGCCGGATGCGAGAACAGCACTACCCAGGAATCGCCTGCCCACTCGTGGAAACGAATGCGGCCGATGCTGGAATCCTGCTCGAAATCAGGGGCGGTGTCGCCCAGGCGTAAGGTCATGGTCATCTCCAGGAAGCTGGCCGGGAAACACGGCGTCACCATGACGCCGCACGGGCCATCCGGCCATTGTGCGGCATTTTAGACAAGCTTGCTGTGTTGTCACATAAAGCGGCTATACAGCACCGTGCCCCAGGTCAGGGCCGCCAGCAGGATCGTCAGCCCGACGGCGGCGCTGCCGAAGTCCTTGGCGTTCTTCGAGAGCGGATGGCGTTCCAGCGAAATCCGGTCGACCACTGCCTCGATCGCCGAATTGATGAGCTCAACGATCAGCACCAGGAACAGGACGCCGACCAGCACCAGTTTCTCGAAGCCGGACACCGGCAGCACGAACGCAAAAATGACGCCGAGCGCCACGACCAGCAACTCCTGGCGGAACGAATGTTCGATGCGCCACGCAGTGGCCAGGCCCTGGATCGCGTAGCTAGAGGCGTTCAGGATGCGCTTGAAGCCCGCTTTACTCTTGAACTCGCTGGTCGGTTGTTCCATTATATTTCCGTGAAGACATGCAGAACGGTCATTATGCCTGTTCCCCGCAGCGCCAGAAAACAGTTTCTTGCTGAGCCCACTGCCACGGAATGCTTGGTCGTGTTTCGCATTATGGTATAAAGTAGGACCGATACTGCACTGCACCAACCACATCATGAAAATCGAAACACTTGAACCGCCCAAGACATCGATCCAGGTGATTGAGCGTATGGTCGCGCTGCTCGATGCGCTGGCCGCCTATCCCGACCCGGTCAGCCTGAAGGAATTGTCGAAAGTCTCAGGCCTGCATCCCTCGACCGCCCACCGCATCCTGAACGACATGGTCGCAACCCGCTTCGTCGACCGCGTCGAGCCCGGCACCTACCGGCTCGGCATGCGCCTCCTTGAACTGGGCAATGTCGTCAAGAGCCGGCTGTCGGTGCGCGAAGCGGCGCTCGACTACATGCGCAGCCTCCACAAGAAAACCCAGCAGACCGTCAACCTGTCCGTGCGCCAGGGCGACGAGATCGTCTACATCGACCGGGCGTTTTCCGAACGCTCCGGCATGCAGGTGGTGCGTGCGATCGGCGGGCGCGGCCCGCTGCACCTGACCTCGACCGGCAAACTGTTCCTGTCGGTGGACGAGCCCAAGGCGATCCGCGCCTACGCCACCCGCACCGGTCTGGCGGGCCACAACAAGAATTCGATCACCGACCTGGTCAAGCTCGAACGCGAGCTGAGCCTGGTGCGCGCGCGCGGCTATGCGCGCGACAACGAGGAGCTGGAACTGGGCGTGCGCTGCATGGCCGCCGGTATCCATGACGACAGCGGCAAACTGGTGGCCGGCTTGTCGATCTCGGCGCCGGCCGACCGCCTGCAGGAGGAGTGGCTCGACGACCTGGTGCAGACCGCGGCACAGATTTCGGCGACGCTCGGGTTTCGTCCCGTCGCGATATAAATACCTCGTGTAATCGGTAAAACGACAACGGCGCCCGCGGGCGCCGTTGTCGTTCGTGGTTCGCCGCTCAGTGTACCGAGGGCGTCGACACCGGCCGGAACACGGCATGCGCCGCATCCGCGGCGGCCGAGGCGGCCGCGGCAGTCGTTGCCGTGCTGCCGGCGGCTGCCGGCGTGATCGCGTCCGGCGTGAGCGCCTCGAGCCAGCGCCGCATGCGGCCGGCGTCCGCGGTACGCGACATCTTGCCCTTCGAATCGAGGAAGACCATGATCACGTTGCGTCCCTGGATCATCGCCTGCATCACGAGGCAGCGCCCCGCTTCGTTGATGAAACCGGTCTTTTGCAGGCCGATGTTCCAGTCAGGCAGCGCCACCAGGTAGTTCGTATTGTTGTAGCGCATCGGACGGCCCCTGTCCTCGACCACCCAGTTCGGGTCGGTCGAGTACTGGCGCAGCAGCGGTTGCCGGTGCGCGTAGGCGACCAGCCTGGCCAGGTCGCGCGCGCTCGACACGTTACCGCTCGACAGGCCGCTGGAGTCGACGTAATGGGTGTCGTTCATGCCCAGTTCGCGCGCCTTGGCATTCATCGCGGCGACGAAACCGTTGATGCCGCCCGGGTAGTTGCGTCCAAGGGCAGAGGCCGCCCGGTTTTCCGAGCTCATCAGCGCAATGTGCAGCAGGTGGTTGCGGGTCATGCGCGCGCCGACCGGCAGGCGCGAACTGCTGTATTTCTGGCGGTCGACGTCGTCGTTGGTGATGGTGAGGACTTCGTTCAGGTTCTGGTTCGCTTCGACCACGATCAGCCCGGTCATCAGCTTGGTGATCGAAGCGATCGGCAGCGCGACGTTGGCATTTTTTTCGAACAGCACTTCGGAACTGTTCTGGTCGAGCACCAGCGCCACGCTCGAACGCAGCGACAGCGGATCCTGGGTCTTGTGCAGGCCGGCGATGTCGCCGACGGTGCGCATGGCCGGGACGGCGGCGAGCGCCGGCGCGGCGCGGCGTGCCGGGTGGTAGGTGACGCGGCGCTTGCCGCGCACGGTCTCGACACGGCGCACCATGCGCTGGCGCTTGTCGGCGGCCTGCGCCGTCTCCCTGCGCTTGCCCTGGCGCTTGGCCCCACTCTTCTTCACGACCTTTTTCTTGGCGGCCGTACGCTTGGCACTGGTCTTCTCGGCGCCCGCACCCGCACCTGCGCCGGCGCCGGCGCCCGCCGCCGAAACGGGCTCGGCGACAAGCAGCAGCGATACCAGGGCGGCCAACAGGAACTTCAACATTTCAACTTCCCTTCACACGGAACTGATGAGGCACTGCCCCAGTGTATTCAAGCCTGACTCAACTGCAAGCGAATTGAGCATTCACCTCGCTAGTTTGCCCCAATACAACGATATGCGGCGCGCATGCGGGCATCAAGCGTGCGCATCCTGCGCGCTTGTCTTCGTCGCACAACAACTCACTCCGCAAAGCGCACAAACGAGGCCAGCGGTTCGCGCTCAGTGACGAGCGTATTCTCGATTTTTTCCGGATCGGCCCAGCCCAACGCCATGCCGCAGACCACGGTTTCGCTGGCGGGCAAGTCGAGTTGTTGCGCGATGATCCGGTGGTATTGGGTAAAGGCGGCCTGCGGACAGGTGTCGAGCCCGCGTCCGCGCGCCGCCACCATGATGTTCTGCAAGAACATGCCATAGTCGAGCCAGGAGCCCTGCTCCATCACACGGTCGATGGTGAAGATGAGGCCAACCGGGGCGTCGAAAAAGCGGAAGTTGCGGGCGTGCTGGGCGGCCATCCCCTCCTTGTTGTCGCGCGTCAGGCCGAGCAGGCTGTACAGGTCCCAGCCGACCTTGCGCCGGCGGTCGACGAAGGGCGAGACCCATTCGCGCGGATAGTATTGATATTCCTCGGTGTGCTGGCGCGACTGCTCGGGATCGAGGTGCACGGCCAGGATCGCGTCCGACAGCCTGCTGCGGGCCGCGCCAGTGAGCACATACACCTTCCAGGGCTGGGTATTGGTGCCGGACGGCGCGCGCGCCGCCACCTCGAGGATGCGTTCGATGTCGGCGCGCTCGACGGGTTGGTCGAGGAAGGCACGGATCGAGCGGCGCGAAGTGATGGCCGCATCGACCGCTTCTTGTTGGGGATTTGAAATCATGACTTCTCCTGTTTCTTGACTACAAAGGCAACTCCGGCGACGGCGACGACCATGCCGAGCAGAGCCAGCGGGCCGAGCGTTTCGCCGAACAGCAGCCAGGCCATGATGGCGGTCGTCGGCGGGGTCAGGTAGAGCAGGCTCGTGACCTCGAGGGCCGCGCCCCGGCTGATGAGCCGGAACAGCAGGAAGATCGCGCCGATCGACAGCGCAAATACCGACCACAGCAAGGCGCCGACGAAGTTGGCGCTCCACTCCACTTTAGACAAGGACAAATCGAACTGTTCAAGCAGGATCGCGAACGGCAGCAGGGCCGCCACCGAGACGGCAAACTGGATCGCGGTGCCGGTGCGCAGGTCGAAACTGGGGCAATACCGCTTCTGGTAGAGCGTGCCGGCCGTGATCGACAGCAGCGCCAGCACGCAATACAGGATCGCCGCCAGCGACAGGCCGTCCAGCTGCATCTTGGACGCCACCACCAGCCCGACCCCGCCCAGGCCCAATACCAGGCCGAGCCACTGGCGCGGGCGCACGCGCTCGCCGACCAGGGGCGCGGCCACCGCCGTCAGGATCGGCTGCATGCCGACGATCAGCGCCGACAGGCCGGCCGGCATGCCGATCTTGATCGCGCTCCACACGCCGCCGAGATAACCCGCCTGCAGCAGCAGGCCGGCAACCGCGATATGCAGCACGCGCCCGTGCGGCCAGGGCGCGCGCCACAACAGCAGCAGCGGCAGCAGCACCAGCAGCACGCAGGTACAGCGCAGCAGCAGGAAGGTCAGCGGCGGCGCGTAAGGCAGGCCGAACTTGGCGACGACAAAGCCCGTGCTCCACAAGAAAACGAAAAAAACCGGCATCAGCCAGCGAGGTGTGCTTCCTGTAATAACGGTCGTGTCGGCCATGGTGTGGGGTCGCGCGCCGTGCAGGATAGCGTATGGCAAAAAGCGCAATAGCAAGTTTAACACGACCCGGCGCGCCTGCCGGGTGCGCTGCCCGGCGCTGGCGGACGGTTGGTCCGGCTGCCATTTGTTGCCGTTCAGTATTTCTTCCGATGCAACGAAACAACAGATGGGACAGGTATGGTGCAATGCACCAAATTCGCTTGACTCGCTCGCCGAAATGGGCAAAACTTCGCTCTGTTGCGGTGCACAATGCTTTTCGAGGGCACCGGTCCAAGCGAGCCAGCAGCACCGGTTCAAGCAGCATACCTTCCTATAACGTTTGTTTGGAGATCCTCATGTTTGCAATCCCAGAGCAGTTCTCGAATGCCACCAAAACCAACCTGGAAAGCCAGTTCGCCCTGATGTCCTCGCTGACCGCGAAGACCTTCGAAAGCGTCGAAAAGCTGGTCGAGCTGAACATCGCCACCGCACGCGCCGCCCTGGAAAACAGCTCGGCCACCGCGCGCCAGCTGCTGTCGGCCAAGGACCCGCAAGAATTCTTCCAGGTGTCGGCTTCGCAAGCCCAGCCTGCCGCCGAGAAAGCCGTCGCCTACAACCGCCAGCTGGCAGCGATTGCCACCGGCACCGGCGCCGAGTTCTCGAAAGCAGCCGAAGGCCAGATCGTCGAAGCGAACCGCAAGGTCATCGCCCTGGTCGACGAAGTGAGCAAGAACGCCCCTGCCGGTTCGGAAACCTTCGTGGCCGCCGTCAAGACCGCGATCAGCAACGCCAACGCCGGCTACGAGCAGTTCAGCAAGACCACCAAGCAGGCTGTCGAGCAAATCGAAAGCAACGTGAACGCCGCCGTCTCGCAGTTCACCCAGGCTGCCGCCAAGGCGCCGACCGCTGCCGCCAACGCCGCTTCGGCCGCTGCCGCTTAAGTTTTATCTTGATACCGCCCGCTTCGGCGGGCTGTAGAACAACGGGGCCGCCTGATCTTCAGGCGGCCCCGTTGTCGTATGCGTGGACGCTTACTCGCCCAGATACGCCGCCTGCACCCGCGGGTCGTCGAGCATCGCGCGCGCGTCGCCGGTCATCGTGACCACGCCGGAATCCATCACATACGCGCGGTGCGCGGCCTGCAGCGCCAGGCGCGCGTTCTGCTCGACCAGCAGGATCGTGATGCCCTGCTTCGATACGTCGCGGATCACGTCGAAGATTTTTTCCACCATGATCGGCGCCAGGCCCATCGAAGGCTCATCGAGCAGCAGCAAGGTCGGGTGGCACATCAGGGCGCGCGCCATGGCCAGCATCTGCTGCTCGCCGCCGGACAGGGTGCCGGCCAGCTGGGCCGAGCGCTCTTTCAGGCGCGGGAATACGGTGAACCATTTGTCGATATCTTGCTCGATGGCCGCCTTGTCAGTGCGCGTGTAGGCGCCCATCAACAGGTTCTCGTGGATGCTCATGCGGGTGAACACGCCCCGCCCTTCCGGCACCATCGCCAGTTTCTGGCGCACCAGCTGGTGCGACTGGCGGCCCTGCAAGGGCTGGCCGAGGTAGGAAATCGTGCCTTCCACCTTGCAGGCGGGCAGCGTGCCCGTGATCGCCTTCAGGGTCGTCGTCTTGCCGGCGCCGTTGGCGCCGATCAGGGTGACCAGTTCGCCCCGCTTTACTTCGAGGTCGAGGCCCTTGACGGCCTTGATGCCGCCGTAGGACACCTTCAGCCCCGCGATGTTGAGGATGCTGTCGCTCATCAGTGGGCGCCTCCGAGGTAGGCGGCAATCACCGCCGGGTCTTTCTGGATCTCGGCCGGCTGCCCTTCGGCGATGCGTTTGCCGTACTCGAGCACGGTGATGCGGTCGCACAGGCCCATCATCAGTTTCACGTCGTGTTCGATCAGGAGCACCGTCTTGCCTTCGTTCTTGATGTTGACCAGCAGCTCGCGCAGGGCCAGTTTTTCGGTGGCGTTCATGCCGGCCGCCGGCTCGTCCAGGGCCAGCAGTTGCGGATCGGTGGCCAGCGCCCGCGCGATTTCCAGGCGCCGCTGGTCGCCATAGGACAGGAATTTCGCGGTGCGGTTGGCGAACTGGCCGATGCCGACAAAGTCCAGCAGTTCGTGGGCGCGGCGCCGGATCGCCGCTTCTTCCTCGCGCGCCGCCTTGTGGCGGAAGATGGCGCCGAACACGCCTTGCTTCGTGCGCACGTGGCGCCCGACCATCACGTTTTCCAGCGCCGTCATCTCGCCGAACAGGCGGATGTTCTGGAAGGTGCGGGCAATCCCCGCTTTCGCCACCGCATGCGGAGCCGAGGGCGAATAGGCCTTGCCGGCCAGCTCGAACACGCCGCTGTCGGGCTGGTACAGGCCCGTGATGACGTTAAAGAAAGTGGTCTTGCCGGCGCCGTTCGGGCCGATCAGGCCATACACCTGGCCGCGCCGGATCTGGAGGCCGACGTCGGTCAGCGCCTGCAGGCCGCCGAAGCGTTTATTCACGCCGGAAACGTTCAACAATAATGGTTCGCTCATGGATGTCGGCGCCTCAGGCAGCCGCCTCCTTTTCTTCGTCGCGCGCCAGGGCCGCGTTCGGCCGCTCTTCGCGGTTCGGCGAGGGCCAGACACCGGCCGGGCGCACCAGCATGATCAGCACCAGCGCCAGGCCGTACAGCAGCTGGCGCAGCACTTCCGCTTCGATCACGACCTTGCCGAACAGCGCCATCTGCGTCGGCTCGACCACATGGCGCAGCACTTCCGGCAGGGCCGCCAGCAGCACGCCGCCCAGCACCACGCCCGGGATGTGGCCGATACCGCCCAGCACGACCATCGCCAGCACGGCGATCGATTCGGTCAGCGAGAACGATTCGGGCGACACGAAACCCTGGAAGGCGGCGAACATGGCGCCGGCCACGCCGCCGAAGGACGCGCCCATCGAGAACGCCAGCAGCTTGACGTTGCGGGTGTTGATGCCCATCGCTTTCGCCGCGATCTCGTCTTCGCGGATCGCGACCCAGGCCCGGCCCAGGCGCGAATGCTGGAGGCGGCTGGTGATGAAGATGGTGCCGATGCACAGGAACAGGAACAGGAAGTAGTACGCGTTCACCGAGGGCATGCCATAGCCGCCGATATAGACCGTCGATTGCGTGCCGGCCTCGCCCGCCAGCGAGACGCCGAAGATGCGGATCGGATCGATCATGTTGATCCCCTGCGGCCCGTTGGTGACGTTGATCGGGTCGTTCAGGTTATTCATGAAGATGCGGATGATCTCGCCGAAGCCGAGGGTCACGATGGCGAGATAGTCGCCGCGCAGTTTCAGCGTCGGCGCGCCCAGCAGGGCCCCGAACATGGCGGCCACCAGCGCGGCCAGCGGCACGATCGCCCACACCGACAGGTGGATCCCGTTGGTGCGGATCTCTTCTCCGAACAGCGCGACCAGCGCCTCGCCCAGCGCCGGGCTGTAATACACGAGCGATTCGAGCAGGGCCGCGAACTGGGGCGAAGCGAACAGCCCGGTGAGGTAGGCGCCGACCGCGAAGAAGGCGATGTAGCCGAGGTCGAGCAGGCCGGCGAAGCCGACCACGATGTTCAGGCCAAGCGCCAGCATGATGTAGAGCAGCGCGATATCGATGATGCGGACCCAGGAGTTGCCGTACTGGGAGGCGATGAAGGGGAAGACCAGCATCAGGGCCAGCAGCAGGCCCATCGAGAGATAGGCGCGGCGCGGATGGTGCTGGACGTCGAAAGTCAGGAGTGCCATGTTGTCCCCTTCACGCGCGGTCGGCCACGCGTTCGCCCATGATGCCGGACGGCCGCAGGGTGAGCACCAGGATCAGCACCACGAAGGCGAAGATGTCCTGGTAATGGCTGCCGAGGAAGCCGCCGGTCAGGTCGCCGATGTAGCCGGCGCCGAGCGCCTCGATGATCCCCAGCAGCAGGCCGCCGATCATGGCGCCGTAGATGTTGCCGATCCCGCCCAGCACGGCGGCGCAGAAGGCCTTCAGGCCGGGCAGCACGCCCATCGTGAAGGTGATCGATGCATAGTTGGCGCCCCACATCACCCCGGCCACGGCCGCCAGCGCGGCGCCGATGGCAAAGGTGGCGACGATCACGCTGTTCGAGTCCACGCCCATCAGTCCGGCCACGCGCGGGTTTTCGGCGACGGCGCGCATGGCACGGCCCATCTTGGTGCGTTCGACCAGCAGCACAAGGGCCACCATGCTGACGGCCGCCAGCACCAGCAGCAGCACCTGGGTCTGCGAAATCATGGCCCCGCCAATCACGATCGGCTCGGACGAGAGCAGCTGCGGGAAAGGCAGCGGGTTGCGGCCCCAGAACGGCATCGCCATGACGAAGGTCTGGAGCAGGATCGAGACGCCGATGGCGGTGATCAGGGGCGCCAGGCGCGGCGCGTTGCGCAGGCGGCGGTAGGCGATGCGCTCGATGAGCACATTGACCAGCATCGCCACGGGAATCGCGCCGAGGATGGCGAGGGCAAGCTGGAAGTAGCCGGGCAGGCCGGGGAAATAGCTGTCGAGCAGTTGCAGGATCGACAGGCCGACCATCGCGCCGATCATGAGCACATCGCCGTGGGCGAAGTTGATGAGGTTGAGCACCCCGTAGACCATCGTGTACCCGAGCGCGACCAGTGCATACATGCTGCCTAGCACCAGCCCGTTGAGTATCTGCTGGACAAAAGTCTCCATCGTTTCCGCCGCTTTCTTCTTCCGATAACAAAAACGGCACTCCACGGAGTGCCGCTTGCTGGCCTGGCGTCCTTACACTTCAACAGTTGCCAGGACAAAAATTCCGAACGCCGCCATCATAGCGAGGTTTTTGCTTAACTCACAACGGAAAATTGTTGCAGCGACGGAGTGTCAGCGAAACAAATGGAAAGCAGAAAACTTATGCCACCTCGGCGCGCGCGCCATCGAGGCCCTTCGGCAGCGGGAAGGTGACGTTTTCTTCGACGCCTTCGAGCGCGCGCACGCTGGCCGCGCCGAGTTCCTTGAGGCGGTCGATTACGGCCTGCACCAGCACTTCCGGGGCCGAGGCGCCGGCGGTGACGCCGATGCGCTTCTTGCCCACGATCCAGGCCGGGTCGATGCCGGCCGCGTTGTCGACCATGTAGGCGGGCGTGCCCATCTTCTCGGCTACTTCGCGCAGGCGGTTCGAGTTCGAGCTGTTCGGGCTGCCCACCACGACCACCACCTCGACCTGCGGCGCCATGAATTTCACGGCTTCCTGGCGGTTGGTGGTGGCGTAGCAGATGTCGCCCTTCTTCGGCTCGGCGATGCTCGGGAAGCGGCGTTTGAGGGCCGCGATGATCTCGGCGGTGTCGTCGACCGACAAGGTGGTCTGCGACACGTAGGCCAGGTTGTCGGGGTCGGCCACCTGCAGGCTTGCCACGTCCTCGACCGTCTCGACCAGGTGCATGCCCTCTTCCGCCTGGCCCATCGTGCCTTCGACTTCCGGGTGGCCGTCATGGCCGATCATGATGATCTCGGCGCCGCCCTTGCGCATCTTCGATACTTCGACGTGCACCTTGGTCACCAGCGGGCAGGTGGCGTCGAAGATTTTGAGGCCGCGCGATTCGGCTTCGAGGCGCACGGCTTTCGAGACGCCGTGTGCGGAGAAGACCAGCGTGTTGCCGGCCGGGACATCGTCGAGGTTCTCGATGAAGATCGCGCCCTTGTTGCGCAGGTCGGCCACGACATAGGCGTTGTGGACGATCTCGTGGCGCACATAGATCGGCGCGCCGAACTGCTGCAGGGCGCGTTCGACGATCTCGATGGCACGGTCGACGCCGGCGCAAAAGCCGCGCGGCTGGGCAAGCAGGATTTCGTTTTCCATCGCGTTTTCGTTCGCGTTTTCCATCGCGTTTTCCATGGTCGTGTTCTAGTTACAGGACAGAAATCAGTTTGACTTCGAATTGCAGCGCCTGTCCCGCCAGCGGGTGATTGAAATCGAACAGCGCGGCGTCCTCGCCCATCTCGCGCAGCACGCCGGCAAAGCGGCCGCCGCCCGGCGCGGCGAAGTCGACCAGGTCGCCCGCCTTGTAGTCGGCGCCGGGCACCGAGTTCTCGTCCAGCGTCGCTTTCGACACCCATTGCAGCAGCTCGGGATTGCGCTCGCCGAAGGCGTCAAGCGCGCTCAGGGTGAAGGTCTTGTGCTCGCCCTCGGCCATGCCGAGCAGGCGCTCCTCGAGGAAGGGCGCGAGCTGGCCCTGGCCCAGCATAAGGGTCGCGGGATTGGTGCCGAAGGTCGTGACGATATCGGTGCCGTCGGCGCCGGCGAGGCGGTAATGCAGGGTGAGGTAGGCCGATTCGGTGACGACAGCAGGGGAAGCGTTGGACATGTTGGTGGCGGTGTTCGTTGAAACAGGCAAACCGCTATTGTAAGGCACTGCTGCCGCTCTCGCCTCCGGGCGCCGCTTTTTTCGGCAAGGCGAGCCCGTATTTCCAGCCGGTTGTCGCATATGTGCAGTAGCCTGTGTCCGCGGCCACGAACTGGCGATTGCATTCCCTACAGCAAAAAGCCATCTTAGCCCGCATTGTTTTTTTTAAAACCCAACAGCGAGAAAGCGAACCGTGAAACAGGAATCGGAACTGGTCTATGCAGGTTTTTGGGTGCGCGTCTGGGCCTCCCTCATCGATACGGTGCTGTTGGGCATCCTGCTCGTCCCGCCGCTGATGGCCATCTATGGCCGCAGCTACTGGGCCTATGAGGGGTATATCCAGGGGCCGGCCGACCTGCTCCTCTCGTATGTCGTCCCGGCCATCCTCGTCATTGTCCTCTGGTGCAAGATGAGTACGACGCCCGGCAAGATGGCCATCGGCGCCCGCATCGTCGACGCCCGCACGGGCGGCAAACCGAGCATGCGGCAATTCATCATCCGCTACGCCGGCTATTACCTGTCGATGCTGGTGTTCTTCCTCGGCTTCATCTGGGTCGGCGTGGACCGCCGCAAGCAGGGATGGCACGACAAGCTGGCCGGAACGGTCGTCGTGCGCCGCAGGGCCGGCACGACCGAGGCGGTGCGCTTCGAGCAGGGCGGCCCGGCCGCCTGAGCAGGCTCCACGAAGCGCGCGTTTCGGATCGATCAGTACGCGCCAGGCCCGCCTGCCGATAATGCCAAGTCCGGCACGCGCCCACGGGCCCGTGCGCCTTGACATCGGGAGCACCATGGGCATCAACGACTGGCCGGAGCAGGACCGGCCGCGCGAACGGCTGGCGCGCGAAGGCGCGGCGGCGCTGTCGAACGCCGAACTGCTGGCGATTTTCCTGCGCGTGGGCGTGCGCGGCTGCAGCGCGGTCGAACTCGGGCGCCACATGCTGGACCACTTCGGCTCGCTGCAGCGCCTGCTGCACGCGACGCCACAGGAATTTTCGCAGGTGAACGGCCTGGGCCTGGCCAAGTACGCGCAGTTGCAGGCGGTGATGGAACTGTCGCGCCGCGCGATCTCCGAGGAGTTTTTCCGCCACGCGCTGTGCTCGCCCGACGTCGTCAAGACCTATTTGCGCGGCAAGTTCGGCCTGCAAGCCTATGAGTCCTTCGTGGTGCTGTTCGTCGACGTCAAGAACCGCCTGATCGACGCCCAGGAAATGTTCAGGGGCACCCTCACCCACACCAGCGTCTACCCGCGCGAAGTCGTGCTGGCCGCCTTGCGGCGCAATGCCTCGGGCGTGATGCTGGCACATAACCACCCGTCCGGCATGGCCCAGCCGAGCGAGGCGGACCTGTCGCTCACGCAGGCGCTGGTCAAGGCCCTGGCCCTGATCGACGTGCGCGTGCTCGACCATTTTGTGGTGGCGGGGACACAGGTCCACTCGTTCGCCGAGCACGGCCAACTCTAGCCGACCTGTCCAGTTAACCGCGTCAAAACAAGGCCCTAGCCCGGATTTTACAATTGTTAAATTTATGGAGTAGCGCAAGACACAATTGTTTTTCGCAAGTGATTGATTCCGCGATGGTTTTCACGCTATACTCTCGTTTTTCCGATTCCGGATATATCTTAAGGAGTGCGCTATGGCACGTGTCTGCCAAGTTACTGGCAAGGGACCGATGGTTGGCAACAACGTCTCCCACGCAAACAACAAAACGAAACGCCGTTTCCTGCCTAACCTGCAGAACCGTCGCATTTTCGTCGAATCCGAAAACCGCTGGGTCTCGCTGCGTTTGTCCAACGCCGGCCTGCGCGTCATCGACAAGCTGGGCATCGACGCCGTTCTGGCCGACATGCGCGCTCGTGGCGAAAAAGTCTAATTAGGAGCTATCATGGCAAAAACTGGCCGCGACAAAATCAAGCTGGAATCGACTGCAGGTACTGGTCACTTCTACACCACCACCAAGAACAAGCGCACGATGCCGGCGAAGATGGAAATCATCAAGTTCGACCCGAAAGCACGCAAGCACGTTCCGTACAAGGAAACCAAGATCAAGTAATTGGTCCTGGTGCCGTACAGGAAAAGCCGCCCACGCAAGTGTGCGGCTTTTTTGTTTTATGCATCTTCGGTGACAATCTGAGCATTTTTTGCAAGATTGCGCCGGTATAGTGATGGGGTTCCGACTCCGACACGACTCGTCACCATGCCCCGCCGCACCCCCGCCTTCCGCCGCGCCGGCCTCGCCGTGCTGCTTGCCTGTGCCCTGGGCGCGCACGCCGCCGGCCCGGACACGCCGCCCTATCCGAATACCACCGGCTTCGGCGTCGACTTCGGCAGCGAGGAAGACTGGCATCGCCAGTGCATGCGGGTGGCGCACCTCGAGACGCCACGCGCGCCGCCGGCGCCGGCCGCGCCAACTTGCGACGCCACCGAACAGTATTACCTGAAACGCGACCAGGCCGTGACCTCGCCGGCCGAATGGCGCCAGGTGCGCGCCTGCGCCCTGGCAAGCGGCGACGACGCCGTCCTCATGATGTTGCACGCCAACGGCTATGGCGCGCCGCGCGATATCGACCGCGCCATCCATTACGCCTGCCGGCTGGATACGGCCAAGGCGGAAATGGAGGGACGCGTCGCCCATCTGGCCTCCGGCGCCGTCGCCCTCGACGACCAGCCCTTCGACCTGTGCGACCACATCACGAGCGGACGCATGGGCGCGGTGTGCGCCGCCATCGGCGAACGCCGGGACGACCGCATCCGCGAGGCACGCCTCGACCGCTTCGCCGCTTCCCTGCCGCCGGCTGCGCGCGCGCCCTTCGCCCGGCTGCGCGCGGCCGCCGCGGCGTTTGCGGAAAAATCGGCCGACGAGGTCGACCGGAGCGGCACCGCCAGCGCCGGGCGCGCGACGCGCCATGTCGGGCGGCGCGAGCAGGAATTCCTGGACACCGTGCTGAACGCGGCGAGCGGCAAGCTGGCGCGCACCAGCGCTGCGCAACTGGCCGCGCTCGATCGCGAACTGAACGAGCGATACCGCGCGGTGCTGGCCAGGCCCTCGGAAAGCGCGGACCAGCCGGAGCGGATCGGCGATTCGACCGTCACGCGCGAGGACGTGCGCAGCACCGGGCGCCTGTGGCTGGCCTACCGCGATGCCTGGGGCGCGTATCTGGCCGCCGCGCGCGCGCCGGCCGCGCTGGCGGCGGTCCAGGCGCAGCTGACCCGGCAGCGCATCGCCCACCTGAAAAAGATCTGACGTCCCCATGAAAAAACGGCTCCCGCGGGAGCCGTTTGTTGTTGCACCCGCAGGCGCTTATGCGTAGCTGCGCAGGCGCAGCGAGAATTCCTGCAGCGACTTGATGCCGGAGGCTTCGGCGCGGGCGCACCAGTCCTGCAGCTGATGCAGCAGCTGGTCGCGCGTGGCATGCGAGCGCTCCCAGATCGCGCCCAGTTCCACGCGCATCTGGTGCATCGTTTCCAGCGCCTTGCTGTGCTCGAAGAGCTGGACCAGCTGGGCCTTTTGCGACACTTCCAGCTTGGCCGGCTCGCGCTGCAGCAGCTTGCGCGAGGACTTCAGGAAAGGCTTTTCCAGTTCGGCCTTGTGCTTGAGGTGCTCGAGCTCTTCGTGGAAGGCGCGCTTGACCGACTTGGCATACTTGGCCATCACATCGTAGCGATTCGTGATCACCGATTGCAGGGTGTCATGGTCGGCCACGGTCTTGTCCTTGGCGAACTTCGGCTCCGGCGCGACCTTTTTTACTTTGGCCAGGCCCAGCATTTCCAGGGCACGGATATAGCCCCAGCCGAGGTCGATTTCGTACCACTTGCTCGACAGCTTGGCCGAGGTTGCGTGGGTGTGGTGGTTGTTGTGCAGTTCCTCGCCACCGATCAGGATGCCGAACGGGAAGATGTTGGTGGCCGCATCGGCGCAATCGTAATTGCGGTAGCCCCAGTAGTGGCCCAGGCCATTGATGATGCCGGCCGCGGTGATCGGGATCCACATCATCTGGACTGCCCAGATGGTGATGCCGATGACGCCGAACAGCGTGAAGTTAATGAACAGGAGCGCGATCACGCCCCACAGGCTGTGCGGGGTGTACAGATTGCGCTCGAGCCAGTCGTCCGGGGTGCCGTGGCCGTACTTGGCCAGGGTTTCCTTGTTCTTGCTCTCGGCGCGATACAGCTCGGCGCCTTCCAGCAGCACTTTCTTGATGCCGCGGGTGACCGGGCTGTGCGGATCTTCCTCGGTATCGCATTTGGCGTGGTGCTTGCGGTGGATGGCCGCCCATTCCTTGGTGACCTGGGCCGTCGTCAGCCACAACCAGAAACGGAAGAAGTGACTCGGGATCGCGTGCAGCTCCAGCGCGCGGTGCGCCTGGTGGCGGTGCAGGTAGATGGTGACGCTGGCGATCGTGATGTGCGTGACGATCAGGGTGTAGGCCACGACTCCCCAACCGGAAAGGTCGATGAGGCCGGTATTCATGAATTCCAGTACGGAATGCAGGGTGTTGCTAAAGCTCATTAAGGCTCCAAAATAATTGCTTGTTTCAGCACGCCGTCTTTTCTGGGAGAAGGTCGTAAGGGGCGATTCGGACAGAACCTGCCGTCAACCCTACATTCTACGCACTTCCAATGACACGCGGCACGATGGAGCCAGCTAAATTGTAGCGGAATGTGTACTGTGCGCCTGATCGATGCCAGATGTGCACCAAGAACTTGCCCCAGCAGTGAATAAGCGCCTGCTGGGCAAGTTTATGCAGCCGGCATACTGGGCAGTTGCTGCGGCAAACCGAGGCGGATGGCACCGGAATGCACCAGCCCATAGATATTCTTGTTCACGGCAGAAATCACGCTGCCGCTGCCCTTTTCCGCGTCGACGATGGAAAAGCCCAGTTCCAGCTCGTAGCCGGCCGGGCCGAAGGCATTCAGCTGCACCGAAGGGGCCGGCTCCGCGACGACACGCCCGACGTTGTCGGCCTGGCGCACCAGCAGCGCCATCACCTCGTCGAGGTTGCTGTCGTAGGCCACCGTGATGCGGGTCGACAGGCGCACCGCCTTGCTGGTGGCCGACTGGTTCAGCACGACGCCGGTGATCAGCATCTCGTTCGGCAGCAGGGTTTGCGTGCCGTCGAGCGCCTGCAACACCGTGGTGCGGGTATTGATGCGCACGACGCGCCCCGAGTACTTGTCGACCGTGATCGGGTCGCCGATCGACAGGCTGCGCTCGAGCAGGATCAGGAAGCCGGACACATAGTTGCTGGCGATGCGCTGCATGCCCAGGCCGAGGCCGACGCCGAGCGCGCCGCCAAAGACCGACAGCACCGTCAGATCGAGCCCGACCAGGTTCAGGCTGACCAGCACCGACACCAGGATCAGCAGCGCGCGCGCCACGCGCGCCAGCACCACGCGCGAGGAGGTATGCAGCCCCTGCAGGCCCATCAGGCGCTCCTCGATCGAGGCGCCCAGCCACAGGGCCAGCATCACCAGCACCACCACCGAGGCCCCGCCCTGCAGGATCGCGAGCAGCGTGGCCTTGTGCTTGCCAAGCGGAATATATTTACTATCGAGGAAATGAATAATATCGGGCCACATGCCCAGGAGATACAGGGCAACGCCGGCCCAGACCACCAATGCCAGGATCTTCTCGAAGGTCTGCAGCGTCGTGCCGATCTGGCCGTGGCGCGCGAACACCCGCCGCAACAGGTAGAACACGATGCGGATCAGGGCCATCGACCCGAACACCGGCAAGGCGACCCGCAGCAGGTTGACGTTCTGGTGCGGGGCCAGCAGGATTTCCGCCAGCCAGATGCCGGCCGTGATCAGGAGCGGCCCCAGCACCCGGCCGAAACCCTCCACGCCGATGCGGCGGATCGCGTTTTGCGAGTCGTCTTCGTGCAGCCAGCTGCGCCGGATGAAGCGCGCCGCCAGCAGGCCGACCGCGACCGCCGCCAGGATGGCCCCTACCTGCCACAGGATACGGGGATTGCTGATGTCCTCGATCAAGTCCTGCAACAGGTCGGTCAACGGCATCTTGGCGGCGCTCCTCGATTAGGCTTCTGCAGCAGGCGCGGCGGCTTCGTCGGCCTTTGGCGCCTTCGCCTTCATCGCCTTGCGCTCGAGCACGGCGGCGAAGAAGCCGTCGGTGCCGTGCTTGTGCGGCAAGAGTTTCAGGTACTGGTCCATGTCGAGCTCGATCTTCTGCTCGGCCAGGACTTTGCTCATCGGCACCAGCTCGAAATCCGGGTGCGAGGCGAGGAATTGCTCGACGATAAAGTCGTTTTCTTCGTTCAGCAGCGAGCAGGTGGCGTACACGAGGCGGCCGCCGCCCTTGAGCAGGCGCGCCGCGCCGTCCAGGATCGACGCCTGCTTTTCCTGCATCTCGGCCACGGCGCTTTGCGGCTGGCGCCATTTGACGTCGGGATTCCTGCGCAGCGTCCCCAGGCCCGAGCACGGGGCATCGACCAGCACGCGGTCGATCTTGCCGGCCAGGCGCTTGATCTTGGCATCGCGTTCGTGCGCGATCAGGACCGGGTGCACGTTCGATAGGCCGCTGCGGGCCAGGCGCGGCTTGAGCTTGCCCAGGCGCTTTTCCGACACGTCGAAGGCGTACAGGCGGCCGGTGTTGCGCATGGTCGCGCCCAAGGCCAGGGTCTTGCCGCCGGCGCCGGCGCAGAAGTCGACCACCATCTCGCCGCGGCGCGCGGCCACGATCTGGGCCAGCACCTGGCTGCCCTCGTCCTGCACTTCGATCGCGCCGTCCTTGAACAGCGGCAGGTTCTGCAGCGTCGGCTTTTTCTTGACGCGCAGGCCAAGCGGCGAATACGGGGTCGGCTCGGCCAGGATCGGCGCTTCCGCCAGCTTCGCGATGACGTCGTCGCGGTTCGCCTTGATCGAGTTGACGCGCAGGTCGAGCGGCGCTGGCGTGTTCAGCACGGCCGCCAGTTCCTTCGCCTCCGCTTCGCCGAACTGGGCCACGAGCTTGTCGTACAGCCACTGCGGCATGTTCGCCTGCGCCAGCGGCGGCAGCAGCTTGCGGTCGATTTCCTTGATGCGGGTGAGGAATTCGGTTTCTTCCTCGCTCAAGCCGCTGAGCGACTCGATGCCGGCCGTTTCCGCCAGGCCCAGCAGGGCGAGGCGGCGCATCGACGGGGTGCCGCCGGTGCCGCCGAAATCGGTGAAGAAGGTCTTGTTGCGCAGGACGGCGTAGACCGCCTCGGCCACGACGCCGCGCTCACGCGAACCGAGGCGCTGGTGATCCTTGAAGTAACGCGACAGGGTGACGTCGGCCGGGGCCGTAAAGCGCAAGATCTCGCGCAATACCTCTTCGGTACTGCCGAGTATCGCTGGTGGCAATCTCATGAAAATCCTTGAATGAACTACTGTATTAAGTACTGATGGCGTCGGCGGGCCGGGAGTCCAGCACGCGCACTGCGCCCTTGTCGATGTGCAGCCGGTCCTCGACGAACAGGCGTACTGCATGGGGATAAAGCTTGTGTTCCTCGACCAGCACGCGCGCCGCCAGCGTGTCCTCGGTGTCGCCCGGCAGCACGGGAACGCGCGCCTGGGCCACGACCGGGCCGTGATCGAGCTCGGCGGTCACGAAGTGGACCGTCGCGCCATGTTCCCGCCTGCCCGCTTCCAGCGCCTGGCGGTGCGTGTCGAGGCCGGGAAAATCCGGCAGCAGCGAGGGATGGATGTTGAGCATGCGGCCTGCATAATGTTCCACGAAGGGACTGGTGAGAATCCGCATGAAGCCGGCCAGCACGACAAGGTCGGGTGCGAAGCGGTCGATCTCGGCCTGCAGCGCTGCGTCGAACGCGGCACGGCTGGCGAATTCCTTGCTCGGCACCACCGCGGTCGGGATGCCCTGGGCCTGGGCAAAGGCGAGGCCCTTGGCGTCGGCCCGGTTGCTGATCACGGCTGCGATACGGGCCGTCCACCCTTCTGCCTGCGCGGCGCGGACGACTGCTTCCATGTTGCTGCCGCGGCCAGAGATGAGGATGACGATGTTTTTCATGGTGCGCATTGTACCGTATTGACCCCCGCCAAATGCGGCGGGGCCAGGCTCGCCCCGCAATCCGGGGCCCGCTGCCGGCGCCTGGGCCAGCCTATTCGAAGGAATAGAAGACGCGGAACGGCACTTTCTTTTCGGCCCAGTATTCGGCCGCGTCGCGGAAGACGTCGAGCAGGGTCTCGCGTGCTTCCTTGTCGAATTTTTGGGTATTCGGCAGTTGTTCCAGCACCACAAGGAAGCCCGGCTGGGCACCGGCCCCGGAAATGGTCTCGGTCAGGCAGGTGCGCAAGGCGTCGAAATTCTTGCTGCAGGGTTTAGGAAAATAAAAGTTTTCACCGATACGGGCGCATACCTGCTGCTTGGTCAGCGTGTTGGCGCAATGCGCGTACAGGAAATGGTGACCCATGCGTACCGCTTCTTCCAGCAGTTCCGGCACCCGGTAGGCGCGAATCGACTGCACAAGATTGGGCGGCACTCTCGTCAACAAACTCATTTTTCCCTCAAGTTGATCTGGTGTGTGGTTCGAATCGCCGGGGCCGTTCACCATGCGCGCCCGGGCGCCAACGCTGTTCTCCTAATCGTTTCCACGCGCCAATAACCTTATTTGTGTAAGGGTAACGTTTTGTCAAAGCCGAAGCAACCCGAATGTGCCTGAACGCCGGATTTTTGAAAGAAAGCGCCGCTTTTCGATTGCAAAACGCGCATTTTCCCGTGTTTTTTGCATTTTGGACCGTGCTCATCCTTTTCTTGTGCGGCTGTTACATTTTGTTGCCACACGGACTGACCAGACGGTCGCAAGGGGATTAACATACATGGGTGGAGGTGGCTCCACCCAACCTGGTACCGACGACGAGGCCCATCATGACCATGCAATCCCGATTACTGATTTCCGTCCTGGGGCTGTGCGCCCTGCCGCTGGCCCAGGCAGCGCAATTCGAAGACTATGGACGCGTGGTGCGCGTCGAGCCGCGCGTCGAGCAGATCGTCCAGCCGCGCCAGGAATGCCGCACCGAATACGTGCAGGTGCCGGTGCAGCAGCAGCGCGGCGCCGGCGGCTCGATCGTCGGCGGCATCGCCGGCGCCCTGCTCGGCAGCCAGGTCGGCGGCGGTAACGGCAAGGTGGCGGCCACCGCGGCCGGCGCGATCGCCGGCGCCATGGTCGGCGACCGCGTCGAGAACAATGGCCGCCAGTACAACAACGGCGTGCAGGAACAGGCCGTGCGCCAGTGCCGCACCGTCGACGCCTACGATACGCGCACCATCGGCTACGACGTGACCTACGAATACCGCGGCCAGAACCACACCGCCTTCATGCAGCGCGATCCGGGCAACCGCGTGCGCCTGCGCGTGTCGGTCGAGCCGGATCAGTATTAAGTTTCTGCCATCGGCGTGGGGATTCCCCCCTCCTTCTCCATGCCGACCCATTCCCGTTGCGCTTGCGCAGCGGGAACCCCTGCCTCGATAATAGGACGATTCCACCAGGTCGCCCTATGCTCATCAAACGCAAATCCATCGAACAAGCCGAATCCTCGCGCCGTCCCGCCCGCAAGCCCAAATTCGCTCCCGTGACCCTGTCCGAACAGAACGGCGTGCGCTACCTTCACTTCGGCACCGAATGGGTGCAGGGCGCCATGCGCATCCGCAAGCCCGACTGGCCGGAACTGGAATACGCGCAGCAGATGATGGCCTGGATGCTGTTCAACGAAGCGCCGCGCAACATCGCCCAGCTCGGCCTCGGGTCGGCCACGCTGACCAAATTCTGCTACCGCCAGTTTCCCGACGCGCGGGTGACCGCCGTCGAACTCAACCCCTCGGTGATCGCGATCTGCAACACCATGTTCAAGCTGCCGCCGCAGGACGAGCGCCTGAGCGTGCTTGAGATGGACGCGCTCGACTTCGTCCACGACCCCGCCAACCACGGCGCCTTCGACGTGCTGCAATGCGACCTGTACGACGCCACCGCGCGCGGCCCGGTGCTCGACACGCCCGAGTTCTACAGCGCCTGCAACGACTGCCTCACCGATAACGGCATCATGACGGTCAACCTGTTCGGCGATCACCCGAGCTACAACAAGAACATCAAGGCCATGCGCTTCGCCTTTGCGCAGGTGATCTGCCTGCCGGAAGTGCATGACGGGAACGTCGTCGCCCTGTGCTTCAAGACCCGGCCCGCACTCGATGTGACCGCCCTCGCCGCGCGCGCGGCGCAGATTGTCGCGGCGACCAGGCTGCCGGCGAAATCCTGGGTCAAGGGCATCGAGGCTTCGCTGGGCGCAGCGCCTTGAAAAGCATGATCGCATCGAGGAGGGAACAGTGAACGACAACGCAGCCCAGCCGCCTCCCCTCCCCCGCGCTGCGCGCCCGGGCCGCCTCGACCTGCAAACCATTTTTTCGTGGCTGCTGGCCGACGGTATCGTCGGCAAGGACAAGGTCAAGGCGCATTTCTCCCAGGCCCAGGGCATCCTCAAGAACGCGGTCGGCTCGATGCATCCGTTGACGGCCGTGGCGCAGTGCAAGCTGGTGTCAAACCAGCCGCCGCACCGCCTGCTGACGCTCGACATCCTCAGCGAATGGTGCGCGGCGAAGGTCGCGCTGCCTTTTGTCCGGATCGATCCCTTGAAAATCGATTTCACCCGGGTCGCGGACGTGATGTCGGCCAGCTACGCGGCGCGCTTCAACATCCTGCCGCTCGAGATCAGCGCCACGACGCTGACGGTCGCCACCAGCGATCCGTTCGCGACGGACTGGGAAGGCGAGATCGCCAAGGTGTCGCGCCGCCGCATCGAACTGGTGCTGGCCAACCCGCTCGACATCGCGCAGTACATTTCCCAGTTCTTCAGCCTGGCGAAATCGATCCGCGACGCCAGCAAGACCAACGCCCAGGACGCGGCCCTGCGCAACAACTTCGAGCAACTGGTCGAACTCGGCAAGGCAAATAAACAGTTCGATGCCAACGACCAGCACATCGTCAACATCGTCGACTGGCTGTGGGGCTATGCCTTCGAGCAGCGTGCCTCGGACATCCACCTCGAGCCGAAACGTGAATTCGCCGTCATCCGCTTCC
This sequence comes from Massilia sp. GCM10023247, assembly GCF_042653325.1. NCBI lineage: Bacteria > Pseudomonadati > Pseudomonadota > Betaproteobacteria > Burkholderiales > Oxalobacteraceae > Massilia > Massilia sp. GCM10023247. Next base: position 471,017 of record NZ_JBHSIB010000007.1, read on the forward strand.
GCATCGACGGCGTGCTGCACCAGGTGTACCAGGTGCCGGCGGCCGTCATGCTGGCCATGACCGCGCGCATCAAGCTGCTGGGGCGGATGGACGTCATCGAAAAGCGCCGCCCCCAGGACGGCCGCATCAAGACCCGCACTCACGGCGGCCAGGAAGTGGAATTGCGGCTGTCGACGATGCCGACCGCTTTCGGCGAAAAACTCGTCATGCGCATTTTCGACCCGGAAGTCGTGGTCAAGACGCTGCCCGAGCTGGGCTTCCCGCCCGAGGATGCGCAGCGCTGGGATGCGCTGACGAACAAGCCGCACGGCATCATCCTGGTGACCGGCCCGACCGGCTCGGGCAAGACCACGACGCTGTACACGACCCTCAAGGCCCTCGCCACCAACGAAGTCAATGTCTGCACGGTGGAAGACCCGATCGAGATGGTCGAGGCCTCGTTCAACCAGATGCAGGTGCAGCCGGGCATCGACCTGTCCTTCGCCGACGGCGTGCGCGCCCTGATGCGGCAAGACCCCGACATCATCATGGTCGGCGAAATCCGAGACCTCGCCACGGCCGAGATGGCGATCCAGGCCGCCCTCACCGGGCACCTGGTGCTGTCGACCCTGCACACCAACGACGCCCCCGCGGCCATCATGCGCCTGCTCGAACTGGGCGTGCCCGACTACCTGCTGGAAGCGACGATCATCGGCGTGATGGCCCAGCGCCTGGTGCGCACCCTGTGCCCGGACTGCAAGGCGCCCGGCGGCGAGCTGAGCGACGACGTGTGGAACAGCCTGGGCGGCACCTGGAACCTGCCGAAGCCCGCCACCATTTACCGCCCGATCGGCTGCCCCGAATGCCGCCAGACCGGCTACCGCGGCCGCACCGGACTCTACGAATTGCTGACGGTGACGGAAGCGTTCACGGCCCTGATCGGCGCCTCCGCCGACCTGGCCGCCCTGCGCCAGCAAAGCGTCCTAGATGGCATGAAGCCGCTGCGCATCGCCGGCGCGCTGAAGGTCGCCGAGGGCGTGACCACGGCCGACGAGGTGCTGAAGGTGACGGCGGCGCTGTCGGCTTCTTGATCTTGCTTCACGTTGGCACTAGCGCAAACCCGAATCGCCGGCTATAATGCTGCCTCTTTCGGGTCGTTAGCTCAGCTGGTAGAGCAGCGGACTTTTAATCCGTTGGTCGCAGGTTCGAATCCCGCACGGCCTACCACGAATTTGGTTGTAGCAATGAAGGCGTCATGAGTGATCATGGCGCCTTTTTTGTTTTGGCGGATGCACATATCGCACCAGTCGTCCAGTCACCATAATTTGGCGCCGCTCCGCAGCTTCGCTTTTCTGCGCCATCAAGAAAGCAAGTGCGAGTCGTCACCACCGAAAATTTTCCTATATCGCAAATAGCCGGCGCCGGCCAGCCACCCGAAGCTAGATTCCCACGGCTCTCGGCCCGCAGTGGTCATTCGGGGTATCTTGCTAGTTTGCGCGTACTCATCAGCAGCGGCCCGTTGAGCCGGACTTAGCCGATCCGGCACCGTTTTATAGTCAGCCCTCCCCATTAACATGGGCGAGCTAAGGTTCGCCTGACCGAGTTTACGAAGATCGAGCCAACTCTTCAGTTGATCAAGCGCCTTCTGCTCGTTGTCAGGGTTCCCTGGAAACAATTTAAACCAGGCGCGAGAATCATGAACAAAGTTATCGAAGAAATGGATCACGGCGGAGTCGGGTAGAGGAACCGTGCCCCACCAAGTGGCTATTTCCGTCCACTCCGCCTCGTGATTATTGCCAAATCCAGCCTTCTGGCTGGTCGCAACCTTGCCAGCCCCCCTTGCCGTCTTCCAACTAAGAAATTTGGCGATTTCCTCTTCGAATTCTTGCGCCGCACTAAATAGGTCGTTCTTATCGAAATTGGAAGCCCGGAGAAAGCTCGCACTGTGTTGGATTGCGTGCTTGCCGGTGACACGTCGATAAATACGCCACTCCATCTGCTTGCGTGCCTGCTCGCGCATAATGAGATGTATCGGACCTTGTTTTTGCTCGCACCCTGCAATGTAGGCATTGAAAGCAGTAATGGTCTCGGCCTTGAGTGCAAACCTTTTTTGCGCTTTCGAGCTGGCTAATTCCAGCTTCAGGGGCACACCACTGAGACGAGCCGCTTTGTACATCATTAAGAGCGGTATTCGCGAAAGCATGTCGTCTCCGTTAGGGTCGGTTCCTCGGCCCTGCTCGTTCGGGCAGTAGCCACAGCCCACATCCGAATGAACGCCGGGAACCACTATCTCCTGTCCGCCGTCAGGAAGAGCGCCACGCACCGAAATCGAGTCCAGAGGAAAGCTGCGCCGCAGTTCGTGTGCGGCGACCAAGTGGAGGCATTTGACCCCTGGTTGGATGCGCAGGCTGTCTTCGCTGTCGGCCCAGGCTCCATGCCCCCTAAAGCCCCCCAGCGTATTGCCTAAACCGACCGATGCGACAGTGTCGTAGACACCCAGGAAGTCAAACTGCACTTCGAAACCGCCGAGTGTTCTGCTGCCCACCCTCCCGCACAATTGGGCGTCCAGTTCGCAAAGCGATAGAAACCAGTTCGTGAACGCCCTAGCCTGAGTCGCGCCGCGCGAAAATCCGAACACGGACACGTAGATCGTTCTCACGACAGCAGGATCGATCTTGGCGGGTTTGCCGGTACGCTTGTCAGGCCAATGTTTAGACACTGCCGCGTGCAGCTTGCGAACAATTTTCTCGAAGTACGTTCTCGCTGCACCGTTTACTCCTGCCTTGCTCTCGCCTTCTCTCGGACCGGCGCTGGAGGTCGGCAGTCGCCCGACCATCATCGAGCGCGCATGTTTATTTAAGTAGACGTGTTTGATCAGCTCGTCTACTTCTGCTTGCGAAATCAAGGGCGCGTTGAAGAAATAGCGATGCACGTTATTCATCGCCTGCGCCAACGCCCAAATGATTCTATGCTCACCTCGTCGGCCTGCTGCTGCGCCCGTAATGTCGTCTAGTCCTTCGCCGCTATCGCCTACTTCCTTGAAAGGAGACGAGACGCCAGGAACGTAAACCTTGAAGAAATGCATGTACCTCGACGGGTTGTGCTGCCAGTCGGTATCCGCCGGCAGAACCCCGGGAACGCTTTTACCGGGATAACAGTCGTACAATCTCGCTACATTGGAATGATTGTGCGAAGCGTTCGCCTTAATATAGTTGTTCTTGGTGCCATCAAAGAAGAACCCGAAGAAAAGGTTGGTTTTGCATGATTCGCCAGGCTTTCCAATTGGTGGCTGCTCGCGTTTTTCAAATGCCTGGATCGTTTCTCGATTTTCGCCGTCAAAAAAACGATCAAATGTCGTTGCCTGTACGTATTCGTCTCCGAGTCGTGAAGCCAGATGTGCGCTCATGGTTTGATCTCCATGACTTTCGATAGCTCTGCACGACTTTCCGCCAGACCGAGTTCATATCTACCCTTCAAGTAGGCCAGATAGCGTGGATCCGCAAAACCAGAAAAATTACGCAATGTTTCTGGTTCATGTTCCATCGCATATGCCCAAGCTTTTTGCGATCGGCTCTTCGGCGCTCTTCCCAGTTCATCCAAGAATTCCAAATATAAATCAACGTACTTTTGCTGGTGCCTTCGGAGTATCTCCCAGCGCTCATGCTGGTATTCCGGTGATGGAACCGGCCACCCCTTTACCTTCCCTGGCCATTTCGGATGGTTCGGCTGAAAATCGCTCGAGACAACGCTCACCTTGCCATCGGCTTCGCGCAGTACCCACAAGTCGCCAGGCTTGCCATCAACGTACGCTGGCACGTCGACGATATGCTCGCCTTTGATTTCCGGGAGGCTGCCGTCGGGGCGTTCCTTCAGCCAGTGTGTCGCGCGGACCTTGAGCTTGATCCCCGGACGCCATACTTTGGGAAGGGTCACACAGCAAGTCATACCGCCGGCGCCGAAGGGGTCGATCAGCTCACCGCCGCTGCCCTCTTCCGTTTTTGCGGGGTCGGAAACAACGTAAGTGAACGTGTCCCCACTGTAATTCACCCCATGCAGATTCACGTCGACTGTTTTTTTTTCGCAGGCTGACAGAAGAGAGATTGTCATTACCCAAGTCAGAAGCATCGTCAAGGGCCGCCTCAAGCGCGTTTCATGCATTGTTGCCTCCTTCAGGAAGATTTGTTTTGCCAACTCTGCAGCAGTTCTGCCGCCACGCTATCGTCGTGTAACTTGTCCTGCTTCCAGAACCATGCGCACCACGGGAGGATGTCGCCGTTGTCCAGCTGCGTTGCGCATGCGGCACGGAGAGCGATTGAGAGGAGCGAGTGACTTCGCGACGGCAATCGAAAGACGTCGTGTCCACGATCACGCAGAAGCACCAGAAGTTCATCAGCCCTGCTGTCGTCGACGAGGGATGCAAACTGAGGCTGATTCAGAATGGGAGTGGCTTCGCCGTCGCTACTGGTGGCGGTCACCGGAAGTTCATTCCAACGGCCGTCCCGCCCCATGTACGACCAACGCTTCATTGATCCAGCGAACGCGGCACGCTGCTGCGCAGTTAACACCCCGAAAATGGCAGGCAGGCGGCGCGTATCCGGAAACCTGAGATTGAAGCGCTGGTCGTCGGCCCCGATGACACACCAAGCGGCCAACCTTTCGGCAAGCTGGCCGAGCGGCTCCGATGTCGTAATCGCACTCAGCATCGGCCAACGGTCGCAACGCTGCAACAGGGTTTTCAGCTGTTTGTTATCCCGTTCATATGGAGTCAGGAACGGTGACGCGGCCTCGGCAGTCTCGCTGCAACCCGGGAGTAGGGCAAACAGAAGCGCCTTGCGATCTGCCGGCAACCACTTGTGCAGGTTGGGAACGAAGGCACCGTCGACGAAAAGGAATAACCGATCTGATCGATCAAGGCTAGCTGCACGCGCATCCAGCTCTTCTATCCAGCTATTAGAAAAAGGATCAATCAGCATGTCATTCCACCATCGTGAATGCAGGACCAGCCTCCAGGGACTTCCTGAGGCATTCGATGCAGACGCTGCCCGGCAAAGCAGGCAACTCATATGTCATCTTGTCCGGCCCCACAAAACTCTTCTTCCCCGCATGCACCTTGATCTTCCCCGGACACTGCACCGTAATATTCCCGCCCTCGATCGTGATATTCGCCCCGCCCGCCGTCGATAGACTGATCCGCTTCGCCGCCGCCCAATCGACATGCGCATTCGCGCTGATCACGTTGATCTCGTCGCGCGCCTGCACTTTCAGTTCGTCCGCCTGCGCCTGAACATCGATCGCGTCCTTCGCTGCGATCAACTGCAAGCCCAGGCCGCCCTCGCCCGCCTTCACTGCCCCGCCGAGCACACCGATCGCCTGCCCGGCGTGCACCCGCATCTGCCCGCTGGTGACGAACTGGGTATCCTGCCCGCTCATCAGGCTCACGGTTTCGCCGTTCGCCAGTTGCAGGCTCTGCCCGGCATTGGCGCCAAAGCCGTCCCTGGCGGCGATGACGATCAGTGGATCGGCGAGGTGCGGGAGCTTGGCGTCGCCGGCGCCGGTGTTCCTGGCCGCCGCATCGGCTTTGGCCGCATCCAGGCTGTCGCTGCCGACCATGCAGGAGGCGCTGCGCAACAGGGCCTTGAGTGGCGCGGCCTGCTCGTCGAGCAGGCTGCTGCCGGCTTTGGCCGCGCCGAGGTGCCCGGCGAGCGCCACCGCCTGGTGGGTCTGCGCGGCCGTACTGAAGGTGTCGGCCAGCTTGGCCGCCTGGCCCAGCATGGAGACAAGGCCTGCCGCCTCGCCGGCCGGGTCGCGCGCGGCAGCGCTGTGCTGGATGTTGTAGCTCGACACCAGCAAGCCGGCGCCGGCGCGCAGGGCGCCGTAGGCGTCGGTGCGCAATTCCGCGCCCAGGCCGCGGAAACTGCCGCGGTAGTTGTCGGCGGCGTGGATCAGGTGGCCCAGGTTCAGCTCGCTGGCGGCATGGGTGCAGCGCAGCTGGATGCGTCCCTGGCCATCGGTGTCGTCGAACAGCAGCTGGTTGTAGCCGGCGCCGCCGAATTCCTTGCTGCGCAGGCCCCACTGCGCGGCGCCGTTGCGGTGGCCGGCGCTGCCGCACGAAGCGCCGTGCCACACCGGACTGTTGCCGCCGGCGAGATTGCCTTGCGCGGAGGGCGCGTGATCGTTAGCCGAGGCGAAGGGATCGGCGTCGTCGCGCGTGGCGGCGCGTCCACCCGGCGTCGGCGCAATGCCCCCCTCTCCCTGGCCGTTGTACAGGGCGCCGACGACGAGCGGCCGGTCGATGTCGTTCTCCAGGAACTGCACCAGCACTTCCTGGCCGATGCGCGGCAGGAACTGGGCGCCCATGCCGCCGCCGGCCAGGCGCTGCGCTACGCGCACCCAGCAGCTGGCGCCGGCGCCGTCCTGCCAGTGAAAGCGGATGCGCACCCGGCCCAGGCGGTCGCAATACAGCTCGTCGGCGCCGTTCGGCTGGTCGCTGCCGCCGGCACCGATCACGATCGCGCTTTGGGCGCCGTGCGCGGTCGGTTTCGCGTCATGGCGCGCGGGGCGCCACGGGGTCTCGGCGGCGATCGCCTCGAAACAGTTGGCGTAGCCCGTTTCGCGTGCCTGGGCGACCACCAGCGAGAAATCGTCCGGATGCAGGCCATGGGCGGTTTTTTCCAGCAGTTCCGGAATCGGCCCGAACAGCTCATCGAGGGCGTGCCGCGCCGCGGGCGGCATGTTGTTGACGCCGACGCTGGTCACCCGCAGCACCGCAAATGCGGCGCGCTCCCCGCATGCCTGCAAGGGTGCGTCCGTGACCGTCAGCCGGGTGCCGGCGCGCAGGGTACGCACGGTCGAGCGGCCCTGCCACAGGGCGCGGCGCGCTTCGAGTGCCTCCATGCGCAGGTTCGCATAGCGCTGCGCTTCAGCGCGGCTCGCATGGGCGTACTGGCCCGGCGCGTCGCAGGATTCGAGGAGCGGCAGCTTGGCGTTGCGGTAGTGCGAAGGCGAGCTCCCCGCGACCACCTGTTTCGCCTTGTAGTCGCTACTGAGCAGGCTGACGAGCGAGGCGTGCAGGCCCTCGCGCGCCGTGAGCGCCTGCACCGCGTCCTGCTGCTCGCTGGCGCCGGCGCGGTGATAGCGGACCGCCCCGCCGACGGCGCTGGTGGCATCGTCGGGAACGGCATCCGGCGCCGTGCTGTCGGCAAACAGCACGACGCCAGGGCCATCCTCCAGCTGCTCGACACGCCAGGACAGGCCTTCCTCGGCCAGCAGGCGGGACACGAAATCGAAGTCCGACTCGCGGCACTGGCAACAATAGCTGCGCGGGCGCGCGCCCTGCATGAAGGAGGCCGTCTCGAGGCTCCAGCGCCACCTGGCCTGCGGCCGATAGCCCTGGAACACGGCGTCGACGATCTCGGGCACGCTTTTGTCCTGCCACACCCGGCTGGTGCGCACCTGGCCCAGCCGCCAGATCCAGGGCAGGATGCGCAGGCGGTAGCGCGCCAGGCCGCCATCGCTGCCGAGCTGGGCCGCTTCGCCGATCTCGCCCGCGAAACAGGCGCGGGTGCCGTCGGCCAGGCTGAGGTGCAAGGCGGCCGGCTGGCCCAGCAGCGCCGCAAGCGTAATCCGCACGCTGGTCGACAGGACGATGACATCGCGCGCGCCGATCTCGTGCAGCGCCTCGCTTGCGCTGAAGGCTTCCACCAGCAGGGCCTGCGACCACTGCTCGCCATCGCCTTCCCCGACCGTCAATTCGTACAGCCTGCTTGCGCTGGAAAACTCCGCCAGCGCGGCGGTCAGCTGGTCTACCGACGCGGTATGCATACCCAAGAATGCTCCTCGCACAAGGTTTCGGGACGCCGCCTCCAGGGCGGCAAAAGAAGGCGTTGCCACGATACAAGTAGCGCTGCGGATCGCGTTTGCGCGGCATCATGCCGGTTGCCGATAAGCAGTACCCCGCGCGCCAGGCAGCGGGTGCGTAACGGAACAGGGCGGCGGCATAACGATGCTAAAGTGCTCACACATTGGAACCAGAGGCTCTTCGTGAAATACCTGCAAAAAATCGGCGCCTTGGGCTTCGTCTTCATTGCCCTGCTCTTCTTCGTCTGTGGCTTTTCCCTCATCGTGCTCGCCGCGATCGAAATCTGGTCGGCGCTGGGTCCTTCCGCCGAGCAGTCGGTGCAGCAGCGCTTCCGGCTGATCCTCGAGTGCGTGGGCTTCCTGACGATTGCCGTTGCCGCCCTCGAACTGGGCCAGACCGTGCTCGAAGAAGAGGTGCAGCGCGAAGTGCATGTGAGTTCGCCCACCCGGCTGCGCCGCTTCCTGTCGCGCTTCATGCTCGTGGTCGTGGTGTCGCTCGGCGTGGAATGCCTGATCGGGGTCTTCGAGTTCCTGCATACCCAGCCCGAGCTGTTGCCGCATGTGGCCTCGATCGGCATCGCGGCCGGCGTGCTACTGGCGAGCTGGGGCGTGTTCGTGCGGATGAACGTCGAAGCCGAGAAGCTCGAACCGCAGGCGATGCACGAAGCGCAGGAGGAGGACAAGCAGGTCGAAACCTGAGCTCGTGCACAGTCGCCGCACGAAGTTCTTGGAGTTTCGCAAGAGTCCGGCTATAATCTTGCCTTCTTCGGGTCGTTAGCTCAGCTGGTAGAGCAGCGGACTTTTAATCCGTTGGTCGCAGGTTCGAATCCCGCACGGCCTACCAAAGATTCAGCGAAAACGCCAACCTTCACGGTTGGCGTTTTTGTTTCCGCTTGCCGGTTGTTGCCTGCCACCTGCCGCTGCCTATGCCCCAGACCATCCTCGCTCCCGTCCACCACGAACTCGTCATCAAGAAGAGCCGCTTCATCGCCTGCGTGCAGCCGATGGTCGACCGTGCCGGCGCCCAGCAGGTCGTGGCCTCCCTGCGCGCCGCGCACCCGGCGGCCGCGCACGTGTGCTGGGCGCTGCTGGCGGGCGGGCAATCGGCGGCCGTCGACGACGGCGAACCGAGCGGCACCGCGGGCCGGCCGATGCTCGACGTGCTGCGCCACCAGGACCTCGAAGGCGTGCTGGCCACCGTCGTGCGCTACTTCGGCGGCGTCAAGCTCGGCGCGGGCGGCCTGGTGCGCGCATATACCGACAGCGTGGCCCAGGCCCTGCTCGGCGCCGACAAGGCCGCCATCGTGCGCCACGTCCAGTTGCGCTGCGCGGCGCCGTATGCCTTCGAGGGCATGATCCGGCGCGAGCTCGAGGTGGCCGGCGCCTCCCTGCTCGAGGTGCGGCATGCCGACGACGTGGTCTTCACGTTCAGCCTGCCCGAGGCGGCCGCATCCGGCTTTGCCGCGCGCCTGAACGACGCCGGCCACGGCCGCATCCGCTGGCCGGGCGAAGACGAGGCCTGACACGCCGGGCGGCGGCCACGGCCATCAACCCACCGCATACCTGACATCACCATCCGAAAGCGGACTGGGCGCGCGAGGAAGACTATAGTGGCCGGCTTCCCGGCCCGGCGCGAGACCCGGCCGGCATTACCCCTACATATAAAGACACCACGTTTTGATGAAGAAGAGCCTGTTTCCACTGGCCCTGGGCGGTTTCGGCATTGGCATGACCGAATTCGTCATGATGGGCATCCTCCCCGACGTCGCCAGCGGCCTGCAGATCACGATCCCGCAGGCCGGCTACCTGATCACCGCCTACGCGCTGGGCGTGGTGGTCGGCGCGCCGACCCTGGTCAGCCTGCTGGCCAGGCGGCCGCCGCGCACCGTGCTGATCTGGTTCATGCTGATGTTCGCGCTCTTCAATGCCCTGTCCGCGCTGGCCCCGAATTTCGGGATGATGCTGGTATCGCGCTTCCTGGCCGGCCTGCCGCACGGCGCCTTCTTCGGCGTCGGCGCGGTCGTTGCCAGCCGCCTGGCCGACCCGGGAAAAGTCGCTGCCGCGCTGGCGACCATGTTCACCGGGCTGACCCTGGCCAACGTCATCGGCGTGCCCTTCGGCACCTGGCTCGGCCACAACCTGAGCTGGCGCCTGGTGTTCCTGGTGGTGGCCGCGATCGGCCTGGCGACGGCGCTCTGCCTGAAGCAGCTGGTGCCCTTCTTCGAGGCGCGCCCGAGCGCCGGCATCATGAAGGACTTGCGCATTTTCCGCAGCCGCGACCTGTGGATGGCGCTCGCGATCACCTCGATCGGCACCGGCGGCTTCTTCGCCTGGTTCAGCTACATCGCGCCGCTGCTGACCGAGGTATCGCGCTTCGCGCCCGGCCAGATCCCGCTGATCATGACCGTGGTCGGCATCGGCATGACGGCCGGCGTGCTGGCCGGCGGGCGCCTGGCGGACCGCTTCGCGCCGATCAGGGCGATCGCCATCCTGTTGACCAGCATGACCGCGCTGCTGCTCATGAACGGCCTGCTGGCCGGTTCGCAGCCGGCGATGCTGGTGCTGGCCTTTGCCACCGGCGCCAATGCGCTGGCGCTCGGCCCGCCGATCCAGATGCTCCTGATCGAGCACTCGCGCGCAGCGGAAATGCTGGGCTCCTCGCTCGGCCAGTCGGGTTTTAATATCGGCAACGCGACCGGCGCCTTCCTCGGCGGGATTCCGCTCACGCTCGGCTATTCCTATGCCGCGCCGCAGTGGGTCGCGGCGGGGCTTGCCGTCACGGGCGTGCTCCTGTCGCTGTTGATGCTGGGGATGCGCCGCCCGCAGGCGGCACAGGCCTGCTGAACTTCACGCGGCGCAGCGCTCACACCAGCGCCGCCGCCACCTCGCGCGCCGACACCACCGTGGCGAACTCGCCGTGCAGGCTGGCCAGCGCCACGTCGTGCATCTGCTCGGCGCTGTAATGGCGTCCGTCGGGACCGGTGCGCTCGAAGGTCGCGCTGGCGTCGCCGACGATGTAGGTCTCGAAACCGAGGTTGCCGGCCATGCGCGTCGTGGTCGACACGCAATGGTCGGTCGTCAGGCCGGCGATCACCAGCGTCGTGACGCCGGCCGCGCGCAGGCGCGCTTCCAGGTCGGTGCCGATGAAGGCGCTGTTCACGTCCTTGTGCACGACCGGCTCGCCCGCCAGCGGCGCCGCCTCCGGCTTGAAGGGAAACCCGGGCCCGTCGACGTAGAACAGGCTGGCCGGCCGCTCGCGCCGGTGCTGGACGTGGAACAGCGGGCGCTTCGAGGCGCGCCAGGCGGCCAGCAGCTCGGCGATGCGCTGCTCGGCGTCGGGATTGTTGCGCCGGCCCCAATCGGGCGCATTGAAGGCCAGCTGCACGTCGATCAGGACCAGGGCGGACTGCGGGGTTAGCTTGTTCATTGTCGAACTCATGATGGTGGATGGAGCCGCCATTCTTGGGCCACGCCGGGACCGGCTCAACCGAAATGCTGCATAATTGCCGGCCCGACATGAAGGATTTCGATGGCATGCGACTGAGCCAATTGAAGATGTTTGCGGCCGTGGCCGACCACGGCAGTTTCAGCGCCGCCGCGGCCGAACTCGGCTGCACACAGTCGCGCATCAGCCACGCCATCGCCGAACTCGAACGCGACCTCGGCGTGCTGCTCCTGCTGCGCGCGCGCACAGGCTCGGTCCCGACCGAGGCCGGCCGCCGCGTGCTGGCCAAGGCGCGCCAGATCCTCACACTCGAAGCCGACCTGGTGCGCAGCGCCCACGAGGCAGACCAGTTACGCGGCCGGGTGCGCATCGCCTGCTTCCGCAGCATCGGCACCCACCTGCTGCCGCACCTGCTCGAGGCGCTCGCCAGGGCCCATCCGGCGCTCCACGCCGACATCGACGACAGCTGCGAAGAGCGGCGCGACGTCAGCGCCGCGCTGCGCGAAGGCCGCGCCGACATCGGCATCGCCCAGCTGCCGCTGGAGGAAGGGTTTGCTTCGCTGTCGTATGTGTCGGACGATTACATGCTGGTGCTGCCTGCCGCCGCGCCGGCGGGCACGGCGAACGGCTGGCCGGATGCGGCCCTGCCCTTCATCAAGCTCGGTTGCTCGGGAGCCGACGCGATCCTGGCGCGCTGCCGCGAGGCCGGCTTCGCAGCCGAAGCGGCGCGCACGCTGGCCAACGACACCAGCATCGCCGCGCTGGTGGCGCGCGGCATGGGTTTTTCGATCCTGCCGCGGCTGGCCACCTTTCCCGAACCGGAAGGCGTGCGGGTCGCCGCGCTGCCGATTCCTGCGCGGCGCCAGTTCGTCGTCGCGGGCCTGCGCGAACGGATGGGCGAGCCCGCGGTGCGGGCGGTCGTGCGCCTGCTGCGCGAGCGCCCGCTGGTCGCGCGCACGCCGGCCTGGCGCGCCGGCGTGCTGCAGTGGGACTAGGCTGGGACTAGACCAGCAGCGGCCCGCCGAACGCGCGACAGGCGTCGAGCGCTTCGGCGCGGATCGTGGCCAGCAGTTCCTCGTCGATGACGAGGTCGAGCGCGCTGTCGGCATGGTCCGGCAAGGGCGCGGCCACCGTGCCCAGGGGCGAGGCCACCGGAGCATACTGGTTGGCCAGCAGCAGGGTATCGAGCAGGGTCGCAGGCGGCATGTTGAGCCAGGCGCGGCGCAGTTCTCCGATGGCCTCGAGTACCGGGGCCGGCACGTCGAGCTTCTTGAGCACTTCCACGCTGACCACGTCCTCGCACAATTCTCCCCATTTTTCGGGATCGTCGTCGAGCAGGCCGGGGAACTCGTCGGCGCGCGAGAGCAGGTAAAAGCCGCCGACCTCGTGGATGATGCCGGCGAACAGCGCCGTATCCGGGTTCACGCCCGTCACGCGCCGGGCCAGCACGGCGGCCAGGGCCGCCACGTGGGTGGTGTGCTCCCACAGCTGCTCGGCCTTGGCGCGCAGCCCCGGGTCCTTGATGCGGCTGCCGAACTGGCGCACGATCAGGCTGGCGACGAGCGCCTGCAGGCGCCGGTAGCCGATGCGCGTGATGGCCGCGCGCACGTTGGTGACGGGCGGGCCGCCACCGCCGCCAAAGGCGGCCGAATTGGCGAGCGCAACGGTGCGCGCCGCCAGTTGCGGCTCGGCCAGCACGAGGCGGATCGCCTCGTCGAGGGGACAGTCGGGATCCTCGAGCGCCTGCTGCAAACGGAGCACGGCATTGACGCTGGTGGGGAAGGTGATCTCACCGCGGGCCGCCTGGGCCACGATGTATCCGAAGGCTTCGAGTTTATTCACCCGAAAATTATACTCGCCCGGACGGGTGCCCAGCCATTTACCGGCGCCGGGCGCGCCCGATGGTGGCGCGGCTGCCACGCATGAACGACAACGCGCGCAGCCATACGGAAATGGTGCGCGCGTTGCCCTATCGACGCCGCGGCGTCGACCGTGCCTTTATTTCACCTTGATGTTGTTCTTCACGCTAGTGACGCCATCGACTTCCCTGGCCGCCTTGACGGCCTTGTCGGCCTCGGCCTTCGACTCGACGAAGCCGCTCAGCATGACGACGCCCTTCTCGGTCTCGACGTTGATCGCCATCGATTTCAGTTCCGGCTCCTTGAACAGGCTGGCCTTGACCTTGGTGGTGATCGCCGTGTCGGAAGCAGCCGTTGCCGTGGCGCGGCCGGCGTCGCGCGTCTTGTCGCCGGCACGCTCGGCGGCGTTGTCGGTCTTCGCGACGGCATCCTTGCTCTCTTCCCTGGCGTCCGCTGCCACTTCCCTGGTCTTGTCGCCGACGTTCGACGCCATTTCCCTGGTCTTCGCGACAACGGTGGCGGCTGCCGCCTTGGTCTTGTCGACCACGGTCTCGGCGCCGTCACGGGTCTTGTCGGCGGCGCGTTCGGTGGCGTTGTCGGCGCGGTTCGCCAGCGCGGTGGCCTTGCCCTTGTTGTCGACCAGGCAGGCGGTGTCGGAGCCGGCGACCTGCTCGCACTTGGCGACGGCGGCGGCCTTGGCCGGGTCCTTGGTGTCGGTGCTGGCGATCAGGCCGTCGCTGTCCGCGGCGGCATTGGCGCCTGCGGTGGCGCTGGTACGGCCGGCCTTGGCATCGGCCAGCGCGGCGGTGCGCACCGACTTGGCGTTATCGAGGCAGCTGTCCTTCTCGGCGCCGCTCTTGTCGTCGCATTTTTCCTTGGCCACGTCGTACTCGGCTTCGGCAACCTTGGCGCGGGCGTTGGCGCGGCCCTGCTCGGAATTGTTGTACTTGGCGATGGCCTGGGACTCGCTGCGCGCGCGGGCCGCTTTCGCCTCGGCCATGCAGATATCCTTGTCGTTGCCGCTCTTGGCGTCGCACTTCGCCGTGGCCGCCTTGTATTCGGTCGCTGCCTTCTGGGTGACGTTGCGGTAAGTCGCCGCATCGTGGTTGAGGGCGGCGGTAGGAGCGGCAGCGAAGCTGGCGCCGGCCGCGGTGGCCAGCAAGGTTGCAAGCAGCGATTTCATGGCGGTGTCCCTCTTGTAAGTTGTTGTGAAAGCATCATTAAACGCCCCACCCCACTTACTATCTGTGCGTCAACGAACACTTGCCGGGAAAACCACAAAATACGGTCGAGCCTGGCTCTAGTCGTGCAGCAGGCCCTCGCGCCACAGCGCCGCCACGTCGTCGAACGGCGAACCGCTCTGTCCCATGCGGCTGGCATCGCGGGCCAGCGCGACCCAGACCCGGGTATCGTGGCCGCCGCGCGCCTGCGTCTGTTCGGTACGGATCGCCTCGAGCCAGCCGTGCACGCGGCCATAGGCTTCGGGATTGCGCTGGCGGGTCCAGGCCAGCGCCGCCAGGTCGGCATAGGCTTCTTCGCGGCGCGATTCGCGCAAGGCCTTCGACGCCGCCAGCAGGCGCGCGTCGGCCGCCGTCTCTTCGCCGACCTCGGCGAACCCGGCCGGCAGCGCATTCCAGGCGCCTTGGGCGTGACGCCAGCAATGGGCTACCTCGTGCGCCGCCATCGCCTCGATCAGTTCGCCATGACGCTCGGACGGCACGGCAGCCAGCACGGTTTCGGCTTGCGGATTGCCGCGCAGCGAGAGCACCAGCTTGCAGCGGCCGCCATCGAAGCCCATTGCCAGCGGCACGTCGCTGGCGCGCGCCTGCGGCTGCACGATGATGTCGATCGGCAGTTTTAAACTTTGGGAATAGGCCAGGACCGGGCTGGCGGCCTGCAGCCAGCGCTGTTCGAGCGCGGTCAGTTCGGCGGCCTGGGCAGCGCTGCCGGCAAGCAGCGCAAGGGACAGCAAGGATTTGAACATGGGAGACTTCCGGGTTCGGCGAAATGCTTCAGAGCAATTCTAGAACCCAGAATATCTTCCCGAGCAGAAATATTTTTGTGCGTTTTCAAGCCGACAACGCCAGGGCCTTCCGATGCGGCATCGGCGCAACAGCGGGGCCGTTTTCCCTGTCCATCTTGAAAACACTGACGACACCGGCGAGCGTCGCCGCCTCGTCCTGCAGCGAGGCGGCCGCGGCGCTGGCCTGCTCGACCAGCGTGGCGTTCTGGCGCGTCGCCTCGTCCATGCGCCCGATGGCCGCGTTGACCTGTTCGATGCCGGCGCGCTGCTCGGCGCTGGCCGCACTGATCTCGGCCATGATGTCGGTCACCCGCCTGACGCTGCTGACGATCTCGTCCATCGTGCTGCCGGCCTCGTCCACGAGGCGGGCGCCGGCGTCGACGCGCTCGACCGAGCTGCCGATCAGCGACTTGATTTCCTTCGCCGCCGCGGCCGAACGCTGCGCCAGGTTGCGCACCTCGGTGGCCACCACTGCGAAGCCGCGGCCCTGCTCGCCCGCCCTGGCCGCCTCGACGGCGGCATTCAGGGCCAGGATGTTGGTCTGGAAGGCGATGCTGTCGATCACGCCAATGATGTCGACCACCCGCTTGGACGAGGCGTTGATCGAGGCCATCGTCTCGACCACCTGGGCGACGACCGCGCCGCCGCGCAGCGCCACGCTGGAGGCGGACTCGGCGAGGGCATTGGCCTGGTGCGCATTGTCGGCGTTCTGGCGCACGGTGCCGGTCAGCTCCGCCATCGAGGCGGCCGTATCCCTCAGCGTATCGGCCTGGTTTTCGGTGCGGCCCGATAAATCCTGGTTGCCGGCCGCGATCTCGGTCGAGGCGTTCGCAATCGTCAGGGTGCCGGTGCGCACCTGGGACACGATCGCCACCAGGCTGTCGCGCATGCCCTTCATCGCGAACAGCAGGCTGGTCTTGTCGCCGGGCGCCGTGTCGATCTGCACGCCCAGGTTGCCGGCGGCGATGCTGCCGACGATGCGCGCGGCATACTCCGGCTGGCCGCCGAGCTGGCGCAACAGGCCGCGGCTGATGAACCAGGCGCCGAGCGCGCCGCTGGCCACCGCAATCGCACACAGCACCAGCATCCAGGCGAAGAAGCTGCCGGTCAGCGCACGCGCCTCGGCGGCCGCTTCCTTGTTCAGCCTTTCCTCGAGGTCGATCAGGACGTTGACGCTGGCCAGCCAGGACACGAAGGCCGGACCGGCCTGAGTGGCCAGCAGCGCGCGCGCACCCTCGGCGTCGCCGGCGAGGTGCAGCGCGGTGACTTGGGTGATCAGCGGCTCGGTCTTGCGCTCATCGAGCTTGATCGCCGCCAGCGCGCTTTTTTCTTCGGGTAGGAGATCGCTGCGGGCGGCAAACAGCGCGTCGAGCGCCACGGCCGCAGTCTGGTAGTGGGTGGCCAGCACACGGATGCGTTCGATCGACGGCTGGGCCGCGCCGGCGTCGGCGGACAGCACGACGTCGCGCAGGGCGATGGCCCGGTCGTGCACGCTGCCGCGGAAATTGATCGCGTGGCGCTGCTTGACGTTGTTGACGTCGTTAATGTGGTTCAGGGTGGCGTCGATGTGGCCGACGCGGCTGACGGCCAGGGCCGTCAACGCCGTCATCAGCACCAGCACGGCACCGAAACCCAGGGCCAGCCGGGTTCCGATAGTCAATTTGGAAGAAGACATGTGGCTCGCTAAAGTATGACCGGAACAGCGCTCCGGCTGCGTGCAGGGAAATTGATCCTCAGGATATTTTCCCTGCAGAAAGCAAAATACTATAGCAGAATTGCCATCGGTAATCATTAGATTACTCAAATGCACCATATTTTCTCATCAGAAATCCGACAAGGTCTGCCGGATCTGACAATAAACCCTATTTTGTCGTGCTGCCGGTGAGGCTGGCCGCGGTCACGAAGGCCGGACGGATGTCGTTGGGCACGGCCTTCATCTTGTCGAGCGCCTTCTGCACCTCGGGCCGGATCACCACGTACTTCGCCATCATCGTCTTGGCGCGCGCATAGTCGCCCGTCGCCTCGATGGTCAGGAACTCGCGGTCGAGGTCGATCACGGCCTGGCGGATCTTGCTGAAATCGACGGAGAAGGTGCCGTCGCCATGGGCCACGAAGCCGCCCTTGTCGAGCAGGTAGTTCACCTGGATCGCCATGCCGCGCGCGTGCGAGGAAGTCAGGCCGAAGTGCAGCGTGCGGAAGCTCGAAGCCAGGAAGGTGTTGTACAGCTTGCGCTCGGCCTGCGCGCCCTGCCCCAGCGTGTCCTTCAGCTGACCCTTGTCCATCATGTAGCGCAGCGCCCACAGGCCGGTGATGTCGGCCTTGGCTTCCTCGATCGTCGAATAGGTGTCCTTCAGCTCCTGGCGTGGCGTCGATTCCTTGCCGCCGCTTTTGGTGACGTGCGGTCCCAGGCCGTGCATGATTTCGTGCGCCAAGATGTGGGTGAAGAAGGAATCGAAATCGAGGTCCTTCTGGTCCTGCGGGCGGAGCACCAGTTTCGAAATCGGCTTCAGGGTCGATTCGAACTTCGCTTCCTGGATGTTCTTGAGCATGACGCGTTTTGAGCCGCGCTCGCGGATCACGCGCTCGTCGTTCGGCAGGTTATAGGCCGCCGTCTGCACACCCATATTGCCGTCGCCGGCACCGTAGATCTGGTTGACCACCACCATCGGCGCCATCGCCCCCACCTTCGGGTTGCGGTACTGCTTGTCGACCGGCAGGTTGTCTTCCAGCTCCTGCATGTGCTTGCCGAAGAAGTTCAGCTTCTGCGTTTCTTTCGCATCGCGCACGCTGACATAGGCCTCGAAGGCCGCCTTGTAGCCGAACAGCTCGTCGTTATAGGTTTCGTACGGGCCGATGGTGACGTCGACCGGCGAGTCGAGGTCCATCCAGGCAAAATCCGAGGCCAGGTAATCGTTCGACAGGAAGGCGTCGGCACGCAGGGTCAGGAATTTTTTCAGCGAGGCGTTGTCGGTGCTGGCCGCCGCGTCGCGCAGCAGCCTGGCCAGCCGCTCCAGTTCGGGCCGGTATTCGTCCGAATATTTCACGGTGCGGAACTTGCCGTCGGGGCCGCTGCGGATGACGGTGAAATACCACTGCGCGGCTTCCTTTTCCGCCGCCGGCAGCCCGTTCATCCAGGTTTCCAGGGCCGCCTTGCCGGCGCCGGCCGGATAGAAGTTGGCGCCCGCCGGTTTCTGGGCCGGGATCGCCATGCCCGCATACTGCGGCGGCATGAAGGAACTGTTGTTGTCGAGGATGGACCAGGGCCCCTTGTTCAGCCAGAAGGCTTGCTGGCGGGCCTTGCCCAGCGCAGAATCGTCCTTTTGCAGGGCGGCCCACAGCGCCTCGTTGCCGGCCCAGCGCTGGCGCAATTGCAGGGTATCGATGATCTTCGCCGCTTCGATCAGCTTGACGATGGCGGCGCGGTCGCCTTTCGACAGGGCCGCCGTGTCGGCGCGCAGCTCGACCGGGGCGAAGCGCTTGGCCATCGCTGTCAATTCGGCGGCGCTGGCCGCATGGGCTTGCACGGCGGGCGCTTCGGCCGCGACGACTGCGCCGGCCGCGATGGCCAGCACGATTGGAGCGAGAAGGTGTTTCATGGGTCCCCTGGTTTTAGTAATGAAAAGGCAACCAGGAGATTGTAATACGGACGCGGTGTAGGGTGGACGGCTATACCCGGGCATATGATTGGCTGCGGCTCCAATGCCGCCCACGCGTTCAACCGGCCTGTGAAACCTCGCGTCGGTGCGAGGGTGCGTTGAACGCGTGGGCGGCATGAACGCCGCGGACAATCAAACATTCGGGCGGAGCCGTCCACCCTACCAAATCAGCGCACCGTCGCCAGCGGCGGCTGCTGCGACCACCCGCCGCCGAGCGCGCGCGCCACCGCCACCGAGGCCAATAAACGCTGGGTGCCGATCTGCGCCGCTGCGCGGTCCGCGGCCAGCGCGCTGCGCTGCGCGTCGGTCACGTCGAGGTAGGTCGAGATGCCGCGCTCGTAGCGCGCCTGCGCCACCTGCAGCGCGCGCCCGGCGGCTTGCCGGGCCTGGGCCTGCACTTCTCCCTGCTTCTGGCGCTGCTGGGAATCGGACAGCGCGTCCTCGACTTCGCGCAAGGCCGTCAGCAAGCGGTTTTCGTGATTCGCCAGCGCCTCCTCGTAACGGGCGCGGTACAAGCTCAGGTTGGCCTTGTTGCGGCCGCCGTCGAAGACCGGCAGCGACAGGGCCAGCGGCCCGATCGAGAACTGGCGCGCGCTGCCGCTGGCCAGTTCGCGCAGCGACTCGGAAGCGAAACCGAAGTTCGAGGTCAGCGTCAGCGCGGGGTAGAACGCGCCCTCGGCCACGCCGACCTGCGCATTCGCGGCGCGCAGGCCGGCGACGCTGGCAGCGAGATCCGGGCGCTGGGCCAGCAGGCTGGCCGGCAGGCCGACCGGAATGCTTGGCGGCAGCGGCAATGCCGGCTTGGCTGCAGCCGCCAGCAGCGGCGCGCTGGGCGAGCTGCCGACCAGCGTCGCCAGCGCGTGCTCCACCAGGTTGCGCTGGCGCTGCACCTCGTGCAGGTCCGCTTCGGCATTGGCGCGCTCGATGCGGGCGCGCGACACGTCCAGCTCGTTCGACAGGCCGCCCTCGAAACGCGCCTCGACCAGCTCCTGCGCCTCGCGCCGGGCCGCCAGCGCCTCAAGCAGGATGGCGGTCTCGAGATCCAGCCCGCGCAGCTGCCAGTAGCTCTGCGCCACCTGGCTCGAGAGCAGCAACAGCACGCCGTCGCGGTCGTCCTGGGCCGCCAGCGCCTGGGCGTCGGCCGCTTCGATGACGCGCCGCACCCGGCCCCAGAGGTCGAGTTCGTAGGACAGCGCGGCGCCGACGCTGTAGTTGTTGCCCTCGATCGAACGCCCGCCCAGGGCCAGACCTTGCGAGGTCTCGGCCGAGGTGCGCGAATTCGACAGGCCGGCGTTGACCGACAGGTTCGGCGCCTGGCCGGCACGCAGCACGCCCAGTTGCGCCTGCGCCTGCAGCAGGCGCTGCGCCGCCGCCCTGGCCCCCGGATTGTCGCGCAGCGCGCGCTCTTCCAGGCGGTTCAAGGCGGCGTCGCCGAACACGGTCCACCAGGCGGCCGGCAGGCGCGCCGTGTCGACAGCAGCGGTGTCGGCATGCCGGTAGGCCGCGGCCTCGACCGGCTTGGGCGCGACAAAATCCGGGCCGATGGTGGAGCAGCCGCCCACCAGCAGCGCCAGCGCCGCCGCGACGCTCACGCCGCGCGCCGGGCGCGGGAAAATCCGGCTGAGGGAATCGAACATGGAATCGGACATCGTTTTTCTCATCTCTTCAAATGGGTTCAATGGCCGCCGCCGCCGGCGCCGCCCGGGGACTTGACCTTGTCGGCCAGCCAGACCATGGCGATGCAACTGACCAGGATCGCGCCGACGATCAGGAAGCCGTCGTTGTAGGCCATCACATAGGCTTCGCGCCGCACGATGCGGTCGAGCGCGGCCAGCGCCTGGTTGGCGGCCGTGGCCGGGTCGACGCCCGAGGCGATGAAAGCCTGCGTCATCTGTTCGATGCGCTCCTGGGTCGGCGCCGCATAGCTCGAGATCGACTCGCCCAGGCGCGCCGAGTGAAAATGCTCGCGGTTGGTGAGCGAGGTCGCCAGCATCGCGATGCCGACCGAGCCGCCCAGGTTGCGGGTCATGTTGAACAGGCTCGAGGCCGAGGGCATGTCCTTCGGCGCGATGCCGTTCATGGCGAAGTTCGACAGGGTCAGCATCACGAAGGGCTGGCCGATCGCGCGCACGATTTGCGTGAACATCAGCTGGTCGTAGCCGGTGCTGGCGTCCATGAAGGCATTCATCAGGCAGGAGCCGCCGAACAGCAGCAGGCCGAAGCTGCACATGATGCGGTTGTCGACCTTTGACGATAACGCAGCCGCAAACGGCATCACGATCAGCTGCGGCAGGCCGACCCAGGCGATCACTTCGCCGATCTGCATCGGCGTGTAGCCGGCGATCTGGCCCAGGTAGAGCGGCAGCAGGTAGGAGGAGCCGTACAGGCCCATGCCGGTGACGGCCGACAGCACGGTCGCGATCAGGAAGTTGCGCTGCCCGTAGAGGCGCAGGTTGACGAAGGACTGCGCGCGCGTAAAACTCACCGTGACCCAGCCGAGGATGCCGACCAGCGCCAGCGCGGCGAAGGTGATGATGAACTGCGAATCGAACCAGTCCTTCGAGTTCCCCTCTTCCAGGAAGATCGTCAGGCAGCCCAGGCCCATCGCCATCAGGCCGATGCCGAGCCAGTCGGCGTTCACCAACTGCCCGATCTGCGAAGGCTCGCGGTCGAGGCCATACGCCATGCCGCCGATCAGCAGCACGCCAGGCACCCAGTTGAGGTAGAAGATCGAGGGCCAGCCGTAGAGCTCGGCCAGGTAGCCGCCCAGGGTCGGCCCCATCGCCGGCGCCAGCGTGGCGGTGAGGCCGAAGACCGCCATGCCGACCGCGCGCTTGGACGAGGGCAGGCGCGTCATCACCAGCGTCATCGCCATCGGGATCAGGGCGCCGCCGGTAAAACCTTGCAGCATGCGGAACACGATCATGCTCTCGAGGTTCCAGGCGGCGCCGCACAGGGTCGAAAACACGAGGAACAGCGCGGTGGTGCCGATCATGTAGCGGCGCACGCCGAAGGCGCGCGCGAACAGCGCCGTCATCGGGATGACGACGATCTCGGCGCACAGGTAGGCGGTGGAGATCCAGGAGCCCTCTTCCTGGGTCGCCGAGAGCGTGCCCAGGATGTCGCGCAGCGAGGAATTCGTGATCTGGATGTCGAGCACGGCCATGAAGGCGCCGAGCATGCCGGCGGCCACCGCGATCCAGGTGCGCAGGTCGACGGCCGAACCGGCCGCGGGCGCGCCCGGAAAGGCGGCCGGGCCGGTCTTGGTCAGACTGGTCATGACGGTCTCTTAACGGGCAGGCTGCGGTGCCGACGCCGTGTGCACCGGCTGCACGGCCTCCTTGCGCAGGTCGACTTCGGCGACCACCGACATGCCCGGCACCAGGCGGCCGGCGAGGCGCTGGACGTCGTTCGGCGCCAGCGTGATCTTGACCGGGACGCGCTGCACGACCTTGGTGAAGTTGCCGGTCGCGTTATCGGCCGGCAGCAGCGCAAACTGGTTGCCCGAGGCGGGCGAGAAGCTGTCCACGCGGCCCACCAGATGCTCGCCGGGCAGCGCGTCGACCGCCAGGTCGACCGCCTGGCCCGGCTTCAGTCCGGCCAGCTGGGTTTCCTTGAAGTTGGCGGTGACCCAGACCTTGTCCTCGACCACGGCGACGAGCTGCTGGCCCGGCTGCACGCGGGCACCCACTTCGACGCTGCGGCGGCCGATGCGGCCGTCGACCGGCGCGACGATGCGGCTGTAGCCGACCTGCTGGCGGGCGTCCTTCAGCTGCGCCTGCAGCACCCGGATCTGGGCCTTGAGCACGTCGCGCGCGGAACCGGCGGCGGCGATCTGGGCCTCGGCGGCAGTGGCGTTGTCGCGGCGCGCGTTGACGTCGGCGGCAGCCGCCGTGCGCGCGGCGTTCGCGGCATCGACCTCGGCCTTCGAGACGGCCTTCATCTGCTTCGTGTAGAGCTGGCCGTAACGCTCGGCATCCTGGCGCGCGCGCAGGGCCAGCGCCTGCGCCTGCCCGACCTGGGCTTTCGCCGCCGCGGCCTGGGCGCGCACCTGCGCCACCTGGGCGTCGGCCTGGATCACCTGCTGCCGGGCGCTGGCGATCTGCGCTTCGATCTGCTCGACGCGCACGTGCTGGTCGGCAGGGTCGAGTTCGGCAATGACGTCGCCCGCCTTCACGTGCTGGTTGTCTTCGACCAGCACTTTGGTCACGACGCCGGCGATGCGCGCCGAGACCGGGTGCACGTGGCCGGCGACATAGGCGTTTTCGGTGTCGACGAAATAATGGCTGCGGTACCACATGCGGCCGCCGGCAACGATCGCCGCCAATGCGATCAGCGCGACCACGCCCAGCACGCGCTTGTTCGGTGGAGACTTGGTGGCAGCCGGCGCAGGCGGCGCGGAAGGAACGGTGCCGAGCGGCTTGTGCTCGTGCGAAGGCTGCGTTTGGGACATGATGCAACTCCGAAGAAGAATAAAGGATGTATGCGGTGCGCCATTATTCGCCAAGCTGCCCGCCTCGTCAAGAAATGAAATGGTTGCATTTCATTTCCCGGCGTCTTACAGTAACGCCATGAGCACACCATCGAAAGCGAGCACCGCAGCCAGCCTGCGCGGCGCCGGGCGTCCCAAGGCGAGCGAGGTCGAAGCGCGCACCCAGGACCTGATCGACGCGGCCGCCACCCTGTTCCTGGAAAACGGTTATACCCGCACCAGCCTGGAAGCGATCGCGCGCGCGGCGCGGGTCGCGGTACGGACCATCTACGTGAAATTCGGCGGCAAGGCCGGCCTGCTCGCGGCCGTGATGGTCTCGCGCCGCGGCCAGTTCTTCCAGGTGCGCGACATGGAGCGCGACACCCGCCCTTTCCGCGACGTGGTCGACGATTTCGCGCATCAGTTCTTCGACCTGCTGTGCAACGAGCAGGCGCTGGCGATGCAGCGCGTGGTGATCGCCGAAACGCCGGGCAATCCGGAACTGGCCGACACCTTCTACAATTCCGGCCCGCGCCTGACGCGCGACATGCTCGCCCGCTATTTCGCGCGCCCCGACGTGCGCGCGCAGTTGCGCACCGACCTGCCTTTCGATGACCTGCCGGGTCTCCTCATGAGCTGGATTTCCGGCGACCCCATCGGCCGCCTGGTGTTGCCGCATGCCCAGCCTGGACGCGAAGAGGCCCACCGCCTGCTCGCCGAACGCCTCGCCATGTTCTACCGGGCCGTGCTGCGCTGAGGCTATGGCCGAAGAGAATGTGCGTCATCGCACTGATCTGGTGCAGGCCCGCGTGGGACACTGGTCTCCTTAAAACAAGGAGGGTGTCATGAGTACCAACAAGAACATCACAGCAATGGGCTGTAAGGAGGTCGTATGAGCAAGACTTCCCGTTATGAATGGCGCGACCAGCAGGCTTCGCTGCACGAGCGCATGAAGGGCTTCCTCCAGAACCCGGGCAACGAGCAGCTCGAAGCGGTCGTCGCCGAAATGCGCGCGTATGCCGATGCCGCCAAGGCCGGCCACATCGAGATCCCGCAAAGCTGGACCAGTTACAGTTGAACGGACCCGGCGCGTGCCGACGGCACGCGTACCGAAAATGCCGCCCAAGGCTTGCGTCGGGCGGCATTTTTTATGCCCGCGCCGCCGCACATCGCCCGCGCCACCGCATGTCGCCTGCCCTGCGCCTGGACCCATCCGGCCCCGCTTGTCCCGGGACAAACCGCCCGGCCTTGCGTGCTCCTGCGGCTACGGCCACACAATTGCCGAAATTGACGAATTATGTTGCATAAAAGACCAGCGCACAGTTGAAGAATCCCGCGTTTACTCAAGATGAATTGCGGTATCATTCATGGCAAATTCATCAATTTTCGCACCCTATTTCGGCAAAAGGATGGCCTTATGACGATCACGACACGACGGTTCAGTGGGCTCGACCTGGAAAAACGCGGCGATCCCTGGCTCACGGAACTCCACACCATCCGCGATGAATTCGAGGAGCGCATCGCGCAAGTGCTGGCCGACAGCGGCGATGATGCCGACCTGCTGGCGCGGGCCATGCGCGCCGGCACGCTCGGGGCCGGCAAGCGCATGCGTCCGCTGCTGCTGATGCTGGTCGCGCGCGACCTCGGCTGCTCCTCCCCTGCCCTGGTCGACATCGCCTGCGCGGTCGAGATGGTGCATGCGGCCTCGCTGATCCTGGACGACATGCCCTGCATGGACAACGCCATGCTGCGCCGCGGCCAGCCCACGATCCACGTGCAGTTCGGCGAAGACGTCGCGATCCTGGCCTCGGTCGCCCTGCTCAGCCGCGCGTTCGGCATCCTGGCCACGGCGCCCGATATCCCGCCGCTGGTGCGCGCGCGCCTGGTGGCGAAGCTGGCCGAGACGGTCGGCGCACGAGGACTGGTGCGCGGCCAGTTCGAAGACCTGCGCAGCGGCGGCCAGCGCACTGCCGAGGAAATCGCCACCACCAACGAACTGAAAACCGGGGTGCTGCTGGGCGTGTCGGTCGACATGGCGGCCATCGTCGCCGAGTCCGACGAGTGCGTGGCCGAATCGCTGCGCGCCTTTGCGCTCGCAGCCGGCCACGCCTTCCAGATCCGCGACGACTTCCAGGACGGCCCCGGCAACGACAGCGCCGTGACCGGCAAGGACACCGGCAAGGACAGCGGCAAGGCCACGCTCGTCAACGCCCTCGGCCTCGAGGAAGCACGCCAGCGCCTGGCGACCCACCTCGACGAGGCCGACCGCTACCTGACCGATGCCATCGGCAGCAAGCAGGGCAGCGGGCAACATACGCGCCGCTTCGTCGATACCCTGTTCGCACGCGGCTCGTCGTTCCGTCCCGCTCCCGCCCAGGCCGAGTGCGAGGTGCACCATTGAACGCTGCCGCCAGGGCGCCTTGCGGCACGCGCCGCGCCTAGACGGGGAACGCCGCATGGCCCATTTCGGCGTGGTCGCCCCTGCCTTCTACAGCCACTTCAGCGCGCTGTCGGCGCTCGCGCTCGCGCTGGTGGCGCGCGGGCACCGCGTCACGTTCCTCCAGCAGGCCGACGCCGCTGTGTATGTCGGCGATGCGCGGCTCGGCTTCCACGCGCTCGGCAGCGCCAGCCATCCGCCCGGTTCGCTGGCCGCCTCGTTACGGCGCGCGGCCAATCCCGGCAGCCCGCTCGGCCTGCGCCGGGTCATCACCGACATGGCGCGCACCACCACCATGCTGTGCCGCGAACTGCCGGCGGCGATCGAGGCGCTGCGCATCGACGCCCTGCTCGGCGACCAGATGGAAGCGGCCGCCGGGCTGGTGGCGGAAAGCCTGGGCCTGCCCTTCGTCTCGGTCGCCTGCGCGCTGCCGGTCAACCGCGAGCCCGGCATTCCGCTGCCGGTGATGCCCTTCGACTGGAGCGACAGCGAACGCGCGCTGCATATCTGCGAGGGCAGCACCCGGGTCTACGACTGGATGATGGGGCCGCACCGCAGCGCCATCGAGGGCGAGGCGAGGCGCCTCGGGCTGCCCGCGCGCGGCGCCCTGCACGACTGCCTGTCGCCGCTGGCGCAGCTCAGCCAGACGGTGGCCGCCTTCGAATTCCCGCGCAAGCACTTGCCGGCGCATTTCCACCACGTCGGCCCGCTGCGCGCCGCGCACGGCAAGCCGCCGGCACGGGTCGAGGCCATGCCCGAGATCGACCCGGGGCGCCCTTTCGTCTTCGCCTCGCTCGGCACGCTGCAGGGACAGCGCTTCGGCCTGTTCAAGCGCATCGCCCGGGCCTGCCGCGCGCAGGGCGTCCAGCTGCTGGTGGCGCACTGCGGCGGCCTCGACACGCGCCAGGCGCAGGCGCTGCAAGACGCCGGCGCCACCTGGACCTGCGCGTTTGCGCCGCAGGAAGCGGTGCTGGCGCGCGCCGATGCGGTGATCTCGCACGCCGGCCTGAACACGGTGATGGATGCGATTGCCGCCCACACGCCGATCCTGGCGCTGCCGATCGCCTTCGACCAGCCCGGCGTGGCGGCGCGGGTCTGCCACGCCGGCATCGGCCTGCGCGCCTCGCCCCGTTTCTCGAGCAGCGCCACGCTCGGGCGCCAGCTGGCGCGCCTGCTGGAAGAACCCGGTTTCAAGGCGAACTGCGCGGCGCTGGCGCACAGCGTCAACAGTGCCGGCGGCGCCGGACGCGCGGCCGATATCGTCGAGGCGGCGCTGCGCCTGGAGCGCCCCGCGGAGCTGGCCGGCCATGGATAAGCGCGCCATGCCTGACGCCGGGGAGCCGGCCTGGGACCTGATCCTGGTCGGCGGCGGCCTCGCCAACGGCCTGATTGCCTGGCGCCTGCGCAGCGAGCGCCCGGCTTTAAAGGTGCTGCTGCTGGAAGGCGGCGCGCGCATCGGCGGCAACCACACCTGGTCCTTCCACGACAGCGACCTCGATGCCGCCCAGCGCGCCTGGCTGGCGCCCCTGGTCAAAAGCCGCTGGCCGCGCTACGACGTGGTCTTTCCGGCCTATGCGCGCACGCTCGAGAGCGGCTACGCGAGCATTGCCTCCGCCGATTTTGCCGAGGTGATCGAAGCGGCCCTGGGCGCGTCCGTGCGTACAGGCGCGCAGGTCGATGCGCTCGGTCCGGACTGGGTCAAACTGGCCGATGGCGGCATGTTGCGCGCCGGCGCCGTGATCGACGGGCGCGGCATGCGCGCCAGCCCCCATCTCGCGCTCGGCTACCAGACCTTCCTCGGCCAGGAAGTGAAGCTGGCCGCCCCCCACGGACTGGCGGCCCCGGTCATCATGGACGCCAGCGTCGAGCAGCAAGGGGGCTACCGCTTCGTCTACCTGCTGCCCTTCGGCCCCGACCGCATCCTGATCGAGGACACCCATTACGTCGATACCAGCGCCTGGGAGCCGCAGCGGCTGCGCGCCAACATCGGCGCCTATGCGGCCGCGCGCGGCTGGCGCATCGAGGAAGTGATCCGCGAAGAACACGGCTCGCTGCCGATCGTGCTGGCGGGCGACATGGACGGCTTCTGGGCCGGTCTCGGCGGCCAGCCCTGTTCCGGCCTGCGCGCCGGGCTGTTCCACCCGACCACCGGTTATTCGCTGCCGCATGCGGTGCGCCTGGCCGGGCGCGTGGCCGGCCTGGCCGACCTGTCCGCGCCCAGCCTGTTCGCCGCGATCCGCGCCGAGGCGCAGCAGGAATGGCGCAGCCAGCGCTTCTTCCGCCTGCTCAACCGCATGCTGTTCCTGGCCGGCAGCGCCGACCGGCGCTGGGCCGTGATGCAGCGTTTTTACCGTTTGCCGGCGCCGCTGATCGCGCGCTTCTACGCGGGGCGCCTGCGCCTGGCCGACAAGGCGCGCGTCCTCACCGGCAAGCCTCCCGTCCCCGTGCGCCAGGCCATGGCCGCCGCATGCAAGATCCATCCGAACCAGATCAGGAATCCAGAATGAACGCATCGAAACAAGCCGTGGTCGTGGGCGCCGGCTTCGGCGGCCTGGCACTGGCCATCCGCCTGCAGGCGAGCGGCATGCAGACCACGTTGCTGGAAAAACGCGACAAGCCGGGCGGGCGCGCCTACGTCTACGAAGACCAGGGCTTCGTGTTCGACGCCGGCCCGACCGTCATTACCGACCCATCCTGTATCGAGGAATTGTTCGCGGCCGCCGGCAAGCGCATCGAAGACTATGTCGAGATGCTGCCGGTGGCGCCCTTCTACCGCCTGTGCTGGGAAGACGGCAGCCATTTCGATTACGCCAACGACCAGGAAGCGCTCGACCGCCAGATCCACGCGCGCAATCCGGCGGACGTCGCCGGTTACGCGCGCTTCCTGGCCTACTCGAAGGCCGTGTTCGAGGAAGGTTACGTCAAGCTCGGCACGATTCCTTTCCTGTCCTTCCGCGACATGATCCAGGCGGGGCCGCAGCTGGCGCGCCTGCAGGCCTGGCGCAGCGTCTACAGCATGGTGTCGCGCTTCGTCCAGGACGAGCACTTGCGCCAGGCCTTTTCCTTCCACTCGCTGCTGGTCGGCGGCAACCCCTTCGCCACCTCCTCGATCTATACCCTGATCCACGCACTGGAGCGGCGCTGGGGCGTGTGGTTCCCGCGCGGCGGCACCGGGGCCCTGGTCAAGGGACTGGTGCGCCTGTTCGAGGACATCGGCGGGCGCATCGAGCTGAACGCCCCGGTGGCGCGCATCGAGACCAGCGGCAACCGGGTCTCGGGCGTGCGCCTCGAAGACGGCCGCCTGTTCGCGGCCGATGCGGTGGCCTCGAACGCCGACGTGGTGCACACCTATAAAACGCTGTTGCAACAGCACCCGCGCGGCGCCAGCGAGGCGGACAGCCTCACGAAAAAGCGCTTCTCGAATTCGCTGTTCGTGCTCTACTTCGGGCTCGATCACCATCACAGCCAGTTGCAGCACCACACGGTCTGCTTCGGGCCGCGCTACCGCGGCCTGATCGACGAGATCTTCAAAGGGGACACCCTGGCCGACGATTTTTCGCTCTACCTGCACGCGCCCTGCGTCACCGATCCCTCGCTGGCGCCCCCTGGCTGCGGCAGCCATTACGTGCTGGCGCCGGTGCCGCACCTGGGCAATGCGCCGATCGACTGGGCAGTAGAAGGGCCTTTGTTCCGCGACCGGATTTTCGACTATCTCGAAAAACGCTACATGCCGGGCCTGCGCAGCCAGCTCGTCACCAGCCGCATCTTCACGCCCTTCGACTTCCGCGACCAGCTCAACGCCCACGTCGGTTCGGCCTTCTCGCTCGAGCCGATCCTCACGCAAAGCGCCTGGTTCCGCCCGCACAACCGCGACAAGGAACTCGGCAACCTGTATCTGGTCGGCGCCGGCACCCATCCGGGCGCGGGCGTGCCGGGCGTGATCGGCTCGGCCAAGGCCACGGCCGGCCTGATGATCGAGGAGGAGCTGGCATGAGCGCGGCGCTGCTGGAGCATGCGACCGCAACGATCCAGGTCGGCTCGAAAAGCTTCGCCGCGGCCGCCAGGCTGTTCGATCCCGCCACCCGCCGCAGCGTGCTGATGCTCTACGCCTGGTGCCGCCATTGCGACGACGTGGTCGACGGCCAGGAACTCGGTTCGAGCACCATTGCGCCGAGCCACGTCGATGCCGCGCGCGAGCTGGCGATCCTGCGCGAGCAGACCAGCCGCGCGTATGCGGGCGACGCCATGCACGACCCCGCCTTTGCCGCCTTCCAGGAGGTGGCGCTGCGCCACGCTATCGCGCCGCGCTTCGCGTTCGACCACCTGGACGGCTTCGCGATGGACGTGGCCGGCGCGCGCTACGACACCATCGAGGACACGCTGCGCTACTGCTACCACGTGGCCGGCGTGGTCGGCCTGATGATGGCCTCGATCATGGGCGCGAAGGAGCCGGCCGTGCTCGACCGCGCCTGCGACCTCGGCCTCGCTTTCCAGCTGACGAACATCGCGCGCGACATCGTGGACGATGCGCACAACGGGCGCTGCTACCTGCCGCGCGAATGGCTGATGGAGGCCGGCATTGCGCCTGACGAAGTCGGCCTGCCGCGCCACCGCGTGGCGCTGGCCAGGGTGGCGGCGCGCCTGGTCGACCATGCGGAACCGTATTACGACTCGGCGGCCGCCGGCATCGCGGCATTGCCGCTGCGCTCGAGCTGGGCGATCGCGACCGCGCGCAACGTGTACCGGCAGATCGGCATCGAGGTCAAGGCGCGCGGCCCGCGCGCCTGGGACGAGCGGGTCGGCACCTCGAAGGCGACCAAGCTCTGGCTGCTCGCCAGGGGAGGAATCAGCGCGCTCGGCTCGCGGGTCGCGCAGGCTCCTCCGCGTCCTGCCCATCTGTGGCAGCGTCCGGGTGCTTCTGAAACGCACCGCCATGCAGCGCCTGCAACTGCCGTTTGAGCGTGGCGGCCGACGGCGCGTACAGGAAGCCGAAGGACACCGCGCCGTCCTTGCCTTCGACGGCATGGTGCATGCGGTGCGCCTGGTAGAGGCGCTTGGCGTACCCGCTGCGCGGCACGAAGTGGAAGGGCCAGCGGCGGTGCACCAGCCCGTCGTGGGCGACGAAGTAGAGCAAGCCGTAGGCCGTCATGCCGGCGCCGATCCATTGCAGCGGCCAGACGCCTTCGCTGCCGAAATAAATCAGGACGATCGCCACGCCTGCGAACACGACGGCATACAAATCGTTCTTTTCGAACCAGCCGCTGCGCGGCTCGTGGTGCGAGCGATGCCAGCCCCATCCGAAGCCATGCATGATGTACTTGTGCGCGACGATGGAAAACACTTCCATCAGCACGATGGTGGCCACGACGATGAGCGTATTGAGCAGCATGGATGCGGCAACCGAAAAGAATAAAGAGAGAACGACAGCCTACCATACGGCTCGCCGCGCACGCTTCCAGCGTACCGTCGCGCACGGGCTAAAACGACCCAATAGTTCATGAGGAAAACCATGCACCACCTGTCCCGCCCCGCCCTGTCGCGCATCCTCGGCTGCGCCCTGCTGCTGCCCGCCCTCGCCGCCCGGGCCGGCGACGTCGAAGTAAAGGTGTCGGGCGTCGAAAGCAGCAAAGGCAAGGTCAGCGTCGCCGTCTGCGACAAGCTCCGCTTCCTGAAGCAATGCGCCTACAGCGCCTCGGCGCCGGCCCAGCCCGGCGAGACGACGGTCGTCGTCAGGGGCGTGCCGCCGGGCACCTGGGCGGTGCTCGCCTACCACGACGAAAACGCTAACGGCGAGCTCGACCGCAACCTGATCGGCATCCCCAAGGAGCGCTACGGTTTCAGCCGCGACGCGCGCAACAAGTTCGGCCCGCCGGGTTTCGAGGACGCCATGATCGAGCTAGGCGACGCCCCGAGCGTCACCAGCGTGCGCCTGCGCTGAGCCACCCGGTTTTCCGCCTAGGCGCCGACCGCAGACTCCTGCCGGCTCGGCTGCACCCCGCCGTCAAGCACGCGCATCAGGAAATGCGCCTTGCGCGGCGCCCGGTGCCGCTCGCAGATGTCGCGCGTGAGCACCTCGACCCGGCGCGGCTGCATCGCCAGCTGGCGCACGTCGATGAGTTCGTCCGCCGGCGCATGGCCGGTGAACTGTTCCGCGAGGTGGTGGGCGACGGTGCCGTGCAGCGTCACCGGGACGCCGTTGATCGTCGTCTTGAGTTCGAAGGCCCGCGATTCGGGCAGGACGAAAACCGTCCCGACATATTCCCTGCCGTGCTCTTCCATGTCAGTCTCCCGTGACAGGCAATGCTGGTTGGCGCGGCTTCAGCTGCAGGGCCGCTCTTCCATCATAGCAAGCGGGCGGGAAGGTGCAATGTCGCATTGGTGGCAGAACGCGTGGAGTCAGGACTCCACGCGCCCATTTGCTCGGACGAACCTTCAGCCGGCCAGGTAAGCGCTGATCGCCACGCCCACTTCGGTGGTGTTGGCCGTGCCGCCCAGGTCCGGCGTGCGCGGGCCATTCGTGAGGCAGGTTTCGATTGCCTGGACGATGGCGTCGTGCGCCGGCGTATAGCCGAGGAACTCGAACATCATCGCGGCCGACCAGATCATCGCGATCGGGTTGGCGATGTTCTTGCCGTAGATGTCGGGCGCCGAGCCGTGCACCGGTTCGAACAGCGAGGGGAAGGTCCGTTCCGGATTCAGGTTGGCCGAAGGCGCGATGCCGATCGTGCCGGCGCAGGCCGGGCCGAGGTCGGACAGGATGTCGCCGAACAGGTTCGAGGCCACCACCACGTCGAAGCGCTCCGGCGAGAGCACGAAGCGGGCGGCGAGGATGTCGACGTGGTACTTGTCCCACCGCACGTCGCCGTAGTGTTCCGCCATGGCGGCGACCCGCTCGTCCCAGTAGGGCATCGAGATCGCGATGCCGTTCGACTTGGTGGCGGCGGTCAGGTGCTTTTTCGGACGGCGCTGGGCCAGCTCGAAAGCGTATTTCAGGATGCGGTCGGTGCCGTGGCGGCTGAACACGGCTTCCTGCAGCACGATTTCGCGCTCGGTGCCTTCGAACATGCGCCCACCGACCGACGAATACTCGCCTTCGGTGTTTTCGCGCACCACATAAAAATCGATGTCGCCCGGCTTCTTGTTCGCCAGCGGGCACGGCACGCCGGGCATCAGGCGCACCGGGCGCAGGTTCACGTACTGGTCGAACTCGCGGCGGAATTTCAGGAGCGAGCCCCACAGCGAGATGTGGTCGGGCACCGTGTCGGGCCAGCCGACGGCGCCGAAATAAATCGCCTCGAAGCCGTCGAGCTGCTGCTTCCAGTCGTCCGGCATCATCTTGCCGTGCTTGGCATAGTAGTCGCAATCGGCCCATTCGAAGGTCGTGATGTCGAGCTTGATGTCGAAACGGCTGGCCGCTGCCTGCAGCACGCGCAGGCCTTCGGGCATGACTTCCTTGCCGATGCCGTCGCCGGCGATCACCGCGATTTTATGGGTTTTCATGGGGGTTCCTTTGTAGAGGTGAGTGCAATGAGATCAGCATAAACGGATACGCCGTGTTTATAATCAGCGTTATCGTGAAATGTAGAAACACGTGCCGTGAATAATCCTGATGAATAATCCTTTGGAGAACGAAGACCTGCGGGTCTTCATCACCGTCGTGCGCAAGCGCAGCTTCGTCGCTGCCGCCGAGGAGCTCGGCATGTCGCCCGCCTATGTCAGCAAGCGCATCGGCGTGCTCGAGGGCGTGCTCGGCGTGCGCCTGTTCCAGCGTACCACGCGCCGCATCGCCATCACCGAGGACGGCGAGCAGGTCTACGTGCGCGCCCAGGCCATCCTCGACAACCTCGACGACCTGATCGACGAAGTCTCCGAGCGGCGCCGCGAGCCGAGCGGCCGGGTGCGCATCTGCAGCAGTTTCGGGTTCGGGCGCAAGCTGGTGGCGCCGGCGATCGCCCGGCTGGTGGCGGCCTATCCCGGCCTGCAGATCCGTTTCGAGGTATTCGACCGCCTGGTCGATCCGGTGGCCGAAGGCTTCGACCTCGACGTGCGCGTGGGCGACGAGATCGCGCCGCACCTGATCGCGCGGCGGCTGATGGACAACCGCCGCATCCTGTGCGCGGCGCCCGCCTACCTGGCCCGACACGGCACGCCAAGAACCCTGCAGGACCTGGCGGGCCACCAGTGCCTGCCGATCAAGGAACGCGACCACCCCTTCGGCGTCTGGCGCCTGCGCGGCCGCAACGGCGAAGAGGTCGTGAAAGTGTCCGGCGCGCTGTCGACCAACCACGGCGAGATCGCCGTGCGCTGGGCGCTCGACGGCGCCGGCATCGTGCTGCGCTCGCGCTGGGACGCCCAGCCTTACCTCGACAGCGGCCGGCTCGTGACCGTGCTGCCGGACTATACGCAGGAAGCGAACGTGTGGGCGGTGTACCCGCAACGCCTGGCCGGGTCGGCCAAGGTGCGGGTGTGCGTGGAGTTTTTGGCGCAGCAGCTGGGCCGTAGGGTGGGCGGCTCCGACCCGGCGCCTGATCAATCGTGATGACTGCGCCGCCCACGCGTTCAACTCCCACATGCACTGACGCGGGGTTTCTGTAGCTCGTTGAACGCGTGGGCGGCGCTGCTGCCGCGTGAACGCAGCCTTTCAGGTGGAGCCGCCCACCCTACGTGAGTCCTCGTTAAAACTGATGCCGCAGGCCGAGCATGACGCCGATGCGCGTGCTCTTGCCGACGTCGGTCACCGGCGTGCCGCCCCAGTATTCCGTCTCGCGCCCGACCGCCCCGCCGCGGGCGATGGTCGCATCCGCTTCCAGGAAGGCGCTGGTGCGCTTCGAGAAGGCGTAATCGGCGACGGCGGCGACCACGTCGGCATTGCCCCTGCCGAGCGGCACCGGCGTGGCCTGGAACTGGGTGCGCACTTCGCCCTTCTGCCCGTAACGGTAATAGGCGCCGGACAGGTGCCAGGCCGGCGTCAGGCGGTAGCCGAGCCCGGCGAAGGTGATGCCGAAGCGCGCGGCGCCGGCGCTTTCGCGGCGGCCCATGTGGCCGAGGTAGGCGGTCGCCTTGCCGAAGGCGTAGGAGGCGCCGACCGAGTAGTTCTGCAGCGTGTTGCCGCCTTCGGTGGCGGCGCGGCGCTGGTCGTAGGCGACCCCGAACGCGAGGCCGTCCTGCTGGACCATGACGCCGCCGCCGAAGCTCGCGCCGCGCCTGGCGCTGCCGGCCTGCTCTCCCATCCCGAGGTCGAGCTGGACGCTGACCGGACCGCGCGTGTGCTTGTACACGAGGCTGTTATTGACGCGGTAGTCCTGGAAAAAGATGTCGCCGCCCGTGTAGAGCGGATCGGACCAGAAGTTGCCCCAGCTCTCGTCGAGCGGATTGAAGGCCCAGCCGATGTTGTTGACGGCGTGGTATTGCCGGCCCAGGGTCAGGCTGCCCCAGGAGCCGGTGAGGCCGACATAGGCCTGGCGCCCGAACAGGGCATCATACGCCGTCTTGCCGTCGTCGGTGCCGAAGCCGTTCTCGAGCAGGAACACGGCCTTGTTGCCGCCGCCCAGGTCTTCGTTGCCCGAGATGCCCCAGCGGCTGCCGCCGATGCCGCTCGAGACCACGTCGACCTTGTCGTTATGCCTGCCGTCGATGTTGGAGGTGTAGCGCAGGCCGCTGCTGATCACGCCGTAGAGTTTGATGCCCGGTTCGGCGCCGAAGGCGGGCGCCAGCAGCGCGCCCGCGAGCAAGGACGCGCCGGCCGCTGTTTTCATCCATGCGCCTGGACGTTTCATGATGGTCTCCTCATGCCGCGGCGCGCCCGGCGTGCGCGCCGGACGGCCTGGCTAGTTCTGGTGGTGGGGGTCAGAGGTCCAGCACGAGGGTGCCGGTGCGGGCGCGCGAGACGCAGATCATCATGGTCCGCCCCGCCGCCTTCTCGGTGTCGCTCAGGTACTGGTCGAGGTGGTCGGCCTCGCCTTCGAGGATGCGGGTTTCGCAGGTGCCGCAGACGCCTTCGCGGCACAGGCATTCGACCGGCACGCTGCCGTCCCTTTCGATGGCGTTCAGGATGCTCTCGTTGGCGCCGACCGCCACCGTCTTGCCGGACTTCGCCAGCACGACGGTGAAGGCGTCGCCGTCCTGCGCGGGCGCGGCAAACTGTTCCCAGTGCACCCGGTCGGGTGCGAGTCCTGCGCCGACGGCCGCATCGCGCACCGCCTCGATCAGCGGCGCCGGGCCGCAGACGTAGACGTGCGCGCCCTCGGCCAGCTTGCCGACGAGGGCGGTCAGGTCGAGCTGCTGCCCGAGGCTGTCGACATAGGTCTGCACGCGTCCGCACGACTCGCCGGCGATGGCCGCCAGTTCGTCCTTGAACGCCCCATGCTCGGGCGCGCGGAAGGCATAGTGCAGCTCGTACGAGCCGCCGCTGCGGCGCAGCTCGTGCATCTGCGAGACGAAGGGCGTGATCCCGATGCCGCCGGCGACCAGGACGTGGTGGCGGGCCTCCGGCGCCAGCGCGAACAGGTTGTTGGGCGCGGTGATGGCGAGCAGGTCGCCCTCTTTCACCCGGTCGTGCAGGAAGGCCGAGCCGCCCTTCGAGCTGGCCTCGCGCCGCACGCCGATCTGGTAGCTGCCGAGGGACTCCGGGCAACTCATCAGCGAATAGGCATTGTTGTAGCGCCGCTCGCCGTCGCGCATCTGCACGATGACGTGGCTGCCGCCGGTGAAGGACGGCAGCGCCCCGCCATCGGCCGGCGCCAGGGTGAAGCGCTTGATCAGCGGGGTGACGGCCTCGATGCGCGTGACCCGGACCGGGATGGTCTGATAGTGGTTTTCCATTGTTGCAATCTCATCGAACCTCGGCGGCGCCTTACACGGCGATGCAGAGGTATTTCATTTCCATGTAGTCTTCGATGCCGTAGCGCGAACCTTCGCGGCCCAGGCCCGACTGCTTCATGCCGCCGAAGGGCGCGACCTCGTTCGAGATCAGGCCGGTGTTAATGCCGACGATGCCGTACTCGAGCTGCTCGGCGATGCGCCAGACGCGGCCGACGTCGCGGCTGTAGAAGTAGGCCGCCAGGCCATAGATCGTGTCGTTCGCCATCTGCACGACCTCGCTCTCGCTGTGGAAGCGCACGATCGGCGACACCGGCCCGAACACCTCTTCCTCGAGGATGCGCATGCCGGGCTGCACGTCGGTCAGCACCGTCGGCGCGAAGAAGCCCGGCCCGGCCGGGTGGACGGCGCCGCCGGCCAGGACGCGCGCGCCCTTGGCGAGGGCATCGGCCACCAGTTCGGCCACCTTGCCGACCGCCTTGGCGTTGATCAGCGGCCCGATCTCGGCACCGGGCCCGAAGCCGTTGCCGACGTGTAGCCGCGCGGCGCGCTGCGCAAAGCGCTCGACGAAGCGCTCGTAGACGGCATCGTGCACATAGAGCCGGTTGACGCAGACGCAGGTCTGGCCGGCGTTGCGGTATTTCGCCTGCAATGCCCCTTCGACGGCGGCGTCGATGTCGGCATCCTCGAAGACGATGAAGGGCGCGTTCCCGCCCAGCTCCAGCGATACCTTCTTGATGGTGCCGGCGCACTGCTGCATCAGGAGGCGCCCGACCGGGGTGGAACCGGTGAACGACAGCTTGCGCACCAGCGGGTGGCCGGTCAGCTGGCTGCCGATGGCGACGGCGTCGCCGGTGACGACGTTCAGCACGCCGGGCGGAATGCCGGCGCGCAGGGCGAGCTCGGCCAGCGCCAGCGCGCTGAACGGGGTCTCGTTGGCCGGCTTGACGACCATGGTGCAGCCGGCCGCCAGCGCCGGCGCGGCCTTGCGGGCGATCATCGCGGCCGGGAAGTTCCAGGGCGTGATCGCGGCGCAGACGCCGATCGGCTCGCGGATCACGACCAGGCGCTTGTCGGCGGACGGCGAAGGAATCACGTCGCCGTAGACCCGCTTGCCCTCCTCGCCGAACCATTCGATGAAGGAGGCCGCGTAGCGGATCTCGCCGCGCGCTTCAAGCAGCGGTTTTCCCTGTTCCCAGGTCATGATGGCGGCCAGGTCTTCCTCGTGCTCGAGGACCAGCTCGAACCACTTGCGCAGCAGCGCCGCGCGGTCTTTCGCGGTGCGCGCGCGCCAGGCCGGCAGCGCGCCGTGCGCCGCTTCGATGGCGGCGACCGTCTCGGCCTCGCCCATGCAGGGCACCGATCCGATGCGCTCGCCCGTGGCCGGATCGAACACCGGCACGGTTTCTCCGCTGGCGGCCACGCTCCACTGGCCGCCGATGCAGGCCTGCTGGCGCAGCAGGCTAGGGTCGCGCAGCGGCAGCCGGGTTTCCGATTGACGCTCACTCATCGCCGTACTCCTTGGCCATCTTGCGGTGGAAGTGCACGATGCCGTGCTCGCTGATGCCGCTGCGCTCGCGGTCGACCATGATCCGGCCCTGGCCGCGGTAGCCGCGCGATTTGAGGCCGCGCTGCACGCTTTCGACCAGGTTCAGGTCTTCCGGACGGAACACGTTGCGGTACCACTCGACCAGCTTCTTCTGCTCTTCGGTCAGTTCCTTGTTGAGGAAATAGATGTCGTAGTGCTGCAGCGTGACTTCGGCGCTGACCGGATACTCGTAGATCACCGTCATGAAGTCGGCACCCGGCGGCACGTTGAACATCGTGCACGGCCAGGCCCAGAAGCCGGCGAAGCTCGGGTCCTTGATCGACGGGTCGAGCTTGAACGATTTTTCCGAGGACTTGGCCAGGCCGAACTGGAGCGACCAGTTCTCGTGCAGCGAGTGGGTGTACTTGTCGACCTGGACCGAGTCGGAGAAGCCTGGATGGGCCGGCCCGCAGTGGTAGCACTCCATGTAGTTGTCGACGATGCTCTTCCAGTTGGCGGCCGTTTCGGTGACGAAGCGCGCGCCCAGTTGCAGCTGGTCGATCACCGGGCAGGCGGCGCGCATGCGGGCCTCGAGGCCGGGCAGCTGCTGCTCGACGGTGCCGGCGTTCTCGTCCATGTTGATGAAGACGAAGCCGGCATATTCCTCGACCTTGACCGGCACCAGGCTGGCCTTGGCCGGGTCGAAGTTCGGCACGTTCTCGCAATTGCGGGCACGGGCCAGTTCGCCGTCGAGCTTGAAGGTCCAGGCGTGGTACGGGCAGGTGATCACGTTGCGCGCGCGGCCGCTGCCGGTGAGCAGCTGGTGGCCGCGGTGCGGGCAGACGTTGTAGAAGGCGCGCAGCACGCCGTCGCGGTCGCGCAGGACGACGATGTTCTCGCCGATCACCTCGCGCGTCACGTAATCGTTCGGCTCGGCCAGCTCGCTGCGGTGGGCGACGCAGATCCAGCTGTGGGCAAAGATCTTTTCCTTTTCGTGCTCGAACACGGCGGCGTCGGTGTAATACGACTTCGGCAGCGTCCAGGCATTTTCGGCGTCGGCGCAGAAGTCGGGGGACAGGGCCAGCTCTTGATTCATTGTTCTCTCCAATTTAACGTATAACCATCAGTTGACATGACGGCAAAAAAATTTACGGGTGTATGGCTTGCTGAGCTGCGGCTCATTGGGCGATGGCGGTGCGCGTGTCGGTATCGGGCTCACGACTGGAGGGAGGACTGACCGGCTTTGCCGGCAGGCCGCGCGCCGATTCGATCAGGTGGGCGGGCGTATCGCCGAAATCCTGCACCAGCCAGCGATACAGCCCGAACAATTTCACCGC
Source organism: Massilia sp. GCM10023247 (assembly GCF_042653325.1). Taxonomy (NCBI): domain Bacteria; kingdom Pseudomonadati; phylum Pseudomonadota; class Betaproteobacteria; order Burkholderiales; family Oxalobacteraceae; genus Massilia; species Massilia sp. GCM10023247. The sequence goes on from NZ_JBHSIB010000007.1 coordinate 510,427, forward strand.
GAGGATGGCCAGGAAGGGAATCGAGGTCAGCACGACCGCCGTCTTCATGGTTTCCAATGAGGCCTTGGCGAACAGCATGGCCAGCGGCACCAGGGTCAGCATCACGCACCAGAACACCCGGCTGGTCGGTGACGGGTCTTCGCCTTCGCGCAGGTTGCGGGCGATGGTGGCGGCCACGGCGTAGGCGACGGCGTCGACGTGGGCCGCCAGGAACACCACCATGATGATCAGGTAGACGGCGAGGAAGACGTTGCCGGCCGGCATGGCAGTCAGCAGTACCTGGACCGCTTCTTCGCCACCCTGCTCTTTCAGGATCCGCGGCACGTCGATGGCGCCGGACAGGAACTGGTGCATGCTGTAGCTCTCGAGGGCGCCGAAGAAGAACCAGCAACCGATGCTGCCGCCGAGCAGAAGCGCCAGGATCACTTCCTTGATGGTGCGGCCCTTCGACACCCGTGCCACGAACATCGCGACGCCCGGCGAATACGAGACCCACCACAGCCAGTAGAACACCGTCCAGTTGCGGCTGAAGGCGCCGTCCCCGGTCGGGTCGGTAAACAGGCTCATGTGCACATAGTCCTGCAGCATGCGGCCCAGGCCGTTCACGATGTTGCTGCCGATGAACTGCGTGGGGCCGACCAGGAAGACGACGGCGGCGAGCAGCAAGGCGCCCCAGCAGACCATATGGCTCAAGCGCTGCATACCGCCGGCAATCCCGATGTAGGCGCTTGCCGAGAACACCGCCGAGACGCCGACGATGACGATGACCTGGGTCGTGAAGGTATCGGGCAGGCCGGTCAGGCTGGCCAGGCCGCGCGTCAGGGTCGATGCGGTCAGCGCGATCGACACGGTGAGCGCGCCGAACATGGTCAGCAGGAAGATCAGGTCGACCAGGCGCCCGACCGGGCCGGAGGCACGAAAGCCCGTGATGGCCTCGACGATGGCGGCCAGGTTCAGGCCCTTGTTCTTGCGAACGTGGAAGTGATAGGCCATGGCCAGCGACGGCAGTGCGTAGATCGCCCAGGCGCTCAGTCCCCAATGGAAGAATGAGTAGCTGACGCTGTACTCGAGCGCGTCGCGGCTGCCGCTGACGATGTTCAGGCCGGGCGACTGGTAGTAATACACCCACTCCATCATGCCCCAGTACATGGTCGAGGAACCCATGCCGGCGCAGATGAACATGAAGACCCAGGACAGGGTCGAGTACTCGGGCTTGTCTTCGCCGAGCCGGACGTTGCCGTATTTGCTGAAGACCAGGGCCAGGCAGGCCAGCACGCAGCCGAAGACGAAGACCTGGACAAATGCCCCGAAAGATCGGGTGGCCCACTCGAAGAGGGACGACGCGGTGGCGGCTGCTTCGGCAGGCCACTGCGTCAGGGCGAAAACGGTCGCCAATACGGCAGCGAGGGTGCAGCCGGTCAGGAAACCGTCGCTGCGAGGCGCGGTGTTTTTCATACTATCTCCTCCTGTGCCTGTCGACACGGGTTCTGTTATGCCACAAGTGTATGTACGATGCATTTCTGTGGGGTTGTGTAAACTGCAGGTTTACGGTAAACTGCGGTTTACACGCCCATTCTATGGAAAGTGTCAGCGCTGTACAAGCGGAATTTCACAACGGCGCGCTGGGGTACACTTCCCTGCCTTTGCACGGCCTTTGTTCACACTCCCGGGTGCCACGCACACCGGACGATTATTTGGATCGGAGTCATGACAGAAAACAGTTTTGCGTTCCGCCTCAAGGAACTGCTGGAGCACAAGCACCTGACCCTGCAGGCGGTCGCCACCGAGGTGGGCGTATCGCGCACGGCGGTGCACAAGTGGACCAAGGGCGGCGAGATCGACTACGAAAAGCTGCGCAAGCTGGCCACCTACCTGGGCGTCAACTGGATCTGGCTGCGCTACGGCGAACAGGCCCAGCAGGAGGTAGAAAACGTCAACGTGGTCGACTTGCCGATGACCGACGTGCGGCGCCGCTACACGGCCGAAGTCGTGGCCAGCGAGACGCGCATGAAGCTGGCCCAGGAAGGCGCCCGCATCGTGACCTGGGAGTGGGACCTGATCACCGACGACGTCAAGTATTCGTCGAACGTGGAAGCCGTCTATGGCTGGCCGGTCGAGACCAACGAAAGCTTTTATACCCACGTCCACCCCGACGACATCCCGATGATGAAGCGGATCTACGAGGAGTCGATCCGCCTCGGCTCCGCGCACGAATTCGACTTCCGCCTGATCCAGCCCGACGCGTCGGTGCGCTGGATTTCCTCGCGCGCGACGCCGGTGCGCGAGTTCGACGGGCGCGTCATCAAGTTCGTCGGCATCAGCATGGAAAATACGGCGCGCAAACTCATCGAACAGTCGCTGCAGGATGAGCAGGCGCGGTTCCGCGCGGTGTTTGCGCTGGCGTCGGAGCCGATGGCGGTGTTCGATGGAGACCTGCGCTGCACGGGCGTGAACCCTGCGCTGGCGGAATGGCTGGGCTATCCGGCGCAGGAACTCGAAGGTGGAACGCTGTTGGCCTTGTTCGACGATGGCGGGAACGGATTGCGGGAGCGTGCGCGGGCGGCGGCGCCGTCGGCGTTCGAGGCCACGCTGCGGCATGCGGACGGCAAGGCCTTGCCGGCGCGTGTCAGCGTGACGGGCGAGCGGCGAGCGGACGGCAGCCTGGTGTGCCTGGCGGTGGCGATGCGGGGACTCTAAACCGCGTAGGGTGGAGTCCTGACTCCACGCGTTCACCGGCATGCCGACCAATAAAAAAAGCCGCTTCGACGCAAATCGAAGCGGCCTTTTTACGGGCTTGATGCGCTTACTGCATCAACGCTTGCGCGCCGGCGGCAAGTCGGTGCAGACGCCTTTGTAGACTTCCGCCGCCATGCCGATCGACTCGCCCAGGGTCGGGTGCGGGTGGATGGTCTTGCCGATGTCGACGCCGTCGGCGCCCATCTCGATCGCCAGTGCGATCTCGCCGATCATGTCGCCGGCATTCGTGCCGACGATGGTGCCGCCGATGATGCGCTTGGTCTCGGCGTCGAACAGCAGCTTGGTGAAGCCTTCGGCGCGGCCGTTGGCCACCGCGCGGCCCGAAGCGGCCCACGGGAAGTGGCCCTTCTCGACCTGGATGCCCTTCTGCTTGGCTTCGTCCTCGGTGAGGCCGGCCCACGCCACTTCCGGATCGGTGTAGGCCACCGATGGAATGACTTTCGCGTCAAAGAATGCCTTCTCGCCGTGGGCGGCTTCCGCCGCCACGTGGGCTTCATGGACCGCCTTGTGCGCCAGCATCGGCTGGCCGACCAGGTCGCCGATGGCGAAGATATGCGGCACGTTGGTGCGCATCTGGCCGTCGACGCCGATGAAGCCGCGGTCCGTCACTGCCACGCCGGCCTTGTCGGCCGCGATCTTCTTGCCGTTCGGGCTGCGGCCGACGGCGACCAGCACCAGGTCGTACAGCTGCGGTTCGGGAGCGGCCACGCCTGCCTCGGCCGACTCGAACGTCACCTTGATCCCTTCAGGGAGGGCTTCCACGCCGACGGTCTTGGTCTTCAACATGATGTTGTCGAAACGGTGGGCGTTGAACTTCTGCCAGACCTTGACGGCCTCGCGGTCCGCGCCCTGCATCAGGCCGTCCATCATCTCGACCACGTCGATGCGCGCACCCAGGGTCGAGTACACGGTTGCCATTTCCAGGCCGATGATGCCGCCGCCGATGACCAGCATCTTCTTCGGCACCTGGCGCAATTCCAGCGCCCCGGTCGAGTCGACGATGCGCGGATCTTCCGGCACGAACGGCAGTTTCACTACCGAGGAGCCGGCGGCGATGATCGCTTTCGCGAACTTCACCACTTTCTTCGCGCCGTCGGTGCCCGTGACTTCGATGTGGTTCGGACTCAAGAACTGGCCGACGCCCTGCACCACGGTGACTTTCCTCGCCTTGGCCATACCGGCCAGGCCGCCGGTCATGGTCTTGATGACCTTGTCCTTGTGGGCACGCAGCTTGTCGATGTCGACGCTTGGTGCGGCGAAGGAGACGCCGAGGTCGGCCATGTGCGCGGTCTCGTCCATGATGTGCGCCACGTGCAGCAGCGCCTTGGACGGGATGCAGCCCACGTTCAGGCAAACGCCGCCGAGCGTTGCGTACTTCTCGACGAGCACCGTGTTCATGCCGAGGTCGGCCGAACGGAAGGCGGCCGAATAGCCGCCGGGGCCGGCGCCCAGCACCATCATTTCGCACTCGATGTCGACCTGGCCGCTGTAGCTGGCAGCGCCTGGTGCCGGTACGGCGCCAGGGGCGGCGGCGTTGGCAGGATGGGCCGGCGCGTAGGAGTCGGTCGGACCCGCGGCGGCGGTCGGCGCAACAGCCTGCGCGCCGATCTGGGCGGCAGGTGCGGCTGCAGGTGCAGCAGCAGGTGCGGCAGCAGGAGCGGCAGCGCCCTCGCCCGCGCTTTCCTCGATCATCAAGAGCAGCGAACCTTCGTTCACCTTGTCGCCGACCGCGACCTTCATCTCCTTGACGACGCCGGCGTGGGTCGACGGAATCTCCATCGAGGCCTTGTCCGACTCCACGGTGACCAGCGACTGGTCGACCTTGATCGTGTCGCCGGGTTTGACCATCAGTTCGATGATCTCGACATCCTTGAAATCGCCGATGTTCGGGACTTTTACTTCAACAGTGCTCATTCTCGGCGCTCCTTACAGAAGGGTCTTGCGCAGGTCGGCCAGCACTTCGGCCAGGTAGGCGGCGAAGCGGGCGGCGCCGGCGCCATCGATCACGCGGTGATCGTAGGACAGCGACAGCGGCAGCATCAGGCGCGGCTGGAAGGCCGAGCCGTCCCATACCGGCTTCATGGCCGACTTCGACAGGCCGAGGATCGCCAGTTCCGGCGCATTGATGATCGGCGTGAAGGCCGTGCCGCCGATGCCGCCGAGCGACGAAATGGTAAACGTGGCGCCCTGCATGTTGGCCGGCGAGAGCTTGCCGTCGCGCGCCTGGCTCGAGAGTTCGCCCATCTCGGTGGCGATCTGCGACACGGTCTTCTTGTCGGCATCCTTGACGACCGGGACCACCAGGCCGTTCGGGGTGTCGGCGGCGAAGCCGATGTTGTAGTACTGCTTGAGGATCAGGTTGGCACCGTCTTCGCTCAGCGAGGCATTAAATTGCGGGAATTTCTTCAGCGCGGCGACCGATGCCTTGATGACGAAGGCCAGCATGGTCAGCTTCACGCTTGATTTCTGCTTGGCCAGCGCGGCGTTGGTATCGACGCGGAACTGCTCCAGGTCGGTCACGTCGGCTTCGTCGAACTGCGTCACGTGCGGGATCATGACCCAGTTGCGGTGCAGGTTCGGGCCGCTGATCTTCTTGATGCGCGACAGCGGCAGCAGCTCGGTCGGACCGAACTTCGAGAAGTCGAGCGACGGCCATGGCAGCAGGTCGAGGCCGACGCCGGTACCGCCGCCTTTTGCAGGCGCAGCGGCAGGCGCGGTCATCACGCCCTTGACGAAGTTCTGCACGTCTTGCTGGGTGATGCGGTTCTTCGGACCGGTGCCCGGCACGCGCGACAGGTCGACGCCGAGTTCGCGCGCGAACTTGCGGATCGACGGCGAGGCGTGGGCTTTCGAGCCGTTGGCGGCCACTTCGCCGGCCGGGGCGGCGGCAGGCGCCGGCGCAGGGGCTGGAGCCGCTGCAGGCGCAGGGGCAGCAGCAGCCGGTGCAGCAGCCGGTGCAGGCGCAGCGGCAGGCGCGGGTGCGGCTTGCGCTGCGGGCGCAGCTTCAGCGGCAGGCGCGGCGGCGGCGCCACCGGCTGCTTCCTCGACCATCAGCACCAGCGAACCTTCGGCAACCTTGTCGCCGACCTTGACCTTGATTTCCTTGACCACGCCCGCATGGCTGGACGGGATCTCCATGCTGGCCTTGTCCGACTCGACGGTCACCAGCGACTGGTCGACCTTGATCGTGTCGCCGACCTTGACCATCAATTCGATGACTTCGACTTCCTTGAAGTCGCCGATGTCCGGGACTTTGACTTCCACAATGCTCATAGTGTTAGCTCCGTTATTTTTTGTTTGGTCCGGTAGCGCCGCCGTTCCCGCGCCATGCGGCGGGAACGGCAGCACACCAGAGCATTTACTGGGTCACCGGGTTCGGCTTGTTGGCATCGATGCCGTACTTCTCGATGGCTTGCGCCACCACCGACATGTCGATCTTGCCTTCGTCGGCCAGCGCGCGCAGGGCGGCGACCGTGATGTAGTAACGGTTCACCTCGAAGAACTCGCGCAGCTTGACGCGCGAATCCGAGCGGCCGAAGCCGTCGGTGCCGAGCACTTTATAGGTGCGGTCCTTCGGCATGAAGCCGCGGATCTGCTCGGCGAACAGGCGCATGTAGTCGGTGGTCGCGATGATCGGGCCGGTCGTGTCCTGCATCAGCTGGGTCACGTAGGGCACACGCTGTTCAAGCGTCGGGTTGACCATGTTCCAGCGCTCGCAATCCTGGCCGTCACGGGCCAGCAGCGTCAGCGACGGCGCGGACCAGATGTCGGCCGCGATGTTCCAGTCGGACAGCAGCAGCTCGGCGGCGAAGATCGATTCGCGCAGGATGGTGCCGCAGCCGATCAGCTGGACGCGGTTCTGCGTTTCGCCACCCTTCTTGAGCAGGTACATGCCCTTCAGGATGCCCTCTTCCGTGCCCGGAACCAGGCCCGGCTGCTCGTAGTTCTCGTTCATGATGGTGATGTAATAGAACACGTCTTCCTGTTCTTGCACCATCCGGCGCAGGCCGTCCTGGATGATCACGGCCACTTCATGACCGAAGGTCGGGTCGTACGGCAGGCAGTTCGGGACCGTGGCCGCGATGATGTGGCTGTGGCCGTCTTCGTGCTGCAGGCCTTCGCCGTTGAGCGTCGTGCGGCCGGCGGTGCCGCCCATCAGGAAGCCGCGCGCACGGATGTCGCCCGCCAGCCAGACCAGGTCGCCCACGCGCTGCATGCCGAACATCGAGTAGAAGGTGTAGAACGGGATCATCGTGCGGTTGTTCGACGAGTACGAGGTCGCCGCGGCGATCCACGAGCTCATGCCGCCCGCTTCGTTGATGCCCTCTTGCAGGATCTGGCCGGCCTTGTCTTCGCGGTAGTACATGACCTGGTCCTTATCGACCGGCTCGTACAACTGGCCCTGCTGGTTGAAGATGCCGATCTGGCGGAACAGGCCTTCCATGCCGAAGGTACGCGACTCGTCGACCAGGATCGGCACGATGCGCTGGCCCAGGCTCTGGTCCTTCAAGAGGCTCGTCAGCACGCGCACATAGCTCTGCGTGGTCGAGATTTCGCGGCCCGGCGCGGTCGGCTCGAGCACGGCCTTGAAGGTCGACAGCGGCGGCACGACGAGTTCCTCGTCGGCCTTCTGGCGGCGCTGCGGCAGGTAGCCGCCGAGGGCCGCGCGGCGCTCGTGCAGGTACTTCATTTCCGGCGCATCGTCGGACGGCTTGAAGAACGGGATCTCGGCCAGCTTGTCGTCCGGGATCGGGATGTTGAAGCGGTCGCGCATTTCGCGGATCGCCTCGTCGTCGAGCTTCTTGGTCTGGTGCGCGGTGTTGCGCGCCTCGCCCGACTTGCCCATGCCGAAGCCCTTGACGGTCTTCACCAGCAGCACGGTCGGGGTGCCCTTGTTTTCCTGCGCGTTCTTGAAGGCCGCGTAGATCTTGTGCGGGTCATGGCCGCCGCGGGTCAGGCGCCAGATGTCGTCGTCGCTCATGTTGGCGACCATCTTGAGCAGCTCGGGATGCTTGCCGAAGAAGTGCTTGCGCACGTAGGCGCCGTCCTTGGCCTTGTAGTTCTGGTATTCGCCGTCGACGGTTTCCATCATCACGCGCTGCAGGATGCCGTCCTTGTCTTTCGACAGCAGGGAATCCCACTGCGAGCCCCAGATGACCTTGACGACGTTCCAGCCGGCGCCGCGGAAGTCCGCTTCCAGTTCCTGGATGATCTTGCCGTTGCCGCGCACCGGACCGTCCAGGCGCTGCAGGTTGCAGTTGACGACCATGACCAGGTTGTCGAGCTGCTCGCGCGCGGCCATGCCGATCGCGCCCATCGATTCCGGCTCGTCCATCTCGCCGTCGCCGCAGAAGACCCAGACCTTGCGGTTGGCGGTGTCGGCAATGCCACGTGCGTGCAGGTACTTCAGGAAGCGCGCCTGGTAGATCGCCATCAGCGGGCCCAGGCCCATCGAGACGGTCGGGAACTGCCAGAAGTCCGGCATCAGTTTCGGGTGCGGATACGAAGACAGGCCCTTGCCGTCGACTTCGCGGCGGAAGTTCAGCATCTGTTCTTCGGTGATGCGGCCCTCGAGGTAGGCGCGCGCGTAAATGCCGGGCGAGCTGTGGCCCTGGATGTAGAGCAGGTCGCCGCCGTGGGTGTCGGTCGGGGCGTGCCAGAAGTGGTTGAAGCCGGTGCCGAGCATGTTGGCCAGCGAGGCGAAGGACGAGATGTGGCCGCCCAGGTCGCCGTCGGCGCGGTTGGCCTTGACGACCATCGCCATCGCGTTCCAGCGCATCCACGAGCGCAGGCGCTCTTCGTATTCGAGGTTGCCCGGGCTGTTCACGTTCAGGTGGGCCGGGATCGTGTTGACGTAGGCGGTGTTGCTGGAGAACGGGATGTGGGCGCCACGGCGGCGCGCCAGGTCGACCAGGCGCTCCATCAGGTAGTGGGCGCGTTCGGTACCTTCGTGTTCGATAACCGCTTCCAGCGCGTCGAGCCATTCCTGGGTTTCGAGCGTGTCCGGGTCGTTGGCGGCCTGGGCCGTCAACTGATCGAGTTGAGCTGACATTGATGCGTCTCCTATGTGTGGTGCCCCACCCCGATCCCCAGATCGCCGGCGGCGGATTGTATTGAACAACTAAGCTGGAATTAACCCACGGGATTCTACCAGTGCCCTTATTCTTTTTCAAATTACGATATTTAATTTCATAATGTGGGATATCGTGTTTCGTAGGGTGGACGAGGGATAACACTCTGGGGGACTGTTATCCCGTCCACGCGTTCAACGCACGTATGCGAACCAGGGCACGATGTGCACATGCTGGTTGGACGCGTGGACGGCGGAGCCGTCCACCCTACGTCCCTCCGATATGCTTTGCGAATACGCTCTGTTGCCATGCCTGCCCCATCTGCAAATATGACAACGAACCACGGAGTGCGGCGCGCGATACCTGCGCGCGCCGTATAATTTCATCTTTGTCCAGTGATGAGCCTTCCCATGCCTGCCCAACTGATCGACGGTGTCCAACTCTCCCAGCAACTGCGTGCCGAAATCGCCGAGCGCGCGGCCAAACTTACCGCGGCCGGCCAGCAGCCGGGCCTGGCCGTGATCCTGGTCGGCGAAGACCCTGCCAGCCAGGTCTATGTGCGCAACAAGGTCAAGGCTTGCGGCGACGTCGGCTTTCATTCGGTGCTGGAAAAATACGATGCCGACCTCACCGAAGCGGCGCTGCTGGCCCGCATCGAAGCCCTGAACCAGGACCCGGCCATCCATGGCATCCTGGTGCAGATGCCGCTGCCGCGCCACATCAGCCCGAACAAGGTGATCGAGGCGATCGCGACAGCCAAGGACGTCGACGGCTACTCGGTGCTGTCGGCCGGCGAACTGGTCGCCAACCTGCCGGGTTTCCGCCCGTGCACGCCCTACGGCTGCATGAAACTGATCGAATCGACCGGCTACGACCTGCGCGGCAAGCATGCGGTCGTCATCGGGCGCTCGAACACGGTCGGCAAACCAATGGCCCTGCTGCTCTTGCAAGCCAACGCCACCGTGACCATATGCCATAGCGCGACCCCGGACCTGGGCGTCCATACGCGCCAGGCCGACGTCATCGTCGCCGCGGTCGGCCGCCGCAACACCGTCACGGCCGACATGGTGAAACCGGGCGCGGTCGTGATCGACGTCGGCATGAACCGCGACGACGCCGGCAAGCTCTGCGGCGACGTGGATTTCGCGGGCGTGCGCGAGGTCGCCTCGCACATCACCCCGGTGCCGGGCGGCGTCGGCCCGATGACGATCACGATGCTGCTGATGAATACGGTCGAGTCCGCGGAACGCGTGCTCGGCAAGAACCAGGAAAGGCTTGCGCCGCCCGCCGGGATGATCCCGGCCCCGGGCACTGCTTAACTTTTGGAAGGAACACCATGAGCATTGACACCAGTAATCCCCTCCTTGATTTTTCAGGCCTGCCGCGTTTCGACCTGTTCCGCCCGGAACACGTCACGCCGGCCATCGAACAGCTGATCAAGGAGGCCAGCGACGTGGTCGCGTCCCTCGAGGCGCCGAGCGACAAGGTCACCTGGGACAATTTCGTGGTGCCGCTCGAGGAAGCGACCGAGCGCCTGGGCCGTGCCTGGGGCATCGTCAACCACCTGAACCACGTGGCCGACACGCCCGAGCTGCGCGCGGTCTACAACGAAAACCAGCCGAAGGTGACCGAGTTCTGGACCACGCTGGGCCAGAACGAAGTGCTGTTCGACAAGTACAAGGCCATCCGCGCCGGCGCCGATTACGAGCAACTCTCGCCGGCCCGCAAGCGCATCGTCGAAAACGCCCTGCGCGACTTCCGCCTGGGCGGCGCCGAATTGCCGGCCGACAAAAAGGAACGCTTCGCCGCGATCCAGGAACAGCACGCCGCCACCTCGACGCGCTTCTCGGAAAACGTGCTCGACGCCACCAACGACTACAAGCTGCTGGTCGAGGACGAGTCGGAACTGGCCGGCCTGCCGGACGACGCGAAAGCCGCCGCCCGCGCCGCCGCGGAGGCCGCCGGCAAGAACGGCTGGCAGTTCACGCTGCACTTCCCCTCTTACTTCCCGCTGCTGCAGTTCGCCCACAGCCGGAAACTGCGCGAAACGATCTACCGCGCCAGCGCCACCAAGGCTTCGGAAATGGGCAGCGTCTTTTCCGAACTGGACAAGTGGGACAATACGGGCAACATCGCGACCCTGCTAAAACTGCGCGACGAGGAAGCCAAGCTGCTCGACTACCGCAACTTCGCCGAAGTGTCGCTGGTGCCGAAGATGGCCGAGAGCCCGGAACACGTCATCCATTTCCTGGAAGACCTGGCACAGCGCGCCCGCCCCTACGCCGAGAAAGACCTGGCCGAGCTGCGCGCCTTTGCCAAGGACGAGCTCGGGATCGAGGACTTGCAGGCCTGGGACGTGGCCTATGCCTCGGAAAAGCTGCGCGAAAAGCGCTATGCCTTCTCGGCCCAGGAAGTGAAGGAATACTTCCCGGAGCCGAAGGTCATCGAAGGCCTGTTCAAGGTCGTGCAGTCGCTGTTCTCGGTACAGATCCAGCCGGACGACGCGCCGGTCTGGCATCCGGACGTGCGCTTCTACCGCATCGAGCGCGACGGCGAACTGGTCGGCCAGTTCTATTTCGACCTGTATGCGCGCGCCGGCAAGGGGCAAGGGGCCTGGATGGATGACGCGCGCGGGCGCCGCCTGACGACGGGCGGCATCGTCCAAACGCCCGTCGCCTATCTGACTTGCAACTTCACGCCGCCGGCGCTTGTGGACGGGAAACTGCAGCCGTCCCTGTTCACCCACGACGAGGTGACGACCCTGTTCCACGAATTCGGCCACGGCCTGCATCACATGCTGACCGAAGTCGAGGAGCTGTCGGTGTCGGGCATCTCGGGTGTCGAATGGGATGCGGTCGAGCTGCCCTCGCAGTTCATGGAAAACTTCTGCTGGGAGTGGGATGTGCTGCAAGGCATGACCGCCCACGTGAAGACCGGCGAACCGCTGCCGCGCGCGCTCTACGACAAGATGTTGGCCGCGAAAAACTTCCAGTCCGGCATGCAGACCCTGCGCCAGGTCGAGTTCTCGCTGATCGACATGCACCTGCACTACGATTTCGACCCGGGCAGCGAGCGCACCGTGCAGCAATTGATCGACGACGTACGCAGCAAGTTCTCGGTGATGATCCCGCCGTCCTTCAACCGCTTCCAACACTCGTTCGGCCACATCTTCGCCGGCGGCTACGCGGCCGGCTACTACAGCTACAAGTGGGCCGAGGTGCTGTCGGCGGACGCCTATGCGGCGTTTGAAGAAGCGGTCGAAGCCGGCGGCGGCGAACTGTCGCTTGAAACCGGCCGGCGCTTCCAGCGCGAGATCCTAGCGATGGGCGGCTCGCGCCCGGCGCTCGAATCGTTCAAGGCCTTCCGCGGCCGCGAACCCTCGATCGACGCCCTGTTGCGCCATAGCGGCATGAACGGCTGATCCCGGCCATCCTGCCGATCCGAATCCCGGCGAGGTACTTAACCCGCCGGGATTTGTTTTTCCGCTTTACCCAACGGCAGCGCGCCGGTTTACAATCGCCCCATGACCCGGATCGACTTCCACACCAATATTCCCGACAAGCTCGTCTACGCCTGCCGCCTGACGCGCAAGGCCTATGCGGCCGGGGCGAAGATCGTGCTGCTGGCCGAGGACGAGGCCCAGGCCGCGGCCCTCAACGACGCCCTGTGGACCCTGTCCGACACCGACTTCCTGCCGCACGTGCTGGCCGGCGATCCGCTGGCGCCGCAGACCCCGATCATCGTCACCAGCAGCGAAGAGGCGTCCCTGCCCCACCACGACATGCTGGTCAACCTGACGCGCCGCGTCCCTGGCGGCTTCGACCGCTTCGCGCGGGTATTCGAGATCATCTCGACCAGCGAGGACGACGCGGCCGCCGGGCGCCAGCGCTACGTTGCCTACAAGAAGCAGTCCTATCCCCTCACCCACTTCGTCGCAGGACAGTCATGAACCAGAATCCGGCATTTGACAGCAGCATTCCCGTGTTGACTGAAGTGGTGCTGGAGCCGCCGGTCGAAGCGGCGCCGGTTGAATTGGCGGCCGCCGAGCCGGCGCCGGCCCCGCAGGCTGTCCCCGAGCCCGACTGGGATGCCCTCGAGCTGCGCATCGTCGAACGCATCGTCGCGCAGTTGCAGCCGCAGCTCGACGCCGTGGTGCGCAACGCCCTCGCCTCGGCCGGCGACCAGATCCACATCGGCCTGCGCCAGACGATCGAGCAGATGGTGGCGCAGCAGATCGCATCCGTGCAACGGTAGGCGCAGGCGCCAACGTTCGTTGTTCCGAGAACGATGCGTAGACGTAGGGTGGACGGCTATACCCAGGTATACGCTGACCTGCTGCCTGGATGCCGTCCACGCGTTCAACCACAACGGGAAACCTCGCGACGGCTCACCTGCTGGTTGAACGCGTGGGCGGCGCCCAGGTAGCGGGCCGGCGTACACTCGGGTATAGCCGTCCACCCTACGGTCCCGCGCTTTTCGCTTTCCCTGCCAAAAAAATTGTTGTACCTTTCCCCTGCAATAAATCGCAATCGGCGCACGCCGGCGGTGCGGGCGATCGCCTTCCTCATTCGAAGGGAGTCAGCATGACCATCAAGCCCGTTTTGCTTGCCGCGCTGGCCTGCCTGGCCGGCGCCGCCCAGGCCCAGCAGATCGTGAAAATCGGCCACGTCGCCCCGCTGTCCGGCCCCAGTGCCCACCTCGGCAAGGATAACGAGAACGCCGCCCGCATGGCGGTCGACGAGCTCAATGCCAAGGGTTTTACACTCAACGGCCAGAAGGTCACGCTGCAGCTGCTGCTGGAAGACGATGCCTCCGACCCGAAACAGGGCACGGCGGTGGCGCAGAAGCTGGTCGACGCCAAGGTGAAAGGCGTGATCGGCCACTTAAACTCCGGCACCACGGTGCCCGCCTCGAAGATCTACAACGACGCCGGCATCCCGCAGATTTCGCCGGCCACGACCGCCACCCAGTACACGAAGCAGCGCTTCCCCGGCGCGTTCCGGGTGGTGGCGAACGACGCCAAGCTGGGCGGCACGCTCGGCAAGTACGCGATCGACACCCTGAAGGTCAAGAACATCGCCGTCATCGACGACCGCACCACCTATGGCCAGGGCGTCGCCGCCGAGTTCCTGAAAGGCGCCAAGGGGCCGGGCGTGCGCATCGTCGGCAAGGAGTTCACCAGCGCCACGGCGACCGATTTCACGGCGATCCTGACCTCGATCCGCGGCAAGAAGCCCGACCTGATTTTTTTCGGGGGGATGGATTCGGTGGGCGGCCCGATGCTCAAGCAGATCAAGGCGCTCGGCATCGACGCCCGGTTCATGGGCGGCGACGGCATCTGCACCGAGTCGCTGGCGCGCCTGGCCGGGGAGGCCGTCGGCGAGGGCAAGGTCATCTGCGCCGAAGCGGGCGGCGTGGCCGGCCCCGAGCAGGAAAAGGCCATGGCCGACTTCCGCGCCCGCTTCCGCCAGAAGACCGGGCGCGACGTGCAGTTGTATGCGCCCTATGTGTACGACGCGGTGATGGTGATGGCGGCGGCAATGCAGGCGGCCAACTCGGCCGAGCCGATGAAATACCTGCCCGAGCTGAAGAAAATCCGCTACCAGGGCGTCACCGGCCCGATCGCCTTCGACGCCTCCGGCGACATCCAGAACGGCGCGCTGACCCTGTACACCTACAAGGGCGGCAAGCGCACCCGGATCGACGTCATCCGCTGATCAAAAAAAAAGCGCGCCGGCTGCTGCGGGCGCGCTTTCTTTGAGGCTTTCGAGCTTACTTGGTCTCGAGGATCCATTTCACCAGGCTGCGCGCATCCGCTTCGCTGACCTGCGGGTTGGCCGGCATCGGCACCGGCCCCCAGGCGCCCGAGCCGCCCTTCATGACTTTCGCGACCAGCTTGTCTTCCGCGCCTTTCTGGCCGGCGTACTTGGCGGCCACGTCCTTGTAGGCAGGGCCGACCACCTTGTTCGACACGGCATGGCAGGCCATGCAATTCTTCGCTTTTGCGAGGTCGGCCTGCGCGAACGCACTCGAGGATGCGAGAACCGACAAGACACCGCACAAGATCAGGGACCGTTTCATCTGACTTCTCCAAAAGTAATGATGGCATTCTACCGCGTTTCCAACGAGTGAATGCCGCCCAGTCACACTCTGTAACGCCGCTTACGTTTACTGGTTGCGGCATTGCCACTTAAAGGCGTTATTTTGCCACAGAGCATTAAAACCTTTGTAAGATGGCCGGGTTTTGGAGGAAAACATGCCCTTGATCCTGTTGATCGCCGCCCTGGTGGCGCTGCGTTTTTTCGAAGTCTGGCGCTTCGCCGCGTTGTCCTGGTGGTGGATCGTCGGCCTGATGGCCTTCGCGTTCGTCTGGTTCGAATACATCGAGAAGATGCTCGGCTGGGACAAGAAAAAGGCGCACGACGAAGACGGGCTGCGGCGCCGGGCGCGCGTCAGGAATACCTTCGACAAGAAAAAATAAGCTCCCTCTGCCATCCCTCGCCCCGGTTTCGTCCGGCGGCTCAAGCGTAAGTACCCGCCTCGTCCACTCAAGCTAGAATGGGGAAGCCCCGCGTCGGCGCCGCCTCTTCGGCCGAGCGCACGCCCCGCCGGCGGGACCGACCAGCACACGAGGAGATTCATGGCACAAGGGCCGAACAGTCACTGGAGCGCCGAACAGGCTGCCGCTTTCACCGAGCTGATGCTGGGCGAAACGCGGCAGTACGGCGTCATGTTCTACGAGCATGACTACCGCATCAGCGGCTGGAACGAAGGCGCCGCCTACCTCACCGGCTGGCACGCCGACGAGGTGATCGGCCAGCGCACGGCGATGCTGTTCGTCCCCGAAGACCGCGAACGCAAGATCGACGAGCACGAGGCGAACACGGCCCGCATCGTCGGCGTGGCCGAGGACGAACGCTGGCACATGCGCAAGGACGGCTCGCGCCTGTGGTCGAGCGGGGTGTCGATCCTGCTGCCTGGCGGCGCGGACGGGCTGCCTCGCTTCGTCAAGATCTTCCGCGACGCGACCCACCTGCGCGCGCGCATGAAATACCTGGAGAACGTGCTGCACGACTGCAGCGTCCAGGAAAACGAAAAGAACGTCTTCATCGGCACCATCGCCCACGAAATGCGCAATCCGCTCGCGCCCCTGAAGACCGGCCTGGAACTGATGAAGCGCCTGCCGGGCGGCGACCCGCGCCAGGTCCAGCCGCTCCAGATCATGGAGCGCCAGATCGGCTTCCTCGAGCGCCTGGTCGAGGACCTGGTCGACCTGACCCGGGTCCAGACCGGCAAGATGAGCATCGCCTACGAGCGGGTGCAGCTGCAGGACTGCGTGCTCGAGGCCATCGACAGCTGCCGCACGGCGGCGCAGGCGAAACGCCAGGCGCTCATCCCCGTGCTGCCGCCGCTGCCGATCGAGGTCGAGGTCGACGCGCGGCGCCTGCTGCAGGTCTTCGTCAACCTGCTCAACAACGCCGTCAAGTACACGCCCGAGGACGGCAGGATCTGGGTAACGGCCACCGCCGACCAGACCCATTTCGTCTGCAATATCAAGGACAACGGCCAGGGCATCAGCCCCGAGCTGCTGCCGCGCATTTTCGACGTTTTCACCCAGGCCCACGGCACTGCCGCCGGGCGCGGGGCGGGACTCGGGATCGGCCTGGCCGTGGTGCGCGAGATCGTGTCGCTGCACCAGGGAACCGTCGAGGTGCGCAGCGAAGGCCCGGGCCGGGGCAGCGAATTTGCCGTGCGCATTCCGCTGCGGCGCCCGCACGGGTCGGCGCCGGAACCGCTGCCGGTACCGGGCAACTGATCGCAGGGTGGTCGGCTCCGCCCGGCGATATGCATGTCCGCTGCGTTGGCGCCGCCCACGCGTTCAACCACCGGGTGAAACATCGCAGCAGATCACACGACGGTTGAACGCGTGGACGGCGGAGCCGTCCACCCTACGGTTCAGCCCGTAACCGCCCCTTTGCTCGCGCTCGAGGCCAGCGCCGCGAACTTGGCCAGCACGCCGCGCGTATAACGCGGGGCCGGTCGGGTCCAGGCGGCGCGGCGGCGGGCGATTTCCTCCTCCGGCACGTTCAGCTGGATCAGGAGGGCGTTGGCGTCGATCGTCACCGAATCGCCCTCTTCCACCAGCGCGATCGTCCCGCCTTCGAAGGCTTCCGGCGCCACGTGCCCGACCACCATGCCCCAGGTGCCGCCCGAGAAGCGCCCGTCCGTGATCAGGCCGACCGATTCGCCCAGGCCCTGGCCGATCAGGGCGCCGGTCGGGGCCAGCATCTCCGGCATGCCGGGACCGCCTTTCGGCCCGAGGTAGCGCAGCACCAGCACGTCGCCGGGGCGGATCTGCTTGGCCATGATCGCGTCCATCGCCGAATACTCGTCGTCGAACACGCGCGCCGGGCCGGTGATCGCGGGATTTTTGAGGCCGGTGATCTTCGCCACGCAGCCTTCCGGCGACAGATTCCCTTTCAGGACGGCCAGGTGGCCCTGGGCATACAGGGCCTGGTCGAGCGGGCGGATCACGTCCTGCCCGGCCGGCGGGGTCGAGGGTACCTCGGCCAGTTCCTCGGCCAGGGTGCGGCCGGTGATCGTGATGCAGCTGCCGTCCATCAGGCCGGCGTCGAGCAGCAGCTTCATCACCTGCGGCACGCCGCCGGCCCGGTGCAGGTCGGTCGCGACATACTCGCCCGAGGGTTTCAGGTTGCAGATCACGGGCACTCGACGGCGCACGCGCTCGAAATCGTCCAGGGTCCACTCGACCTCGGCGGCGTGGGCGATCGCGAGGTAGTGCAGCACGGCGTTGGTCGAGCCGCCGGTGGCCATGATCAGCGACACCGCGTTCTCGATCGAGGCGCGGGTGATGATGTCGCGCGGTTTCAGGTCGCGTTTGACGGCTTCGACCAGCACGCGGGCCGACTCGGCGCAGGAAGCTACTTTTTCCTCGTCCGGGTTGGCCATGGTCGACGAGTACAGCAGCGACATGCCGAGCGCCTCGAACGAGGACGACATCGTGTTGGCCGTGTACATCCCGCCGCAGGAGCCGGACGAGGGGCAGGCGTTGCGCTCGATGCCCTCGAAGTCTTCCTGGCTCATGCGTCCGGCCGTGAATTCGCCGACCGCCTCGAAGGCGGACACGATGGTCAAATCCTTCCCCTTCCAATGGCCCGGCTTGATGGTGCCGCCGTAGACGTAGATGCCCGGCACGTTGGCGCGCGCCAGGGCGATCATCCCGCCCGGCATGTTCTTGTCGCAGCCGCCGATGACGACGACGCCATCCATCCACTGGCCGTTGACGCAGGTTTCGATGCAGTCGGCGATGACTTCGCGCGAGATCAGGGAAAACTTCATGCCCTCGGTTCCCATCGACATGCCGTCGGAAATGGTCGGCGTGCCGAACACCTGCGGGTTGGCGCCGGATTGCCGGACGGTGGCGATCGCGATGTCGGCCAGCTTTTGCAGGCCCGAATTGCAGGGCGTGATGGTCGAGTGGCCATTGGCGATGCCGATCATCGGCTTGGCGAAGTCTTCCTCCCGGTAGCCCATCGCGTAATACATCGAGCGGTTCGGGCTGCGGGCGACGCCCTCGGTGACGTTACGCGAGCGGCGGTTGTAGCGCGGCGGGTTGGCCATGACGGGACTCCTCGAAAGGTGGTTGCGCCAGCATGCCTTGCGCACCTGTCAGCGTCAAATGTAAGATGGGCCGGGCTGTGATATGAGAAGCATATCAATGCAGCAGCTATCCATGGAAATCCATATCATGAACCTTGAACTGCGCCAGCTGCGCTATTTCGTCGCCCTGGCCGAAGAGCTGCACTTCGGGCGCGCCGCCGCGCGCCTGCACATGACCCAGCCGCCCCTGTCGCAGACCATCGCCGCCTTCGAGGAAGCGCTGGGCGCGCCGCTGTTCCTGCGCAGCCGGCGCCAGGTCGAACTGACGCCGGCCGGCAGCGCCCTGCTGCCGGAAGCGCGGCGCCTGCTGGCAGCGGCGGGCGGATTGCCGGAACTGGTGCGCCGCGCGGCCGGCGGCGAGGCGGGCCGCCTGGCCTTGTCCTTCGTGACGCCGGCCGACTACAGCGTGCTGCCGCCGCTGCTGCGCGACTACAGCGCCGCCTTCCCGGCAGTGCAGCTGGTGCTGCGCGAAGCGACCACCGACGTGCAGGTCGACGACCTGCTGCACGAGCGCATCGACGCCGGCGTCGTCATCGGGCCGCTGCCGGAGAAGGCGCAAGCCGCCCTCGCCTGGCGCCGCCTGCTGGAAGAGCCGCTGGTGCTGTGCGCCCCGGCCGGCCTGTTGGCAGGCAGCGGACCGGTCGAGCTGGCCGCGCTGCCGGCGCTGCCCCTCGTCATTTTCCCGCGCAAGAGCGCACCGAGCCTGTACGACGCCATCCTCAGCTGCTTCCACGACGCCGGGATCGTGCCCGTCATCGGGCAGGAAGCGATCCAGATGCAGACCATCGTCAGCCTCGTGTCGGCCGGCATGGGCTTGGCACTTGTGCCACAATCCGTGTCGAACCTGATGCGTCCCGGCGTAGAATACCGTGGCCTCGGCGGCCGCTCGCCGCTGGTGGAACTCGGCCTGTGCTGGCGGCGCGACAATGCATCGCCCGTGCTGCGCGGCTTTTTGGATTTACTGAAGAAAGAATAACTTATGTTGGTACACCCGAATCCGGACCCGATCGCCTTCTCGATCGGCCCGGTCGACATCCACTGGTACGGCCTGATGTACGTGGTCGCCTTCGGCCTGTTCCTGCTGCTGGGTCGCGTGCGCATCAAGCAGCCGCACATCGCCGCCCAGGGCTGGAAGAACGAAGACCTGGACGACATGCTGTTCTACGGCATGCTCGGGGTGGTCATCGGCGGCCGCCTGGGCGAAGTGCTGTTCTACCAGCCGGCCCATTTCTTCGCCAATCCGCTCGATATCTTCAAGATCTGGCAGGGCGGCATGTCCTTCCACGGCGGCTTCCTGGGCGTGCTGATCGCGATGTCGCTGTGGGCGCGCAAGGCCGGGCGCAACGTGCTCGACGTGTACGACTTCATCGCCCCGATGGTGCCGCTCGGCTACGCGGCCGGCCGCCTCGGCAATTTCATCAACCACGAACTGCCGGGCCGCCTGGCCGACCCCAGCCTGCCGTGGGCGATGGCCTGGCCCGGCGTCGAGGGCCTGCGCCATCCGTCGCCGCTGTACCAGATGCTGGTCGACGGCATCCTCGTGTTCCTGATCCTGTGGCCGTTCGCGCGCAAGGCACGCCCAAGGCTGGCGGTGGGCGCCATGTTCACCCTGCTCTACGGCTGCGCGCGCTTCTTCACGGAATACTTCCGCGTGCCGGACTGGGAAACCACGGTCGCCGGCCTGCCGATCACCTCGGGCCAGGTGCTGTCGCTGCCGATGATCGTGGCCGCGCTGGCCATGCTGGCCTGGGCCTACTCGCGCGAGGGCAAGCAACCCGTACGCGCCTGATTCGATCCCACACTGTCACACCCGCGCAACGAAGCGAGCGCTTTGTCGCTTGCGCGGGCATTCCGCTGCAGGGCCGGGCAACGATGCCATGTCGTGCGTGGTAAGCTGCTGCACCGCAACATTTTTGCACCATGTCAACGGTTATGCCCACGGATCAACGCTTGCGCCGCATCGCACTGGCGCCCACCCTCGCTGCTGTATCGGCAGCGATCATGCTGCTGCTCACCTTCGTCACCCTGCAGTTCGTCGGTGTGTCGATGGCCAAGCACGTCCAGGTCGACATCGGCCGCAACCTGGCGGAACTGGCTTTCCAGACCACCGACAAGCTCGACCGCGGCATGTACGAACGCTACCGCGAAGTCCAGCTCATGGCCGGCCGCTACGAGATCACCAATCCGGACGTGCCGGTCGCGGCCAAGCGCGCGGTGCTCGAGAGCATGCAGAGCACCCATCCGTATTACGCCTGGATCGGCCTGACCGACATCGCCGGCAAGGTCAAGATCGCCACCAAGGGCCTGCTCGAAGCCAAGGACGTGTCGGCCCGCCCCTGGTTCGCCGCCGCGTATGCCGGCGTCCACGTGCATGACGTGCACGAGGCGGTCCTGCTCGCCAAGCTGCTGCCCAATCCACGCAAGGAACCGAAGCGCTTCTTCGACATCGCCTTCCCCTACCGCGCGCCGAACGGCACCATCGCCGGCGTGTTCGGCACCCACCTGAGCTGGCAATGGGCCTCCGAGATCGAGCGTTCGGTGCTGCGCCCGCTGGCCGAACGCAAGGGGGTCGACACCTTCATCCTGAGCAAGAACGGGGTCGTCCTGCTGGGGCCGGAACAATACCTGGACCAGACCCTGGCCCAGGAAAGCTTCGCGCGCGCCGCGCGCGAGAAGAACGGCTCCGTCATCGAGACCTGGCCGGACGGCAGGCGCTACCTGGTCGGCTACAGCCAGAGCCGCGGCCACGAATCCTATCCGGGTCTCGGCTGGGTCGTGGTCGTGCGCCAGCCGCTCGACGAGGCCTTCGCGCCGGTCGACGAGTTGCGCAACAAGATTTTGTGGAGCGGCCTGTTCGCGGCGGCGCTGGTGTCGCTGCTGGTCTGGATCTTTGCGCGGAGAATCACGCAGCCGCTGGTGCGCATCACGCGCTGGGCCGAGGCGCTGCGCGCCGGCGACGCGCGCGAACTCCCGGCCATCCACAGCCGCCTGACCGAAGTGCAGATCCTGCACAGCACCCTCAATGCGCTGCTGTCGAAACTGCTCGCCAACGAACAGGGCCTGCGCGAACTGAACGCGACGCTCGAGACCCGTGTTGCCGAGCGCACCACCGAGCTCCATGATGCGGTCGAGGAAACGCGCAAGGGCGAGCACCGGGTCAAGGCCATCATCGATACGGCGCTCGACGCGTTCGTCGGCGTCGATGCCCAGGGCCGCATCACCGACTGGAACCCGCGCGCGCAGGAGATCTTCGGCTGGACTCGCGACGACATCGTCGGGCGCACGGTGTTCGAGACCATCAGCCCGCTGCACCTGCGTGCCGCGCACGAAGCCGGCATGCAGCGCTTTGCTTCCGGCGCCAGCTCGGACATCGCCGGCCGCCGTCTCCAAATGTCCGCCTTGCGCCGCGACGGCGAGGAATTCCCGGTGGAGATGACGATCGGCCTGATCAACGCCGGCGACACCCATTTCTTCGGCACCTTTATCCAGGACATTTCGGTGCGCAAGGCCATCGAGGACGAGCTGGCGCGCGAACGCGAACTGCTCAACGCCGTGCTCGACTCGATCGACGTCGGCGTCGCGGTCTGCTCGCAGGCGGGCGAACTGACGATGTTCAACGGCGCGGCCAGGGAAATCCTCGCCCTGCCGCCCGGCCCGGTGCCGCCCGAGCGGTGGGCGGACCACTACCGCCTGTTCCAGGCCGACGGCGAGACCCTGATGGCGCCCGAAGAGGTGCCGCTGCTGCGCGCCCTGCGCGGCGAGGTGGTCGAGAATACCGAGCTGACGGTCAAGCCGCTGGGCGCCGCGCCGCGGACCATCTTCGCCAGCGGCCGCGCACTGCACGCCAAGGACGGCGCCGGCATCGGGGCCGTGATCACGATGAAGGACGTGACGGCCTTGAAAGAGACGGCACGGCGCCTGGAAGCGAGCGAACGCCGCCTGCGCACGATCACCGACAACCTGCCGGTACTGATCGGCTACATCGACCAGGACGAGCGCTACCGGTTCGCGAACGCAACCTATGAAGAATGGTTCGGAGCGGCGCCGCAGCAGATCCTCGGCAAGACCGTCAGGGAAGTCATGGGCGAGGCCTTCTATCCCCAGCACCAGCAAGTGCAGCAGCGCAACCTGGCCGGCGAGACGGTGCGCTTCGAGATGCCGATCCCGATGCCCGGCGGCACGCGTACCCTCGAAATCACGCGCATCCCCGACATCCATTCCGGCGTCTTCAACGGCGTCTATGTGCTGGGCACCGACATTTCCGCGGCCAGGCTGCACGAGGCAGAGCTCAGCAAGCTGGCGCGCATCGACTCCCTGACCGGGCTGCCGAACCGGCGCGCCTACCAGGAACGGCTGGATGCGGCGCTGCAGCGGGGCCAGCGCAGCGGCCAGGGCATCGCCCTGATGTACCTCGACGTCGACCATTTCAAGCAGGTCAACGACAGCCTCGGCCATGCCGCCGGCGATGTCGTGCTGCATGAATTCGCCCAGCGGATCAAGGGAGCGCTGCGCGTGACCGATACCGCCTGCCGCCTGGCCGGCGACGAGTTCACGGTCATCCTCGAAGGCGTGAAGTCGGCCGAGGAAGCGGCGCTGGTGGCGCGCAAGATCCTGCATGCCTTCGAACAGCCCTTCGTGCTGGAACAGGGCGAACGGATGGTATCGACCAGTATCGGCGTGGCATTCGCGGACCGTTTCCCGCTCGATGCCGCCGTCCTCGGCGCCGAGGCGGACAAGGCCTTGTACGCCGCCAAGAGCGCGGGCCGCGGACGTTATGCCTGCGCCACACTGGGCGGCAGGCAGGGCAGCGCCTGAAAAGCGCCTAGTGCGCCGCCTTCCAGAACATGTAGGCCGCCAGCGCATACAGGATCACCGCAAACACCTTCTGCAGCTCGCGCACCCGCATCTTGTGCGCCGCGCGCGCCCCGAGCGGCGCCATGGTGACGCTGGCGGCCACCAGGATGAGCAGCGCCGGCACGTAGATGAAGCCCAGCGAATAGGCGGGCAGGCCGGGCTCGCCCCAGCCGTAGAAAATATTCGCCAGGGTGCCGGCGAAGGCGATCGGGAAGCCGAGCGCGGCGCTGGTGGCCACCGCATTGTGGATGCGCACGCTGCACCAGGTCATGAAGGGCACCGAGATGAAGCCGCCGCCGGCCCCGACCAGTCCCGACAGGATGCCGATCAGGCCGCCCGCCGCGAACATGCCGGGCGTGCCGGGCAGCTCACGCGCCGCCGCCGGCTTTTTGTTGATCAGCATCTGGGTGGCCGAGAACGCGACGAACAGGCCGAAGAACAAGGCCAGCACCGAGGTATTCATCTGCTTGCCGATCCACGGCCCGATCGCCCCGCCGAGCAGGATGCCCGGCGCCAGCCGTTTCACGATAGGCCAGAGCACGGCGCCATGCTTGTGGTGGGCGCGCACCGAGGACAGCGACGTAAACATGATCATGCCGAGCGAGGTCGCGATCGCCATGTGCACCACCAGCGCGTCCGACACACCGCGCGCCGTGAGGATCATGGTAATGAAAGGCACCAGCACCATGCCGCCGCCGATGCCGAGCAGGCCGGCGGCAAAACCGCCGAAGGCGCCCATGGCCAGCAGGGCCAGGATCAGCAAGGGGTCCATGCGCCCTCCTTGCCGGCGGCGCGGTGGAAGGAAGCTGGGCAAGGAAGGGAAGCGATCGACAAAGCGGTGACCTCGAAACGGAAGAGGAACAGAGTCTAGTCGATGGCCCGGCAAAAGTCGAAGCGGGTCACGCACCCCGGCCCGGCGCGCAGGGCGGACCGCCCTGCGCGCCACGCGCGGGCCTCATTCGCCGCTGTCGACCGGCAAGCCCGCCCCGACCCAGCCGGTAATGCCGGCGGACATCACCCGCACATCGGTATAGCCCAGCTTGCCGGCCTTGCGCGCGGCGTTCGGCGCTTTCCGGCACAGGGGGTTGGAGCAATAAAAGACCAGCGGCGTGGCGCGCTCGCGCGGCAACTGCGCCGCCTCGACATCGGGCGCGAGATTGAGCGCGCCCGGCACGCGTGCCCGCAGCCAGGAATGGCGCGCGTTGACGTCGACCACCATCATGCCGCCCTGCCCCAGGCGCTGGTGCAACTCGCGCGGGGAGATTCCCTTCAAGCCCATCAGCATGGCGAACATGGGCGCTCCTTAGCCTGAAATGGTGGCGCCGGCGCGCGTGCAGCGCAGGATCGCGGCTGCCAGCGCCACGGCGAGGATGGCGCCGCCCACCAGGTGCATCGAAGCCAGGGGCGCAAGCAGCGCAGCCGCCATGTAGCCGAGGCCGCCGAGCACCAGGCTCCAGCCGGCAAAGCGCCGCGCCGCCTGCTCGCGGGCCGGCGAACAGCGCAGGCGCGCCAGCGCGACCAGGGATTTCGGGATGGCGTTCGCATACACCACGACCACCAGGCCCAGCAGCACGCCGAGGAGGCGGCGCGCCATCTCCTCGCCCAGCCAGGCGGGCGCGGCCCAGCGCAAAACGAGGGATGCGGCAAGGATGAACGCGGCGCCGGCAAGCGCGCGTCCCAGGGGGTGAGCCTTCATGGTTTCTCCTGTTCCGATTCAAGGGTGGGATGGCCGCCCTGCGGCCGCGTGACCTGCAAACCAAACGCCTGCGCAAACCCGAGCAGCGCTTCCTCCAGCACCGACAACTTGAGCCGGTAGGTGACGTTGCGCCCCTGTTTCTCGGCCTCGATCAGGCCCGCGCCCACGAGCACGGCAAAATGGGCCGACATGGTGGGCTTGGACACATCGAACATGGCCGCGAGCTCGCCCGCACCGATGGGTCCGGCTTGCAGGAGCTGCAGGACTTTGCGGCGGGTCGGATCGGACAGGGCTTTGAAGACGGTGCTCATGCAACGATTATTAGCTAACCATCTAACTATCGTCAAGCGGTTTCTGCACTTCGTCGCCGGCAGTGCCGGTGCGTGCGATGGGACGGATGGCCGGCAGGTTCAGCCGGCAATGCGGGCGGCCTGCACGGTCTCGGCATCCTGCTTGCGCACCCTGTCGAGCGCCTGGCGGATGGCGCTGCCGGCCGCGGCGGACTTCGCACTGCGCAGCGCGACTTCCTCGACAATGTCGACCTGGCGCCGCAGTGCTTCATGCATATGCGACATGTGCGGCTGGCGACAGGCGCCCGCGACTTTTTCGATCGTCGCCAATACCTTCAGCATGACCGTTGTATTGCCTTCGGCATTCTCGATGATTTGACCGAACGCAAGGGTGACGAAATCCTCGAAATCGTCGCGTTTCACGATCAGGCGCAGCACCCCGCCCTCGTGACAGTGTCGTGGCGCCAGGTCGCGCCGCGCGCAGTGTTCGAGCGCGACACCGAGATGCTCGAGGCAGGTCACTGCCGTGGTGGTGTCGTTGATGCCGGGCGAGAGCGCCTTGATCGCCATGTCCACCAGTTGCCGGAACCCGAATGCGGGATCCTGCTCCATCGTGCGATACGCATCGATGCCCACGGCGCGGTTCAGTTCGGCGACCATGCGCCGGTCCGGTGCCTGTCCGGCCGCCAGCGACAGCAGCGGCTGGCCGGGGCCGATGAAATCGCCGACCTGGCATTCCAGCCGGATCACGGTGTCATACCTGCACGCCAGGGCCAGCAGGCGGGGCTCGGCGATGGACTGGATATAGCCCCAGTCCAGGGATGGAACGGCATGCCAGGCGCGCGCGCCGAGCGGCGGCGCGGGTCTGCTGTCGTCGCGCGCGGCATCGGGATACATCTCGTCGATCGCGGCGAGGGTTTCATGTGTGATCGCCTGCGCCATGTCCGATGCCTGGATGCTTGCCGAAATATGGTGGACGAAGAACAGGAAGGCTCCGCTCGCGACCACGGCCAGCACCAGGGCGCCGAACACGGCGGCCGAGGGCACGAAGGCGCCCTGCCCGCCGCTGAGTGTCCGCAACACCAGCAGGCAATAAATGAACACGCCCATGAAAATCCCGAGCACGACCTGGTTGGCGCGGTCGCGCATGAAATTTCTCATGACACGCGACGTGTACTGGTTCGAGGCCAGCGCCAGCGCCACCATCGTGATCGAAAACGCGACGCCGGCGATGGTCGCCATCGCCCCGGCAATGGTCGACAGTATGCTGCGCGCCCCTTCGGGCTCGACCGCGAACAGCCTCGGCCATTTCTGGCGCAGCAGATCGTCGGCATGCCGGTCGAACCCGGTCAGGCCGACCGCCAGCGCCGCCATGAGGATGACGACCAGCGCGGGGGTAAACCACAGGCTGGAGTGGATCTGCAGCAGAAGTTGTGCGTAGCGGCTTTCCTTGAACCTGAGTGTCATGCCATTGGATTGTGGGCGCCACCCCGGAGAAAAGCCGGCATGGCGCAACTTGTCGGATACACAAGGGTACCGGTATCGGCGCCGCAACGGCGCCGGCCAGGAAGCGCCCGCCTGCCCGGGCGAAGCTTTTTTCCGGCAGCGTCCAGTATCATGCGGGACCATGACCAAGTCCCCCAGCCTGCTCTTCCTGATCGTCCCCCTCGTCGTCCTGTCGGTCCTCGGCTTTTTCGGCTCGCGCTACATGCTCAATGACCATCTCGACACCACGCTCGACCGGCTCGCCATCGTCTGGCCCGGCATCGCCGGCATGCCGGAGGCGGAGCGCGCCCTCCTCGTCGAGCTCGCGCTGACCTGCAACGTGGTCGAACGCCAGCCCGTGCGCGCGGAAGTCATCGATTGCCTGCGCTCCGCCGCCGGCAAGCTGCAACCGGCGCCGACCGAGCGGCTGGAAGGCCTGGTCGCCAGGGCCCAGCACGCCCCAGCCCAGCGCTGACACGGCGCCGGCGCCGCGCCGGCCCACCTTCCCTCCCTTCCCAGCGGCACTGACCGCGACCCAGCGCACGCCCCGTACCAGCCGGTAACGAACGCGCTCAAGGCAGACTCGTTTTTATTCGACAAGTTTTTGACCTGCATCAAGTTAACCGTTTGATCAGATATTGTTGCAAATATACAATATTGCAATAGATTCACATTTGTATCCTTGTGTAAATCTTAAGGCGAACCATGGGCCTGGCCGCGTCGGCATCAGCCCAATAGACGAGCTTGTTCTCCAGCCGGCCATGCTTGCTGCGGCCGGCGCCTGCAACAGCGTGTCCGGGCAGTCGCGCCCGGATCCGAACGTCCATTCCTGCCTGCACGCCGCGCCGGACCCGTTCCGGCGAGCGCGCCCGCCGGCCCCGGTTTGCCCCCGCTTACTACTTATGCTTCGAGCAAGAATGATGGGTATTTGAAGATGTTCCAGCACGCACAGCAGGCCATGGCGAAGACAGATTCGCCGCACGAACCGGTCGACACCATTGCGCACGAAATCGGCATCGACCAGCAGGAGGCCACCGCGCGCATGGCCTTCCTCGACTTCGACGAGCAGGATGTCGCGCTGCTGCGCGGGCTGCACGAGCTCATCGACGAGGACGGCGACACGTTTTCCGACGGCTTTTACGCGCACATCCTGCGCTTCCCGGAGCTGCGCGCCCTGGTCAGGGACGACGGCACCCTGACGCGGCTCAAGCATGCCCAGGCCGCCTATTTCCGCAGCCTGACCGCGGGCGACTATGGCGAGGACTACCTGCGCGAGCGCCTGCGGGTCGGCCTGGTGCACCAGCGCATCGGCCTGACGCCGAAATGGTATATCGGCGCCTATCGCAAGTACCTGGCGGGGATGCTGGAACTGCTGTGGGAACAATTTCACGCCGAGCCGGAACACTTCAAGGCGGCCTTCAACAGCGTCCTGAAAGTGGTGTGCCTGGACATGAGCCTGGCCCTCGACACCTATGCCCATGCCGACCAGCGCAGCGTGATCCAGCACCAGAACTACCTGCAGCAGGTGATCGGCGGCATGCCGGCCGGCCTGATCGTCGTCGATGCCGCCTGCCGCATCCGCTCGATGAACACGACGATGCGCGACATGCTCGGCGTCCCGGACGACGCGCTCGATGCGCGGCCCCTGCTCGAATCGCTGATCCCGGGGCCCGAACTGGCCGAGCGCATGGCCACGGCCCTGGCCTCGGGCGCGCCCCAGGACGGCGTGGTGGTCACGATCGACGGCCACGCCGACGGCGTGCGCTACCTCGAATTCAACATCCGCCGCACGCGCCAGGCCGAAGGCCACATCCTGCTCCTGATCGGCCAGGACGTCACCTTTAAACGCCAGGCACGCCTGCGCCTGCAGGAAAGCGAAGAGTTCTTCCGGCTCACCTTTTCCCAGGCCGCGGTCGGCATCGCCCTGTTGTCGCGCGAAGGCCGCTTCGTGCGCGTCAACCGCAAGCTGACCCAGATCGTCGGCTTCACCGAAATCGAGCTGCTGCAGCGCTTCGTGCACCAGATCACCCACCAGGGCGACCTGCTGGAAGACCGGGTGCTGATCCGGCAGCTGATCGACGGCGAGATCCGCGATTTTCAGCGCGAAACGCGCTATGTCTCGAAGGGCGGCCGGCCGATCTGGGTCACCATCAGCGCCTCGGCCATGCGCGAAGCCGTCAGCGGCGAGTTGCGGGTGATTATCGCGGTCGAGGACATTTCGCGCCGCAAGCAGGCCGAGGAAGCCCTGCTGCGCATGGCCAACCACGACGCGCTGACCGGCCTGCCCAACCGGACCCTGCTGCAGGACCGCCTGGCGCATGCGATCGTCCAGGCCCAGCGTACCCAGCGGATGGTGGGCGTCATGTTCATCGACCTCGACCGTTTCAAGCACGTCAACGACAGTCTCGGCCACGACGCCGGCGACCAGATGATCATCGAGATCGCGCGCCGCCTGGGAAAAAGCCTGCGCGAGAGCGATACCGTGGCGCGCCAGGGCGGCGACGAGTTCGTGGTGGTGCTGCCCGACCTCGCCAGTCCCGAGGACGCCGGCCTGGTCGCCCAGAAGGTGCTGGCGGAGCTGTTCCAGCCGCTGATGTTGCTGGGTAACGAGCTGTTCCCGACCGGCAGCATCGGCATCGCCATCTACCCGCGCGACGGCCAGGACGCCAACGCCCTGCTCAAGGCGGCCGACAGCGCCATGTACCGCTCCAAGGCGAACGGCGGCAACCACTTCCACTTCTATACCGAAGACATGGGCATGCGCGCCGAGGAGCACCTGCATACCGAGGCCAGGCTGCAGCGCGCGCTCCAGCGCGAGGAATTCGTCCTGCATTACCAGCCCCAGGTCGACCTGGCCACGGGCCGCATCGTCGGCCTCGAAGCCCTGCTGCGCTGGCGCACCGAGGCCGGCGAACTGGTGCCGCCGGCGGACTTCATGCCGTTTGCCGAGGAAACCGGCCTGATCGTCCCGATCGGGGAGTGGGCATTGGCCAGCGCGATCGGCCAGCTGGCCACTTTCACCCGCCTCGGACTGGGCCCGCTGCGCATGAGCGTCAACGTCTCGGCGCGCCAGCTCCACCAGCAGGACATCGCCGCCCAGGTCGAGCAGCTGTTGCAGCGCTTCGGATGCGATGCCGGCCTGCTGACCCTGGAGATGACCGAAACCCTGCTCATGGAAAGCGCGAGCGCCGCGGCCGAAGCGATGGCGCGGCTGTCGAAGATGGGGGTGCGGCTGTCGATCGACGACTTCTGTACCGGCTACTCGAGCCTGGCCAACCTGAAGCGCTTCCCGATCCACGGCCTGAAGATCGACCGCTCCTTCGTTGCCGACGTCGCCACCGACGGCGACGCCGCCGCCATCGTCCACGCCGTGATCGCGCTGGCGGGATCGATGAAGCTCGAGGTCACCGCGGTCGGCGTCGAGAACGCCGCGCAGCAGGCCTTCCTGGAGGCGCACGGCTGCCGCCGCATGCAGGGCTACCTGTTCGGCCATCCGGTGCCGGCATCCGAGATCGAGCGCCTGCTGCGTCTCCAGCAACCGGAGGCCGCAGCATGAAGACCTTCCGCAAAAACCTGCCCGGCGCCCTGCCCCTGGCCCTGTTCGCCATCATGCTGTCGCTGCTGACGGCGTGGCTGTCGGGCAATGCGAGCCTGCCGGCCTGGCTGCCGCGCTGCTACCTGCCCGCCCATATCGCGCTGGAAGTGCTGGCGGCGGTGGCCGTGCTGCTGATCCTGTCGATGGGCTGGCACCAGGTCGGGGCGCGCGTGCCGGCCACCGTGGCCCTGCTGTCGCCGGCCGCGCTGGCGGTCGCCCTGCTCGGCATCGGCCAGCTCGCGATCCCGGCCGATCCCGGACTGGCCGCGCGCGGAATCGGCCGCGACAGCGCCGCCTTCTGGCTGGTCGCGCGCAGCACCGGCGCGCTGGCGCTGCTGGCGGCGGCGCTGGTGCCGGCCGGCCGCACGGTCGGGCGCGCCGCCTATCGCCTGAGCATGCTGGGCGTGCTCGGGCTGGCCGCCTGCGCCTATTGGCTGGTGCTGGTGCGTCCCGGCCTGCTGCCGCCCGGCTTCGGCCCCGGTGCCGGTGCCGGCGCCCGGGCCCATGCCTACGTCCTGGAATACGCGCTGGCCGCGATGAACGCGAGCGCGGCCCTGATCCTGTTCGCCCGCGCCCGGCGCACGCGCATGCACCGCGACAGCTGCCTGGCCGCGGCGGTGGCCGTCATGGCCCTGAGCGAGGTCAACTTCATCCTCTACCCCGCCCTGGGCAATGCATTCAGCATGGCCGGCCACCTGTACGGCGCGCTCGGCTGCCTGTACCTGTACCGGGCGACCCTGGCCGACAGCGGGCAGGCGCCCGGACCGCGCGCCGGCGTCCCCGAGGCGGCCGAGCAGCGGCGCCTCGAACGCGCCCTGGCCGAGCAGCGCGGCTGCGACACCCTGACAGGCCTGCCGAACCGGCAGCGCGTGCTCGAGCTGCTGGGCGAGGCGATCGGCGGCGCGCGCCGGGACGGCCGGCCGCTGGCGGTGGTGGTGCTCGGCATCCACGGGTTCGGCAAGATCAACAGCGGCCATGGCTGGGCCAGCGGCGACCAGGTCATGCACGAATGCGTGGCGCGCCTGTCGGCCCAACTGGGCCCCGGCGGCACGCTGGCGCGCCAGGGCGCCAACGAGTTCATCGTCGTCCAGCGCGGCGCCGGCCTGGACGACGCTGCCGCCCTCGCCGAAGCGCTGCTCGCCTGCATGCGCACGCCCTTCCAGCTCGACGAGCAGCGCGCCTTCCTGGCGGCCAACGCCGGCCTGGCCGTCCTGCCGGACGTAGCCTGCACCGCATCGCAGCTGGTGCAGATGGCCGAGATGGCGATGGCCTGCGCACAAGCCGACGGGTCGGCGCAGGCGCACACCTACTCGGCCACCATGGAGCAGGCGATCCGCGAGCGCGCCAACCTGGAAACCCTGCTGTACCACGCGATCGAGCGCAACGAATTCGTGCTGCAGTTCCAGCCGCGCGTCTGCCTCAAGGGCGGGCCGATGATAGGCGCCGAGGCCCTGGTGCGCTGGCGCCACCCGGTGCTGGGGCTGGTGCCGCCGACCCGCTTCATCCCGCTGGCCGAAGAAACCGGGATGATCGCCGAGATCGACGTCTGGGTCATGCGCGAGGCCTGCCGCAACGCCGCGACCTGGCGTGCCGCCGGCCTGCCGCTGGGCCGGGTCTCGGTGAACCTGTCGGCGCAGCAGTTCCAGCACCCCGGCCTGGCCCGGCGGGTGCGCGCCGCCCTCGACGAGAGCGGCCTGGACCCGGCCAGCCTCGAACTCGAGATCACAGAAAGCACGGTGATGCACGACACCGAGGACGCGGCCGACGTGCTGCGCTCGCTGCGCGCGCTCGGCGTGCGGGTGTCGATCGACGACTTCGGCACCGGCTATTCGTCCTTGAGTTACCTGAAGCGTTTCCCGCTCGACGTGCTCAAGATCGACCGTTCCTTCGTGGAGGACGTGATCGGCAATCCGACCGGCGCCGCCATCACCCGCGCCATCATCACGCTGGCCCATTCGCTGGGCCTGGAAGCGGTCGCGGAAGGCGTCGAGACGGCCGAGCAGATGGCGTTCTTGAAGGACAACGGATGCGACGAAATCCAGGGGTATTACTGCAGCCGGCCGGTATGGCCGGAACAGTTGAAGCAATTCCTGATGAAAGGTTCTCCCTTCGCCATGGCCGGGCACGCGGCGATCCACGCCGCGGCCGGCTGATCCCCGCAACCCCGCCTACCCGCGGCTTGTTTGTTCAATTTGCACATCATGACTTTTCCTATGCGTCTACTCAATAAAATCAGCATCAAAACGCGCCTCGTCCTGTTGATCACGCTGCTCGGCATGGAACTGGTCGTCGGCGCCGCGGTCGGCCTGCTCGGCCTGGCCCAGGCGAACGGCGAACTGCGCTCCCTGTACCAGGACCGGCTGGTCGCCCTGGGCCAGCTCGACCAGGTCGTGCGCAGGCTCAACCGGAACCAGCTGGACGTGTTCGAAGCGCTCACGGCCGAGCCGGCACGCCTGCCGGCGCTGCTCGATGACATCGAGCGCAACCGCAGCGTGATCGACGAACAGTGGAAAGCCTACCAGGCGACCAAGATGGCCGAGCACGAAGCGGAAGCGGCGCAGCAGTTCCTGCGCGTCCGGACGGCCTTCGTCGAGCAGGCCCTGCAGCCGGCAGTCGAGGCGCTGCGCAGCGGCGACACCGCGCGCGCCGGCGAGATCGTGCACGGCCGGTTCAGGACCTTGTTCAGGCCGGTGGGCGACAGCATCGACAAGCTCATCGCGCTACAGCTGGACGAGGCCGCGGCCATGCAGCAGGACTCCCAGGCGCGCTACGAGCTGATCCGCCTGGTCTGCCTGTCGGGCATGGGCTTCGGGCTGCTGCTGGCCGCCGTGGTCGGCACCATGCTGGTGCGCAGCATCGTGGCACCCCTGGAAAACGCGGTGCGCATTGCCGGCGCCGTGGCCGGCGGCGACCTGACCCAGGACATCGCTGCCGATGCGAACGACGAAACCGGCCGCATGATGCGCGCGCTGGGCGAGATGAACGCAGGACTGGCCCGGATCGTCGGCCGCGTGCGGGCCGGGACCGACACCATCGCCACCGCCTCGAGCCAGATCGCGGCCGGCAACCTCGACCTGTCGAGCCGTACCGAGGAGCAGGCCGCGTCGCTCGAGGAAACGGCCGCCTCGATGGACGAGCTGACCTCGACCGTCAAGCAAAGCGCGGACAATGCGCGCCAGGCGAATTTGCTGGCGCAGTCGGCCTCCGACGTGGCCGGCAAGGGCGGACAGGTCGTGACCCAGGTGGTCGACACCATGGCCGCCATCAATACCTCGGCCGAGCGCATCGCCGACATCATCGGCGTCATCGACGGCATCGCCTTCCAGACCAACATCCTGGCACTGAACGCGGCAGTCGAGGCGGCCCGTGCGGGCGAGCAGGGGCGCGGCTTTGCCGTCGTCGCCAGCGAGGTGCGCCACCTGGCGCAGCGCAGCGCCGCGGCGGCCAGGGAAATCAAGGCCCTGATCGATGACTCGGTGCAGAAGGTGCACCACGGCACGGAACTGGTGGACCAGGCCGGCGCCACCATGGCAGAGATCGTCGAGAGCGTCGACCGGGTGACCCGCATCATGGGCGACATGATGGCGGCCACCCAGGAACAGGCGATCGGCATCGAGCAGGTCAACCAGGCGATCGGCCAGATGGACCAGGCTACCCAGCAGAACGCGGCCCTGGTCGAGCAGGCATCGGCGGCGGCCCAGGCGCTGCGCGAGGAAGCCGACCTCCTGGCCCGGGAAGTGGGCGCCTTCTGCCTGCCTGCGGCCGGCGCCGGTCGCCAGGCCCCTGCCGCGGCCAGCCGGCAGCGCCAGGCCGGCAGCGCCACTTACCTGCTTGCAGCCGCGCAGGAGCCGAATCTCGGCTGAGGGCAGGTGCGCCTGTTTTTACCGGGCGATATCAGGCCTGGCCGCGCAGAAGCTGGAGAATCCGGTCCCATTGATCCGGCGTCACCGGTGAAATGGAAAGGCGGCTGCCTTTTTGCAGGAGCACCATGTCTTCGAGTTCGGGAATGGTGCGCATTTCGGCCAGCGGCAAATAGCGCCCTGCTTCCTTTGCCTGGATGTCGACCGAGATCCAGCGCGGTTGTTCGCGCGTCGCTTTCGGGTCGAAGTATTTGCCGGCGCGATCGAACTGGGTTTCGTCCGGATAAGGCGTGCTGGCCACTTGCGCAATCCCGGCGACGCCGGGAACGGCGCAGCTGGAGTGATAAAACAGGATGCCGTCGCCGACCTGCATTGCATCGCGCATGAAATTGCGTGCCTGGTAGTTGCGCACGCCGAACCAGGCGACAGTTTGCCCCGGCGCGGCGCGAACGTCGTCGAAACTGACTTCATCCGGCTCGGATTTCATCAACCAGTAGCGCATCGATCCTGCTCCATTTTTAAAAAGAAAAACGCGGGCCGGCAAGGCCTCGCTCAATATTTGGCACTGCGATACGGGCACGGCGCGAAAAGCGTGCGCGCATAAAAAAACGGCTGCGCGCCGATGGCCGCAACCGCTTTTGTGGAATAGAGCCCCGCCTGTGCCGTTTTTTGCCGGCATCCCGAACCTGATGGCTCAAGGTGGTCACAGTCAATTCAATTTCGGGTTCGTCGAACTAGCGACGCTCACGCCCACCGAACATATCCCGCAACCTATGCATGTAAATGGTTCAAGGAATATATGGCAATCTCGAACACCGCAGGGTGCCTCGCAGTTTACTCGCTTGAACCGGCATGTCAAACGAATTTGGGCGTCAGGACAGTTTTTCTTGCGGCGCGAGCGCGGCGTCGAGGACGGTATGCATCGCTTCGATTTTTTGCTTGACTTCCAGCATCGACATGTCGGACAGCGGGCCTTGCGGCGACTTGACCGAGAGGAATTCCGCGGCCACGCTGAGCGCGGCCATGACGGCGATGCGGTCGGTTCCCTTGACCTTGCCGGAGTCGCGCAGCGCGGTCATCTTGCCGTCGAGGTAGCGCACGGCGTCGCGCAGCGTGGCCTGCTCGCCTTCCTTGCAGGCCAGGCGGTAGGGCTGGCCCATGATCGTGACGTCAAGAAAAATCATCGGGCGGCCTCGGTATCCATTGGTGCAGCATCCTGTGCGTGCTCGTCTTCTTCCGCATCGTCGGCATCGTCGCCTTCGGGTGCCGGCAACTGCGCGATCACCGCCTCGACCCGGTGCTGGGCCTCGACCAGGCGCTCGATGAGCGCCGTGTTCACTTCGTTGAGCAGCACATTGGTCTGGCGCAGCTGGGCATTGTCGTTGCGCAGCGTCCCGACCAGCGCTGCAAGCTGCTCGATCTTGTCGGATAGGTCTTGGAATTCGGAAATCATTCGTAACTATAGGTCCGTTCTGGTTGGACAGTCAACATGATAGCCTACGGTGCGCTTCGATGCGCTTTCTTGCGCTGCGGGGCGGGCCGGGGCCACGTTGGCGGTGCGCCCCCTGGCATTGGCCGCGTGCGGTGGGAGGCGTGGGCGAAGCCCACCCTACCTTTGATTCCGATCAAATGCCTGCCAACAGTGTGTCGGCATGGCCCCCTTCGGTGCTAGTCTCTTCGCTTCGTGCCTGCGCCAGGCTCGGCCTGGCAAGCCGACGGGACAGTCCGTCGCTTGAGGCAGCGCAAACCGCCATCGTTAAATAAGCAACATGGCGTCTTGAAATAGGTAGATGTCGTCCCTATAATTAGCACTCGTTAGTAGAGAGTGCTAACAACCACTTTCAAGCCGTAACGTCCAGGCGGGACGGCAACAACGCATACAAACGCTAGTCCAAACCACTGAAATTAAAGGAGTTTTGCATGAACCTTCGCCCTCTGCACGATCGCGTAATCGTGAAGCGTCTCGACCAGGAAACCAAGACTGCCTCCGGCCTGATCATCCCTGATGCAGCCGCCGAGAAGCCGGACCAGGGCGAGATCCTCGCCGTCGGCAATGGCAAAGTCCAGGACAACGGTCAGCTGCGTGCACTGGAAGTCCAGGTTGGCGACCGCGTCCTGTTCGGCAAGTACTCGGGCCAGACCGTCAAGGTCGACGGCCAGGAACTGCTGGTGATGCGCGAAGAAGACATCATGGCCGTGCTGGTCAAGTAATCCTCCCCACAGAATACTTTCGAATAAATCGGAGAAATAAACATGGCAGCTAAAGAAGTAATTTTCGGCGACGCAGCGCGCGCCAAGATGGTTGAAGGCGTCAACATCCTCGCCAACGCAGTCAAGGTCACCCTGGGCCCGAAAGGCCGCAACGTCGTGCTGGACCGCTCGTTCGGTTCGCCAACCGTCACCAAGGACGGCGTCTCGGTCGCGAAAGAGATCGAACTCAAAGACAAGCTCATGAACATGGGCGCGCAGATGGTCAAGGAAGTCGCCTCGAAGACCAGCGACAACGCCGGTGACGGCACCACCACCGCGACCGTGCTGGCACAAGCCATCGTGCGCGAAGGCATGAAGTTCGTTGCCGCCGGCATGAACCCGATGGACCTGAAGCGCGGCATCGACAAGGCCGTCGCCGCCACCGTCGAAGAGCTGGCCAAGATCGCCAAGCCATGCACCACTTCGAAGGAAATCGCCCAAGTCGGCGCCATTTCCGCCAACTCGGACTACTCGATCGGCGAGCGCATCGCTGAAGCGATGGAAAAAGTCGGCAAGGAAGGCGTCATCACCGTCGAAGACGGCAAGTCGCTGAACGACGAACTCGACATCGTCGAAGGCATGCAGTTCGACCGCGGCTACCTGTCGCCTTACTTCATCAACAACCCGGACAAGCAAGTCGCGATCCACGAGAACCCATTCGTGCTGCTGTGCGACAAGAAGATCTCGAACATCCGTGACCTGCTGCCGGTGCTGGAGCAAGTGGCGAAAGCCGGCCGTCCGCTGGTGATCATCGCCGAAGACATCGAAGGCGAAGCGCTGGCGACCCTGGTCGTCAACAACATCCGCGGCATCCTGAAGACCGTTGCAGTGAAAGCCCCTGGCTTCGGCGACCGTCGCAAGGCCATGCTGGAAGACATCGCTGTCCTGACCGGCGGCCAGGTGATCGCCGAAGAAGTCGGCCTGACCCTGGAAAAGGTCACCCTGGCTGAACTGGGCCAGGCCAAGCGCGTCGAAGTCGGCAAGGAGAACACCATCATCATCGACGGCGCCGGCGCCGCCGAATCGATCGAGGCACGCGTCAAGCAAGTGCGTATCCAGATCGAAGAAGCGACCTCGGACTACGACCGCGAGAAGCTGCAAGAGCGCGTGGCCAAGCTGGCCGGCGGTGTTGCCGTGATCAAGGTTGGCGCTGCCACCGAAGTCGAAATGAAGGAAAAGAAAGCCCGCGTGGAAGACGCGCTGCACGCTACCCGCGCAGCCGTTGAAGAAGGCATCGTGCCAGGCGGCGGCGTCGCCCTGCTGCGTGCCCGCGCCAACCTGAACGTGACCGGCGACAACCCGGACCAGGAAGCCGGCATCAAGATCGTCCTGCGCGCCATGGAAGAGCCGCTGCGCATGATCGTCCAGAACGCCGGCGAAGAGGCTTCGGTCGTCGTCGCAGGCGTCCTGGCCGGCCAGGGCAACTACGGCTACAACGCCGCCAACGGCACCTATGGCGACATGGTCGAAATGGGCGTGCTGGACCCAGCCAAGGTCACCCGCTCGGCCCTGCAGAACGCAGCGTCGATCGCCGGCCTGATGCTGACCACCGACTGCATGGTCTCGGAACTGGCTGAAGACAAGCCAGCCGGCGGCATGGGCGGCATGGGTGGCATGGGCGGCATGGGCGGCATGGACGGCATGATGTAATTGTCCAGGCCCGCGCCGGTTCTCCGGCGCTGTGCTGCAAAATGAAGCCTGCAAGGTTAGCGCCTTGCAGGCTTTTTTACTTTTGGAGATGACAATGCCTACAGTAGACGCAAACGACCTGGAAGACGCCGTGCTGATCGTGTCCGAACCGGGCACTCTTGACGCGGCCTGGGTCTCGCTCGACACGGGCCAGGTGCACATCCGCTCCGAGCTGGTCGACGAGGAACTGGCCCCGCTGCCGGACGACATCGGTACCTCGCAGCGCTATGTCCCCGTTCCGCACATGGGCACGCTCGACCTCGGCCTCGAACTGGTGTTCGATTTCGCCGACGCGGCCATGGAAAAAGATGCCGACCGCGTGCGCCAGATGTTCAAGCGCTCCGACGCCTACCGCCATTTCAGCGAGCTGGTCGAGGAACGCGGGCTCACCGACCGCTGGCATGCCTTCCGCGAGGCGCAGACACGGGCGGTGCTGGCCGGATGGTGCGCGGAGCATGGCTTGCAGCTGGCGGGCTGAGCGCGCCTGCCCCCCTTCTTCTCGTCAGAGCGACAAGGTCGTACACGGAGCCATCCAGGCCGTCCGCTATCGGCCGGGAGCGGCCGTTCACATTCTTCCGCCAACGAGGACGATCACCCTACCGGACGATCTGGAGCATTTCATTGCCGAACACGGATTGTTCGAAGGGTTCACCCGTGACGACAGTCCTGGCATCCTGTTCATCCTGAAGACTGGAATGCCCTGGGAACATCTGCCGCGTGAACTCGGCTGCGGCAGCGGCATGACGTGGCGGCGCTCGCTCATCTTCCAGCGGTATGTCGAACGGTTTTGTTGGGCCTTTCAAGGGATTTGATAAACTGCCGCCTTTAGCGCGGTGGATCGAATCGCAACACATGACTATCCATGAGTGACACAGCGACGCAGGGTTTCCTGCTGACGCGCCACTGGCGCGATATCGGCAACCACCGCGGCAACCACGGCGACGATGGGAGCGGCGGCGTCGAGATCGAGCTCTGGCTCGCCACCGACGACGGTCCATGCCGCCTGCGCCTCCCGGCGGCAGAGGCGGTCGCTTTCATCCCGGCCGAGCAGGAGGCGGCGGTGAGGAGTCTGTTGCAGCGGGAACGCGGTGTCGAATTGCGCCCGCTGGCCTTGTGCGACTTTCGCGGGCGTCCTGTGCTTGGCCTGTATTGCCGCCACTACCGTCATCTGCTGCGGCTGGAGAAGCGCCTGCGCGAGCACGGGATCGACGTCTACGAGGCGGACATCCGTCCGCCCGAGCGCTACCTGATGGAGCGCTTCATCACGGCGCCGGTGGCGTTTACGGGCACGCCGGCCCCTGGCGACCCCGCGTTGCTGCTGGCCGGACACGTGAAACCGGCGCCCGGCTACCGCCCGCGGCTGCGCACCGTCTCGCTCGACATCGAAACCACCATGCAGGGCGAGCTGCGCTCGATTGGCCTGGAAGGCTGCGGCCAGCGCCAGGTGTACATGCTGGGGCCGCCGAATGGCGACCCCAGCGGGCTCGACTTCGATCTCGAGTACTGCGACACGCGCCTGGCCTTGCTGGAGAAACTGGAAGCGTGGATGGCGCGCCATGATCCGGACGCCATCATCGGCTGGAGCGTGATCGGGTTCGACCTGCGCGTGCTGCAGGAGCACGCCGAACGCCTGCGGCATCCACTGCGCATCGGCCGGGGCGGCACGTCGATGGAGTGGCGCACCAATGCCAAGGCCGGCACGGAACGGGATGCGCGCTATTTCGCAGGGCTGCCGGGCCGGCTGGTCATCGACGGCATCGAGGCGCTGCGCTCGGCCACCTGGAGCTTTCCTTCGTTTAGCCTGGAGCACGTGGCGCAAAGCCTGCTGGGCGAGGGCAAATCGATCGACAATCCCTACGACCGCATGGCGTCCATCGACCGCATGTTCGCGCAGGACAAGCCGGCCCTGGCGCGCTACAACCTGAAGGACTGCGAACTGGTCACCCGCATCTTCGACAAGACCAACCTGATGGCCTTCCTGCTGGAGCGCGCCAGCGTCACCGGCCTGGCGGCGGACCGCAGCGGCGGATCGGTCGCCGCGTTCGAGCACGCCTATATCCCGCTGATGCACCGCCTGGGCAGGGTGGCGCCCAACATCGGTGACGTGCCCGGTGCGGACAGTCCGGGCGGCTTCGTCATGGATTCGCGTTCGGGCCTCTACGATTCGGTGCTGGTGCTCGACTACAAGAGCCTCTACCCGTCGATCATCCGCACCTTCCTGATCGATCCGGTGGGGCTGGTGGCGGGGCTGGAGGAGCCTGACGCCGACACCGTGCCGGGCTTTCGCGGCGCGCGCTTTTCGCGCATCCGGCACTGCCTGCCCGGCATCGTCACGCGCGTGTGGGAGGGCCGGGAGGCCGCCAAGCGCGCCGGGAACCAGCCGCTGTCGCAGGCGCTGAAGATCATCATGAACGCCATGTACGGCGTGCTCGGAACCACCGGCTGCCGCTTCTTCGATGCGCGGCTGGCGTCCTCGATCACCATGCGCGGCCACGAGATCATGCACCGCACGCGCGAGCTGATCGAGGCGCGCGGCTACCAGGTCATCTATGGGGACACGGATTCCACTTTCGTGTGGCTCGGCGGCACTGGTGCCCAACCTTATGCCGACAGCGATGCGCTGCGCATCGGGCGTGAACTGGTCGAGCACGTCAATGGCTGGTGGCGTACGCGCCTGCGCGAGGAGCTCGGGCTCGAGAGTGCGCTCGAACTGGAGGTCGACACCCATTTCCGGCGCTTCCTGATGCCGACCGTGCGCGGCTCCGACGAAGGCAGCAAGAAGCGCTATGCCGGCCTGACCGGCACGCCCGGCGGTGGCGAGGAGATCGTGTACAAGGGCCTGGAAACGGTGCGCACCGACTGGACTCCGCTGGCGCAGCAGTTCCAGCAGGGCTTGTACGGCCGCATTTTCCGGCGCGAACCCTACGAGGAGTACGTGCGCGATTACGTCGCATGCACCCTGCGCGGAGACTTTGACGACCTGCTCGTCTACCGCAAGCGCCTGCGCCGGCCGCTCCAGGAATACGAGCGCAACGTGCCGCCCCACGTGCGCGCCGCCCGCATCGCCGACGACTTCCATATCGCCCGGGGCCGGGGAGCGCAATACCGCAACGGCGGCTGGATCCGCTACCTGATGACGACCGCCGGGCCCGAACCGATGGAAGCCTGGATGGAAGAGAAGCGGTCGCCGATCGACTACGAACACTATCTGGTAAAGCAGCTGGAACCCGTCGCCGACGGCATCTTGCCTTTCGTCGGCGACAGTTTCACGCGCCTTACCAGCCCGCAGGGCGCGCTGTTTTGAAGCCGCATCGATCCAAAGACACCGAAGGCGCGGAACTATAAGGGTGTAAAGACGTCTGCCCTGGGTCGTAAGCGGACGCTACAATAGGTCCGCAATCGGCCAGAATCGGTTATCCGATTCGACCGCTCCTTGTCATAACCTTTTTGGAAGCAACGCATGCCAACTCAGCTCATCTTTAACTTTTGCGAAGAAACGATAAGAGCTTCGTTTCGTTACCTTATGATCCCTACAGCATTTGCAGGGATGGTAATGCTTGGCGGATGCGGTGCGCTCACTCGAGTCGACATGGCCACCTATCAAGCCGAGTACGCGCAACTCTACCCCATGGGCATGGATCACGCAGCGGCAGTGCGGAAGATCGAAGCTGCAGGCTATTCGTGTAAGCAGGCGTATGACTATAGAACGCTTGTGGACAATGGCGTAGAAGTACCCGTAAAGTTCCAGTCCTGCTCCAAGGCAAGTTTCGAGCTGATGTGCCCGCAGAGACGCTTTATATGGTTCAAATTCAGAACATTGGACAATAAGGTAATCCAAGTCGACGAGCCGAAGATGATCGAGCAAAGTTGCTTTTAGTCGAGATTCCTCATCGGTTAGTAAGGCTATCGAATCTCCCCTAATAACTCGAAAGCCGACGCAGCGGGCAGGTCTGCAAACGGCCAAGAGCGGACCTTGGACCAATCATCTAATGGTCCACGCGTACGGCTTAATCGCCGAACAATTCTGCTTCCACATGAAGAAAACCATACGCTACCTTGTCATATTCCTTATCTTCTTACTGCTCGCTCTTTGGATCGTCGCCCCCAGACAGTTCGAGTTGCTGCTGTTTATACCCTATGTATTCTTCCAGGCCTGGATAGACAGGTGAACCAGATAAGCTTCACTAATGAGGTCCGGTTTGGGTCGTTAGCAGACGCTACACTAGGTCCGCAAACGGCCAGAAGCGGACATGAGCAAGGTAGTTGTTTGACTCAGCGATGGCACCCTTGGACCACCTATGACACCTCGTGAGATCACCTCTGCGATGCACCGGCTCTTCCAGCATGAAACCGGAGGAAATGAACCCTGGCGTCATCTTATGAAAGATGGCGCACTGGATCGCGGCTTGTGTGACCGACTTCTCGAGGACTACATCTCTGACAACGAGGTTGTTGTATTCGCAGATCCTCGCCACGCTCTTCAGTGCAAGCGGATCGATGCGAGCAGGTACATTGATGAGTTCATGAAGCTTGGCTATGTAAAGATCGCTAACCTTACCTTTTCATCGAAAGTGGTAATCGCACCTATCGGCGTGGGGCAAGGTTTTTCGAAAAGAAGTTTGCCTCTGTCTTCCACCTAACAATGTCCGCTTCGGGTCGTAAGCGGACGCTGCAATAGGTCCTGTTCAACCGTGCGCAGGATCGCGCGCAAGCGCCGCATACTGTCTGCCTCCGACGATTTGCACAGGATCAGCCATGTCAACAGTCAACCTGGATGAGCTCGAACAGGCGGCCATGCTGGTCGAGGATGGCGGGGGCGCGGTGACGGCCATGGTGGCGCGCGACACCGGCATGGTCCACCTGCTGAACGACGAGTACATGGACGAGGAGGCGCCGATGCCCTCCTCCTCCGGCGACGACGGGCGCTATGTGCCGGTGCCGCCCGCCGGCACCCTCGGCATCGGCGACGAACTCGTGCTGCGCTTCGCCGCCGCGCACCTGGCCGAGGACCAGTCCCTCGTCCGTGACCAGTTCCGCGAGCGCGATATCGAAGGCTTCGCCCGCCTGCTGGAAGAGCGTGGCGCCGGAGAAGCCTGGGAACGTTTTCATGCCGACGCCACACGGAGCGCGCTGCGCCGCTGGTGTGAGGAAAACGGTTTGGAGGCGGCGGACTGAACAGCAGCGCTGGTGTGCTCGCGGTGGAGTCAGGAGCGGATCGCCGCCCGCTCCACCCTACCGGTATGAGGGCAGGTTTTATTTGCCCGTCCGCGCCCGAAACCGCGCCAACTCCCCTGTCAGGTACGCCGCGCTGGCCACCGGCTCCCCTTCCCCGCACCGCACCAGGTAATCCCTGCCGCTCATGCTGCTCTCGGAGGCCGCGCGCGCGATGAAGGACTCGGCATTCGTGACCAGGTCACGCTTGAGCAGGTAATCGTATTTCCTCTGCAGGTGCCGTTTGGCCTCGGCGCCGTCGTGCCAGCTGCCGTTGCGCTGGAACTGGCAGCCGGGCCTGGTCACGTAGTCGAGCAGGTGCGCGAT
The DNA here is from genome assembly GCF_042653325.1 of Massilia sp. GCM10023247. Taxonomy (NCBI): domain Bacteria; kingdom Pseudomonadati; phylum Pseudomonadota; class Betaproteobacteria; order Burkholderiales; family Oxalobacteraceae; genus Massilia; species Massilia sp. GCM10023247. The sequence goes on from NZ_JBHSIB010000007.1 coordinate 554,193, forward strand.
CTCGGCCTGGGCGCGCGGATCGGGCGCGGCGCCGGCGCTGCCGTGCAGGGCAACAGCGAGCAGGATGGCGGCGGCGGTTCGGTACGGGGTCATCGTCGTTTCTCCTCTTGGGCAGGTTCGACTCTAGCACCCGTTGCCGGCGCGCGGCGGACGGCCCGATCATTGCCCGGCGGTCACACTTCGGCTAGTATGGCCGCTCGCTTTCACGAGGTTTTCCATGACGCCACGCGGCCTGTTTCCTGCCCCTGCTTCCCTGCGCCTGCTGGCGTGTTCCGCCCTGCTCGCCGCCGCCCTCGCCGGCTGCAAGGACAAGCCGGCAACCCCGCCGCCGGCGCCGGACCCGAGCGTCGTCCAGCCCGCGCCGGTCCCTGCGCTGACGAAGGAACAGGCGATGGCCGCCCTGCTGGCGCTGCCGGAGGTCAAGGCCTGGTCGGACGAGATCGAGAAGCGCTCGCGCGGCCAGGCGCATGGCGCGATCATCGAAGACGACCCGACCCCGCGCATGCTCAATGGCAAGCGCTATTGGCAGATGAGTTTCGTGGAGAACCGCAAGCAGTCGGTGCAGCGGCGCGAGAGCTTCCTGGTGGCCTATGAAGGCGGCGAGATCCTGGTCGAGGACCTGCAGGACGATACGGTGCTGCCGCTCGACGACTGGCGGCGCAGGATCCACCGGGTGCAGTTGAAATCGGCGGATTAGCGTAGCTGTGCCCTGCCTGTTGTCCGGCGTACTCACTGCAAGGGGGTGGCGGCGATGATGCTTGACCGAAGTTCATGCTTCCAGTAATCATCGACCCACCTTCATTCACCGTGCATACCATGACCGCCTGGCCCCCTCCTTCCCAGCCCGTCGCCTGCGACGACCCCGGTGTCTATCGCACCCTGCTCGAATCGACCCGCGCGATCCCCTGGCGCATCGAGTGGAGCACCTTACGCTTTACCTATATCGGTCCCCAAATCGAGCAATTGCTGGGCTGGAGTCCGTCGAGCTGGCAGTCGGTCACCGACTGGGCCGACCGCATTCATGAAGAGGACCGCCAGAAAACCGTGGACTTCTGTGTGTCCCAGTCGCAGCAGGGCGTGGACCACGAGGCGGACTACCGGGCGCTCACGCGCGATGGCGACCAGGTCTGGATCCGCGACGTGGTGCATGTCGTGCGGCGCCCGGACGGCAGCGTCGATTCGCTGGTCGGCTTCATGTTCGACATCACGGCGCGCAAGCAGGCCGAGGACAAGATCCTGCAACTACAGCGCGAACTCGAGATCCTGTCCTACCGCGACAGCCTGACCGGCGTCGCCAACCGCCGCCTGTTCGACACCCTGTACGCCGCCGAATGGGCCAGGGCGCGCGACAGCGGCGAGCCGCTGTCGCTGGTGGTGATCGACATCGATTACTTTAAACAGTACAACGACCATTACGGCCACGTGCAGGGCGACGACTGCCTGCGCCGCGTGGCCCAGGCCATCGACGCCGCGGCCTCCCGCACCGGCGACCTGTGCGCGCGCCTGGGCGGCGAGGAATTCGTGCTGCTGCTGCCATCCACGGACGAGGACACCGCGCGCGGCGTGGCCGAGCGCTGCCGCAAGCTGCTGCGGCAGCAGGAGCTCCCGCATGCCCGTTCGGGCGTGGGTCGCCTGGTGACGGTCAGCATGGGCATCGGCAGCATCGTGCCCGGCGTCGACGACGCACCCGATGTCTTCCTCGACCGGATCGACCGCCGCCTCTATCAAGCCAAATCGGCCGGGCGCGACCGCGTGTGCGACAGCGAAGCCTGAGCGGGCGTCATGTACCGCGTGGACCCAGGAGTCCACCCTGCCGAAATTCAGGCGCTTGAGCCGCCCGCATGGGCGGCTCTCCCGGCGCTCAGGCCGTCGTGCCGAACCAGGCGCCGTAGGCCGGTAGCGTCACCTTGCCGCCCGCCGCTTCGCCCGGCAGGCCGTGGCCTTCCAGGTCTTGCACAGAGGCCGTCTCCGGCCAATCAAACGTGACCGGCGCATTCGACAGGTTGAACGCGGCCAGCACGGTCGGCTCGCCGTCCAGCGTGCGGCGCAGCGCCAGCACCGGTTCCGGCGCGTCGAAGAAGGAGATGCCCCCGCGCGTCAGCTGCGGCAGCGAACGGCGCCAGTGAATGATGCGGCGCGCGGCGTTCAGGGCCGAACCCGGATCGTTTTCCTGCACCGAGGCGGCGGCGGCCAGGTGGGGCTCGGCCACCGGCAGCCACGGCGTGCCGCTGGTGAAACCGGCGTTCGGCGCCTCGTTCGTCCACGGCATCGGCGTGCGGCAGCCGTCGCGGCCCTTGAATTCGGGCCAGAAGGTGATGCCGTACGGGTCTTGCAGCAGTTCATACGGCACGTCCGCCTCCGGCAGCGCCAGCTCGTCGCCCTGGTACAGGCAGGGCGTGCCTTTCAAGGACAGCTGCATCGCCAGCACCATCGCCGCGAACGACACCGGCGCATCCTCGCCCTTCCAGCGCGTCACGACGCGGATGGCGTCGTGGTTGCCGACCGACCAGGAAGCCCAGCCGCCTTTGACGCGCGCTTCGAACTCCTCGACCTGGGTGCGGATGTGCCTTGCCGTGAATTCCGGGGTCAGCAAATTAAAGCTGTAGGCCATGTGCAGCTTGTCGCCGTCCGCGGTGTACTCGGCCATGCAGCCCAGGGCGTCGTCGGCGCCGACCTCGCCGATCGAGACCGCGCCGTATTCGTTGAGCAGCGCGCGGATCTTGCGCAGGAAGGCGATGTTCTCCGGGCGCGTCTTGTCGTAGATGTGCGCCTGCATGCCGTAGGGGTTGACGTCGGTGACGGAGGCCGTGTCGCGCTTGGTGGCCGGCGGGTTGCTGCGCAGCTCAAGGTCGTGGAAGTGGTAGTTGCAGGCGTCCATGCGCACACCGTCGACGCCGCGCTCGAGCCAGAAGCGCAGCGCGTCCAGGTGGGCCTGCTGCACGTCCGGATTGTGGAAGTTGAGCTGCGGCTGGCTGGCCAGGAAGTTGTGCATGTAATACTGTTTGCGCCGGCTGTCCCAGCGCCATGCGGCGCCGCCGAAGACCGACATCCAGTTATTCGGCGGGTTGCCGTCCGGCGCCGCGTCGGCCCACACATACCAGTCGGCCTTCGGGTTGTCGCGGCTGGAGCGGCTTTCGACGAACCACGGGTGGGCGTCGGCCGTGTGCGCCATCACCTGGTCGATCATGATCTTCAGGCCCAGGCTGTGCGCCTTGGCGACCATCGCGTCGAAATCGGCCAGGGTGCCGAACAGCGGATCGACGTCGCAGTAGTCGGCGATGTCGTAACCGAAGTCCTTCATCGGCGACTTGAAGTAAGGCGAGAGCCAGACGATGTCCACGCCCAGGCCGGCGATGTAGTCGAGTTTCGCGGTAATGCCGGGAATATCGCCGACGCCGTCGCCGTTCGAGTCGAGGTAGCTGCGCGGGTAGACCTGGTAGATGATGGCTTCGCGCCACCACTCGGGCTTTTGGGTGGAATTCTGCGTGGAAGTCTGGGTCATGACGGATGATCTTGGTTGAGGGTTTTTAGGCAATATACAGCAGGTTTTTCAAACTTACAATCGGCGCGCCCCTTGTAAATATCACCATATTTCCTTTGCATTCAAAGACTTATATGCAAATAAAATTTGCACCCAAAAACGTCTAAGTAGCAAAACTACAAACGCGCTGCGATGCGTCACATTTTCCTGTTGCAAAGACCGCACTCGCGTCATAGCATCCCGGGCTGATCCATTTGAAAGACGCGCCATGAGCCAGCCGATACCCTCCGATACCTCCGGGCGCATGCCCCGCCAGATCCCCTATATCATCGCCAACGAAGGCTGCGAACGCTTCAGCTTTTATGGCATGCGCAACATCCTGACGCCCTTCCTGATCTCGACCCTGCTGCTGTTCCTGCCGGAGTCCGAGCGCACCGGCGAAGCCAAGCACGTGTTCCACACCTTCGTGATCGGCGTCTACTTCTTCCCGCTGCTGGGCGGCTGGCTGGCCGACCGCTTCTTCGGCAAGTACAACACCGTCTTCTGGCTCAGCCTCGTGTACTGCGCCGGCCATGCCTGCCTCGCCATTTTCGAGGACAACGTCAACGGCTTCTACCTCGGCCTGGCCTTGATCGCGCTCGGTTCCGGCGGCATCAAGCCGCTGGTGTCCAGCTTTGTCGGCGACCAGTTCGACCAGACCAACAAGGGCAAGGCCAAGCTCGTGTTCGACGCCTTCTACTGGATCATCAACTTCGGCTCCTTCTTCGCCTCGCTCCTGATGCCGCTGTTCCTGAAGAACTACGGCCCCGCGGTGGCTTTCGGCATCCCCGGCATCCTCATGTTCATCGCCACCGTCATCTTCTGGAGCGGCCGCCGCAAGTACGTGCACGTGCCGCCTGCCGCGCCCAGCCCGCATTCGTTCACGCGCGTGGCGCGCACCGCCCTGCTGGCCCGCAAGCCCGGCCAGGGCCGTCCCGGCCTGACCATCGCGCGCATCGGCGTGGCCGGCGCCATCGTGTCGCTGGCGATGTCGCCGCAATGGGGCTTCGTGATCGCCGCCTGTACCGCGCTGGTGCTGCTGCTCGCCTTCGGCGGCCTGGGCACCTCGATGCAGCTGGAACGCGCACGCGGCGCGCATCCCGACGAGGCGGTCGACGGCGCGCGCGCGGTGCTGCGCATCCTGGTCGTGTTCGCGCTGGTCACGCCCTTCTGGTCGCTGTTCGACCAGAAGGCCTCGACCTGGGTGGTGCAGGCCAATTCGATGATCACCACCTTCTCGATCTTCGGCAACGAGTTCACGCTGCTGCCGGCGCAGATGCAGGCCTTGAATCCGCTGCTGGTGATGATCCTGATCCCGTTTAATAACATGGTGCTGTTCCCGGCGCTGCAAAAGCTCGGCCTCACGCCGACCCCGCTGCGCCGCATGACGGCCGGCATCGCCTTCTCGGCCCTGTCCTGGCTCGTGATCGGCACCATCCAGGTATCGATGGATGCCGGCACCCCGACCTCGATGGCCTGGCAGATCCTGCCGTATGCGCTGCTGACGATGGGTGAAGTGCTGGTGTCGGCCACGGGCCTCGAGTTCGCCTACAGCCAGGCGCCAGCCTCGATGAAGGGCACCATCATGGCGCTCTGGAGCCTGGCCGTCACGGTCGGCAACCTTTGGGTGCTGGTCGTGAACGCAGCCGTGAAGAACGAAGCGGTGCTGGGCACGATCGCCAGCTCCGGCATCGGCGTGATCGCCTTCCAGATGTACTTCTTCGCGGGCTTTGCGCTCCTTGCGGCGCTCGCCTTCGGCCTGTACGCGAAGCGCTACAAGATGGTCGACTACTACCGCAACGCGGAGGGCGCCGCCGCGCCGGCCACCGCCAAGGCCTGATTCTCTCAGGCTCCCGCACAACGCCCGCCCCTCCGGCGGGCGTTTTTTTTATCCAGTACGCGAGCAACCGTAGGGTGGAGTCCGACTCCACCTTTCTACGCACGCCGCCCAAACACTAGTAGAATTACATCGATCAACGACCAGCCGGCAGCGTATTTACCAGTATTAGACTGCCATTTGTAGCTTAACTACGTAAACCGTCCAACTAGCGCCCATGATCCGATACGCCTGTGCCGCCCTCGCCGCCGCCACCTGCTCCGCCCACGCGGCCATCCCGCTGCAAGCCTGCGACACGCCCTCCTTCGCCACCGTGCTGCACCCGGCCGCGCAAGGCTTCGAGGCGCGCGCCGTCTGGCTCGACAAGCGCCTGGCGCAATGGCCCGGCATGGCCGGTGAAGGCGTGTTCCGCCTGTATCACTCGCCGGCCGGCGCGATCAAGGCGGCCGCCGGCGCCAGGGTGACGGGCGCATCGGGTTCGCTCGCCTTGCGCGTCTTCGACGGCAAGTTGCCGGCCGCGGCCGAGCGCTTCAAGTACGTCGGCGCGGGCGCGGTGCTGGCCGTGCAGGATGCCGACCTGCCGCGCCTGGCCGCGCTGCACCGCGAGCAGCTGGTGCTGGTGCGCGAAGCGGCGGACGGCAGCGTGCTGGCCGCCACCCGCCTGCAAAGCGCCGGCGCCCTCGACGACCTGTACGCGGCCGCGGCAAACGTGCCCGACCTCGGCGCCACCCCGGCTGGCAAGCGCACCGGCTTCAAGCTCTGGGCGCCGACCGCGCAAGCGGCCACCGTCTGCGTGTACGAGACCGGTTCGAGCCGCGCAGCCGCCGTCCACCCGCTCGCCTTCGACGAGCGTACCGGCGTGTGGGGTGCGAGCCTGCCGCAGGACCTGTCCGGCCGCTACTACAAGTACGCCGTCGATGTCGTGGCCGGCGACGCCGGGCTGGTGCGCAACTTCGTCACCGACCCGTATTCGGTCAGCTTGAGCACCGACTCGAAGCGCAGCTACATCGCCGACCTCGATGCCCCCGCCCTCAAGCCGCGCGGCTGGGACACGCACCGCGTGCCGGACACCGTCAAGGCGCAGCCCGACATGACCGTCTACGAACTGCACGTACGCGATTTTTCGCGCGACGACGCCACCGTGCCGGCCCACAAGCGCGGCAAGTACACGGCCTTCGGCGAAACCAGGTCGGACGGCATGCGCCACCTGCGCATGCTGGCGCAGGCCGGCCTGACCGACGTCCACCTGCTGCCCGTCTACGACATCGGCAGCGTCCCCGAAAAAAACTGTGCCGTTCCCAAGCCAAAAGGCGCGCCCGACGGCACCACCCAGCAGGCGCTGATCATGAAGACGGCGGACCAGGATTGCTATAACTGGGGCTACGACCCGTACCACTACAATGCGCCGGAGGGCAGCTACGCGAGCGACCCGCTTGACGGTGCGCGCCGCATCGTCGAGTTCCGCGAGATGGTGCAAAACCTGCACGGCGCCGGCCTGCGCGTCGGCATGGATGTGGTCTACAACCATACCTTCCGCTCCGGGCAACAGGAAAAGTCGGTGCTCGACCGCGTGGTGCCGGGCTACTACCACCGCCTCAATGAAAAAGGCGCCGTCGAGCAGTCGACCTGCTGCGACAACACGGCCACCGAGAACACGATGATGGCCAAGCTGATGATCGAGTCGGCCGAGCTGTGGGTGAAGCATTACAAGATCGATTCCTTCCGATTCGACCTGATGGGCCACCAGCCGCGCGCGGCGATGGAAACCCTGCAGGCGCGGGTCGACCGGGCGGCCGGGCGCCACGTGCAGCTGATCGGCGAAGGCTGGAACTTCGGCGAAGTGGCCGATGGGGCCCGCTTCGTGCAGGCCTCGCAACTGTCCCTGAACGGCAGCGGCATCGGCACCTTCAGCGACCGCGCCCGCGATGCCGCGCGCGGCGGCGGCGCCGGCGACAGCGGCGAGGCCGTGATCAAGCAGCAGGGTTACATCAACGGCCTGGTGTACGACGCCAACGCGCGCGCCGACAAGCGTCCCGTGCAGGACCTGATGGCGGCCGCCGACATGATCCGCATCGGCCTGGCCGGTACCCTGCGCAGCTATCCGCTGACGACCTTCGACGGCAGCACCCGCAAGCTGGAAGACATCCGCTACGGCAGCCAGCCGGCCGGCTATGCCAGCCAGCCGGGCGAAACCGTGAACTATGTCGAGAACCACGACAACCAGACCCTGTACGACGCCAACGCCTTGAAGCTTCCCCTCGCCACCTCGACCGCCGACCGCGCCCGCGTGCAGGTGCTGGGCCTGGCGATCAACGCCTTCAGCCAGGGCGTGGCGTATTACCATGCCGGCGTCGAGATCCTGCGTTCGAAATCGCTGGACCGCAACAGTTTCAATTCGGGCGACTGGTTCAACCGCGTCGACTGGACCTACCGGACGAACTACTTCGGCACCGGCCTGCCCCCGAGCCCCGACAATGCGAAAGACTGGCCGCTGTTCCAGCCGCTGCTGGCCAACCCGGCCCTGCGCCCGGCGCCCGCCGACATCGCCTTTACCCGCGACGCCTTCCGCGACCTGCTCACCATCCGCGCCGGCTCGACCCTGCTGCGCATGCGCACGGCCGAGGACGTGGCCCGGCGCCTGCGCTTCTTCAACGTCGGCCCGCAGCAGGAACCGACCGTGATCGCCGCCCAGCTGGACGGGCGCGGCTACGCGGGCGCCGGGTTCGCGGGCATCCACTACCTGATCAACGTGGACAAAGTCGCGCACGTCGTCGCCGACCCGCAGGCACGCGGCAAGCGCCTGCGCCTGCATCCGGTGCACACCGCCCCTGGCGCCGGCGACAAGCGTGCCGCCACGGCCCGCTTCGACGCCGCCAGCGGCAGCTTCAGCATTCCGGCGCGTACGGCCGTGGTGTTCGTCGAGGACTGATCGGGGTCATGGCGCGCGGCGCGTCACGCCGCCGCGCATGCTCGCCGTCCTGATGGGGCGCTAGCTCATCCCAGCACGGCGCCAGCGACGGCGGTATACACCGGAATGCCGAACAGGATGTTCAAGGGGAAGGTAATCCCGAGCGACATGCTGAAATACACCGACGGGTTCGCCTCCGGGATCGAATAGCGCAGCGCCGCCGGCACCGCGATATACGAGGCGCTGGCGGCCAGCACCATCAGCAGGGCCGCGTTGCCCGGCGCCAGGCCGAGCACGGCCGACAGGCCCAGGGCCAGGCTGGCGTGGACCAGCGGGGCGAGCGCCGCATAGGCGAGCAGCCAGCGCGACTGGCCGCGCAGCTTGGCGAGGTTGCGCGCGGTCAGCAGGCCCATGTCGAGCAGGAAGAAGGCCAGCATGCCCTTGAACAGGTCGATCGAGAACGGGGCCATGGCCGCCTTGCCGGCTTCGCCCGTCAGCAGGCCGACCAGCATCGCGCCCAGCAGCAGCAACTGGGTGCCGTCCGTGAAGGACTCGTGCAGGATCTTGCCGAGCCCTGTGCGCTGCCCGTTCCCACCGCCCAGCACGGCCGCGCCGCCCGCCGCCGGCAGGCTCACGGGCACGGCTGCCGACTGGCGGATGCCGTTCGCCAGCACGACGGCGATGAGGATCGCCGGCGACTCCATCAAGGCCATGGCGGCCGCCATGTGCCCGCCGTAGGCGACCTGCTGGACGTCGAGGTATTGGGTGGCGGTGATGAAGGTCACGGCGCTGACCGAGCCGTAGGTGGCGGCGACCGCGGCGGCGTCGAACGGGGACACGAAGCGCTTGAGCAGGCGATAGGCCAGCATCGGGATCGCGGCCGCGAGCAGGATCGCCGCGCCCAGGCTGGCCGCGACCTCCGCGGTGAGCCCGGACTGCGCCAGCGCGAAGCCGCCTTTCAGGCCGAGCGCCATCAGGAGGTACAGGGACAGGAAGCGGGAAATCGGCTGGGGAATGTCGAGGTTGGACTTGAGGCAGCCGGCCAGGATGCCGAATGCGAAAAACAGGATGGCGGGATCGAGGAAGTTGGACATGTGCTCGTCTTCGTTAAAAGGTCCTGCATCCTACCCGCTGTCGAGCATCAAGAAAAATCGATTATCATGATGGGCAGAATAGAGAAATCCCTATGAATGCCACTTTCCGCCAGCTGCGCCTCTTCCTTGCATTTGCCGAACACCTGAGCGTGACGGCGGCCGCGCGCGCCTGCCACGTGACCCAGCCGACGGCCTCGATGCAGTTGCGCGAGCTGAGCGACGGGGTCGGCGTGCCGCTCTACGAACAGGTCGGCAAGCGCCTGTACCTGACCGCGGCCGGCGAGGCGCTGGCGCGCACGGCGCGCGCCATGATGGACGAGTGGACGGCCTTCGAGCAGCACGTCGACGGGATCAAGGGGATGACGCGCGGGCGCCTGCGGCTGTCGGTGGTCAGCACCGCGAAATATTTTGTCCCGCGCCTGCTGGGCAGCTTCTGCGCCGCCTTCCCCGACATCGACATCGCGCTCGAGGTGCTGAACCGGGACGGCGTGCTGCGCCGCCTGCGCGACAACCGCGACGACCTCTACATCATGTCGATGCCGCCGCAAGACCTGGAACTCGAACGCCACGCCTTCATGGCCAATCCGCTCGACATCATCGCCTCCGCCTCCCACCCGCTGGCCGGGCACGGCCGCATCGCCCTGGCCGAGCTGGCGCCGCTGCGCTTCATCCTGCGCGAAAAGGGATCGGGTACGCGGCTGGCCTGCGACAAGCATTTCAAGGCGCTGGGCTTCAGGCCGGACATCCGCATGGAACTCGGCAGCAACGAAGCAGTCAAGCAGGCGGTTGCCGCCGGCCTCGGGCTCGGCATCATCTCGCGCCATGCGCGGGCACCGGCGCCGGCCGACGAAAACCTGGCCGTGCTCGATGTCGACGGCTTTCCCGTGCAGTCGAACTGGTGGACGCTGTACCGGAAAGGAAAAAAGCTGTCGCCGGTGGCGACGGCCTTCCTGCAGCACCTGGAGCAGGCCGGCTGACGCCTCAGGGCGAGACGGCCGCCGGTTTGAAGGCCGCGCGGAAGGCCTTGAGCGCGGCAGGATGGAACACCGTCGCGTGGGTCTCGCCGGGCCATTCGTCGTAGCTGACGCGCAGGCCACGCTGCTCCAGGCCCGCCGCGAATGCGGCGCCATCGGAAGGCCGCCCATCGGCACTTGCCGCGATATGCAGCAGCTTTCCGGCGCTGGCTGCCGGCGGCCGGGTGCGCATCTGCTGCGCCAGCCGGCCATGGTTCCACCACAGGCTCGGATCGACGGCAATGTAGCTGTCGAACAGGCCGGGTTCCAGCATCCAGGTCTCGACCACGAACAGTCCCCCCAGCGATTCGCCGACGATCGCGCGTTCGCGCGTGACCCGGTAGCGCTGCTCGACCTGGGGAATGAGCTCGCTGCGGATGAAGGTCCGGAACGCGGCCGAGCCGCCGACGCGCGGCGCGATCTTGCGGTCCTCCGGATTGTCGGTGGGACCGGTCAGGTCGCGCCGGCGCTCCGTGTTTTCGATACCGACCAGGATCAATGGCCTGAGCGTGCCATTGCCGGCCCCGACCTGGAGCAAACCGGCGATGTGCAAGAAATCTTCGTGCAGGCCGCCGTCCGGCATGTAGAGCACGGGAAGCGGCGTGTTGGCGGGCGCGCCTGGCGGGACGTAGACGTTGATGCGGCGCGTCTCGCCGAGCGCGGCGGAGTGGATCGTCCAGGTCTCGCCGATCGACAAGGGCTGCGCCGGAGACGGCGCAGCGGCATGCAGGGCCGTGCAGAACAGGCAGGCGATCAAGGCGGCAAAGAAGGTGCGCAGATGTAGCATCGTCGGGCTTTCGTCCAATAAAAAACCGGCGCGGGCGCCGGCGTCATCACACGTCCAGGTGCGAAATGAGCAGTTTTCTCTGCTCGATATCGCCGTCCTGGCCGGCCTGGCTGCCGAGCGAAATCCCGACCGCCATGATGTCGATCAGGAGCAGCTGGAGGATGCGCGAGATCATCGACAGGAAGGTGGTGCTGTCCTCGGCGTGGTCCACTGCCAGGCACACGTTGGCCTTTTTCGCCAGCGCCGACTTGCTGCTGGTGATGGCGATCACGCTGGCGCCGGCCTTGCGCGCCGCGTCCACGGCCGACAGCAGTTCCGGCGCCTGGCCGGCGGTGGAGATGGCGATCACCACGTCGTTCGGTTTCAACAGTTCGGCCGCCAGCGTGAACAGGTGGGCGTCGCCGTGGGCCGTGGTCGGGATGCGGAAGCGGAAGAATTTATGCTGGCCGTCGAGCGCCACCACGCGCGCATTGCCCATCGCGTAGAACTCGACCTTGCTGGCATTGCGCAGGAGCGCGATGGCGCGGTCGATCGCGTGCACGTCGAGGCCGTCGCGGAATTTCAGGATGGCCGACACCGTGTTGTCGATTACCTTGGCCGACAGATCGTGGGTGCTGTCGCTCATGCGCACCTGGCTGTGACGCACGGGGATCGAGCCGGTCAGGCTGCCGGCAAACTTCAGCTTGAATTCGGCCAGGCCCTGGAAGCCGAGCGAGCGGCAGAAGCGGATCACGGTCGGCTGGCTGACGTCGGCCAGGCGCGCGATCTCCGCGATCGGTTCCGAGAGCACCTTGCGCGGATGCTCGAGCACGAGCGCGGCGACACGCTGCTCGGCCGGCGACAGTTCGTGCTGCAGGTGCTGCACGCGTTCCATCAGCGTGTTGGCGCCGCTGCGCCCGCGCAGGTGTTCCGACAGGATGGTCGAGACGCCGCGCAAGGCAGGATTGGGCGTCATGATGACGTAGGTCGGGATCTGCGCCAGGTAGTCCGAGAAGCGCCCTTTCGCCTCGAAGCGGGCGCGGAACGACGAGGTCGCGAACCACTGCGCGATACGCGGCACGATGCCGCCGCCGATGAAGATGCCGCCGAAGGCGCCGAGGGTCAGCGCCAGGTTGGCGGCTGCCTCGCCGAGCATGCCGGCGAAGCAATCGAGCACTTCCAGGCACAGCGGGTCGTTCTGTTCCAGCGCGCCGCCGATGATCTCGGCCGCGTTGCGGCTCGGGGCCTCGACGCCATTCTTCTCCGCCAGCGCGCGGTAGACCAGTTCCAGGCCGGGGCCGGACAGGATGCGCTCGTTCGAGACGTGCTGCCACTCGCGCCAGGCGTATTGCAGGATGGCGAACTCGCGCTCGTCGCCGGGCGCGAAGTTCACGTGCCCGCCTTCGCTGCCGAGGGTAACGAAGCCGTCGGCGGTCGGGATCACGCCCGACACGCCCAGGCCGGTGCCGGCCCCGAGCACGCCGGCCACCGCATGCGGCTGCGGCTTGCCCTCGCCGACCTGCAGCACGTCGCCGGCACCCAGGCCGGGCAGCGCCATCGCCAGCGCGGTGAAGTCGTTGACGATCACCAGCGTGGACCAGCCCATCGCGCGCCGCACTTCGTCGGTCGAGAACTGCCAGTCGCGGTTGGTCATGCGGACCATGTCGCCGCTGATCGGGTTGGCCATGGCGAAGCCCGCATGCGAGATGCGCTCGTGGCCGTGCTCGAGCAGGTAGGCGTTCAGCAGCGGCACGATGCCGCTGTAGTCGTCGCAGCGCAGCACCGCCGTCTGGCGCAGCACGCCGGGCGCCGTCTCGAGCGCCAGGCGGGCATGGGTGGCGCCGATGTCGGCCAGCAGGCGCGGACCGTCGGCATAGGAAGCACGGCTGTTTTTTTGTTCGATTTCTGGTTCGGTGATCATGGTGATGCGCTACGGCTGGGGTAGGTCTGGAGCGGTGTAGGATAGCATTGTTTGATTGCTACCAAGTCGTCTTTTACGGGCAAAAATCTCGTCGGGACTGGCGGCAATCGTTTCCCGCCTGTCGGCGTGCGGGCACGCGAAGCCCTACACTGGCCAGGCAAGTCGATTCATCAACCGGAGGGCCCGGACATGTCCGGACGCGACGATACGCAAACACCAGACGACATGCCGCCTGGCGGCCAGGATGGCATTCGCCAGCTCGGACCACCGGACGCCGGCCTGATGGACGCGGTGCTGCACTTCTTTGGCGAGGCATTCGGCGATCCGGCCTCGTACACCGCGAACCGGCCGAGTGCCGGCTACCTGCGCAAGCTGCTCGGAAGCGACAGCTTCATCGCGCTGGCGGCCTTCGACGGCGGCGCCATCACCGGCGCCCTGTGCGCCTACGAACTGCGCAAGTTCGAGCAGGAGCGCAGCGAGATCTACATCTACGACCTGGCAGTGGCGGCAACCCACCGGCGGCGCGGGGTCGCCACGGCGCTGATCGGGTCGCTCCAGGACATCGCCGCCGCGCGCGGGGCCTGGGTCATCTTCGTGCAGGCCGATACCGAGCCGGAGGACGAACCCGCCATTGCGCTGTACAGCAAGCTGGGCACACGCGAAGATGTGCTGCATTTCGATATACCCGTCACCCGAACGGCGGATTGAACGTGCGCCAGGAATGACGGACGGCGGGTGGAATGCAAGCCACTAGAAATCCAGCGCGACAAATCGCCTGCCGGTTGAACGCGTGGGCGGCGTTGAAGCCGCCGACACGCAGATGGCCCGTGTGGAGCCGACCGCCACCCTACAGTTCGGCGCGTGGACGCGCCTCACTCCTGCCCGATCAGCACCACCTTGTTGCGCGTCTCGAACTGCACCTTGCCGCCCTTGACGACGGCGCGCGTGCCCGAATACCAGTCGCGCACGGTCTGGCCGTCCATGAACACGCCGGTCACGGGAATCGCGGTCGGCTTGTCCTGCGGCAGGTCGAGGGCGACGACCACGCGGTCGACGCCGGCCTTCGTTTCCCAGGTGCGCTTGAAGACATACGGATGGTGCTGGATCATGCGGTGCACGCCCGCGCCCACGGCCGGATGCGCCTGGCGGAAGCGGCCCAGCTTGGCCCAGTGTTCGCGCACGTCCTGCACGCGGTTCAGGCCGCGCTCCGCGTTCGATGCCAGTTCGTCCCAGTTCATGAACGAGCGCAGCGTGGCGTCGCCCTCGGCGCCCTCCACCTTCAGCAGGCGCGCCGTTTCGTCGCCGTAGTAGATCTGGGCGGCGCCCGGCGCCAGCAGCAGTTTATTCGCCGTTTCGTAGGGGCGCTGGCGCAGCGGGTCGTAGGGCTGGCCGTCGTCGTGCGAGCTCAGGTAGTTGAGCACGGAACTGCCCTTCAGCGGCCCCTGCAGGGCTTCGGAGTAGGCGCTGAACACCTTCTCGTAGCTCTCGACCGCATCGGTCTTGAGGGCGAAGTTGATCATGCTGTCGAAACCCTGTGCCGGGTAGTCGACCTGCATGCCGCCCAGGTCGTAGGCGCGGCCGTCCTTGATGCCGTAGCCGTAGATCTCGGCCGTCATGTAGAAAGGCGTATCGCCCAGCTTTTTCGACGGATTCGCCTTCTTCCACTCCTCGAAGGCCTGGCTCGACACCTTCTTGAGTTCCTTCCACAGGCCCGGCTCGGTGTGCTTGACGGTGTCGGCGCGGAAGCCGTCGATGCCGTACTTGCGCACCCAGTCGGCGTGCCATTTCATGAGGTAGTAGCGCGGCGCGCGCGGGTAGCCGGTGCGCTTGAAGAAGTCGTCGAGTTCCTTGACCTCGCGCTCGTAGCGCCCTTCGCGCTTCCACTTCGCCACCAGCTGCGGCGGCAGCGCCACCGGCTTGTCGCCGCCGGTGCGGATGTCCGGCAGGTTCTTCACCAGCGTGCAGTCGATCGTCGTGCGCGCATCCTTGTAGGTGCACGTCGGACCTGTCCTCACCCACTCCTGCGGCCACACCGGGTCCTGCGCCGTCACCGGGCCGGTATGGTTCATCACCACGTCGAGCAGCACCCGGATGCCGTGCCCGTGCGCCGTGTCGACCATGGTCTTGAACTCGGCCTCGGTGCCGAGGTTGGCGTCGATGCTGGTGAAGTCGCGCGCCCAGTAGCCGTGGAAACCGTAGCTCTTGCCGGTGCCTTCGTCGGTGCTGCCGTGGATCTGTTCCACCGGCGGCGTGATCCACAGCGCGGTCACGCCCAGCTCGGTGAAATAGCCCTCCTTGATCTTGGCCGTGATGCCGGCGAAGTCGCCGCCCATGAAGCCGCGCAGCGTGGCCGCGTCGGCCTTGCGGCCGTAGGCCAGGTCGTTGGCCGGATTGCCGTTGTTGAAGCGGTCCGTCAGCAGGAAGTAGACGGTCGCGTTCTCCCACACGAAAGGCTTGGCTGGAGCGTTCCAGGGCGCGGCGGCGTGGGCCGAACCGAAGGCGAGCAGCAGGGAGACGGCAAGTGCGGGCAGTTTCATGGATATCCGTAAATGAGGAATTGAAAAATCAGGTGATCACGCTCGGCATGTTGCGGCCGGTGCGCCGGCGCAGGCCGGACACCGCGTCGGCAATCGTCACCAGGCTGGCCAAGGCCTGTTGCGTGTCGAGCGCATGCCGGCTGGGGTCGGCCTCGTAGCGCTCGAGGTAGACGCGGATGGTGGCGCCTTCGGTGCCGGTGCCGGACAGGCGGAACACGATGCGCGAGCCGTCGCTCATGATGATGCGCACGCCCTGGCGCGAGGCGACCGATTGGTCGACCGGGTCGGTATAGACGAAATCGTCGGCTTGCGCCACGCGGAACCCGCCCAGCTCCTGGCCGGCCAGCTGCGGCAGCTTTTCGCGCAGCGCGGCCATCATGGCGTCGGCGGCGCCGGCGTCGACCGCCTCGTAGTCGTGGCGCGAATAATAATTGCGCCCGAAGCGCGCCCAGTGCTCGCCGACCAGCTGCTCGACCGATTTATTCGTGGCGGCCAGCATGTTCAGCCAGAACAGCACCGCCCACAGGCCGTCCTTCTCGCGCACGTGGTTTGATCCGGTGCCGTAGCTTTCCTCGCCGCAGAGGGTCACCAGGCCGGCGTCCATCAGGTTGCCGAAGTACTTCCAGCCGGTCGGGGTCTCGAAGCAGTCGATGCCGAGGGCCTTGGCGACGCGGTCGGCGGCCTGGGAGGTCGGCATCGAGCGGGCGATGCCCTTGATGCCGCCTGCATAGCCGGGGGCGACGGTCGCGTTGGCGGCGATGATGGCCAGGCTGTCCGATGGCGTGACCGCGATGCCGCGGCCGACGATCATGTTGCGGTCGGCGTCGCCGTCCGAGGCGGCGCCGAAGTGTGGCGCATCGGGGGCGGACATGAGCGAGATCAGTTCGGCGGCGTTGACCGGGTTCGGGTCGGGGTGGTGGCCGCCGAAATCCTCCAGCGGCTCGCCGTTGATCACGGTGCCGGCCGGGGCGCCGAGCACGCCTTCCAGGATCGCTTTCGCATACGGGCCGGAGACGGCGCTCATGCCGTCGAATTTCATCGTGAAGCCGCGCGCGAACAGGGCGCGGATGGCATCGAAGTCGAACAGGCGTGCCATCAGCTCGGCGTAGTCCGCCACCGGGTCGATCACGTCGACCTGCATGGCTTCGAGCGTGGTCGTGCCCACGGCGTCGAGATCGACCGGCGGCGCGTCGCTGATGCGGTAGCTGGAGACGGACTGGGTATGGGCGAAGATCGCTTCGGTGATCTTTTCCGGGGCCGGGCCGCCGTTGTCGATGTTGTACTTGATGCCGAAGTCGCCGTCCGGGCCGCCCGGATTGTGGCTGGCCGAGAGCACGATGCCGCCGAACGCCCCGTGCTTGCGGATCACGCAGCTTACCGCCGGCGTCGACAGGATGCCGCCGCGCCCGACCAGCATGCGCGCCACGCCGTGGGCGGCCGCCATGTGCAGGATCGTCTGGATCGCGCTGCGGTTGAAATAGCGGCCGTCGCCGCCCAGCACCAGCGTGCGCCCGGAACAATCGCCCAGGGTCTGGAAAATCGCTTCGACAAAGTTCTCGAGGTAGCCAGGCTGCTGGAATTCGGTGACCTTCTTGCGCAGGCCCGAGGTGCCAGGGCGCTGCCCGGCGAACGGCTGCGTCGCCACTGTCTGGATCGTCATGCTTCGCTCCTGTAGCTGGATTCGTCGTTTGTTAGTAAAACGCTACGATACGCCAGGAGCAAAAACGGTGGCGCGCAGGCCCGGCCTTGAGCGTCAAACAAAGCCCCCAGGGCAAGGCGCCTCGTCGAAGACAGTACGCTAGTACGGCGAGACGAGTGCAACGCAGCCATGGGGGGTTTGTTTGGCGCTCTCAGTTCCGGGCCTTGTCGGTCACCGCCAGGGTCAGCAAGGCCGCGATGCCCATGCAGGCGCCGCCCAGGGCGACCGTCTGCACCGTGTGGCCGTTGAAGAATTCGCGGGTCACGAAACCGAGCAGCAGGCCGCTGACGATCTGCGGGATCACCACGAAGAAGTTAAACAGGCCCATGAAATAACCCATGCGCTTGGCCGGCAGCGAGCCGGCCAGGATCGCATACGGCATGGTCAGGATGCTGGCCCAGGCGATGCCGACGCCGATCATCGGCAGCATCAGCATCTCCCGGGTATCGATCAGGGCGATGCTGGCCAGGCTCAGTCCACCGATCGCCAGGCAGACCGCGTGCACGGTCTTGCGGCTGGTGGCGCGCGCGAACACCGGCAGGATGAAGGCGGCCAGCGCCGACACGCCGCTGTAGACCGCGAACATGATGCCGACCCAGTTGCCTGCGTCCTGGAACGCGGCCGACTGGGCGTCGCGGGTACCGTAGACGGAATCGGCGATCGCGCTGCCGGTGTAGATCCACATCGCGAACAGCGCGATCCAGGTGAAGAACTGCACGAAGGCCAGTTGCACCATGGTCTTCGGCATGCGCGCGAAGCCGCCCAGGATTTCGGCGAAGGCCACCTTGATGTTGCGCGCGTGCTGGCGCTCCTTCTGGAAGCTGTCGAGGTCCGGCGGCGGCAGTTCGTCGGCCGTGAAGACGGTCCAGCTGACAGCAAGCATGAACACCAGGGCGCCGGCGTAGAACGAATAGCGGACGGTCTCGGGAATGCTGCCGTCGACCGGCACGTTCGACACGCCCAGGCTGGTGAAGAGGGTCGGCAGCAGGGACGCGATCACCGCGCCACAGCCGATGAAGAAGGTCTGCATGGCGTAACCGGCGGTCTGCTGCGAGACGTCGAGCTTGTCGCCGACAAAGGCGCGGAACGGCTCCATCGACACGTTGATGGCCGCGTCCATCATCCACAGCACGGCCACCGCCATCCACAGCGCCGAGGAGTTCGGCATCAGGAACATCGAGATCATCGCCAGGACGGCGCCGATGAAGAAGAACGGGCGGCGCCGGCCCCACTTCGGGTGCCAGGTGTTGTCGCTCAGGTAGCCGACGATCGGCTGCACCAGCAGGCCCGTGACGGGCGCGGCGAGCCAGAACAGGGCCAGGTCGTCCGGATCGGCGCCCAGGGTCGAAAAGATGCGGCTGGTGTTGGCGTTTTGCAGGGCGAAGCCGAACTGGATGCCGAAGAAGCCGAAGCTCATGTTCCACAGCTGCCAGAACGACAGGCGCGGCTTGAGCGCGTTGGCGTGCATTTCCGCTTTTGCTTGTACTTCCATTCTTGTCCCCAGTCGGCCCGGCATCCAGGCGCTGTTATGTGTGGCGAACGCGCAACCAGCCGTCTTCGATGCCGGGCCGGGCACGGGATCGGTAAGCTGGCTGGGGAGCGTCCCCGTCCGAAAGGCCATGAGGACGGGCTGTTGCAAGGTGAGTTTGTAGCAAAATAACATGGTGTTTTCCGAGTGTCAATCGAAGACAGTCAGGGTAGAATCAGCGCAGCGACAATTGACTAAAGCGCATTTGTAGTCAAATAACATAACGACACGGAGACATCATGCTCGACATGCAGCGCCGGCTGAGCAAACCCTTTTATGCGTTGACCAGCTTGCCGGCCACGGCGATGGGCTTCGCGCTATGCATCCAGATTTCCGCCCTCAGTTGGCTGCTGAGCACGAAATACCACCTCGACATCCACGAGATCGGCATCGTCTGGGCGGCCGGTCCCCTGGCCGGTATCCTGGGCCAGGTGATCATCGGCTTCATCAGCGACAAGACCTGGTTCTGGGGCGGGCGGCGCCGGCCCTTCATCCTGATCGGCGGCGTGCTCGCCGCCCTCTCCGTGTTCCTGCTGCCGCGTATCGAGGTCGTGGCGGATCTGCTCGGCATCGGCAACCTGCTGGTCGTGGCCGTGATCATCGCGCTGACGCTCGATTTGTCGATCAACATCAGTTTCAATCCGACCCGCTCGCTGATCGCCGACGTCACCCCGGACGGCGACGCACGCACCCGCGGCTATACCTGGATGCAGACGATTTCCGGCTTCTTCGGCGTGCTGGCCTACCTGATCGGCGCCTTCATCGACAACTACGCGCTGATCTCGGTCGGCGTCGTGATCGTGCTGGCCTTCTCGGTGCTGCCGGTGTTCCTGGTCGAGGAGCCGCGCACGCTGGAGCCAGGCAAGGAGGACATCGTCACGGCGACGACCGCAGTGGCGGACCCCGCGGCGGCGGACCGCACCGACTGGGGCCAGCTGTGGCGGCTGTGGGCGGCGCATGCGTTTACCTGGTTCGGCGTGCAGTCGATGTTCGTCTACATCATTTCCTTCATCCAGCAGCACGTGGTCGCGCCCGGTGCCACGCCTGAACAGGCCGCGGCGCAGTCCGGTCACGTGATCGCGATCTCGTTCGCGGTGATGAACGTGGTCGGCTTCCTGCTGCCGGCGCTGGTGCTGGCGCCGCTGGCGGCGCGCTTCGGCCGCGTGCGCACGCAAGCGGCCTGCATCGGCATCATGGCGCTGGCCTATTTTGCCATCGCCCTGTTCGCGCGCACGCCGGGCATGCTGTACCTGCTGATGGCGGTGGTCGGCATCGGCTGGGCGGCGGTGGTCAGCCTGCCGTTTGCGATCATGAGCGAGCAGGTGGACAAGCGCCGCATGGGCTATTTCATGGGCCTGTTCAACCTGTCGGTGGTGCTGCCGCAGCTGGCGACCACCGTGGTCGGCTATGTGCTCAAGGACGCCCTCGACAAGAGCCTGCTGTTCATGATTTGCGGCGGCTGCCTGGCCGTCTCGAGCGTGCTGTGGCTGCTGGTGCGCGAGCACCAGGGCGCACAGGCCGGCGCGCCGGCGCTGGCCGCTTCACACTGATTCCAATCATAAAGGACCTGCCTGATGCCATCGATCCGCGCCCTCTTCCCCTGCCTGCTGATGCTGGCGCTGTCCGGGCCGGCCGCGGCGGCCGACACCGCCGCGCCCGCCAAAGCCTCGACCGCCCTGCCCGGCGTCAGCCTGCTGCCTGAAGCGCTGGCCATGCCCGGCCTGGACCGCAAACGCCAGGTACGGCTCTACCTGCCGCCCGGCTACGCCAGCTCCGGCAAGCGCTACCCGGTGCTCTACATGCACGACGGCCAGAACCTGTTCGACAACGCCACCGCCTATGCCGGCGAATGGAAGGTCGACGAGACGCTGGACGCCTTGTCGAAGGAAGGCAAGCTGGAACTGATCGTGGTCGGCATCGACAACGGCGGCGACAAGCGCATGACCGAATTGAATGCCTGGGACAACCCGCGCTTCGGCGCGGCCGAAGGGCGGGAATACACGGACTTCATCGTCAAGACCCTGAAGCCCCTGGTCGACGCCGGCTACCGCACCCTCCCGGGACGCGCGCACACGGCCATCATGGGCAGCTCGATGGGCGGCCTGGCCTCGCACTACGCGATCGCCCGGTATCCGCAGGTGTTCGGCAAGGCCGGCGTGTTTTCCCCGGCCTACTGGACGGCGGCGCCCGCGTTCGAGTTCATGGCGCAGCGCCCGCTGCCGAAGGACGCGCGGGTCTACCTGCTGATGGGCGGGAAGGAAGGCGAGACGATGGCGCCGGACGTGGAGCGCATGGCGCAGGTGGTGCGCGCCAGCGGGCATCCGGCGCGCAATACGGTATTGAAAATCGTGCCCGAGGCCGGGCACAACGAGGCCTTCTGGGCCGGGGAATTGCGCGAAGCGCTGTTGTGGATGTTCGCGCCGGCGAAATAATGTCGGGATCATTCGGACGCCGGTTGAACGCGTGGGCGGCAAAGCCGCCCACCCTACGTCCTTCCGGCACATGCAGCGGGAGAATTACTCTTTGCGCGCTTTCTTGAAGCCCGGCTTGTCCGACTTGAAGCCCGGCTTTTCCGAATAACGGCGCTCGGCCCCGAACGACTTCTTCGGGTAGCCCGCCTTCTTCGGCGGCGGGGTTTCGCCGTCGCGGGTGATCTGCAGCTGCTGGCCAGCCACCCAGACCGTTTTCAGGTGGTCGAGCAGGTCGTTCGGCAGGTCGGCCGGCAGGTCGAGCGTGCTGAAGTCGTCGTAGATCTCGATGCGGCCGATCAGTTTGGAGTCGATGTTGGCCTCGTTGGCGATCGCGCCGACGATGTTGCCCGGCTTGACGCCGTTGGTGTGGCCGACTTCGATGCGGAAGGTGGCCATGCCGTCTTCCGGCGCGCGCATGACGCGCTCCTTCTTGAAGCCAGATTCACGCGGCGCGCGCGGGGCACGCTCTTCCCAGCTGCCGGCGTCGTCGCGCGACGGGCGCGGCAATCGCTCGACGAAGTCGGTGCGCGCCGGGCGCTCTTCCCAGGTCGATGCCTTCGGCTCGCGGTCCGGCTTTTCCAGCAGCAGCGGCACTTCGCCGCGTCCCAGCTTGGCCAGCGCGGCGGCGATGTCGACCGCCGGCACGTTCTGCTCCTGCTCGTATTCCTCGATCAGCCTGCGGAACTGGTCGAGGCCGCCGGCGGCCAGGGTTTCGGTGATCTGTTCCTTGAACTTGGCGATGCGCACGTCGTTGACGGCCTTGATGGTCGGCAGCGTCAGCGGCGCGACCGGCTGGCGCGTCGCGCGCTCGATGGCTTTCAGCAGGCCGCGCTCGCGCGGCGTGATGAACAGGATCGCGTCGCCGCTGCGCCCGGCGCGGCCGGTGCGGCCGATGCGGTGGGTATAGCTTTCCGGGTCCGAGGGCACGTCGTAGTTGATCACGTGGCTGATGCGCTCGACGTCGAGGCCGCGCGCGGCGACGTCGGTGGCGACCAGGATGTCGATCTTGCCGTTTTTCAGCTGCTCGATGGTGCGCTCGCGCTGCACCTGCGCCATGTCGCCGTTGATCGCCGTGGCGGCAAAGCCGCGCGCCTGCAGCTTGGTGGCCAGCTCTTCGGTGCCGAGCTTGGTGCGCGCAAAGATGATCATGCCGTCGAACGGCTCGGCCTCCAGGATGCGGGTCAGCGCCTCGAGCTTCTGCATGCCCGATACCAGCCAATAGCGCTGGGTGATGTTGTCGGCGGTGCCGGTTTTCGCGGCGACGGTCACTTCGGCCGGATCGCGCAGGTAGGTTTTGGCGATGCGCTTGATCGCGGGCGGCATGGTCGCCGAGAACAGCGCGATCTGGCGCTCTTCCGGGATCTGCTGCAGGATCTGCTCGACGTCGTCGATGAAGCCCATGCGCAGCATTTCGTCGGCTTCGTCGAGCACCAGGGTCTTCAGTTGCGACAGGTCGAGCGAACCCTTCTCGATGTGATCGATCACGCGGCCCGGGGTGCCGACGATGACCTGCACGCCGCGGCGCAGCGCCTGCAGCTGCGGGCCGTAGCTCTGGCCGCCGTAGATCGGCAGCACCGCGAAGTTCTTCATGTGGGCGGCGTAGCTCTGGAAGGCTTCGGCCACCTGGATCGCCAGCTCGCGCGTCGGCGCCAGCACCAGCGCCTGCGGCGCGCTTTGCTTGGTGTCGATGCGCGAGAGCACCGGCAGCGCGAAGGCGGCGGTCTTGCCGGTGCCCGTCTGCGCCTGTCCCAGCACGTCGCGGCCTTCCATCAGCAAGGGAATGGTGGCGGCCTGGATCGGCGACGGCGTCTCGTAACCGACGTCCTTGAGCGCCTTGAGGACCGGCGCCGGGATGTTCAGGTCGGAAAACGATGGGATGGGTGTGTCTGACATGGATGACTTTCGAAAAACGATACTAAACCGCCAGTTTACTCCCTCGACGGGAACGGGCGGGCACAATTTGAAAAACGGGGCGCAGCGACAGGGCTGCAAAAGAAAAACAGCCCCATGCGCAAACCGCATGAGGCTGCTTCTGGGAAAGACGTACAACCTAGATTTTCGGCGCCGCGCAGTGCCGGGCGATGTACTCCTCGTGCGACGGCATCACGGCCACGCACTGGGCGATCACGCCGCGCACGCTGTCGAGGTAGTCGGCGATGTCGGCTTCGGACTGGGCGTCGACCAGCGGGTGATAGCCCTCGAAGGGCATGTTCTGCCCTTCGAACACCTGGGTCCAGCCGACTTCCGAAAACAGTTCGTCGGCGACCCGGACCACCTTGCCGCGCGCGCGGTACAGGTCCATCTTCTCGCGCAGCGTCTCGGGAATCGCCATGTGGGCGCAGGCCTGCCAGTACGCGGAATCGGTGCGCTGGTTCAGGTGGTAGTGCAGGATGATGAAGTCGCGGATGCGCTCGTACTCGAAGCGCGACTGGCGGTTGAACTCGTTGCGCTCGGTCTCGTCGAATGCGCGGTCCGGGAAGAAATCGATCAGGCGGGCGATCGCCGACTGGATCAGGTGAATGCTGGTCGATTCGATCGGCTCGAGGAAGCCGCCGGCCAGGCCGATGGCGACCACGTTGCGGTTCCAGGCCTGCTTGCGCATCCCGGTCTGGAACTTGATCTGTCTGGGGTCGGCCAGCGGCTTGCCGTCCAGGTTGGCCAGCAGGGTGCTGGCCGCCTCGTCGTCGCTGAGGTAGCGGCTGCTGTAGACGATGCCGTTGCCGGTGCGGTGCTGCAGCGGGATGCGCCACTGCCAGCCGGATTGATGCGCCGTGGCGCGGGTGAACGGGGTCATGGTCGATACCGACTCGCAGGGCACGGCCAAGGCGCGGTCGGCCGGCAGCCAGCCTGTCCAGTCCTCGTAGCCGGTCTGCAGGGTTTGTTCGATCAGGAGGCCGCGGAAGCCCGAGCAGTCGATGAACAGCTCGCCCTCGACGTTCGTCCCGTTCTCCAGCTCGACGGCCTCGATGAAACCGTCGCCCTGTCTCTGGCGCGCGCGCAGGATCTTGCCTTCGATGCGGGTCACGCCGCGCGACTCGGAGAGCTTGCGCAGGAAGCGCGCGTACAGGCTGGCGTCGAAGTGATAGGCGTAGGCGATGTCGCGCAGCGGCGAATTCGGCACATCGAAGCGCGCCGGCATGAACTTGCCCGCTTTCGCGGCCATGCGCGTGATCGAATACTCCTCGAGCGGCGCGGCCTTGCCGAGGCGGCGCATCTTCATCCAGTACTGCTCGAAGGGCACCGTGGCCAGGTCCTGGCCGAGGCGCCCGAAGCCGTGCATGTAGCGCTCGCCGGGTTTGCCCCAGTTCACGAACTCGACGCCGAGCTTGAAGCTGCCCTGGGTCGCGCGCATGAACTCGGCCTCGTCGATGCCGAGCACGCGGTTGAAGCGCTGGATCATCGGAATGGTCGCCTCGCCCACGCCCACGATGCCGATCTCGTCGGATTCGACCAGGCGGATGTTGTAGCGGCCATTCAGGATGGTCGAGAGCGCGGCGGCCGTCATCCAGCCGGCGGTGCCACCGCCGACGATGACGATGTCCTTGATTGGTTGGTTCTGCATATGTAGTCGTCCCGGAGGGTCAAAAAACGACCCCTGGCAGGCGGGAGCCCGGCAGGGGTCGTTACTGTAGCGCAGGTCCGCTTCAGCTCAAGCCAGCTTAGAACTTGTAGCTGGCGCCGAAGTGGTACGTGCGGCCATAGTCGACGCGGTTGGTCGGGTTGTTTGCGTCGTCGGTGTACTCCAGGAACGGTGCGTTGTTCCAGTTCTGCGCCTGGGCGAACAGGCTCGTGCCCTTCAGCCAGCCGCTCTGGATTTCATACGAGACCTGCAGGTCGACGATCGACTCGCCCTTGATGAAGGTTAGCTGGGCGTTGTCCTGGAAGTCCGACACCTGGCCCAGGAAGTTCGAACGCTTGCGCGCCGCGGCGGCGATCTGGAAGCCGTTCTTCTCGTAGTACAGGCGCAGGTTGGTCACCTTGCGCGACAGGCCAGGCAGCGGAATGCTCACCGAGCTGCCGGTCACGTTGGCGAAGCCTTCACGCGGCAGCTCGATGCTGCTCTTCGTGTCCGAGTGGTTGACCAGCACGCCGAAGCCATCGAGGTAAGGCGAGACCATCGAGAACGGCAGGTTCACCGCCAGTTCGTAGCCATACAGGTTGCCGCCATCGCCATTCTGCGGCTGGGTGTAGCGGCCGATCGTCGAACCGTCCGCCGGCAGCGTCGTGCCCGGCGTGATGGTGCCGGCGAAGTCGTAGTCGCGTGCCATCCGGAAAATGTAGGTGTCGAGCTTCTTGTAGAAGGCCGCGGCACTGATATAGCCCTTGTTGCCGAAGTATTTTTCGTACGACAGGTCGAGCGTCTTGGCGCGGAACGGCTTCAGGGTCGGGTTGCCGCCGCTGCTGGTCAGCAGCGAGACGCCTTGCTGGTTGCCGAGCGTGACGTTCTGGCCCGCACGCAGGTCATCCAGGTTGGCGCGCGAGACGACCTTGGCTGCGCCGAAGCGCAGGAACTGCTCGCTGCCCAGGTCGAACGACAGGTTCAGGCTAGGCAGGACATCCCAGTACTTGTCGCCGCCGGTGACGCGCAGCGCCGGGCAGGTCTGGGCGGTATTGCCCTTGCAGCGGCCGTTGTCGACCTGGTAGCCGGCGCCGGTCTGGTCGGTGTGCACTGCCTGCACGCCGACGTTGCCGCGGTAAGGCAGGCCGAACATCTCGCCATCGAGGTCGCCCATCAAATAGGCGGTCGAAATGCGTTCCTGGACATCCCACATCTTGTTGAGGATGTCGGCATCGACCTTCGGCGCCAGTTCATAGACCGTGCCCAGCGAACCGCGCGGGTCCCAGCTGACCACGTTGAAGCCCGAGGCGCCGGCCTGGGCGATGTCGCTGCCCGGCACCGCAGCGGAGCCGAACGGGTCGCCGCCGATGATCATCAGGCGGCCATCCTGGCCGGTGCGTTCCTTGTCGCGCGCAGTGTAGTTCAAGCCATAGGTGGTGGCGACCACCGGGCCCCACTCGACGTTCTTCTTGGCGGTCAGGCGCAGCGCTTTGACTTCGTCCTCGACGTAGGGCTGGCCGAGGTAGCCGGCCTGCGGCGACGCCGCGCCGCCGGACCAGCCCATGGTGTCGGTCAGGCGCACTGCGTTGCGGTCCGAATAGTTCAGGCCCGGGGTGTACTTCACCTGGGTCACGTTGGAACCGTTGAAGCCGCTATACGACAAGGTATCCTGCTGGTTCGGCAGGGTGCCGGCCGTGGTTTCATAGCGCGAACCAAGCTTGGTTGCCTTCGACCAGGTCAGGTCGGCCGACGTGGTCCACTCGCCGATCTTGAGCTCGTTGTTCCAGCCGACGCTCTTGAGGTCGTCTTCCGCGCCTTCGTAGTGGTTACGGACCACACCCTTCCAGTTGCTGATCGTGCCGCTGGTGGCGACGCCGTTGGACACGGTGGCCTGGGTCAGGACGTGATCGAGCTCGTATTTGCCGCCGGCGTTGCCGGCCACGCCGCCTTCGAAGCCGGTCTTTTTCAGGCCGGTTTCGCCGGCCGAGTAGAACAGGTCGACGGTCGACTTGAAGTTCTTGTTCGGACGGAACTGCAGCGAGGCGAAGGCGCCGTCGCGGTTGTGCATGTTCTGCTCGGTGTCATAACCGAAGCCGTTCGGCACCTTGAGTTTGACTTTGTCCTTGACGCCAGGAACGTACACCTCGTCGGCGACGCCCCACGAATTGAACTTCGCCTGGCCGCCGCCCATCTCTTCGTAGCGGGTCAGGCCGATCGCCACGCCGATCGTGCGGTTGGCGAACTGGTCGATGTAGGACAGGGTGGCGCGGTCGCCGTCGCCTTCCGGCAGGCCGTTGCGCTGCTTCACGCCGAGGCGGCTCTTCTTGTAGCTGACGGCGACGGTGCGCTTGCCGAAGTCGAGCGGCTGCACGGTGCGCAGGTCGATGGTCGAGGCCAGGCCCTGGCCGATCACCGATGCGTCAGGCGTCTTGTAGATCACGACCGAACCCATCAGTTCGGCAGGGAACAGGTCGAACTCGGGCGAACGGGCGTTGCCGGTCGAGGCCATTTCGCGGCCGTTGAGCAGGGTGCCGTTAAAGCTTGGGGACAGGCCGCGCACCGAGATGTCGGAGGACTTGCCCGAGCTGCGGCCGCGCTGGGCCGACACGCCCGGCAGGCGCGAGATCGAATCGGCGACGCTCTGGTCCGGCAGCTTGCCGATGTCTTCGGCCGAGATGGCCTCGACGATCGAGGTCGAGTTCTTCTTGATCGAGATCGCCGCTTCGATACCGCGGCGGATACCCGTCACGCGCACGGTCTGGACCGGCGTCGCGGTGGTGCTGACGGTGGCGTCGGTGCCCGTCGTCACGGCCGAGTTCGGGGTGTTGTTGGTGGTGTCGGTGGTCTGGACCGTCGGCGCCTGGGTGGCGCTGGCGTCGACAGCCTGCTGCGCGTAGGCGCTGCCGGCAAAGGCGGTCAGGAAAATCGCGCAACCGGCTGCTACCGGGCTCAGCTGGAACGCACGGGTGGCCGTGTTCGCAGCGCGCTTGTTAGCGAAGTATTTCATTTGTCCCCTCAGATCAAAACAATGTAGTTTCCCGAAGACAGCTGCACAGCCACGGCACGGGATCGGTTTTCAACGGCTTTTTAGACGTTCTATCAAGAATTCTGTACTAAAACTAGATGCACTGTCAACGGGCGTCTCTTGCAACTACGTCAATCTACATTGCTATGCCCCGCTATATAGAGCGGAGCGGATGATCGTTGTATTTGAGCTACAGAAACACGTATGCATGGTTGTAGTCGGACTACAAACCGCATGCTTTGCACCAACTTGGTGCGCCGAGGCCCGCAAACGGGGCGCGCGGCGCCAGCCTGCAGTTGCGCCGGTCCGCCATCGGTTTCGCGGCCGGACCCGGCGGACAGCCTCGGCCGCCGCGCCTATGCCAGCCGCATAAGCGTTGCCCCTGCCTTGACGCTGTAGTATTCTTTCCTCAACAGGAGAGGGATTGCGCAGCAATATGCCCCGATACCTCCTGATACGCGTAGTGTAACTACAGATTCAGCGGAATCTCCCTCCGCTCACCCACCCGCCGAGCCGCCATGAAACGTATCGCCGCCACCCTCTTCCTTTCCACCGCCTTGCTGGGCAGCGCGCTGGCCGCACCGGCCGCCATCGAGCACCTCGAGCCACCCTTCTGGTGGACCGGCATGCAGCACAAGGGTTTGCAGTTGATGGTGCACGGCGCCGGCATCGGCCAGCTCGCGCCGCGCATCGATTACCCGGGCGTGCGCCTGGTATCGAGCACCCGGGTGCCGAATACGAATTACCTGTTCATCGACCTCGAGATCGACGAGCAGGCGCAGCCGGGCAAATTCGACATCGTGTTCGCCGGTGACGGCCGTCTTGAACGCCACCCCTTTGAGCTGCGCGCGCGCGAAGCGGGTTCGCGCAACCGGCAAGGTTTTACCAGCGCCGACGCGATCTACCAGGTCATGCCGGACCGCTTCGCCAACGGCGACCCGGCCAACGACAGCGTCGCGGGCATGGCCGAGAAGGCCAACCGCAAGCTCGGCGGCGGGCGCCATGGCGGCGATATCGCCGGCATCGTCCAGCACCTCGACTACGTCGCCGGCCTCGGTTTCACCCAGCTGTGGCCAACGCCCCTGGTCGAGAACGACATGCCCGCCTGGTCGTACCACGGCTATGCCGCCACCAACCACTACCGGATCGATCCGCGCTACGGCAGCAACGAGGACTTCGTGCGCCTGTCGATGCAGGCGAAAAAGCGCGGCATCGGCCTGATCCAGGACGTGGTGCTGTCGCACATCGGCAAGGAACACTGGTGGATGAAGGACATGCCGACCCCGGACTGGATCAACTTCGGCGGCAAGTTCGTACCCACCCAGCACCACCGGGTGGCCGTGCAGGACAAGTATGCCGCCAAGGTCGACCGCCACAACTTCACGGCCGGCTGGTTCGTCGAGACCATGCCCGACCTGAACCAGACCAATCCGCTGGTGGCGAATTACCTCATCCAGAACAACATCTGGTGGATCGAGTATGCCGGCCTGTCGGGCCTGCGCATCGACACCTACGGTTATTCGGACGGCGCCTTCCTGGCGCAGTACACGCAGCGCGTGATGGACGAATACCCGCGCCTGAACCTGGTCGGCGAGGAATGGAGCACACTGGTGCCGGTGGTGGCGCGCTGGCAGCGCGGCAAGCGCAATTTCGACGGCTATACCTCGTCGCTGCCGAGCCTGATGGACTTCCCGCTGGTCGAAGCGATGCGCGGCGCGCTGTCCACTCCGGGCAAGGGATTCAACGACGTCTACCAGACGCTCTCGCTCGACTACCTGTACCCGGAGCCGGACAATCTTGTCCTGTTCGGCGGCAACCACGACATGGCGCGCATGTTCAGCGTCTCCGGCGCCGACTTCGACCGCTACCGCATGAACCTGGTGTTCCTGATGACGATGCCGCGCATCCCGCAGTTCTATACCGGCGACGAGATCCTGATGACCAGCCCGACGAAGGAGCGCGACGACGCCAGCTACCGGGTCGACTTCCCCGGCGGCTGGGCCGGCGACAAGGTCGATGCCTTCACCGGCAAGGGCCTGACCAGGCAACAGCGCGCGGCGCAGGAACTGGTGCGCAAGCTGGCCACCTGGCGCAAGGGCGAGCCGGTCATCCACAAGGGCAAGCTGATGCACTTCGGCCCGGAGAACAACACCTGGGTCTACTTCCGCTACAGCGACGACAAGCGCATCATGGTCGCGATGAACAACAACGACAAGGACATGGTGCTGCCCACCGCGCGCTTCCAGGAAATGCTGAAAGGGACGCCGTCCGGCGTCGACTTCCTGACCGGCAAGACGGTCGACCTCAGGGAGGCGCTGCGCCTGGCACCGAAGGCGACCCTCGTCATCGAACTGCCGGGGGCATGATGCGGCGCTCCCTGATCGCCCTTGCTTGCGCCCTCGCCTGCGGCCTGGCCGGCGCGGCCAGCCAGCCGGGCCTGCCCGCGGCGGCGGCAAAGGCGGCGCCCGGACCATTCAACACGGAGATGTTCGTGCGCGGCGGCTTCAACGGCTGGGGCACGGAACACCCGTTACGCCACCAGGGCCAGGGCGTTTATACGGCCGACATCCTGATCGGCCCGGGCAACCACGGCTTCAAGCTCGGCAGCCGCGACTGGCAACAGGAATGGGTGCCGGGCGATCCTGCGGGCGCCGCCATCAAACCGGACGAGCCGGTGCGCTTTGCCACCAGCGCCGGTCCGGAGGCGACGCTGCTGGTGCGCCGGACCGGCACCTACCGCTTTACCCTCGACGCCGGCAAGCCCGGTACAACGCTGCTGCGGGTGCTGCGCCTGGAGGGCGGTGCAAGCGGCCCGGCGCCGGACCCGCACGCCGGCCATGCACGCGTGGCGAGCCTTGCGTTTCCGACCCACGACGGCAAGATCGAGACCGCCCGCTTCTCGCTGCAGGACCCCGAAGCCCAGCTGCGCCGATATACCCACTCGACGACCATGGCGCTGCGCGACCCGGTGCCCCAGCATACCGATTACGCGGAGAGCGCCGACCTGCCATACGTGCGCAGCGGCAACCTCGCCTTCGATGCGCTGTTCGCCCTGGCCGGCAGCGAGATGCGCCAGGATGCGGTCAGCCATATCCGCGACGGCAACTACAACGGCGGCGGCGCCATCGCCTGCGACTGCTTCGAGACCGGGGAAAAGTGGCATTACGTCTGGACCCGCGACCTGTCGTATGCGGCCGACCTGGGCCTGGCCCTGCTCGACCCGGCGCGGGTGCGCAATTCGCTCGATTTCAAGCTGGCCGGCTACCGCAAGGGTGTCGTCAAGGCGCCGCCGGTCGCCGGCACGCCGGACGGCCTGCAACTGGTGCAGGACACGGGTAGCGGCGGCAGCTGGCCGGTCAGCACCGACCGCGTTACCTGGGCCTTCGCGGCCGAGGAAACCCTGCGCAACCTGCCCCCGAGCGAGCGCGCCGTCTTTGCCGCGCGCGCCTTGCAGGCCTTGAGCAACACGATCGAGATCGACCGCGTCGCCGCCTACGATCCGCGGGACGGGCTGTACACGGGCGAACAATCCTTCCTCGACTGGCGCGACCAGAGCTACGCGGCCTGGATCACGGACGACCTGGCCTCGATGGCGAGCGCCAAGGCGGTGTCGACCAACGTCGCCCACTACAAGGCATTGACCCTCACGGCGCAGCTGGCGCGCGAGGCCGGCGAGGCCGCGCGCGCGGCGCGCTACGAAAGCTGGGCGAGCGCGCTGAAAACGGCGATCAACGAGCGCCTGTGGCTGCTTGACGCCGGCATGTACAGCAGCCTCACCGCCGGCCACCTCGACGGCGCGCCGATGCACCGCTTCGACTGGCTGGGACAATCGCTGGCCATCGTCACCGGCGTGGCCGACGGCGCGCGTGCGCGCAGCATTCTCGCCCGTTATCCGCACGGCCCGATGGGCGCGCCCGTCACCTGGCCCCAGCAGCCGGGCGTGCCGGTGTATCACAACCGGGCCATCTGGCCCTTCGTGACGGGTTATGGATTGAAAGCGGCGGCCCTGGCCGGCAATGCCAGCGTCGCCGACGCCGCCTACGATACGCTGATGCGCGGCGCGGCGCTGAACATGTCGAACATGGAAAACCTGGAATGGCTGTCCGGCCAGCCGCTGTTGCTCGACGATGCGCATCCTTCCTTGAGCGGGCCGGTCATCAATTCGCGCCGCCAGCTGTGGTCGGTCGGCGCCTATCTCGGCATGGTCGTCGAGCAGGTGTTCGGCGTGCGCGCGCAGGACGAAGGCCTCGCCCTGCGGCCTTTCGTCACCACCAAACTGCGGCGCGAGGCCTTTGCCGGCAGCGGCCAGGCAACCCTGCACCAGTTGCGCCTGCGCGGCCAGCGGGTCGACGTGCGCCTGCTGCTGCCGCCGGCCAGCACGGCGCAGGGCTACCACCGGCTCGAGCGCGTGCTGCTCAATGGCGCGCCGGCGCCGGCGATCATTCCCTGGGCGCGGATCAAGGACGGCGACACCATCGAGCTGGTGCTCGGCGCCCCGGTGGCCGGCGAAGCGGCGATTCGCCGCGTGAATGCCGATCCCTATGCCGAGTCGCCGCGCGTCTTCGGGCCGCGCGAACCCGTCATCGAGCGCATCGAACGCGATGCGCAGGGCCGCGCGCGCCTGTGGATAGCCGCCGGCGACGGCAGCGGCAGCGGCGTCGTCTATCACGTCTACCGCGACGGCCAGCCGGTGGCCAGGAACCTGGCCGCCGGCGCCTGGTTTGATCACGAGGTCGCGCCGCACGCCTGCTACGCCGTCGAGGCGCAATTCACGGCGTCAGGCAACCGCAGCCACCACGGCGCGCCGCATTGCCTGGGGCCGGCGCAGGAGATCGCGGTGACCGACGCGCGCGTGGTGTCGAACCTGAAGCCCGCGCCGGGCAAGGCGCCGCACCTGGCCGGCTGGGGCCGTCCGTCGGATCGCTTCGAGCTGCGCGACCTGCGCATCGAGACGGCCGGCAACTACCGGCTGCAGCTGCGCTACGCGAACACGGCCAACGCGATCAACCTGGGCGTGAGCGCCGGCGTGAAATGGCTGCAAGTGCTCGATGCGGGCGGGCGCACCGTGGCCGCCGGCGTGGTGCAGCTGCCGCACACGAAGCCGGGGAACGCTCCTGCCCTGTCGACCCCGCTGGCCGCGCGCCTGGCGGCGGGCGCCTATCGCATTCGCATGAGCGACTTCTACAACATGAGCTACCTGGAAGCGAACGCCAGTTTCAGCGCCGCGGGCGGCACAAGCGGGCCATCGAACCGCTTCGACCTGTATGGCGTGCGTGTGCTGCGGGTGAACTAGAGCAGCTTGCTTATGCCGCGCTGGCGTCGGCGTCGCGCGAATCGTGCGCTGCATCGGGCGGCTTGAGCAGCGCCAGGCGCCCCTCCAGCACGCGGAATTCGAGCGGCATCGCCATGCGCGTGACCTCGCCGTCGGTGGCGACCTTGATGGTCCGGCGCGGCGACAGCCGCGCGTGGCGCACCACGAGGCGCTTGAACGAAAAGGCGAGCACATTCTCCGCCTCGCCCAGGCGCCCGAGGGCGCCGCGCAGCAGCAGCCCCAGCATGGCCAGCTTGCCGACCCGGCGCGGGGCGATGGCGGCCAGTTGTCCCTCTTCGAGCGCGATGGTCAGGGGCTTCATGCCGACCTGTTCCATCTGCAGCCGGTTGTTGCCGACGAATAGGGTAGCGGTGCGCAGCTTGCGCACGATGCCTTCGGTCTCGAGGGTGATGCGCAGCGCGCGGTGCCGCCCCAGGGCGGTCTTCAGGGCCGACAGGATGGCGACGATGCGGCTGCGCCCGAACTCGCGCTTGTCGTGCTCGCGCGCTTCGAGCAGTTCCGGATAGAGGCCGACGCTGGCGTTGACGAGGAAGATGCGGTCGTTGACGAATCCGACCTGCACCGGCATCACGCGCGAGCTCACCAGGCTGCGCACCGCCTCGTCCAGGTCTTCGGGAATGCCGTGGGTGCGACCGAAATAATTGAAGGTCCCCTGCGGCAGCACGCCGAACAGGCAGCCCTGCATCACGGCCTGGTGCGCCACCGTATTGATGGTGCCGTCGCCGCCGGCCGCCACCAGCACGCCGCCGTTTTCCTTGGCCTTCTGCGCCATGCGGCAGGCAATGTCGCCGAGCCGCGCGGGGTCGTCGACGATCTCCAGATGGCAGGTGCGCCCCGCTTCGGCCAGCACGTTGCGGATGGTCGAGCAGCGCAGCTCGGTTTCGGAATGACCGGAACCGGCGTTCAGGACGACGTAGAAGGCGGCGTTGCGAGGAGGTTCGATACTTGGCATCGCGTTGCGGCTGCTTTCAGGGATGGTGTAACTGGCGGTTCCATCCTACCACCGGCCAGCAACGCCCGCAGCACGGCAGGAAGGCGTGCTGCCAGGCATGACGGCAAGCCTACTGGTCCGCAGTCGGCCAGTGGTCGGGATCCTGCAGCAACTGGTACATCACATAGGCGTCGACATAGCCGAGGCGCTTGTGGCGGAATGCCTTGGGCAGGGTGCCGACGATCGCGAAGCCGAGTTTCTTCCACAACATGACGGCGGCGGTATTGGTGCTGACGATGTAGTTGAATTGCATGGCCAGGTAGCCCAGGCCGCGCGCTTCGGCGAGGCAGTGCTCGCCCAGCAGGCGGCCCACGCCGACGCCCTGGGCGGTGGGGCTGACCATGAACGAGGCGTTGGCGACGTGGCGCCCGCGCCCGACCTGGTTCGGCACGATGCGGTACATGCCCAGCACGCGTTCGCCGAGCACGGCGACGCAGCAGGTCACACCGCTTCCGAACCAGTAGGCCTGCGCCGTGTCGCGCGTGGCCTCGTGCTCGAACGGATAGGTCTCGCCCGTTTCGATGTGGGCGGTGAAGATGGTCCACATGGCCTCGAAGTCGGCGCTGGTGGCGGGACGGATCTGGATATCTTTCACGGCTCGGGAAGTTTTATCAATACTACATGGGCTGGCGATTCTAGCACCGGCATTGCCGGCGTCAACGCCTGATACGGAAATCGACCCGCTCCGGACGCCCGGGCAGGCGCAGGGCAGGCGCCGCCGGCGCCGCCTCGGCCACCACGGCGCCGCGCCGCACGACGGCGCGCCGGCTTGCCCGCAAGCGAATCGCTTCGACCGGGCTGGAGGCGTCGAGCAGCACGAAATCGGCGTAATTTCCGGGCGCGAGGCCATAGCCGTCCAGCCCGAGGATGCGCGCCGGGGTTTCCGTGATCGCCAGGAAGCACTGGCGCATCGCCGCCTGCCCCGTCATCTGGGCCACGTGCAGGCCCATGTGCGCCACTTCCAGCATGTCGCCCGAGCCGAGGCCGTACCACGGGTCCATCACGCAGTCGTGGCCGAAGGCGACGTCGACGCCGGCCGCCAGCAGCTCCGGCACCCGTGTCATGCCGCGCCGCTTCGGATAGCTGTCGTGGCGGCCCTGCAGCGTAATGTTAATCAGGGGGTTCGCGATTGCCGCCACGCCGGACTCCGCGATCAGCGGAATCAGTTTGCTGACGTAATAATTGTCCATCGAATGCATCGAGGTCAGGTGCGAGCCGGCCACCCTGCCCTGCAAGCCCGTACGCCAGGTCTCGTAGGCCAGGGTTTCGATGTGGCGCGACATCGGATCGTCGGTCTCGTCGCAATGCATGTCCACCCGCAGGCCGCGTTCGGCCGCGAACTCGCACAGCAGGCGCACCGACTCGGCGCCTTGCGCCATGGTGCGCTCGAAGTGGGGAATGCCGCCGACCACGTCGACGCCCATGCCGATCGCCCGTTTCAGGTTGTCGAAGGCGCCCGGGCTGCGCAACAGGCCGTCCTGCGGAAAGGCGACCAGTTGCAGGTCGATGTAGGGCGCCACCTGCCGCTTGACCTCGAGCAGGGCTTCCACCGCGAGCAGGCGGTCGTCGCAGATATCGACGTGGGTGCGGATCGCCAGCAGGCCGCGCGCCACGGCCCAGTCGCAATATTGCAACGCCCGTTCGACCAGCGCTTCCTGCGCCAGTTGCGGCTTCAGCTCGCCCCAGACCGTGATGCCTTCGAGCAAGGTGCCCGACTCGTTCACGCGCGGCAAGCCGACACTGAGCGTTGCATCCATGTGGAAATGGGCATCCACGAAGGGCGGCGTGACGAGGTCGCCGCCGGCATCGATTTCGCGCGCGCCGCGCGCTGCCAGCCCCGTGGCGACAGCGCTGATGCGCTCGCCCTCGACGCCGATATCGATGTGTTGCCTGCCGTCCGGCAGCGTGGCATTGCGAATGACCAGATCCATGGAGTCTCCTGTTCAGGGCAACTGATTGTAGCGAGTTCGTGACCGGGTTCCGCTGAATTTAACGGGATTTTTAGGTGTCCATTTGTAACGATGCTGCGCCGCAATATTGCACTGATGACACAGTGACAAATTTCGCTTTGCAAGGCTCAGTGCCGAAGCTACACTAAGCTATGTTGCAGTGCGCCATAACCGAACGATAAGGACCATCGATGACTTCGCTTCCAGAACAGTTCTCCGCAGCACGCCAAGCCCAGCTCGACAATAGCTTCAAGCTGATCCGCAGTTTCAGCGACCAGGCACTCGACCGTACCAGCCGGGTCCTCGCGCTCCAGCTCCATGCCTCGCGCGCCGCTGTCGAGCAATCCTCGCAGGCCATGCGCCAGTTGCTGGCCGCGCGCGACCCGCGCGACCTGCTGGCACTCGGCTCGCAGTCGCAGCAGCACCTGAGCACCATGCTCGACTATAGCCGCGAGCTGTTTTCGATTGCCACCTCCGGCATGAGCATCCCGATGCTGCGCTCCGCCGGGCTGCCTGGCCAGGCCGCGCCTGAGCCTGCGCCGCAGCAGGCAGCGCTGCCGGCCATGGCGCCAACGGCGGCGACGCAAGTGGCCGCCGAGGCCTTCGAGCGGATCGGCGGCGACACCGCGTCGGCCACGGCTGCTGCCGCCGAATCGGCAGCCGAGTCCGTGGTCGCAAGCGACGCCACCGACTTCGCCCTGCCGGGCGAGACCCCGGCCGAGGCGGGCAGCGTCGAGGTCGTCACCTCCGACGTCGAACCGGACGCCGCGCCGACGACCATCGCCAAGGCCACCAGCGAGGCGCTCGACGCGCCGGTCGCTCCGCCGCACCCGGTTGCCGCCAGCGTCCCGGTCGAAGTGGCGGTCGAAATCGAACTGCCGAAGGTGGAGCCGGTCGAGGCCACGCCGCCGCCGGCAGCCGGCACCACCCGTCCTACCGAGACGCGCGGCACCAAGGGCCGCCGCAAGCAGAACTGATCCGGCGCCGGCGCTGCGCCGGCGGATGAAAAAAAGTACACTAGCGGGCTTCGGCCCGCTAGTTTTTTTTCGGGCCCATGGAGCGTCTCAGCTCTTTCAAACGCTAGGAATACCAAATGAGTCTAGGCAGGTTAGTGGGCGGCTTCGTGCTGCGCCACTGGAAGGCGTATGCATCGTCGGCCGTGATGCTGGCCGGCGTCGCGGTCTGCAGCGTCTGGGTGCCGCGCAAGGTCGGGGCCATGATCGACGGCCTGGCGGCGCACCGCCTGTCAAGCCACGACCTGACGATCGGGATCCTGCAGCTGCTCGCGCTCGGGGTGGCGATCTACGTGCTGCGCGTGAGCTGGCGCATCCGCCTGTACGGGGCGGCGTACCGCCTGGGGGTCGAATTGCGCACGCGCCTGTACGCGCGCCTGTCGAACCAGGGCCCGGCCTTCTACCAGAAACAGCGCACCGGCGACCTGATGGCGCTCGGCACCAACGACATCGACGCCATCGAGATGGCGGCCGGCGAAGCGATGCTGGCCGGCTTCGACGGTACGCTCACCCTGGTGATGGTGCTGGGCGTGATGCTGCTCGGCGTGGACTGGCGCCTGGCCTGCATCGCGCTGCTGCCCTTCCCCCTGATGGGGCTCGCTTTCTGGTACATCTCGCGCCACATCCACACGGCCGAAACGGATTCCCTGAAGCGCTTCTCGGCGCTGAACGACCATGTGCAGGAGTCGCTGGCGGGCGTGCGCACGGTGCGCGCCCTCGGCCTGGAACAGCGCAGCGCCGCGCAGTTCTCGGAACTGGCCGGCAAGGCCGCCGAGGCTAGCCTCAGCGCCCAGAAATGGGAAGCCGCCTACGAGCCGGCGGTCGGCCTGACGCTGGCCGCGGCCAGCGCGCTGACGCTCGGCCTGGGCGGCTACCTGGTCTGGCACAACCAGCTGACCATCGGCGCGCTGACCAGTTTTACCATGTACCTGGGCCAGCTGATCTGGCCGATGTTCGCCGCCGGCTGGGTGCTGTCCCTGATCGAACGCGGACGCGCCGGCCTGGCGCGCCTGCAGCCGATGCTGGACGCGCCCCTGACGGTCGAGGACGAGGGAAAACTGGACCGCATCGAGGACGGCCCGCTGGTGCTGCGCGACGTCCATTTTGCTTACGGCGGCGCGGAGCGGCCCGCGCTCGACGGGGTGTCGGTGACGCTGAGTCCCGGCATGACGCTGGGCCTGGTCGGGCCGACCGGCGCCGGCAAGTCGACGCTGCTGCGCGTGCTGCTGCGCCAGGCCACGCCGCAGCAGGGTACGGTCAGCTGGGGCGGCCCTCCGCTGGCCAGCTACCGGCTCGACGCCCTGCGCGCGGCCATCAGCTGGGTGCCGCAGGAATCCTTCCTGTTCTCGGCCACCATCGCCGAGAACATCGCGCTGGCGCGCCCCGGCGCAAGCCGCGCCGAGATCGAGCACGCAGCGAGCATGGCGGCCATCCACGAGGACATCCTGCGCTTCCCGCAGGGCTACGACACGCCGGTCGGCGAAAAGGGCATCACACTCTCCGGCGGCCAGCGCCAGCGGGTCGCGATCGCCCGTTCGCTGCTGGCCGAGAGTTCGCTGCTGCTGCTCGACGATGCGCTGTCGGCGGTCGACACCGGCACCGAGACGCGCATCCTCGACCATCTGGCCGAGCTGCGCGCGGCCCGCCCCGAACTGAGTGCCATCATCGCCAGCCACCGCCTCTCGGCCGTCGTCAACGCCGACCTGATCGTGGTGCTGAAGGATGGCCGCATCGTCGAATCGGGCGACCACGACACCCTGCTGCTGCTGGACGGCTGGTATGCCAGCCAGTGGCGCTACCAACAACTGGAGGCCAGCCTCGATGCAAGCTGATACAGTCGACAAAGCCGGCGCCGCGGCAAAAACGGCGCCCGCCACGCAGGCGGCGGCCCTGCTGCGCCGCGCGGCCTGGCCCGACCGCCGCCAGCTGGTCGTCGCGACCCTGTGGCTGATCCTCGCCGCGGCACTCGAAGTAATGGGCCCGATCCTGGGCAAGGCGCTGATCGACGACCACCTGGTCCCGCGCCATGCGGACTGGACTCGCATGGCGCTGCTGCTGGGCGGCGCCCTGCTGTCCGGCTGGGCCGCGTCCTGGCTGCGCTACCTGCAGCTGGTGCGCCTGTCCGGCATGGCGATGCGCTCGGTGCGGCGCCTGCGCGAATGGGTGTACGGCCACGTGATGCGCCTGCCGATGGCGTTTTTTGACCGCGCCATCACCGGCCAGCTGGTCAGCCGCGTGACCAACGACACCGAGGCCGTCAAGACCCTGTACATCCAGGTGCTGTTCGTGCTGCTCGATTCGACCATCGTCCTGATCGGCACCACGATCGCGATGGCCTGGCTCGACTGGCGCCTGATGCTGATCGTGCTGGCGCTGCTGCCGGCCGTGCTGGTCATCGTCTGGCTGTACCAGCGCCTGTCGGCGCCGGCGGTGACGCGCGCACGCGCCCTGCGCAGCGAGATCAACGGCCAGATGGCCGAGTCGATCGGCGGCATGACGGTGCTCCAGGCCAGCAACGCGGCCGGCCGCTTCGGCGAGCGCTTCGCCCACACCAACCAGTCCCATTACACGGCGCGCCTGGCCGAGCTGAAGGCGAACGCGTTCTTGCTGCGCCCGGCGCTCGACCTGCTCAACGTGATCCTGCTGGCGGTGGTGATCTTCAGCTTCGGCCGGCGCGAGATCGGCGCGGTCGAAGTGGGCGTGCTGTATGCCTTCATCAGCTATATCGCGCGCGTGGTCGAGCCCCTGATCCAGATCACGATGCAGTTCAGCGGCCTGCAGCAGGCGGTGGTCGCCACCGCGCGCGTCGCCAACCTGCTCGACGAAGCCGGCGCGGCCGAACACGCGGCCGGACGCGCCGCGGGCACCCGATTGGCGCCGCAAGCCGGCGCCCCGGCGGTGCGCGTGCGCGACCTCTCGTTTGCCTATGTGCCGGGCCAGAACGTCCTGCACGACATCTCGCTCGATATCCCGCAAGGCGCCTTCTTCGGCATCGTCGGCCATACCGGCAGCGGCAAGTCGACCCTGCTCTCGCTGCTGCTGCGCTACTACCCGGCCGAGATTGGCCGCATCGAGATCTGCGGCGAGCCGATCGCCGGCATCGACAACGAGCGCTTCCGCAACGAGGTCGGCCTGGTGCCGCAGGATCCCTTCCTGCTGGCCGCCTCGGCGCGCGAAAACATCGACATGGGGCGCGGCCTGCCGCAGGCGCAGATCGAAGCGGCGGCACGCGCCGCGCACGCGCACGAATTCATCGCCGCGCTCGAAGAGGGCTACGATACCGCGCTCGGCGAAGGCGGTTCGCGCCTGTCCTCGGGGCAGAAGCAGCTGATCGCGATCGCGCGCGCCCTGGCGGGCGAGCCGCGCATCCTGCTGCTGGACGAAGCGACCTCGCGCATCGACAGCGCCACCGAGCAAATCGTGCAGGAAGCGCTCGACGAACTGCGCGGCACGGTGACGATCGTCGCGATTGCGCACCGGCTGTCGACGATCAGGGACGCCGACCGCATCATCGTGCTCAATCACGGGCGCATCACGGAAGCGGGCGCGCACGAAGAGCTGATGCGGATCGAGGGCGGCTTGTATCAGCGCTTGTATTTATTGCAGCAGCTGGCAGTCTAGCCCTGCCCCCAGCGCGGACAGCCTTTTGCTACGACGACAATGTTAATGTTTTAACGTCGTTTTTTTGCGATAACCCTGCAAAAAATCTGATATTTCTGATCTGCAACAAGAATATAATGACCGATGGCGGCGCGGAAATGGCGCCCCGCAACCCATCGAGGGATCATTATGCCGGCAGCACGCGAGATCAGACAGTCGGGCCGTCGCCCTGCGGCGCTGCTGGCGGCGCTTTTGCTGGTTTCCTCCTGCGCCTGGGGCCAGGCTGCCTCTCCGCTGGCCGAGCGCCTGGCCGAGATCCGCGAAATCAACCGCTTCGTGCCCGAGAAGGCGCTGCCGATGCTGCGCGCGATCGAGGCGCAGGCGCGCGACGCGTCGGTGGACGACAAGGGCGAGCTGCTGGCCCAGCTGTGCATGGCGCACAGCTATCTCGGCAAATACGACGAGGCGCTCGCCGCCTGCGACGAGCTGGTCAACCTGGGCCGCAGCGAGAACAATAACGCCGCGCTCGCCAAGGGTTTGCTGCGCAAGGGCTACATCAAATACAACCTGAACGAGCTGGCGCGTTCGCACGAGCTGATCTGGGAGGCCGAGCGCCTCGCCAACACCACCGATGACGTCGACCTGCGCATGCGCGCCGGCATCTCGTCGGCCGAGGCCCATGCCGAGAGCGGCAATTTGCCGCGCGCGCTCGAAGGCATGCAGGCCATCGTGACCTGGACGCGCCAGCATGGCGACAAGACCCAGCTGGTGGTGGCGCTCAATTCGCTGGCCAGGCTGTATGCCACGACACGCGAGTACGGCAAGGGTTTCGAAGCGCTCGACGAAGCGATGGCGCTGGCCGCGCAAACCGTCTCCCCGGGCCGGCTGGCCCTGCTGAAGGCAACCGAATACCGGCTCGCCGTCGCCAGCGGCCAGATGGGGCGCGCCCTGAAGGCGCAGCTGGCCGAATTGGCGCTGCAGCGCCAGCTTGGCGCGCATTCGGCCGTGCCGTGGTCGCTGGTGAACCTGTCGGACTGCTATCTGAAACTGCGCGATCATGGCCGCGCGCTGGCCTATGGCCTGCAGGCGCTGGAGGCGGCGCGCGCCATCAATAACGAGAACCTGGTGGCCGTCGCGCGCGTAAACATCGGCCAGGCCCACCTCGCCGCCGGCCGCGTACTTGAGGGCAAGCGCAGCGTCGAACAGGGCCTGGCGATCTTCGACAAGCTCGGCGACAAGCCGCAGCTGCAGGCCCTGCTGTTCGAGTACGGCGACGCGCTCGAAGGCGCGGGCGACTATGCGGGCGCGATCGCGGCCTATCACCGCGAACGCGGCCTGTCGAACGAGCTGTTCGAAAAGCGGCGCCAGAAGGCGATGCTGGAACTGCAGGAAAAATACGATGCCGACCGCAAGCAGCGCCAGATCGAACTGCTGCAGCGCGAGAACCAGGTGAAGTCGGTCGAGATCGACAACCGCCGCCTGCAGCAGCGCGTCTGGTGGCTGCTGGCGGTCGTCTTCGCCCTGGCTTCGGTCGTGGTCGGGCTGCTGTACCGTAAGGTGCGCCAGGCCAACGCCCAGCTGTACCGGAAGAACCTCGAGCTGAAGCAGCAGAGCGTGCGCGATCCGCTCACCGGCCTGTACAACCGCCGCCACTTCCAGGAATTCATGCGCGGCGATCCGGCGCCCGGCCAGCTAGCCGACCAGCGCGGCGCCGGCACCTCGGGCGAGCAGATGGTCAGCGCCCTGTTCCTGCTCGACGTCGACCATTTCAAACACATCAACGACACCTGGGGCCACGGCGCCGGCGACGCGGTCCTGATCAAGATTGCCGACAGCCTGCGCGAGATCCTGCGCGAGACCGACATGATCGTGCGCTGGGGCGGCGAGGAATTCCTGGCCTTCCTGCCTGCGATCCCGAAGAGCGGCCTCGACGAGGTGGCGCGCCGCCTGCTATCGGGCATCGCCGCGACCGAGGTGGAATACCAAGGCGCGCGCCTGTCGGCCAACGTATCGGTCGGCTTCGCGCCCTTCCCCTTGAGCCCGGGCGGCGAGCCGCTGTCCTGGGAGCGCACCGTCAACCTGGTCGACATGGCGCTCTACATGGCCAAGGGCCACGGCCGCAACCGCGCCTACGGCGTGACCGGCTTCGCCCAATTCGAGCGCACCTCGATGGAAGAGATCGAGCAGAACCTGGAACAGGCCTGGCGCGAAGGCTTCGTGCAGATGTCGATCGTGACGGCCGGGTTTCCGGAATTGCGCGCGAGCGCGTGAGCCGGGCTGGCGGGGCTGTTGCCTGTGACGTTATCGGCGCATTGAACCCGCGTGGGCACGAGTGCCCACCCGACGAAATGCGTTATCGGCGAGCGCGAACGAAGTCCGTTACGGACCCGTCCGCGGCGTACTGCGTAGGGTGGGCGCTCCGTGCCCACGCGCAGTACGCACACCACGAACGGCACAGGCAACCGCCCCACGTCCAGCGAGCGCTCAATGCGCCGCTTCCTGCATCTTCTCCCCCGCCTTCTCGACCTTCTCGCCGACCTTTTCCGTCGCCTTCTCCAGCCCGCGGCCGGCCTCCTGGGTTGCGTCGACGATCTTGTCGCGCGCCTCCTCGGTGCGCTTGGCCAGGTTGCGGCGCGCTTCCTCGGCGCGTTCGCGCGCCTGCTGCGCGGCCTCGTCGGCTTTTTCGAGCGGTGCGCGCAGGCCCTCGGCCACCTTGTCGCCGGCCTCGTCGACCGCCTTGCCGGCCTTCTGCGCCGGTCCCATGGCCTCGTCGTCGCGCGAACAGCCGGCGGCGGCCGCCAGCACCAGCAGCGCACCGAACAGGGTAGTTGCTTTCATGATTCGCTCCTGTGATCGTGTTTCCGCAAGCATACACCTTGCAAAAAAGGCATGCGCCACGCAAGGCGCCCCGAGACCTCGTAATTAGAATTCATCGGCGCGCCGGTGTTCCGGCCAGCGCGCGTCGATTTCCTGTTTCAGGGCACGCGTGTCCGCGTCTTCACCCCAGCGTTTGGTAAAGGCGCGCAGGCGCTGGCGGGCACGCTCGGCCGACGAGGCGCCGATGGCCGCCTCGACCGCGCTCTTCGCCTCGCGCCAGGCCTTGTCGCGCTGGCGCTTGCGGGTGCACATGCCGGCGGCGTCGTTCAGGGCCGTCTGCACCTGCTGCAACTGCTCCGCGGTCGCCTTGGTCTTGCGCAGCGCGATCAGCTCGGTCTGGGCATCGCGCGGCTTGCACTCCCGCGCCAGCGCGATGGCCTTGTCCATCTGCGCTTCGATGCGCCGCGTGGAGGGTTTCGCCAGCAGCCAGACGCCCCACAGCACGGCCAGGGCCAGGATCCACCAGCGCAGGCGCACCGGCTCGCGTTTCGGCGGCGCGGCCGGGCCGGCGCCTTGCGCGCGCGCGCCGGACGCCGGCGGCAGCGGCGGCAAGGGCGGCAGTTGCGGTGGCGGCGGCAAGGGCCGTCCGCTCGGGGCAGCCGCCCGGCTCCCCGGGGTGGTGGCCGGCGCGACCGGCTGCGGCGCGGCCGGGCGCACCTCCGCGCTGGCGGGCGCCGGCGCCGGCGGCAAGGGTGCCGCGGCTGCCGCGGCTGCTGGAACTGCTGGAACTGCTGGAACTGCGGCGGCAGCCTGCGGCACAGCCGCCTCGGGTACGGCAGGCACGGCGGCATGTGCCGGCGGGGGCGCGGCCCGCTCCGCCTGCGCCGTGCCGCAGTAAGGGCAGAAGTTCACGCTGCGCGGCAGCGTGCGCCCACAGGCCGGGTCGATACAGCGGAAGATCGAATCGTGTTGCACGGCCCTCCCCTGTTATTGCGGATCCGGGATGCCGTCATCCGGATCGGGAATGGATGGGCCGCGCAGCGCGTCGATGCCGGGAATCTCGGCCAGCAC
Organism: Massilia sp. GCM10023247; assembly: GCF_042653325.1. Lineage (NCBI taxonomy): Bacteria > Pseudomonadati > Pseudomonadota > Betaproteobacteria > Burkholderiales > Oxalobacteraceae > Massilia > Massilia sp. GCM10023247. The sequence continues at coordinate 598,844 of NZ_JBHSIB010000007.1, forward strand.
CTGCCACTTGCCGAACCGCGGATCCTGCGCCATGTTCCAGGCACGGGTAGCGAGGTCGACTTCGCCGCGCGCCAGCTGCCCGGCGATCTCGTCGAGCGCGAACGGGCCGCGCTGCGCGCCCGCGACGAACAGTTTATAGCGCGCGCCTTGCCCTGCAGGGGCCGGATCGGGAATCGCGGCCGCAGCCGTAGCCGCATCCTGGCCGCGGCCTGCGATCACCGATGCCGCGCGCGCGTCGCCGGCCAGGACCTCCGGACGCAGGATGCGCTTGTCGAGCGGGCGCTCGACCTCCCAGCTGTAGGCATCGAGGGCGGAATCCGGTACGGCTTCCGTCCACTCGCCGATCGTCGCCAGCACGGCGTCGACCGACGCATTCGACAGCGCCGGGTCGAGCGCCATCGCACGCCGCAGCCAGCTGTCGTACAGGCGGCGCGCCGTGATGTTCGGCAGGGAGGGCGAAGGCAGCTGGGCGCCGGTCTCGTCGGTCTCCAGGCGCGGCTCGTAGACGCGCAACTGGTAGTGGCGCATCAGGGCCGCCAGCAGCAGCAGTTGGTGCGGCCCGAGCGAAGCGAGCCGGTTGCGCACGGCGGCGATCACCTGCTCGCGGTAATACGGCGGCAGGCCGTTCGATCGGATCGCATACTCGTTACCGATCTGCAGCCACTCGCCGGAACCGGGCTCCACCTCGAACAGGTATTGCCCGCGCGGCTGGAAGGCGGCCTCGCGGTCGCCGGCGTCCATCTTGCGCCGGATCACGCCCAGCGCGATCGCCTGTAAAAACCATTCGTAATCGTCCGCCAGGCGGTTCAGTTCGTCCATCGATGGCGAAATCGGATGGCGGAAACGGGTCGAATCGAAGTGCAGGTGGGTCGGGATCTTCGGGTTTTCGATCTGGTACGAAGCGCGCCAGGTCGGCAGGCCGCGCAGCACCGTCATCGGGTAGCCCGACAGCTCGATATAGCAGACCGCGCGCCCGGGGACGCCGGTGTTGACGATCGAGACCAGGTCGCCATGGAAGAAGCCGGTCGGGATCGAAGCGCGGATTTCTCCTTCCATCTTGCGCCAGGCGCCGGTATCGCCGACGCCGATAAAGCATTTGAACTGGTCCGCATTCGGCGTGAACTCGGCCGAGAAGCGCGCGTTGATCCAGGGCATGGCACTGCGGATCCACTCCGCGAACACGCGCTGGCGCTCCTGCGGCGTCATCGCGTTCAGCCGGTCGAGCAGCGGGTCGGACGGCTCGCTGCCGGCCAGCTCGGCGTTCGACAGCTGGGTCTGGGCGCGCCTGAACAGTTTGAGCAAGAGCTCGGCGCGGGTGCGCTCGTCGCCCAGTTGCGGGAACAGGCGGCTGGAGCCGCCGAATTCGAGCAGCACTTCCTCGCTCCAGGCGCTCACGTCCCCGCTCAGGCGTACCGGCGCCGGCATCACGTCGCCCGCCAGCTTGATGTAGGTGGCGTGCTCCTGGCGCGCGTCGGCGCGCAGCTGGGCGATGCGGCCGTCGACCGCGTGCAGGATTTCCTGCACGTGGCGCCGCCCTTCCTGGAATTCGCCGGCGATGCCGCTCCACTGGGCGTTGCCGTATTCGTCGGTAGCCTGCGGCTCGCCCAGCCAGCTCGACATGCCGCGCATCACCTCGATCGCCTGGCCGGCGCTGACCGCCAGCAGGTGGAAGCGCAGGTAGTCGGCGATGTCGCGCTTCAGGTGCGCCATCACTTCCCGCGCCTGCGCGTCTTTTCCGAACAAGCGTCCCGCCGCCTGCCCCAGGTTGTTCAGCGATTCCTCGACCTGGCGCGTGCGCAGCGCGTCGCGGATGTCGCGGTAGCGCCGGCCGTTGCGCTCGGCGTTGGCGAGGTCGCGCTGCAGCAGTCGCGCCTTGACCTGCTCCAGCAAGGACAGCACGAATTCCAGCCCGCCCTGCTTGCGGTCGTCGAGCAGCGCGTACAGGCGCTCGCGCACCCGCCCTTTCAGGCGCCCGGTCAGCTCTATCGTATGGCGCTTGATGCGGTCCTCGCTGGTCTCGGCGGTGGCGCCGGCTTCGCGGATCGCATCGCGCTCCAGGTTCGGCAGCAGCTCGGCCACCCGCTCGCGCCACTGCGGGATGTCGAAGGCGGCCATGATGCGGTCCATCTCGAGCTGCACCTTGCTCTCGACGCGCTCGAGCAGCGAGCGTCCTTCCTTGTCGCGCAACAGCAGGCCCGTGAGCGCATATTCCTGGAACGGGGTGACGTCGACCGTCCCCCTTTTAAAATCCGGGAATTCGTCGAAGGGCAGCTCGCGCATGTCCATCTGCTCGCGCATGAAGGCGTCGCGTTCCTGGTCGCCGGCGCGGCGCGCCAAGGCGCCGTCGCGTCCCACGAGACCGAAGAACTCCTTGACCATCAGCGCCGCCAGCTCGTAGGCGCGGATGTCCTCGCGCAGGCTTTGCTGGGTGTCGAGCACGGACTGGCCGAAGGCCGAATACACCTTCGAATACGACAACCGCATGTCGCCGAAGCGCCCTTCCGGCACCCGCGGGTTGTAGGGCCCGAGTTTATGCTGCTGCTGGTTGACCGCGACCGAGCGTTTGCGATTGGCGAAATCGGCCGACGCGAAATCCTCGAACAAGGTGTCGGCCACCATCTGGTAGACGTCCTTGACGTCCTGGGTCGCCTTGTTGGCGAGGTTGGCGGTGTCGACGAAATACACGTCATCGAAAGGGGCGCCGCGCCCGACGATGCTGTCCGGGTCCATCCATTTCACTTGCGCGTTCATGTCGCGCATTGTCGTTTCCAGCTCCATCATGGTCGCGTAGGCATTCGCCTCTGTGCGCTCCTTGTTGGCCTTGGCGAAGCCCGAGGGCAGGAACATCACCAGGTCGACCTGGCTGTCGGCCACTTCCTGGCGCGCGATGGCCTTTGCCATCCAGCCCAGGTCGATGGCGCTGCCGGCGCCGGTGCCGCCCGCGTTCGAGGCGATCACGACGATGCGAAATTTCGAGGTGTCCACCTGCAGGCCGAGGCGCTGGTAGTTGTCCTTGCGCTCGATGCCGGCATTACTGCCCAGGAAATTGAGCGCACCCTTGATGCGCCCGCGCAGTTTCGGATACTTGTCGAACAAGTACAGCCGCGCGACGGCGCGGATCTGGCCCGCCCCTTTCGACGGGTCGATGCCGAGCGAGCGCAGTTTTTTCGGGCGCAGCGGCATCCATTTTTCGATCAAGGGGAAGCGCGCCAGGCTGTCGTCGGACTCGTGGTACTGGGGCAGATCGAGCGGTTCCACCAGGCGCTCTTCATCGGTCAGCTTGACCAGCTCGTACCAGGGATCGGTGCGCTGCGACTTGCCCTCGTCGATGACGGCGTTCGAGTCGAGGTCGAAGTGCAGGAAGCGCGCGACCGGGAAATCGGCGATCGATTCGACCCGGGTCGGGTTGTGACGGTTCCAGACCGCCGACAGGATGCGGCGGCGGATGCGCATCATGACTTCCATGCCGGTGCCGCCGGCGCCGATGAACAGCGTCGGGCGCAGGTCCACCTTCAGTTCGGACTTGCCGAGTTTTCTATCGAGGGATGCGGGGTTCGGTAGTTCTGCCATGTCGTTTCTTTCGATTGCGTGGACGCGCTGTTAGCGGCGGCCGATGAAGAGGGCCGCGACCAGCGCGACGAGGCCGACGAACACCAGCGGGCCGGTGACGCCCAGCGTCAGGTATTTGCTGGCGTTGACGACCGCCAGTACCGCCGCGCCGGTGATGAAACCGAGGCCGACGTACAGCAGCCAGCCGGCGCTGCCGGCCGTCGACGGCGCCACCCGGCGCACGACCAGGTGGTGCACATAAGCGTTGCGGGCGAAGAAGAACACGATCAGCAGCACCAGGAAGATCGCGCCGCCGATGGCGACGTCGCGGGTGGAGGTGTCCTTGGCCGGCGCCGGCACCCCCGGCTGCACCTCCAGCGTGCCGGTGTCGGCCGTCTCGGGCCTGGTTTTCGGCAGCGGGTCGTCCGGCGTGTTCTTGTCGGCCGGGAGCTTGAAGCCGGGGTCGGTCTGGGCGGTCGCTTGCATGGATGGTTCTCCTTATGGTTCAGCGTCCCAGTCGGACCTGCGCGCCTTCGCGCAGGTCGATCAACTGGTGGCCGAACAGGGTTGTCTTCAGGCGGGCAACTTCATTGCCCGCCTTGTCGTAAATCGGCTGGATGGCGCCGGCGCGGCTGTGCATGCTGCGGGTTTCGTCCTCGACCGTCACCAGCGCCTGGCGCGGGCGCATCCAGGCCCAGGCCGCAGCACCGCCCGCCGCGAGCAGCGCCAGCAAGGCGGCGCCCGCCGCAAGCAGCGGGCCGCTGCCGTAGTGCACGCGCACTTCGAGCGGCAGCACGGCGGTGGAGGCTTCGATGGCGCTGGGCGGCGTAAAGATCTCGGGCAGCGGATCGCCCGGGAACAGCGCCGCCATGCGCTCGCGAAAACCCTGCGACAGGGCCAGCTTCTGGTCCGCCAGGTGCACTTCGATCGCGCCCGGCAGCACATAGGCCGAGCCGGCGGCTCGGAAGGCTTCCAGCGACCACTTGCCGGGCAGTTGCGCCACCGGCAGCTGCAGCGTGGACGCGAGCGGCACCGGCTTGCCCGGCGCCAGGTCGCGCACGCGGGTGCTGGCCAGGGTCACGGGCCGGTTCTCGGCGCCCAGCTTCGAGCGCGCGCTCAGGGTGGCGCTGGCGATGGTGTACGGGTACATCGTGTTCTCGAGGTGCCAGTCGATCCTCGCGTTCGGAGAAGTCGCATCCGGCGCGATGTCGGCGCGCAGCACGCCGTTTTCGCCGATGGCGAATTCCACGCCCGGGGCGTTGCCGACCTTGCGCGGCACCAGGCGCACGGTGTCGCGGTCGAGCGGTTTCAGGCGCGCCGGCGGCTCGGTGATGACCTGCCTGACGCTGCCGGACGCCAGCAGGCTGTCGAGCGCCGCCTTGCCGCCGGCGCCGATCGCGAACGCATAGATCATCAGGCCGTTGGCGCGGTAGTGCCGGCCTTGCACCTGCATGCGCAGCGGGAAGGCCAGTGCCGTGCGGATGCGTTCGCCGCCGTGGATCAGCTGGTAGAACTCGCGGTTGCGCTGGGCGGTCGCCTGGTCGTTGTTCGGGCTGTTACGGTTGTTCGTCACCAGCCAGACGATGCCGTCCTTGCCGCCCAGCGCTTGCGTCATGGCGGCGCCCACCGCTTCGCCGAGGTCGGTGTCGGCCAGCGCGCCGCCCGGTTTGCGGGCGGTGTCGAGGGCAGCCAGCGCCTGCCTCACCTCTGCCCGCGTGTCCTTGCCGACCGTGCTTGACACCAGCGCGCGCGGCGAGGGCGCGTTCGGCTGCGACTGGTTGAAGGCGGCCAGCACCAGCGCGTCGCCGGGCCGGGCGACGGCCAGCGCCAGCTCGGCCACCAGCGGCTTGAAGGGCGATGCGGGATCGCTGTAGAAGGGTTCCATCCAGCCCGAGTTCTGGACCAGGAACACATGCGGCGCCGCCGCCACCGCCCCTGCGCCGCACAGCAGCGCAAGACAGGCGAACAGGCGCACCAGGAACGCCATCACGACAACTCTTCCAGGCGCCAGCCGCGCATCGCGTTCCAGTCGGGATGGTGCAGCCACAGCGCGCCGTCGTAGACGAAGGGCACGCACTCGAGCGGACGCGCCAGGCGCGCGACCTCGTCCAGGATCACGTTGCGCTTGCCGATCCATTCGATGGTGGTGCGGGGAATCGTGCGCCCGGCCAGCGCTTCCTCGGCGCGGCCGGTGTAGGCGTGGAAGCGCAGCACCAGGCCGCTCGGCTGGCTGCGGTTGTTGTTGAAACTGCGCAGCAGCGGCAGCACCAGGGAATCCTCCTCGTTCACGTCCTCGACGTGTTCGGCCGACCAGGGTTCGCCGGGCACCGGGTGGCCGCGCCGGAACAGCAGGTTGGCAAAGCCCAGGCGCGCGCCGTCGATCGGCTCGACCTGCGGGTTGTCGGCGCCCAGCTCGAGGAAGGAATAGGCCTGGCCATCGTGACCGATATGCCACAGGCGGCCGTCGCGGCTCTGGGTCGGGCCGCCGAATTCGAGCTTGGGCGCCCAGCCGCGCGGCCACGGCCGCCAGCGCGGCGCCTCGCCCGGACGCCATGCCAGCTGGCCCTGCTGGTGCAGCCAGAACAGGCGGTTGTCGTAGCCGATCGGGCGCATCCAGCCGCTTGTCGGCGCGTCCGCGCATTCGTAGTTCTCGCCGCTCGAGAAGTCGGTATCGGCGTCGAGCAGGTGCAGCGCGCCCTCGATCACGCACAGGCAGCCGACGCGGCGCCGCATCAGGCCCGGGCTCGATGCGATCTGGCCCGAGACCAGCACTTCGGTGCGATAGCTTTCGTTGACGGGATTGATCCAGAGCCGCACCAGGCCCGCTTCGGTGGGCACGACGCCGACCTCGCCGCGCGCGGGGTGGGTGGCGGGCAGCCAGCCGTACTGGCTCGACACGAAACGCAGTTCGCTGCCCGGATGCTCGGCCGCCATCACATGCCAGAGCTGGGCCAGCGGGTCCCAGTATTGCAGCACGCCGCGGCTTGGTGCCAATGCCAGCAGGCGCTGCTCGGGAAAACCGTAGCTGCCGGCGGCGAACACGCAATGGGCGTTGGGCGGCACCGGCATGGCCAGCTCGGCGCGGCCGATGGCGGGCGCGGCGGGACGCTCCTCCAGGCTGTCGCCCAGCGCCAGCGAGGTAACCGGCAAGCCGTGCGGCACATGGCGCGGCAGCCGCTGGTCGCCGTAGGCGCCCCACCACTCGGGCCGGTGTTGCACGCGGCCGGCGAGCTTGTCGAGCGGGCGGCCGCAGGTCGGGCAGAAGGCGAAGCCTTCCGGGTAGATCGGGGCGCAGCTGCAGGAGGCGGGCAGCGAGGCGCCGAGCAGGTGGGCGCAGTCGGGCAGCCGGCCGCGCGCATGCGCCTGCCAGTCGATCTGCCCCAGGCCTTGCGTGGCCTGCAGCGCAAACTGCCCGCTCGATTCGTCCTCCAGCCAGACACTGGCCGGCGTTTCCCATCTAATTGCCATCGCTCCGCCGCCTGTGAAATATGCATGCCGCGGCCCCGGCAGGGGCCGTCCTTGCTGTCTAAATCATAACGCCCCCACACCCCAAGCGGCGCGCTGTTCACCCGGTAGCGCCAGACGGCACCCTTGGGAGCGAAATATGGGTCTGTGGCAGGAAGTTCGGCGTAGAACCGTATAATGCCGGTCTCTCCCGACCGCCCGCTCGCGCCCGCTGCACGCCATGACCGCCACTTCCCTGCCCTCCCCGGACCTGCCGCCCCACGCCGTCGACGCGGCCGCCGGCCACCTGCGCAACATCCTCGACATCGCCATCGAACACGGTCCCGGCCGGCGCGCGCTGGTCGTGTTCGACAGCCGCACCGGCCTGTCGCGCGCGCTGGTCGACGCCTACCGCCGCAACCTGCCGGACGGGACCTTCCTCGACTTCGACAGCGTCGAGCCGGCCACGGTGCTGGCGCGCTTTCGCGCGCTGGCGCCGCAGGACCTGGTGGTGCTGGTGCAGTCGACCAACTTCCGCCTCGAGGCCTTCCGCATCCGCGTCGAGCTGTTCAAGCTGGGACTGAAGGTGATCGAACACGTGCACCTGTCGCGCATGCCGGGCGCGCAGGGCGAGCACTACATCGAGGCGCTGGCCTACGACCCGGCCTACTTCCGCGGCGTCGGCCGCGCCCTGAAAAGCCGGATCGATGCGGCGCCCCATGCGCGCGTGTGCGGCGGCGGCGAAACGCTCAGTTTTGCGTCGGCCCTCGAACCGGCCAAGCTCAACATCGGCGACTACAGCGGGATGAACAATGTCGGCGGCCAGTTCCCGATCGGCGAAGTGTTCACCGAGGCGCTCGACCTGGAAGCGGTGAACGGCCGCGCCCAGGTGCACGTGTTCGGCGATACCTCGTATCTGTCGAACCGGCCAGAGGTACCGGTGACGATCGTCGTCGAGCGCGGGCGCGTGGTCGCGGCCGAGAATGCGACGCCCGAGTTCCAGCAGGTGCTCGACATCATCCGCGCCGACGAGGGCGAGGTCTGGGTGCGCGAACTGGGCTTCGGCATGAACCGGGCCTTTACGCGCGAGCGGCGCGTCGACGACATCGGCACCTACGAGCGCATGTGCGGCATCCACCTCTCGCTCGGCGCCAAGCATGGCGTCTATCCGAAACCGGGCTTCAAGCGCAAGGACGCGCGCTATCACATCGACGTGTTCGCCGTGACGGACGCCGTCTACCTGGGCGACGAGCAGGTGTACGCGGACGGCGCCTGGACCGTGTAGCGGCTGCCGGCAGCACTGCGCGAGCAGTGCCTCGCCCTGCCCGTCGCGGCAGCGCGCAATGTGTCGCCCGGTGACATTTTGTCGTTAATAGCGCCGAAGACGTCTATCTCCCCGCTTTATTACCTCAAGTAAACACAAATTCCTTGTATTTTCCTTGCCGCAGCGCCCATACTGGGTTTCGATGTTAACGACAGGGCAGCCGACATGCTTCCAAACACATGTGGAAAGCAGGCGTTGCGGATTCTCCTGGCCGACCGCAGCGAGGAAACGCGCGACCTGTTCACGACGCTGTTCGCCGGAATGGGTCATACGGTCCAGACCGTAACAAGTGTCGCCGAGGCGCGCCGCGCCGCGTCAAGCTTCCGTCCCGATGCCGTGTTCACGGCCGTCTTCCTGCCGGACGGGAGCGGATTCGACCTGTGCGCGGCACTGCGCAGCACACCGGAAACGGCTACCGCGCTGATCGTCGCCATCACCGGCTACCTGTCCCCCGACTCGGCCCGGCTCGCGCAGGAGGCAGGCTTCGACGATTACCTCGTCAAGCCGGTCCAGCTCGACACCATCCTGGCCACGCTCGACGCCCTCACCGGCGGCAAGGCGCGCATCGCGCGGCACGCAGCGCCTACATCAGCCTGACCCAGCTTCCCTTGTAGAGAATCGGCCCGCTCGGCCCGTCGGGATTCGGCGAGCCGCCTGCGGGCTCGAGGCTGACCGCCAGCACGGCGACCTCCTCGCCGATGGCGTGCGCCGGCAAGGGCAAGCTCAGTTCGCGGCCGGCGCCCAGCACACCCAGCGAGCGCGGCTTGCCCTGGCGCGGCACCGCCCACAGTTGCAGCGCCTGGCGCGCCGTCAGCGGCACGCTGGCCACCACTTTGACCGTCATCCGTGCGCGCTCGCGGTCGGCCGTGACCACCAGCGCGGGCCGCGCCTGTTCGTCGGCCAGGCTGGCGATGTCGGTGACCACCGGCGCGTCCGGAGGCGCCTGCAGCACGGCCACCAGCAGCAATGCGGCAAGCGCGGACGAGGCCAGTGCGACGCCGCGCCACCAGGCCAGCGAACCGCGGCGCCAGAACTGCCAGCGTGGTGCGGCCGCCTGCCAGCCCAGGCGTGCCTCGAGCGCGCGCCAGACTTGCGGACGCGGCTGTACCGGCGGCACGAATTCGGCCATCGCGCCGAGGTGTCCGTTCCATTCGCGCACCGTGCGGCGCAAGGCGGCGTCGTCGTGCAACAACCCCTCGAAGCGGCGCCGGGCGCGGCCGCGCAGCGTGCCCAGCACATATTCGGCGGCAAGGCGCTCGCGCAAGGTCTCGTTGCCGCGCAGGTTCATGCGGCCCCCCGCGCGCTCAGGCAGGCATGCAGGCGCGCCAAGCTGCGCCGGATCCAGGTCTTGACGGTGCCGAGCGGCAGCGTCAGCTTGTGGGCGACGTCGCTATGCGACAGGTCGTGGAAGAAGGCCATGCCGACCACCTGCCGGTGCTTCTCTTCCAGCGCCGCCATGCAGTCGGCCAGCGCCTGCGCTTCGCCGCTCATCCTGACCGTATCGGCCGGCGTCATCGCCAGCTCCTCCAGCGACCCGAAGGCCTTGCCGTCGAGCGTGCCGGCGTCGCCGGCCGCCTCCTGGCGGTTGCGGCGCAACAGGTCGAAAGCGCGGTTGCGCACGATGGTCGTCATCCAGGTCATCGGCGCCGACAGGGCGCTCTCGTATTCGGCGGCATGGTGCCAGATCGCCACGAAGCTCTCCTGCACCACCTCTTCGGCCAGCTCGCGGCGCCCGAGGATGCGCAAGGCCAGGCCATACAGCCGCGGCGAGCTGGCGTCGTAGAGCGAGCGGAACGCGCTGCGGTCGCGGCGCGCCGCCGCCTGCAGCCAGGCCCGCAGCTGCGCCGGATCGACGGGAGTCGCAGCGGTGCTCAATTCGTACCTGTCGATGGAAGCATGGTCGTGGCCCTTGTGATGTCGGTATCGAAAATACCACAGCTGGGCTCGCGTACTAACAAAAAATAAATTGAATCCAGTCTGCCTGCGCCTGCGTATATCTCCATGCAGCCTGCATACGGGGGGGGAACATTTCCCTGTTGATCCAATCGCGCGGCAGGCCTGCCGCATACTCAGTATCATCAAATTTGCAACATAACAAGCAATTAAATTGTGCAGTTAACCGGAGAGCAAGATGAGACAAATGCAGAAAAAATCCCTATGGGCGGCCGCCGTTTTCACTGGAACCACGCTCCTTGCGCTGTCCGCGCCTAGCTATGCATCCAGTCACAGGGAGGCGCCATTTTTGACAAATTCGCCGAAAGTGGACGGCACCGACTTCTACATGTTCCGCAGCTATGCCCCGGGACGCGCCGGCTTCGTGACGATGATCGCGAACTACATTCCATTCCAGGATCCGCAGGGCGGCCCGAACTTCTACCAGTTCGACCAGAACGCCCTGTACGAAATCCACGTCGACAACAATGGTGATGCGAAAGAAGACATCACCTTCCAGATCCGCTTTAAAAACACCTCCAAGCGCACCGCGCTGAACATCGGCGGCAAGCAGGTACTCATCCCCCTGATCAATTCCTCCACGATCAGCGGCGTCAACCCGGCTTCGCTCAACGTGCGCGAAACCTACAGCATCGACATGGTGCGCGGCGACCGCCGCAGCGGCACCCGCACCCGCCTGGCGGGGGCGAATGGCGCCACCGAATTCGACAAGCCGGTCGACAACATCGGCGACAAGGTGTTCGGCGGCGCCGGCGGCTACGAAACCTATGCCAACCAGCACATCTACGACATCGCCGTGCCCGGCTGCGGCACGGGCCGCGTGTTCGTCGGCCAGCGCAAGGAGCCCTTCTACATCGCGGTCGGCAAGATCTTCGACCTGTTCAACCTGAACCCGCTCGGCGCCGAAGCGGGCGGCAACAAGAACGACCTCGAAAACAAGAACGTCAGCTCGATCGCCCTCGAGCTGCCGGTCGGCTGCCTGGTCGCCGCCGGCGAACCGGTGATCGGCGCCTTTGCCACGGCCAGCATGCGCCAGGCCCGCCTGATCAACCCGAATCCGGCCTCCGGCATCAATACCGCCGTCAAGGAAGGCGGCGCCTGGGCCCAGGTGTCGCGCGTGGGCATGCCGCTGGTGAACGAAGTCATCATCGGCATGGACGACAAGGACCGCTTCAACACCTCCAAGCCGAAGGACGACGCCCAGTGGGCCAACTATGTCACCAATCCGGTGCTGCCGGCGGTCGTCGAGACCCTGTTCCCCTCGGCCAAGGCGCCGACCAACTTCCCCCGTACCGACCTGGTGACGGCCTTCCTGAAGGGCCTCCCGGGCGTGAACCAGCCGAAGAACGTGGTCGCCTCGGAAATGCTGCGCCTGAACACGGGCATCGAGCCCACCGCCCAGGCAGCGCAGAATCCGCTCGGCGTGGCCGCCGGCGACAACGCGGGCTTTCCCAACGGACGCCGTCCGGGCGACGATATCGTCGACGTCTCGCTGCGCGTGGCCATGGGTGCATTGTGCGTCCTGACGGGCGCCGGCGACACGCTCGGCGTCGGCTGCAAACCGGGCGATGCGCCGGCCGGCGCCCTGCCGCTGACCGACGGCGTGCGCAAGGATGCGGCCAGCTTCAAGGCCGGCTTCCCCTACCTGAACACGCCGCTGCCGGGCAACCAGTAAGGAGCGCGCCATGTCCGACCACCTCCTTTCCAGATACCAGCGCGGCTCGCTTGCCGCGGCGCTGCTGTGCGCGGCGCTTGCCCTGACGGGCTGCGGCAGCAGCAACGACGATCCACCGCCGCAGGCACCGCCGGATGCCGGCGCGCCGCCGCCGCCGCCGGCCGCCGCCGACTCCTTCTTTGCCTACGTGATGGCGCGCGTCGGCAGCCTGCTCGACGACAGCGAGCCGGAGTCGATCGACGCCGTGACCGAGACCAAACCCGAGAACACCGAGCCCGAGCCGGTCGGTTGAATCGTTTGATCCGCGCGGGACGGTGCGCCGTCCCGCCGCGTTCGCTTCCGTCACCCTTATTCGGAGCCGCCATGCCCGGCAAGACCCTGATCCCGATCGTCCTCGCCTGCGCCGTCGGGAGCGCGGGCGCGGCGCCGTACATTCCCGCCAATGGCGCGCAGGTGCTCGAACGCCTGCCCGGCGGCGCCGGTCCGGCGCGGCGCGAACTGCAGCGCCTGCGCACGACCGTGAGCACCAACCCGGGCGACCTCGGCCAGGCCACGCTGCTGGCCCAGCGCTACATCGAACAAAGCCGGCGCGACGGCGACCCGCGCTACCTCGGCTATGCGCAAGCGGCGCTGGCGCCCTGGTGGTCGCAGACGCAGCCGCCTTCCGAAGTGCTGGTGCTGCGCGCCACGCTGCGCCAGAGCACCCACCAGTTCGGCGCCGCCCTGGCCGACCTCGACCAGGTGCTGGCGCGCGACAGCGGCAACAGCCAGGCCTGGCTCACGCGCGCCACCGTGCAGCTGATCACGGGCGATTTTGCCGGGTCCCGCGCCAGCTGCATGCGCCTGTATTCGCGCGCGCCCGAGCTGGTGGTACAGAGCTGCCTGTCGAACGTGGGCAGCGTCAGCGGCCAGGCCGGCGCCAGCTACGAACGCCTGCTGCGCACCTATGCCGCGCGCTCCGAGAGCGGGCCGGCCATCCGCACCTGGGCCGCCACCCTGCTCGGCGAGATGGCGGCGCGCCTTGGCCGCGGCGCCGCGGCCGAAGCGCATTTCCGCGAAGCGCTCGCCCTCGACCCGGCCGACAGCTACCTGCTGGCGGCGTATGCCGATTTCCTGCTCGACGCCGGGCGCGCGCAGCAGGTCGTGCGCCTGCTGCAGGACAAGACGGCCGCCGACGCCCTGCTGCTGCGCTACACGATCGCCCTGAAGGCGGCGCGCATGCCGGAGGCGGGCCGGGCCTCGGGCGAGCTGGCGGCGCGCTTCGACGCGGCCATGCGCCGCCGCGACAACGTGCACCAGCGCGAGCAGGCGCGCTTCGAACTGGCGCTGCGCGCCGATCCCGCCGCCGCCGTGCGCCTGGCCAAATTGAACTGGGCAGTGCAGAAGGAGCCGGCCGACCTGCGCATCCTGGCCGAAGCAGCCGCTGCCAGCGGCGACTCCGAGGCGCGCGCCTTCGTGCTGGCCTGGCTGGCGCGCAGCCGGATCGAGGACGCCACCATTGCCGCGCCCGTGGCGCGGCTGGGAGGCAAGGCATGAGGACCTGCTCGAACGTGCTGGCGCTGCTGGCCCTGCTGTGGGCATGCGCCCTGCCGGCCCAGGCCCACAAGGCGAGCGACAGCTACCTGACCCTCGACGTAAAACAGGAACGGATCACGGGCCAGTGGGACATCGCGCTGCGCGACCTCGAGATGGCGGTCGGCATCGACGCCGACGGCGACGCGGCCCTGACCTGGGACGAAGTGCGCGCCCGCCATGAGGCGATTGCCGCCTACGCGCTGGCGCGCCTGAAACTCGCCGGCGACGGCAAGCCCTGCCTGCTGCGCGTGACCGGACAGCTGGTCGACCAGCATACCGACGGCGCCTATTCGGTGCTGCGCCTGGAGGGCGCCTGCGCCGCCCCGGTCGATGCGCTGACGCTCGACTACAGCCTGTTGTTCGACATCGATCCCCAGCACAAGGGCCTGCTGCGCCTGACGCACGGCCAGTCCACCGGCAGCGCGATCTTCGCGCCCGACGCCCGCCGGCAGACGCTGGCGGTCGCCCAGCCCGGGCGCTGGCGCCAGTTCGCCGACTACCTGCGCCACGGCACCTGGCATATCTGGATCGGCTTCGACCACATCCTGTTCCTGCTCTCGCTGCTGCTGCCGGCCGTGCTGGTGCGCCGCGACGGCCAGTGGCAGGGCCGCGAGACGCTCAAGGCGGCGACCTTCGACGTCCTCAAGATCGTGACCGCCTTCACGCTGGCGCACTCGCTGACCCTGAGCCTGGCCGTGCTCGGCGCCCTGTCCCTGCCTTCGCGCCTGGTCGAGTCGGCCATCGCGGCATCGGTGATCCTGGCCGCCCTGAACAACCTGTGGCCCGTGTACCACCGCTGGCGCGCGGTCGTCGCCTTCGGCTTCGGCCTGGTGCACGGTTTCGGCTTTGCCAGCGTGCTGGCCGACCTCGGCCTGCCGCGGGACGCGCTGGTGGTGTCGCTGGTGGGCTTCAACGTCGGCGTCGAACTGGGCCAGCTGGCGATCGTCGCGGTCTTCCTGCCGCTCGCCTTCGCACTGCGCCGCGGCCCCTTCTACCGGCGCGTGGTGATGACCGGCGGCTCGGTATGCATCGCCCTGGTGGCGCTGGTGTGGCTGGCCGAACGGGCGTTCGACCTGCAGTTGATGGCCTAGCGGCCACGCCGCTCGCTGTCGGATTTTCTTACAGTGGGCGGCCTTTCCGAATGGCGACGCGCGCCAACTTGCTGATTCCTATAGCAATTAAAGTTGCGGCACGGAATATGCTTCTTGAAAGAAAGGGAACAATAATTCAATAAGAAATCTGAAGGAGTCCACATGAACACCGCCCTGGCATGGCTGGTTGCCGCCGCCGCATGGTCGTTTACCTCTGCACATGCCGCCAGCATCCGGCACGATGACGCCGGCGCCGGCGTGCAGCTACCCGAGCCGCTGAAGCAGCCCTTGCAGCCAAGCGGCCTGCACGCCGACACGGCAGCCGATACCCTGTCCGCCACGCCGGTGGGCTTCAAGGGTTTTTACGGGGTCGACCTGTCGGCCGCCGGTCCGGCTGCGAAGAGCCTTGCAGGCAGCGCGTTCGGGTCTGCCCACGATCACCCTGAGCACGATAGCCGCGCCTACACGCCTGGCAGGTGGGCCGCCGCCGGCAGCGCCATGCGCGCCACTGCCGTGCTGCCGGCGCCGCAAGAAGGCGTGCCGGAGCCGGGAACGCTTGCCATCCTGTCGATTGGACTTGCGGGGCTGCTGGTATCGAGCCAGAAGAAGGCGTAAGGGTCTACGGGAGACCGGCCAGCAGCGGCTGGCAGGGAAGCGCCGAGTTATACAGGTTTGAAGAAATGATGCATTTGTTTCAATAAAACTAAAATGACTAATGACCGATTGTTAACGATAAAATATTTCTCGAAAATAACAATTTATCGATAAGCCATTCGGAGGAAGCGATGTTCCAGACCCTGCGTTATCCCGCCCTTGCCCCGCGCCGTGAGGCCCGGCATGCCTTGCACATGCTGGCCCGCGCCGCCGCGGTATGCGCAGTCGCTGTGACCTTGCCCACCTTCGCCGCGACCAAGGACGAAATCGCCCGCATCGAGCGCGGCCTGCGCCAGCCCGTCGCGCTGGCCGGCCAGGAATCGACACGCACGCTGGCCGACGAGATGCGCCGGCTGAACGTGCCCGGCGCGAGCATCGCCGTCATCCGCGGCGGCAAGATCGCCTGGGCGCAGGGCTATGGCATCACCCATGCCGGCGGCCCGGCCGTCACTGCCGACACCCTGTTCCAGGCAGCCTCGATCAGCAAGCCGGTCACGGCGATGGCCGCGCTGCGCCTGGTACAGGAGGGGAAACTCGACCTTGATGCCGACGTCAACACCCTCCTCGACTCCTGGAAACTGCCGCAGGGCGCGAATGGCGACACGAAGGTCAGCCTGCGCCAGCTGTTGTCGCACACCGGCGGCACCAGCGTGTCCGGCTTCCCCGGCTACGCTGCCGGCAAGCCGGTGCCGACCCTGGTGCAGGTGCTCGACGGCGCCGGTCCGGCGAATACGAAACCGGTGCGCGTCGATGCGGCGCCGGGCAGCGCCTTCCGCTATTCGGGCGGCGGCTACAGCATCGTCCAGCAGGCGCTGATCGACCGCAGCGGGAAGCCTTTCGACGTGCTCCTCGCGGACACCGTCCTGGGGCCGATCGGCATGAAGGACAGCCGCTTCTCCCAGCCGCTGCCGGCCACCTTGCTGGCGCGCGCCGCGCTGCCGCACGACGGCAGCGGCAAGCCCTATGCCGGCGGCCCCTACACCTATCCGGAACTGGCAGCGGCCGGCCTCTGGACCACCCCGACCGACATCGCCCGCTTCGCCATCGACCTGCAACGCAGCCTCGGCGGCGGCAAGGGCGTGCTCTCGCCCGCCATGGCGCGCGCCATGCTGCAGCCGGTGAAAAACGGCTACGCCCTCGGCGTGAACGTCGACGGGAGCGATGCCACGCTGAGCTTCGCCCACGGCGGCGGCAACACGGGCTACCAGAACACGCTGTTTGCCTACGCGGGCAGCGGCAAGGAAGGTGGCGACGGCGTGGTCGTGATGACCAATGGCGCCAACGGCGGCGCGCTGGCCGGCGCCATCGCGCGCGCGGTCGCCTTCGAGTACAAGTGGCCGACCTACCAGGTCAAACTGCGCGAGGCGATTGCGCTGCCGGCGGCGGAGCAGGAAAAACTCGCCGGGCGCTACACCACCAGGCAACTGGGCAACTTCGTCATCGCGCGCCGCGACGGCCAGTTGATGATCGCCCTGCGCCCCGATGCCTGGGAACCCCTGCATGCGGCTTCGCCGACGGTGCTGTTCGTGCTCTCGCGCGAGCTCGAATTGCGCATCGACGGCGATGGCGGACGCATCGTGTCCGGCTCGTCGGACCTGCCGTTCAAGAAAGCGGAATAAAGCAGGGCAAGGCCGGCGCGGCGGACTGTTGGGCCGCTCATACATATGCATCATGTATCAGCTTTTTTACAAATCCGCCGAAGGCTTGCCTGAAAGATACCATTAGAATAGTTTCTCCTATTCCATCTATAAAAACAGGGGAAACATGATACGTTTGCCAATCGCCTTGGCGGGGCTGTGCTTGACTATGTCCGCTTTCGCGGCCGATCCGTTCGACGACAAATTCCGCCAGCTCGACGAGCTGCTGCCGACCGCAACGACTGTCCGCACCGCCTCCGGCGCGCCGGGCCACGCCTACTGGCAGCAGCGCGCCGACTACACGATCCGGGCCACGCTCGACGAGGCGAACCGCGCGATCCGCGGCGCCGAGACGATCACGTATCACAACAACTCCCCCGATACCCTGAACTACCTTTGGCTGCAGCTCGACCAGAACATCTACAAGCCGAATTCGGATGCCCGCATGTCGGCCACCTCGGTGTCGCGCGAGGCCTGGGTCAAGCCGCGCAGTCCGGAAGAAGGGATGAAGTTCGACGCGCTGCGCACGACCTTCGAAGGCCTGACTTTTGAGGGCGGCTTCAACATCACCTCGGTGAAGGCGAACGGCCGCACGCTGCCCCACGTCATCAACCGCACCATGATGCGCATCGACCTGCCGCAGCCCCTGAAACCGGGCCAGCGCTTCTCGTTCAGCGTGGAATGGAATTACAAGATCAACGAGCAGAAGGTGCTCGGCGGCCGTTCCGGCTACGAGAAATTCGACGACAAGAACGACTTGTTCGAGATCGCCCAGTGGTTCCCGCGCATGGCCGCCTACTACGATGTCTACGGCTGGCAGCACAAGCAGTTCCTCGGCGCCGGCGAATTCACGCTCGAATTCGGCGACTACGACGTCGAGATCACCGTGCCGTCCGACCACATCGTGGCCTCGACCGGCGTGCTGCAAAACCCGGGTTCGGTGCTGACCTCTGCCCAGCGCGAGCGCCTGGCGCGCGCGAAAACCGCGAAGAAGCCGGTGATCATCGTCACCCAGGCCGAGGCGGAAGCGGCCGAAAAAGCCCGCGCAGCCGTGAGCAACGGCGCCACCAAGACCTGGCACTTCAAGGCGAAGAACGTGCGCGACTTCGCGTTCGCCTCGAGCCGCAAGTTCATCTGGGACGCCCAGGGCATGAAGAGCGGCGATAACGACGTGATGGCGATGTCCTACTACCCGAAGGAAGGCAACCCGCTGTGGGAGCGCTACTCGACCCAGGCCATCGTCCACACCATCGAGCAGTACAACAAGTACTCCTTCGACTATCCGTATCCGACCTCGATTTCCGTGAACGGCCCGGTGGGCGGCATGGAATACCCGATGATCACGTTTAACGGCCCGCGTCCGACCAAGGACAAGAAGACCGGCGAGCTGACCTATTCGAAGCGCACGAAATATGGCCTGATCGGCGTGATCATCCACGAAGTCGGCCACAACTACTTCCCGATGATCGTCAACTCGGACGAGCGCCAGTGGACCTGGATGGACGAGGGTCTCAATTCCTTCGTCCAGACCCTGGCCCAGGAGGCCTGGGAAGAGCAGTGGCCGGAAATGCGCGGCGAACCGCGCCTGATCACCGACTACATGAAGAGCCGCAACCAGGTGCCGATCATGACCAATTCCGAGTCGCTGCTGCAGTTCGGGAACAACGCCTATGCCAAACCGGCCGCCGCGCTGACCGTGCTGCGCGAGACGGTGCTGGGCCGCGAGCTGTTCGACTTCGCCCTGAAGGAATACGCGAACCGCTGGAAGTTCAAGCGCCCGACCCCGGCCGACTTCTTCCGCACCATGGAAGACGCCTCGGGCACCGACCTCGACTGGTTCTGGCGCGGCTGGTTCTACACGACCGACGCGGTCGACGTGAGCGTGGACGGCATCAGCGAATACACGGTCAGCTCGCAGAATCCGGAAATCGAAAAGGCCTGGCGGCGCAAGCTGAAACAGGCCGAGCCGGTCTCGCTCTCCGACCAGCGCAACAAGGGCATGCCGCGTCGCGTCGATGCGCACCCGGAACTGAAGGACTTCTATAACGAGCACGACGAGTTCACGGTCACGAATGCCGACCGTAACAAGTTCAACGAGACCCAGGAAAAGCTGGAGGACTGGGAAAAGGCGCTGCTGGCATCGGGCAAGCACCTGTACCTGGTCGATTTCTCCAACCTCGGCGGGCTGGTGACGCCGCTGGTACTGGAAATCGAACTCAAGAGCGGCAAGAAGTATGTCGAGCGCATCCCGGCCGAAGTGTGGCGTTACTCGCCGAAGAAGATCACGAAACTGATCGTCACCGACGAGCCGATGGTGGCACTGACCCAGGACCCGTACTGGGAAACGGCCGACATCGACCAGAGCAACAACGCCTGGCCGCGCAAGCTGACCCCGTCGCGCCTGGAACTGTTCAAGTCCCAGCCGCCGGGCAACGACATGATGAAGGACTTCAACACCAAGCTGAAGACCAAGGACGAAAAGGCCGCGACCGCCGAGCAGCCGAAGAAGGAGACGGTGCCGGCAGTGCAGTAATAACCGTAGGGTGGACGGGTTTTCCCGTCCACGCGTTCAACCAGCCTCGGAGCAGCCGAGCATCGAACGTGCGTCGAACGCGTGGACGGCTGAGCCGTCCACCCTGCATTGAACCGGTGGCCGCGTGACAGCGCGTCCGCCGGTTTCGTATTTTTACAATACCCAGACACAGACATGAACATGAAACACCTCGCTCGCGCAGTTGCGCTCACCTTCGCCCTCTCCGCCAGCGCCCACGCCGCCGACCAGTTCGACGACAAGTTCCGCCAGCTCGACGAACTGCTGCCGACGCCGACCACCACCCGCACCGCCTCCGGCGCGCCGGGCCACGCCTATTGGCAGCAGCGCGCCGACTACAAGATCCGCGCCACGCTCGACGAAGCGAAACGCGCCATCAGCGGTTCCGGCACCATCACCTACCACAACAATTCGCCCGACACCCTCGGCTACCTGTGGGTGCAGCTCGACCAGAACATGTTCCGGGGCGACTCGGACAACCGCAACATCTCGACCATCCCGTCGCGCGAAGCCTGGCAGAAGAGCGGCGCTGAGGGCGTGAAATTCGACGCGATCCGCGCCAACTTCGACAGCCGCGCCTTTGGCGGTGGTTTCAGCATCAAAAGCGTCAAGGCCGCGGACGGCCGCCCGCTGCCCCACGTCATCAACCGCACCATGATGCGCATCGACCTGCCGCAGCCCCTGAAACCGGGCGCGCGCGTGTCGTTCGCGCTTGAGTGGAGCTTCAATATTCCGGAAGCGAACGTGGTAGGCCGCCGCATGGGCTACGAACGTTTCGACAAGGAAGACAAGAACGACATCTTCGAGATCGCCCAGTTCTTCCCGCGCATGGCCGCCTACTACGACGTGGCCGGCTGGCAGAACAAGCAGTATCTCGGCGACGGCGAATTCACGCTCGAATTCGGCGACTACGAGGTCGAGATCACGGTACCCTCGGACCACATCGTGGCCTCGACCGGCGAACTGCAGAACCCGGGCGATGTGCTCACCGGCGCCCAGCGCGAACGCCTGAAAGCGGCGCGCAAGTCGGACAAGCCGGTGCTGATCGTCACCCAGGCCGAGGCGGAAGCGGCCGAAAAAGCGCGTGCAGGTGTTCGCAACGGCGCGCTGAAAACCTGGCGCTTCAAGGCGAAGAACGTGCGCGATTTCGCGTTCGCCTCGAGCCGCAAGTTCATCTGGGACGCCCAGGGCATCAAGAGCGGCGAACACGAGGTGATGGCGATGTCCTACTACCCGAAGGAAGGCAATCCGCTGTGGGAGCGCTATTCGACCCCGGCCATCGTCCACACCATCGAGCAGTACAACAAGTATTCCTTCGACTACCCGTATCCGGCCGCGATTTCCGTGAACGGTCCGGTAGGCGGCATGGAATACCCGATGATTTCGTTTAACGGCCCGCGCCCGACCAAGGACAAGAAGACCGGCGAGCTGACCTATCCGAAGGCGACCAAGTATGGCCTGATCAGCGTGATCATCCACGAGGTCGGCCACAACTACTATCCGATGATCGTCAACTCCGACGAGCGCCAGTGGACCTGGATGGACGAGGGCTTGAATTCCTTCCTGCAGTTCCTGGCCGAAGGGGCCTGGGAAGAAAACTACCCGTCGCGCCGCGGCGAGCCGCGCGCCATCGTCGACTACATGCGCAGCAAGAACCAGAACCCGATCATGACCAATTCGGAGTCGGTGCTGCAGCGCGGCCCGAACGCCTACGCCAAGCCGGCCACGGCCCTGAACGTCCTGCGCGAAACGGTCCTCGGGCGCGAGCTGTTCGACTTCGCGTTCAAGGAATACGGCCGCCGCTGGAAGTTCAAGCGCCCGACCCCGGCCGACTTCTTCCGCACCATGGAAGACGCCTCGGGCACCGACCTCGACTGGTTCTGGCGCGGCTGGTTCTACACGACCGATGCAGTCGACGTGAGCGTGGACGGCATCAGCGAATACACGGTCAGCTCGCAGAATCCGGAAATCGAAAAGGCCTGGCGGCGCAAGCTGAAACAGGCCGAGCCGGTCTCGCTCTCCGACCAGCGCAACCAGGGCATGCCGCGCCGCGTCGATGCGCACCCGGAGCTGAAGGACTTCTATAACGAGCACGACGAGTTCACGGTCACGAATGCCGACCGCAACAAGTTCAACGAGACCCAGGAAAAGCTGGAGGACTGGGAAAAGGCGCTGCTGGCATCGGGCAAGCACCTGTACCTGGTCGATTTCTCCAACCTCGGCGGGCTGGTGACGCCGCTGGTACTGGAAATCGAACTCAAGAGCGGCAAGAAGTACATTGAACGCATCCCGGCCGAAGTGTGGCGCTACTCGCCCAAGAAGATCACGAAGCTGATCGTCACCGACGAGCCGATGGTGGCGCTGACCCAGGACCCGTACTGGGAAACGGCCGATATCAACGTCGACAACAACGCCTGGCCGCGCAAGCTGACCCCGTCGCGCCTGGAGCTGTTCAAGTCCCAGCCGCCGGGTAACGACATGATGAAGGACTTCCAGGCGCCGCTGAAGAAGCTTGATGCGAAGCCCGAGGCTGCGGCACCGAAGGCGGCCGAATGAAGCTGTTACTCAAGGCCTGGATCGCCGTCCTGCTGCTGCTCGGCAGTACGGCAGCCTGCGCGCACCGCTTCCATGCGGGCATTGCCGACATCTCGTTCAACGCGCGCACCGGCAGCACCGAGATCGTGCACACCTACATGGCGCACGATGTCGAGGCGCTGCTGGCCAACCTGTACGGGCGCCAGTTCGACCTCACCGATCCCGAAGACCAGGAAGCGCTGCGCCAATATGTCGAGCCGCGCTTCGTGCTGCGCGGTATGGACAATGCGCCCCTCAAGGTACGCTGGGTCGGGGTCACGATCGACCCGACCAACGTCACAATCTACCAGGAGATCGAACAGACCCCGCTGTGGAAGGCAACCGCCCTCCATAACGCCGTGCTGATCGACTTCCTGCCCGACCAGGTCAATACCGTCAACCTCAACGACGGCAATGCCGTGCGCACCCTGACCTTCGAGCGTAACAACCTGGAGCAGCCGACGCGCTGATCGACCGATGCTGACCATTCGACCCCTGACTTGCGCGATCGCGGCGCTGTTTTCCTGTGCCGCCGCGCACGCCGACGACCTGGTGCTGCAACGGGTGCTGGTCGAAGGCGCGCGCCTGAGCCAGCTCGGCCTGGCCGACTCGGCCGGCGCCGGCAGCGTCGGCCAGAAAGAGCTCGCCGCGCGTCCCGCCTACCGCCCCGGCGAAATGCTCGAGGCGATGCCCGGCCTGATCGCCAGCCAGCACAGCGGCGAAGGCAAGGCCAACCAGTTCTATCTGCGCGGCTTCAACCTCGACCATGGCACCGACCTGTCGACCTTCGTCGACGGCATGCCGGTCAACCAGCGCAGCCACGCCCACGGCCAGGGCTGGACCGACGTGAATTTCGTGATTCCCGAACTGGTCGGCCGCCTCGACTACAAGAAGGGCCCCTACTCGGCCCGC
Organism: Massilia sp. GCM10023247; assembly: GCF_042653325.1. Classification (NCBI taxonomy): domain Bacteria; kingdom Pseudomonadati; phylum Pseudomonadota; class Betaproteobacteria; order Burkholderiales; family Oxalobacteraceae; genus Massilia; species Massilia sp. GCM10023247. The sequence continues at coordinate 621,783 of NZ_JBHSIB010000007.1, forward strand.
AGCGGCGACTTTTCGTCGGCCGGCAGCGCCGAAATCGGCTACGCCAGCCGCCTCGTCAAGGACGTCGGCAGCCTCACGCTGGGCGAGGACGGCTTTGCGCGCGCGCTGGTGGCCGGCTCGCCCGACCTGGCCGGCGGCACCCTGCTGTACGCGCTCGAGGGCATGCGCAACGACGGCCCCTGGACCCGGCCCGACGACTACCGCAAGGCCAACGGCGTGCTGCGCTACAGCCGCGGCTACGCCAACAACGGCTGGAGCGTCACCGCGATGGCCTACCGCGGCCGGTGGAATGCCACCGACCAGATCCCGCTGCGCGCGGTGCAAAGCGCTTCGCTCGGCCGCTTCGATGCGATCGACGCCACCGACGGCGGCAGTGCGCGCCGATACAGCCTGTCCGGGGTCTGGCGCCAGACCGGCGCCGATTCGGCCTCGAAGCTGAGCGCCTACGTGATCCGCAACCAGCTCGCGCTGTTCTCGAACTTCACCTATTTTCTCAACGACCCGGTCAACGGCGACCAGTTCGCCCAGCCGGACCGGCGCGTCACCAGCGGCGTCGATGCCGCCCACACCTTGCACGTGCACCGCGGCGAGACCATGGCGTCCGACCTGACATTCGGCGCGCGCCTGCAGAACGACAACATCTTCAACGCCCTGCAGAATACGCGCGCGCGCCAGGTGCTGTCGACCACGCGCGCCGACCACATCGTCGAGACCAGCGGCGCCCTGTTCGTGGAAAGCGCCACGCGCTGGAACCAGGTCGTGCGCACCATGGCCGGGGTCCGCGCCGACCGCTACCGCTTCGACGTGGCGAGCGACCTGGCGGCGAATACGGGCCGCGCCTACGACACCCAGCTCAGCCCTTCGTTCAGCCTGATCCTCGCGCCGACCGCCACGAGCGAGTTCTATGTCAACTATGGCCACGGCTTCCACAGCAACGACGCGCGCGGCACGGTGGCGGCGATCGACCCGGCCAGCCTGGAAGCGATCGAACGCGCCCCGGGCCTGGTGCGCTCGCGCGGCATGGAAGTGGGCCTGCGCACGGAGGCCATTCCGAAGATGCAGACGGCGGTGGCACTGTACCGGCTCGACTTCGACTCCGAGCTGACCTATATCGGCGACGCCGGCATGACCGAGGCGGGCGACGCCAGCCGCCGCGTCGGCATCGAGTTCTCGCACTACTGGCGGCCGCTGAAATGGCTGTCGGTGGACTTCGACGCGGCCTTTGCGCGGGCCCGTTCGATCAACGCGGATCGGATACCGGGGGCCGTCGAAGGCGTCGGCCAGCTCGCGCTCGGCGTGGACAAGCTCGGCCCGTGGTCGGGCGCGCTGCGCCTGCGCTACTTCGGCCCGCGCCCGCTGGTCGAAGACAACAGCGTGCGCTCGCAGGCCAGCACCACGCTCAACGGCCGCATCGGCTACCGGATCGGGCGCGACCTGCAGCTCGAGATCGAAGGTTTCAACCTCGCCAACCGGCGCGACTCGGCCATCGACTACTACTATGCCTCGCAACTGGCCGGCGAAGCGGGGCCGCGCGAGGACATCCACTTCCATCCGATCGAGCCGCGCACCCTGCGCGTGAGCGTCACCAAGACCTGGTAGGGACCAGGAGTCTGCGCGGGGGCGGCACTGACCGCCCCGCGCAAAAAGTGCTACGCTCTCGGGATGACCACACCCGAACCACTCTACACCGATCCTTCCCGTCTCCACGAAGCCCTGCAGGGCGACGGTTACGGCCTGCTGCGCCCTGCCGACCTTGCCGCGCTGGCCGGCTGCTCGCTCGACGAGCTGGCGGCACTCGTGCCCAGCTGGGACCGCCTCGAACTCGATAACTACCTGAAGGACGGCGGCCGCTACCGGCGCCGCCGCCACTCCTGCTTCATCGACGACGGCAGCACGCTGGCGCAGACGCCGCACCGCGCCCACTGGCAGCCGGTCGAGTACAACGCCCTGCACGGCGGCATGCACCGCCTGTTCGAGCCGATCGAACCGGCCACGATCGCGCAAGGCGCGTGGGAACGCCTGCTGCGCGCGCTCGGCGCGGTCTGCTCGAGCGTGCGCGCAGCGCGTCCCTGGTATGTCGAAGCGCACCAGTTCCGCATCGATACCGCCGACGGCATCGGCCGCCCGACCCCGGAAGGCGCGCACCGCGACGGCGTCGACTTCGTCGCCGTGATCCTGATTGGACGCAAGGACATCAAAGGCGGCGAGACGCGCATGTTCGAAGCCGACGGCCCGCGCGGCCTGCGCTTCACCATGCTCGAGCCCTGGACCCTGCTGCTGCTCGACGACGCGCGCGTGATCCACGAGTCGACGCCGATCCAGCCACTGGGCGAGCACGGCTATCGCGATACCCTGGTGCTGACCTGGCGTGCGGGAAGTTTCCAGGGCGAGGGAGTGTGATTGGTCGCACACCGTAGGGTGGACGACTCCACCCGAACCTCTGCATTCACGTAACGTACGCGCCGCCCACGCGTTCAACGCACGACAGAAACACCACTACGGCATTATCCCCGCCGGCTGAACGCGTGGGCGGCGCCCAAGCACACGGGTACATCTGCTGCCCGGGTGGAGCCGCCCACCCTACCTCCCTGCGTTTCAGGTTGCGCCATCACGCAAAAAAAAACGCCCGCTTACCTGGGGGTAGCGGGCGGTAATCCAGTATTCCGGAGAAAAACTGGAGGAGACAGGTTCAATATAACCGGATTTATTGTGCGTCGCAATACAGTAAAACTACCGCACTCCTGAGACTAGACGCTCTGTCTGCGTAAGACTCCTCCGACGATCCATGTAAGCGCCGCAGTTTTATGACGCACCGCACCATAAGCGTGCTTCGGGCCTGCGCCGCGCACGCAATCAGTGCTTGTCGCCTGTCTGCGGCGCAGCCCCGCCAGCGCCCGCTTCCGACGCGGGCCGGCCCGGCATCTTCCCGCAGTGCATCTGTCCGTTTTTGTCGATCTGCGCCATCTGTCCGCCCTGCTCCGCCATGGCCTGTTCCATGGCACGCATGGAGGGCGTCATCACATGCGAGGGCACGCGGGTATTCGGGGCGACCGAGCCCATCTGCGGCGCGGGCCGGGTGGCGGCACGCGCCGGCAGGGCGCCCGATGCGGGGGGTTGCTCGGGCATGGCGCAGTGCGCGGCCATGGCGGCCTCGGCCGGTGGCCCGGCGGGGTCGGGCGCGGCGCAGGCCGGCAGGGCGGCGCATACGGCAGCAATCAGGAATGGCTTGTTCATCGTGACCTCCGTCGAGCCCCCTATTCTAGTCCTCGCGCGCGGCCGGCGGCGCCACGCGCGGGTGGCCGCCCCGGCCTTTGCCGCCAGCATCGTTGAACTCGCATCAACGTTTCGTGCAATTTGATAAACTGCATCGCTGCGCTCGCAGCGAGCGCCTGGCCCGAACCCGCACCCTGGAAATCCACGCACATGCCCTCCTCGACACCACGTAACCCGCCGCGCGCCTGTTCGGCCTATCTGCTCCTTCCCCTGTTTGTTCTTGCCCTGTCCGGCTGCGGCAAGGAAGAGAAACAGGCTGCACCGGCCACGCCGGCGCTGACCGTGACCACGGCGCGCCCGAGCTCGGCCAGCCTGCCGCTGCGCCTGGGCGCCAACGGCAACGTCGCCGCCTGGCAGGAAGCGATCATCGGCAGCGAGTCGGCCGGGCTGCGCCTGACGGAGGTGCGGGTGAACGTCGGCGACGTGGTCGACAAGGGCGAGGTGCTGGCCGTGTTCTCGGCCGACACCGTCAACGCCGATGTCGAGCAGGCGCGCGCCGCGTTGCAGGAAGCGCAGGCGAACGCCGCGGAAGCCTCCGCCAACGCCAGGCGCGCCCAATCGCTCAAGAGTTCGGGCGCCATGAGCGAGCAGCAGGTGACGCAATATGTCACCGCCGAGCGCACCGCGCAGGCGCGGGTGGCGGCGGCCAAGGCCACCCTGGCCCAGCAGAACCTGCGCCTGAAATACACGCAAGTCGTCGCGCCCGACAGCGGCATCATTTCCGCGCGCAGCGCGACGGTGGGCGCGGTGGTCGGCGTCGGCACCGAACTGTTCCGCCTGATCCGCCAGGGCCGCCTGGAATGGCGCGCCGAAGTCACGGCGAACGAACTGGCCCGCATCAAGCCGGGCACCCGCGTGACGGTGAAAGCGGCCAACGGCAGCGAGGTCGCCGGCAAGGTGCGCATGGTGGCGCCGACGATCGACCCGCAAACCCGCACGGCGCTGGTGTACGTCGACCTGCCGCCTGCCCTGTCGAGCAGCGCCCCTTTGAAAGCCGGCATGTTCGCCGGCGGCGAGTTCGCGCTCGGGGAGTCGAACGCCCTGACCGTGCCCCAGCAGGCGATCGCGGTACGCGACGGCTTCAGCTACGTGTTCCGCCTCAATCCCGACGGGCGCGTGAGCCAGCTGAAGGTGAACACGGGACGCCGCCTGGGCGAGCGCATCGAAGTGGTGACGGGCCTGGCGCCGGACGCGCAGATCGTCGTCAGCGGCGCGGGCTTCCTCAACGACGGGGATTTGGTACGCAATGTACCTGCGGCGGCTGCAGCCCCGGCGGCGCCGGCCAAGGTGGCGGCACGCTAAGGATCGATCATGAATTTCTCCGCGCTCTCCATCCGGAATCCGATTCCGGCGATCCTGCTGTTCGCCCTGCTCACGCTGGCCGGCCTGCTCGCCTTTAACGCCAACAAGGTCCAGTTCTTCCCCGATATCGAACTGCCGATCGTGACCGTCACCGCCACCCTCGACGGCGCCGCGCCGGCCCAGCTGGAAACCGAGGTCGCGCGCAAGATCGAGGACTCGGTCGCCACGCTGCAGGGCGTCAAGAACATCTATACCAAGGTGCTCGACGGCGTGGCCACGGTCACCGTCGAATTCATCCTCGACAAGAACCTGTCCGACGCCGTCAACGACGTGCGCGACGCCGTCTCCCAGGTGCGCTCCGACATGCCGGCCGAGATGCGCGAGCCGAGCGTGACCAAGACGGCGACCGCCGGGCGCGCGATCCTGACCTTTACGGTCATGCCAAAACCCGGTACTGGCGGGCTCGGCGACCAGGAACTGAGCTGGTTCGTCGACAATGCGGTCGCCAAGCGCCTGCTCTCGGTGCCCGGCATGGGCGCCATCAAGCGGGTCGGCGGCGCCGACCGCGAAGTGCGGGTCGAACTCAATGCCGAGCGCATGGCGGCGCTGCGCGTGTCGGCGCTGGACGTGTCGCGCCAGCTGCGCAATGTGCAGCGCGAGGCGCCGGGCGGGCGCGGGGACGTGAGCGGCGCCGAGCAGTCGGTGCGCACGCTGGCCACCGTCGCCAGCGCGCAGGAACTGGCGCGCATGGACATCCCGCTGCCGGACGGGCGCCGCGTGCGCCTCGACGAGGTGGCCACCGTGATCGACACCGTCTCCGAGCCGCGCTCGCTGGCCGAGCACGACGGTAAAAAAGTGGTCGGTTTCGAGATCTTCCGCACCCGCGGCGCCAGCGAGACCGAGGTCGCGGCAGGCGCGCGCGCCGCCGTGGCCGAACTCCAGAAAGCCCATCCGAACCTGGTGCTGCGCGAAGTCGTCGACAATGCCGAGCCGGTGCAGGAAAACTTCGACGCCTCGATGGAAATGCTGTACGAAGGCGCGGTGCTGGCGGTGATCGTGGTCTGGTGGTTCCTGCGCGACTGGCGCGCCACCTTCGTGGCGGCGGCCGCCCTGCCGCTGTCGGTGATCCCGGCCTTCCTCGGCCAGTACTTGTTCGGCTATACCCTCAACATGGTGACCCTGCTGTCGCTGGCCCTGGTGGTGGGGGTGCTGGTCGACGACGCGATCGTCGAGATCGAAAACATCGCGCGCCACCTGAACATGGGCAAGACGCCGATGCAGGCGGCGCTGGAAGCGGCCGACGAAATCGGCATGGCGGTGATCGCCACCACCTTCTCGCTGGTGGCGGTGTTCCTGCCGACGGCCTTCATGGGCGGCATTCCGGGGCGCTTCTTCAAGCAATTCGGCTGGACCGCGGTGCTGGCCATCCTCGCTTCGCTGGTGGTGGCGCGCCTGCTCACGCCGATGATGGCGGCCTACATCATGAAACCGGTCAAGCCGCACGAGGAAAAGGACGGCCCGCTGATGCGGCGCTACATGACAACGATGCAGTGGTGCCTGCGCCACCGCATGTTCACCGCCATCGCGACCGCCGTCTTCTTCGTCGCCTCGATTTCGCTGGTGCCGCTGCTGCCGACCGGCTTCGTGCCCGCGGCCGACCGCGGCCAGACCATCGTCAACGTCGAGCTGCCGCCGGGCTCCACCCTGGCCGAGACCCGCGCCGTCGCCGAAGGCGCGCGCCAGGCGGCGATGCGCGTGCCGGGCGTGACCAGCGTCTTCAGCTCGATCGGCGGCGGCTCCAGCGGCGACGCCTTTGCGCCCGGCGCCTCGGCCGAGGCGCGGCGCGCCGTGCTGACCGTTACCACGGTCCACCGCAGCGAGCGCGACGCGTCGCTGTCCGAGCTCGAACGCCGGATACGCACGCAACTGTCCGACATTCCCGGCGCGCGCTTCACCGTCGGCCAGGCCGACACCGGCGGCAAGCTGCAGCTGGTGCTGCGCAGCGAGGACCCGCAGGCGCTCGCTGCCGCCGCCCAGCGCGCCGAGCGCGAGCTGCGCACCCTGAAGGGAATCGGCAACGTCAGCTCGAGCGCCTCGCTGGTGCGCCCCGAGATCATCGTGCGCCCCGACTTTGCGCGCGCCGCCGACCTCGGCGTAACGGCTGCCGCGATCGGCGAGACGGTGCGCGTGGCCACCGCCGGCGACTACGAACAGGCGCTGCCTAAAATGAACCTGTCCGAGCGCCAGGTGCCGATCCGGGTCAAGCTGCCCGACGCCGTGCGCGCCGACCTGGACGCCATCGGACGCCTGACGGTGCCCGGTACGAGGGGGCCGGTCCTGCTGTCGACCGTGGCCGACATCACGATGGAAAGCGGCCCGGCCGAGATCTCGCGCCTGAACCGCAGCCGCAACGTCACCCTCCTCGTCGAACTGGGCGCGCGCTCGCTCGGCGAGGTCAACGAGGAGGCGCGCGCCCTGCCCGCCTTCAGGAACCTGCCGGCGTCGGTGCAGATCGCGGAACTGGGCGACGCCCAGGAAATGAAGGCCCTGTTCGCCAGCTTCGGCGTCGCGATGACGATCGGGGTGCTGTGCATCTACGGCGTGCTGGTGCTGCTGTTTGCCGACTTCATGCAGCCGCTGACCATCCTGGCGGCGCTGCCGCTGTCGATCGGCGGCGCCTTCGTCGCGCTCCTGGTCACCAACAGCGCCTTGTCGATGCCGAGCATGATCGGCCTGATCATGCTGATGGGGATCGTAACCAAGAATTCGATCCTGCTGGTCGATTACGCGATCCTGGCGAGAAAAGCCGGCTTGAACCGCTTCGAGGCGCTGGTCGACGCCTGCCACAAGCGCAGCCGGCCGATCGTGATGACGACCATCGCCATGGGCGCCGGCATGATGCCGCTGGCGCTGGGCCTGTCGGGCGACCCGAGCTTCCGCTCGCCGATGGCGGTTGCCGTGATCGGCGGCCTGATCACCTCCACGCTGCTGAGTTTGCTGGTGGTGCCGGCGGTGTTCACCTATGTCGACGATTTCAAGCTGATGCTCAAGCGCGGCGTGCGCAAGATGCAGCGCCATCCGCAGGAGCCGGCCGTCAAGGCGGAGGAATCGGCGGCGGTGAAGTGATGGCGCCTGGTCGTTGCGCGTGAAACCGCCTGGGCTCGAGAGCCCACCCTACAAGTTCCGGGTAGGGTGGGCATGTCATCGAAGCCCCCGGCGTCAATGACCCCACGCGGTACGGCGCCTGCCGGCCAGCGGCCCGTTCCTGCCGCCCCATAAAACAAAACGCCGACACATCGTGTCGGCGTTTTCGTATCGGCCAGCTCCAGCCGACAAGGTCGGCCGGAGTCCGGCAGCCTGCGCTAGGGATTAGTAATAATCGCGGTCGCGCTTGCTGCCACCGAGCAGCTTGGCCAGGATGTAGCCGGCGCCCAGGGCGATGGCGACAGCCGTGCCCGGCTTGTTGCGCACATACTCGCGGCCCGAATCGGCCAGTTGCTGGTAGGTGTCGTTCATCTGGGCCGAACGGTTGCTGAACTGGTCCGATGCGCCGCTGAGCAGGCCGCTCAGCTTGTCGACGCCGGCGTGGGCGGTGCTGACCACGCGCTCGACCATCGGCTGGGCCGCTTCGGCTGCCTTGTCGATGGTCTTGTGCATCTGCTCAGGCTTCATCGACGCCATCATGCCCTCTTTCGAGGATGCGTCGCCGCCGGTGCTGGCACCGGTCGAGCCGCCCATCGCGCCCGAGGAGCCGCCCATCGAGCCGGAGCTGCTGCCCGAGCCCGAGGTGCCCGTGGTCGATGCCGAACCCGTGGTCGACATGCCCGATGCACCGGTCGAACCCGACGACGAGCCCGAAGTCGACATGCCCGACGCGCCGGTCGAGCCGGACGACGAACCCGAGGTCGACATGCCCGAGGCGCCGGTCGAACCCGAAGCCGACGAACCCGACAGGCCGCTGGTGGAGCCGCTCATGCCGCCGCTGCTGCCGGCGCCGCTCGAACCCATGCTGCCCGTGCTGCCGGCGTTGCTGGTGCCGCCCACGGCGCCGCTGCTCGACCCCGTTGCCGGGCTGGCGCTCGACGACGCGCCGCCGCTCATGCTGCCCGACGAACCGGCGCTGGCCGACGAACCGATGCCGCTCTTGCCCAGGCTGGACGTCGACTTGTCGTCCTTGCCCATGCTCGATTGGCTGTCCTTGCCCATGCTGCTGCCGTTGTTTTTACCGGCATCAACGCCTTTTCCCTCGCTCGACTTCTGATTATCCATGACTTTTGTCCTTGTAAAATGTAAGACCAACGCGGAGTAGACCGGTACCCGACCATCACCACATTCTTCCTCGATTCCGCCCGAAACAAAACGGAGGCGCGAAAATGTACTGCGCTACATCAATGGATCATTCGGGCCCTGCCTTCGATCAAGGATTTGTGTCGATGACCGCCGACAAGCTCAAAAGTTCCGTCCGTGCCACGTCACTTTCGCGTCCCGTTTTGCAAGCCTACGCCGATTTGACGTACTGCACGATTGGGGCGGTCGGGTAACCACGTCACGATACAAAAAATATAACGAATGGGCTAGCGGAACCGTGCGCTGACTAACAGAGCAATGGGATCAATGGAGATAGGGGAAAAATAAGCGCGAAATAAGGCGAATTCGACGATGTTTTAATGAGCGCAGGAAATAAAGACGGATGGATGGAAAGAGAAGATTCGTCCCGGCCCTGCCATGGGGGCTGCTGCGCCCGGTTTCACGCGGCATCCGCAAGCGGGTTCAGGGCGGTGTGTCCGCCCGGGCCAGCTGCATGCGCGCCAGGCTTGGATACAGCGGCGGGCTGATGACCCGGGCCAGCATGCTCGCCACCAGTGCGCAGGCCATCAGGCTCAATACCATCGAGTGCCCCTCCACCATCTCCATGACGATGATGAAGGCGGTCAGGGGCGCCTGCGTGGCCGCCGCCAGGAAGCCGACCATGCCGAGCGCGATCAGTGCCGGGACTTGTGCATGAAAGAACACCAGCGCGACGTCGTTGCCCAAGGCCGCGCCGATTGCCAGGGAAGGCGCGAAAATCCCGGCCGGCACCCCGGCCCAGGCACTCAGCCAGGTCGCGATGAATTTGAACAGCGCATACAGCGCCGGCATCGTCGTGACACCCTCGACCATTGCGCGCGTGGGCTCGTAGCCGGAACCGAAGGTCGTACCGGCGGTCACGACGCCGATGACGGCCACGACGGCACCGCACACGGCGCCGAACACCACCGGCCGCCGCGCCCGCAGGCGGCTCATCCAGTCACGGCCGTGCCCGCCGAGCGAGGCGATCAGCAGGCGCGAAAACAAGCCGCCGGCGATGCCCGTGCACAAGGCGACGACCAGGCCCGGCAGCAACAGCGCCAGGCCGACCGCACCGCTGTGGACGACGCCGAAATAGGTGGCATTCCCGTGCACCGAGACGGCCACCAGGCCGCCGAGCACGATTGCGGTGATGATCAGGCCGCTGTTGCGCTGCTCCGGTGCCCGTGCCAGCTCTTCGATGGCGAACATGACCCCGGCCAGCGGGGTATTGAAGGCGGCGGCGATGCCGGCCGCGCCGCCGGCGACGAGCAGGCCGTGCACGGTGACCGCCGACCGTTTCGGCAGCAGGCGCCGGGCCTGCAGCATCACGCCGGCCGCGATCTGGACCGAAGGCCCTTCGCGCCCCAGCGACAGGCCGGCCAGCAGGCCGCCGGCCGTCAACAGTGCCTTGGCCAGGCTCAGGCGCAGCGAAACGAAGAGTCCCCGTTTTTCCGACGGCAGCGCCGGCTCGAGTGCCGCCATGACTTGCGGAATACCCGATCCGGCCGCTCCCGGCGCGTGGCGGCGCGTGAGCCAGACGATGGCAGCGGTACAGGCCGGCGTCCACAGCAGCGGGAACCACCAGGCAAGCTGCCGCGCGTGTTCGAACAGGTCGAGGGCGCGTTCGCACAGCCAGGTAAAACCGACCACGGACAGGCCGGCCAGCAAGGCCAGTGCCATCACCACCACCCGGCCGGTCCACAGCTGCCAATCGGACAGTTCGACGCGCGCCCGCTTGCGCCAGTCATGCCCTACTTTCATGTCACCGTCCTGTCGAATTGGTTGAAGCGCCTGCGCGCTATCCGGCCGGCGCCGGGACCGGCGCGGTCCCCTCGGCCGCGACCGGCTGGCGCACGATCTTCCCGCGCTTTGCAGCCAGCACCAGCCTGACCTCGGCCTTGCCGGTCCGGACCTTCAGCCACGCGTTCATGCGCGCGATCTCGTCGGCCTTCGGCATCCGGCGGCAGTCGGCGCTGAGGATCGGGACCGGCGCCGGCTGCCCGGCGGCCGGCAGCACCGCCCTGCCCATCGCCACGTTGCCGCATTGCGGATACTGTGCCTCGAATTCGCGCGTCACCGCGGCCGCCTGCGCCACCCAGTCGTGCTGGCCGCTCAGTTGTTCGCGCAGCGTGGCGATGGCCGCGTCCTTCTCTTGCAGCGCCTGCTGGTTGTTGCGCACGATATCGGCCAGGATATCCGCCTTCAGGCTGCCGACGTCGATCTTGTTGGTATCCTCCGCCTGCGCCTGGTGCACCGCCAGGCGCGCATTTTTCAAGCCGGCCGGCGCCAGGCGCTGTTCGATGGCGACGATCGCCTCGCGCGGCATGCGCTGGCCGATCAGGGTCACCTCGATATCGCGCGAGCCCGGCACGATGCGGGTGTCGAGCACGTGCACGTGCGCCGCCTTGAACTCCTTGCGTACGAAGTCGCGCGCGCGGCTCTTGAAGAGCTCGTTGTCGACCAGGCGCGCCGCCAGGTAGATGCTCGGCAGAGCGGTGACGACGACGACGGCCAGCAGGAAGGCCTTGACGCGGCGCCCGCGGCGCGGATCGATGAATTTGCGGTGCGGCAGGCGCAGGAACTCGATGACGACCACCACCGCGAAGGCGATGAACACGCAATTGATCGAAAACAGGTAAAAGGCGCCGCCGAACACGGACCAGTCGCCGTTGGCCAGGCCATATCCGGCCGTGCACAGCGGCGGCATCAGCGCCGTCGCAATCGCCACGCCGGGAATCACGTTCGACTTCTCGCGCCGCGTCTGGCCGATGATGCCGGCCAGGCCGCCGGCGAGCGCAATCAGGACATCCCACAAGGAAGGCGTGGTACGCGCCAGCAGTTCGGACTGGGCTTCGTCCAGCGGCGTCAGCATGAAGTAGAGCGTCGAGGTCAGGAGACTGATCGCGGCGGCGATCGCCAGGTTGGCCAGCGACCGGCGCACCAGCGCGAAGTCGAAGATGCCGACCCCGTAGCCGAGCCCGACGATCGGCCCCATCAGCGGCGACACCAGCATGGCGCCGATGATGACCGCGTTCGAATTGGTGTTCAGGCCAACCGAAGCGATCATGATCGCGAACATCAGGATCCAGAGCGTCGCGCCGCGCAACTCGACGCCGGCGCGCAGGCTGCGGTCGATTTCGGCATCGTCGGCCTTGTCGTCGAGGAGGCTGAAGCGGTGGGCAATGGCCGCGCGCAGGGAGGGCGGCGGCGGCTTGTTATCGAGTGCGTTCATGGTTCATCAGAAGGTCGGGAGGCCCGCTGGAGCGGGCTGAACCGTGATTCTCGCCGGGAATCTTCATTTGCACAAATGCTCCACGCGCTCCCGGCTCCCGATCCTATCCCGGCGCGGCCATGCCCTCGGTGCCGCCCGGGGTGCCGCCCGGGGTGCCGCCAGAGGCAGCGCCCGGCCTGGCACTCGCAAAATACACCGTCTGGGTCGGATAGGCGAACTCGATGCCCTCGGCGGCGAAGCGGTCGAACAGGGCAAGATTGATTTCCTGCTGCACGTCCATGTACACGTTATAGTCCGGCACCTGCACGTAATACACGACCTCGAATTCGAGCGACGAGGTCGCGTAGCCCTTGAAGTGGGCGCGGTCGAATGCCACCTGCGGCTGGGCTTCGACGACTTCGCGCAGGATGCCCGGGATCGCGCGCAGTTGCGCCTTGCTGACCTGGTAGCCGACGCGGATGGCGAACACGATGCGGCGCGTGCGCATGTGCTGGTAATTGCGGATCCGGCTCTTGAGCAGGTCGCTGTTGGAAAACACGACCTGTTCCCCGCCCAGGCTGCGGATGCGGGTCGTTTTCAGGCCCACGTATTCGACCGTGCCGAGGATGTCGTCGACGATGATGAAGTCGCCCACCACGAAGGGCTTGTCGAGGACGATCGAGAGCGACGAGAACAAGTCGCCCAGGATGTTCTGCAGCGCCAGCGCGACGGCGATGCCGCCGATGCCGAGGCTGGCCACCAGGGTGGTGATGTTGACCCCGGCATTATCGAGGATCATCAGGATCGCGACCAGCCAGATGGCGGCGCGCGCCACGAAGCCGAGCGCCGCGGTCGAAGTCGTGCTGGCCGCGTCGTTCTCGACGCGGTGGGCGCGGTAGTGCTGGATCCAGCCATGCACGCCGACGTCGCCCCAGCGCGCCGCCTGCACCAGCAGCACGCCGATGGCGATATGCGACAGGTGGGCGGCGGTCTTCTCGGGCAGGGCCAGCCAGAACGAGCCGGCATAGATCGCCATCAGGACCATGAACAGCGGATTGGTCGCCGACAGGATCCGGATCGCGAGGTCGTCCAGGTAGGTGGCACTGGCCGGGGCGAAGGCGTGCAGGCGGCGCAGCGCCATGCCCTTGACCGCATACAGCACCCCGTAGGCGACCAGGGCGATCGCCAGCGCGACACTCCAGGCGGCGAGGTCGTTGTTGAGTAGCATTACATTCATGACGTTCGTTTCCGCTCCCTGGCTCACGCAGCCTTGGCGTCGACGGCGGCCGGCATGGCATCCGGGCATGCCTGTTCGTCCTCATCGCGCGTTGCCGCGGCAATGAAATCCCGGCCCCAGCGCGCCACGTCGTGCTCGGCCGTGATCATCGCCATGCGCGCGGTGCGGTAGGCGCGCTCGTCCTCGCCCATCGTCAGCGCCTGGTGCAGGGACGCGGTCATGGCATTCGCGTCGTAGGGATTGGTCAGCAGCGCGCCATGCAGCTCGACGGCCGCGCCGGCGAATTCCGACAGCACCAGCACGCCCGAGCGGGCACTGGCCTTCTTGGCGGCGACGAATTCCTTGGCCACCAAATTCAGGCCGTCGCGCAGCGGCGTGATCCAGGCGATGTCGCAGGCGACGTAATGGGCCAGCACCTCCTCGAAGGGCAGCGAGCGGTAGAAGTAACGCACCGGCACCCAGTTCAGGGTCGAGAAGCGGCCATTGATGCGCCCCACCGTGCGGTCGACCTCGACGCGCAGGCTGTCATAGATTTCCATGCCGGCCGCGGCCGGGGTGATCACGTTGAGCAGCGTGACCTTGCCGATGTGCTCGGGATGGTTCTCGAGCAGGCGTTCGAAGGCCTCGAGCTTTTCGAGCGTGCCCTTGACGTAGTCGAGGCGCTCGATCGACACGATCCCGGTCGCTTCGCCCAGGTACTCGCCGATCGAGGCCGCCTGCTGCTGCACTTCAGGGGTGGCGATGACGCGCTCGATCAGCGCGGTGTCGGTGCCGACCGGGTGGGCGCCCAGGCCGATGCGGCGTCCGCCGGCTTCGATCGCGGTCGTCATCGTGTCGACCCCGAGCGCGCAGCCGTAGGTGAGGAAGCGCGGCGCGCACGGCACCGTGCCGCAGGCGTCGACCGGCGCATACGAGCGCACCGCGTCGACGAAATTCTCGACATAGCGCGGGATGTGGAAGCCGACGTAATCGCACTGGAGCAGGCTGCCGATGATCTCGCGCCGCCACGGCAAGATGTTGAACACGTCGCTCGACGGGAAGGCCGTGTGGTGGAAGAAGGCAATGCGCAAGTCTGGCCGCAGCGAGCGCAGGAAAGCCGGCACCATCCACAGGTTGTAGTCGTGCACCCAGACCAGCGCGCCCTCCCCGGCTTCGCGCGCCGCCTGCTCGGCGAACAGGCGGTTCACTTCCAGGAAGCGCTCCCAGTGGGCCTGCTTGAACTCGGCCTTGTCCGGGAAGGAAAAGATGATCGGCCAGAACGCTTCTTTCGAAAACTTTTTATAGAAGATGTCGATGTCGTCTTCGGTCAGGGCGATGCGCGCGGCCTGCAGGCGCGGGTAGCGCTCGGGGTCGACCGCGACGTGGGTGACGAAGCCGTCCGGATTGCGGCTGGCCTGCTGCGACCACGCGACCCAGGAGCCGGAACGCTCCCCCGCGAAGAAGCGCAGCAGGGTCGGGATGATGCCGTTCGGGCTGCGCGGGCGGCGCTGTTGCAGCACCCCGTCCTCGACCACTTCGTCGTAGGGCAGGCGGTGGTAGACCATGACCAGTTCCGCCCCGCTGCGCGGACGCGGCAGCGGCGCAGGCCCGGCCTGTGCCGCAATGGCGCCATGGTGGGCCAGTCCCTCGAGGATGCCGTCGCAGCCTTCGCCGGCGGCGACATAGGTCAGCGGCCACTTGCGCACCCGCTGCACCAGGGCCGGCTCCGCATGGCCGACGACCACGCCGCGCAGGCCGGTCTCGAACATCGACAGGTCGTTCAGGGTGTCGCCGGCGACGACGATGGTCGCCGGGTCGAAACCGGCCGCCTCGGCCAGGCGCAGCAGGGCCGGGCCCTTGCCGACGCCGCGCGGCAGCACGTCGAGGTAGCAGCCGGCCGACAGCAGCAGGTCGCAGCCGAGCGCGTCGACCGCCGCGCGCAGCGCCGGCGTGACCTGTTCCTCGCTGACCAGGAAGGAAACGCGGCGCTCCTGCGGCACGCTCTGGCGCACCAGGCCGGGAAAATCGGCCAGCGCCTTCAATACCGCCTGCGAACCGGGCCAGCGCGCGGCGATTTCTCCCTGCACCTCGTCGACCGGGCGCAGCTCGCCGTCGACGATGGTGGCGCCGACGTCGGCGATGATGTAGTCGGGCCGGGGAATCGTCGGGTCGCTCAGCAGCGGCAGGATCGATTCCAGGCCGCGTCCGGTGACGAACACCAGCTTGGCGCCGGCCGGCGCGTGCGCGAACAGCATGCGCACCCGGCGCCGCGCTTCGACACTGCCGGCCAGCAGGGTACCGTCGAGATCGGTAGCCAGTACAAAATGATGCGGTTGCGGGCGTGGCGCCCATTGTGGGGGAACTGCAAGAGTCATCGTCTTCGTCCTTTCAGAGCGATGTGCTCGGCGCTGTTGCGCCGACCTGGTGGGAGTGGCGGCACAGCCGTCACAAGGCGAACACAACCGGACGGGTGACACACGTCGACAGTTGCCAGGGAATGGAGGCGAACGGGCTGGCCGTCGCCGGGAGGAAGAACGCCTGGTTCTTCCCAAGAGCCTTTCATTGTAACAACGAACAAGCATTTGCACAAATGTAGATATAATTTATGTAAGCACGCGAGCTCATCCGTAGGCGGCGCACGCAGCATTCCGGCGCTTCGTGGAGGAGTGTTTCCCAGCGAACCGACGCCATGGCCCGGCCCGGCTAGGCTTGCACTGCCCTTGCCGCTGCCGATGCGGGGCCAAGGCCACTGAGGCGGATATGCCAGACCAAATTCAATTCCTGTTGAACCGCTTGCGCGAACGGCTATGGGTCAAGCCGCTGATCGCCTGCGTGCTGTCGATCGGCGGCGTGCTGCTGGCGCATGCCGCCGACGGCATCCCGGTCGACTGGAAAGTGCCGGAAATCGCACAGGGCTCGATCATCGACCTGCTCAAGATCATCGCCGCCAGCATGCTCGGGATCGCCACCTTCGCGGTCGCCTCGATGGTGGCGGCCTATGCGTCGACCGGGCAGTCGGCCACCGCGCGCGCCTTCCCGCTGGTGGTCGCGGACGACGTTTCCCAGAACGCCTTGTCGGTCTTCGTCGGCACCTTCATCTTTGCGATCGTGGCCCTGAGCGCGACGACGAATGACTACTTCGGCAAGGCCGGCCGCTTTACCCTGTTCGCCCTGACGCTGCTGACGCTGGTCGCCGTGGTACTGGTATTCGTGCGCTGGGTCGACAGCATCGCGCGCCTCGGGCGCCTGGGGGCCGTCATCGCCAAGGTCGAGCAGGCAACGGCCCAGGCCATGGAGCGGCGCAAGCGCCGTCCCTGCCTGGGCGGCGTCCCCGCCAGGGGGCCGCTGCGCGGCCTGGTGTTTTACAGCGAAAGCATCGGCTACCTGCAGCGGGTCGACATCGCCGCCCTGCAGCGCGTCGCCGCCCGGCACAAGGTCCGCATCCGGCTGGCTGTCCTGCCCGGCGCCATGATCGTACCGTCGCGTGCGCTCGGCTATGTGTTGCCCGATTCGGGCGACAGCGGGACGGTCGAGCCCGAGATACTGCGCAAGAACTTCGTCATCGGGCCACTGCGCCAATTCGACGAGGATCCGCGTTTCGGCCTGGTCGTGCTGGCCGAGATCGCTTGCCGAGCCTTGTCTCCCGGCATTAACGACCCTGGCACCGCCATCGGCATCCTCGGTTCCCTGCACCGGCTGTTCGCCGACTGGGCAGGGGCATGCGAAGCGGACACGCCTGAATACGACCGGATCGAGGTGCCGCCCCTGGAGATCGAGGACCTGTTCGAGGACGCGTTCCCTGCGATCGCGCGCGACGGCGCCGGGCTGGTCGAAGTGGCGATGCGGATGCAGCGGGTGCTGGGCGAGCTTGGGCGCGGCGCGGCCGACATGGCGCCGGTGGCCGGGCAGCATGCCGCCCTGGCCATGGCCCGCGCCGAGCTGGCGCTCGATTTCCCTCCTGACCTCGAGCAGCTGCGGCGCCGGCATGCCGGCTACTGGACACCGGCGGCGCACCCGCCCGCATCGAAAGGATAGCGCATGCCAGAAGTGGTCCCGGTCTTCCTCGTCATCACCGCCCTGATCGCGTGGATCAATGCGCGCTACCTCAAGCTGCCGTCCACGATCGGCGTGATGGCGGCCGCCCTGATCCTGTCGACGGCGACACTCCTCCTGGACCAGGCCGGCGTCGGCCGGCCCCGCGATTACGCCGCCGACCTGTTCGGCACCATCGACTTTTCCGAACTGTTGATGGACGGAATGCTGAGCATCCTGCTGTTTGCCGGCGCGCTGCAGGTCGACTTGCAGAGTCTGGCGAAGTACCGCTGGCAAGTCGGGCTGCTGGCGGTGTTCGGGACGGTCGCGGCGGCGCTCCTGATCGGTCTCGGTCTCTACTACCTGTTGCCGCTCACGGGACTTCATTTGCCGCTTGCCTTTTGCCTCGTCTTCGGCGCCCTGATCGCGCCGACCGATCCGATTTCCGTCACCGGCCTGTTGCGCAAGGTAGGGGCGCCGCGCAACCTCGAGACGGTGATTTCGGGCGAGTCGCTGTTCAACGACGGGGTCGGAATCGTCGTCTTCACGGTGATGGCGGCGGTAGCGGCCGAGCACCATGCTCCCGGCGGCGCGGAGACCTCCGCCCTGCTGCTGCGCGAAGCCGTCGGCGGCATCGCCTTCGGGATCGCGCTGGGCTACGTGACCTACCGCATGCTCAAGAGTATCGACAGCTACCAGGAAGAGGTGCTGCTGACGGTGGCCGCGGTCCTGGGCGGCTACAGCTTCGCGCACCAGCTTGGGGTATCGGCCCCGCTGGTGATGGTGGCCGCCGGCATCCTGATCGGCAATCGCGGGCGCCGCAAGGCCATGTCGGACCTGACCCGCGAACAACTCGACCAGTTCTGGGAGCTGCTCGATTCGATGCTCAACGCGGTCCTGTTCGTGCTGATCGGCTTCGAGGCGCTGGTGCTGCCGTTTTCCGGCCCGCTGTTCGCCGCAGGCCTGCTGGCGGTCTGCGTCACCCTGGCCGCGCGCCTGCTCACGGCAGGCGTGCCGGTCGCCGTGCTCGGCAGCCGCTCCGGGCTGCCCCAGGGCGCGTGGCAGGTATTGACCTGGGGCGGGCTGCGTGGCGGCATTTCGGTGGCGCTTGCGCTCTCCCTCCCGGCCGGCCCCGAGCGCAACGCCCTGGTGACGATGACCTATATCGTCGTCGTGTTCTCGGTGCTGGTACAGGGCTTGAGCGTGGAACGGCTGGTACGCAAGATCGTTCCCTGCACCGGGCAACCGACACTTCAACAAGGAGAATCCCATGTTTGACCAGGTCGAACGGCAGGTGCGCGAATATGTCGAGTGGCTGCGGCTGCTGGTGGAGGCGCTCGGGGCACTGATCATCGCCGCCGGCGTGGTACTGGTGATCGTTGCCTTGGTGCGCCACCTGCTGTTCGAGCGCGGCAACAGTTTTACGCCGATCAGGCTGACCTTCGCGCGCTACCTGACGCTGGCGCTCGAACTGCAACTGGCGGCCGACATCCTGTCCACTTCGGTGGCGCCGACCTGGGACCGGATCGGCAAACTGGCCGCGATCGCCGTGATCAGGACCGCCTTGAATTATTTCCTCAACAAGGAGTTGCAGTCGGAGAGCCGCACCGTCGAAGCCGCGCAGCAAAGCCGCGCTCCTGCCACCGGCCACAAGTGAGGACAAGACAATGAGCGAACTGCCTTCGCGCCGGCGCCGCCTCGGGCTGCGCCGGGAATTGATACTGGCGGTGGCGCCGACGCTCACCGTCCTGCTGGTGCTGGCCCTGGTCGAAGCGGTGAGCAGCCAGCGGCTGCTGTTTGCCTCGCTGGCTTCGAGCGCCTTCCTGATCTACCTGGACCCGCAGCACAGCGTGAACCAGGCGCGCACCCTGCTGCTGTCGCAACTCGGCGCCGCCGTCATCGGGATGCTGGCGTTTCTCGCCCTGGGGCCCGGCTACGTGTCCGCGGGAACGGCGATGGTGCTGGCCATCGTGGCGATGATCGTCTGCGACGCCGTACACCCGCCGGCGGTCGCCACCGCGCTCAGCTTCGGGCTGAAAGCGGGCGACACCAGCAACCTGGCCCTGTTCTGCCTCGCACTCGGCATCACGGCCGTGCTGCTGGGATTGCAGAAGCTGACGCAGTGGCTGGTGGTGCGCGCGGCGCGGCGCGAGCGCAGCCAGGAAAGCGGGCAGTAAGCCGGCAGGCCGGCGCGGCGCCGCCCCGTCAGCCACGCCGCAGCAGTTCTCCGTAGGCCGAGCGGTTGCCGGCCTGGTTCGCCGGGATCACCGACAGGCTGCCGTCGGTTTCCAGGATCACGGCGTCGATGTTGTCGAGCGAACCCTGGCCCTGTTGCCGCACCGCCGCCAGTATCTCGTCGCCCGTGACGCGTACGCGCTTCAATGCATCGTGGCGCAACCGGCCACCCAGCACCAGGACGGTCGGCCTGGTCTTGACGATATCGTTGACGAATGACGAACGCACCGAACACCAGGTAATGACCAGCTGCAGGACGACCAGCAGCGCAAGGGCGGCAAGACCGACGGCGAGCGTGACGCTCTCGTTCACCAGGATGGTCGACAGGGTCGAGCCGAAGGCGACCGTGACGACCAGGTCGAACGAATTCATCTTCGAAAGGGTCCGGTTGCCGCTAATGCGCAGCAACAGCACCAGCCCGGCGTAGGCAAGCAGGCCGACGATGATGACGCGGTAAATGTTGTCCCAGCTATCGAAGAACATGCTGCCCCCTGTCGTTTGCGTGACTCTGGTTACTTCCCATCATTGCTCCGGCCCGTACAACGCTGCGCCACGCTTGTGGCGAATCCGTCATCATCCGTGCTCTACCTTCAAGGCGTTCGCCGCCCGCCGTCCATGTCCGCAGAACTCGCGATCCTGCTGCAACGCGTGCACGCCCTCGGCCTGGGTGCGCTGCGCATGCTCCCCAACCTCGTCATTGCGCTGCTCGTTTTCATCCTGTTCCTTTTCATTGCCACCTGGACGCGCAGGCTGGTGCAGCATCTCAACGCCGGCAAGCACGCCAACCTGGTCGTGGTGCTGGGGCGCATGGCCCAATGGGGCATGCGGCTGCTGGGACTGCTGTTGGCGGCCACCATCGCCTTCCCCACCTTCACCCCGGGCAACCTGATCAGCGCACTCGGGATCACCGGCATCGCCATCGGCTTCGCCTTCAAGGATATCTTCGAAAATCTGTTGGCCGGAATGCTGATCCTGCTGAACGAACCCTTCCGCATCGGTGACCAGATCGTCTTCGATGGTTTCGAGGGCACGATCGAGGAAATCGAAACGCGCGCGACCAAGATGCGTACCTACGATGGCAGGCTGGTGGTGATTCCGAATTCCGTCCTGTACAAGGGAACGTTTATCGTCAACACCGCCTATCCGCAGCGGCGCCTGCAATATGACCTGGTGATCGGCAATGGCGACGATATCGCCAGGGCGAAGCAGGTGATGCTCGAGACGATGCGCGCCATGCCGGACGTGGAAACGGAACCCGCGCCCGATGCCCTGGTCGTCGAGTATGCCGATGCCGGCGTCAAGATCCGGATACGCTGGTGGATCAAGCCGCCGCGCCGCGCCGATGCCCTCGACCTCCAGGACAAGGTGCTGGAACGGGTCAAGTCCGCCCTGACCGCGCAAGGCATCGACCTGCCCTTCCCGACCTACCAGGTGCTGCTGCACGACCAGACCGAAGCGACCGACGGGGACCGGCGCCGCCAGCGCGAAGGCTGGCCGGCCGGGAAGGGCGAGGTGCCGGAACCGGCCGGCCTGGCACGGGCGTTGCAGAGCATGAAAACGGAACCGCCGGCGCCGGGCGCCTGAGCCCCGGCCCTCAGGCGCCAGCGCTCATCGCCCGGCACGCTTCGGCGCAACGGCGGCAGGCTTGCGCACAACGCTGGCAATGGTCCATCTGGTGCTTGCCGCATTCGTCGCCGCAGGCGGTGCAGATGTCGGCACACAGGCGGCACATGGCGGCTGCGAACTCGCTGCCGCGTGCCATGTAGGCGGCTGCAACGCGGCAGGCCTGGGCGCAGTCCATGTCCAGCGCAATGCAGCGCGCCATCATCTTGACGTCATCTTCTGCCAGGCAGGCAGTGGAGCATTCGTCGCAGGCAACGGCACAGGCATTGCAGGCGTCTATACATTCCTGAAAGTTTTCGATGGCCATGATTTCTCCTTGAGTGTGGGTGAATGCGCCGCACATGCGCGGCTCGCACATGCCCCATCCAGGTGGCGAATGCGGCAAATACATTTGTACAAATGAGTCTACCCGCGCGCAGCCGGCGCAGGCGCACCTTTCGTCTCGGAAAGCCGCCACGGCAAGGCCTGGCGCCGTGGACGGGCATGCAGGCTTGCCCGCACGCGGCCCGGCCGCAATGCTGCGCTTCCTCTCCCGTGACGATGCTAACCTGCCATCAAAGCGGACCGAAGCGGCTGGCGCGCCGGCAGCCGCCTTCCGCGCCACTCAAGCCATTTTTTTCAGGAGCACACGATGGAGTCGAGAAACAGTATTGCCGACATCTGGGGCGAGCGCACACCCTACGCCGGACACGACAAGTGGCCGGTGCGGGTCGACCAGCGCACGCTGGAAGCGCCCGACAAATGGGTCCAGTCGGCATGCGTGTTGTGCTCCAACGGGTGTGGCTGTGACATCGGCGTGAAGGACGGGCGCATCGTTGGCGTACGCGGCCGCGCCGAAGACGTGGTCAACCGCGGCCGCCTCGGACCGAAGGGCTTGCACGGATGGGAGGCCAACAATAGTGGCGACCGCCTGACCCATCCCCTGGTGCGCCGCAACGGGACGCTCGAGCGGGCGAGCTGGGACGAAGCGATGCAATTGATCGTGGAGAAGACCCAGCAGGTAAAGCGCGACTACACGGCCGGTGCGATCGGCTTCTATACGAGCGGCCAACTCTTCCTCGAAGAATATTACACGCTGGGGATGATCGGGAAGGCCGGGCTGGGGACACCCCACATGGATGGCAACACGCGCCTGTGCACGGCAACGGCGGCGGCGGCCCTGAAGGAAAGCTTCGGCAGCGACGGGCAGCCCGGCTCCTACTTCGACGTCGACAGCACCGACTGCATCATGATGATCGGACACAACATGTCCGCTACCGACACGGTGTTGTGGATGCGCGTGCTCGACCGGCGCCGCCATCCGGACCCGCCGAAACTGATCGTGATCGATCCGCGCAAGACCGTGACCGCGAAGGAAGCCGACCTGCACCTTGCGCCGCGCATCGGCACCAATGTCGCTTTGCTCAACGGCCTGTTGCACCTCCTGATCGCGGACGGCCATGCCGACGCGGACTTCGTCGAGGCCCACACGGTCGGCTTCGACGACTTGAAGCGCCTGGTCGCCGCCTACCCGCCCGAGCGTGTCGAGGACATCACCGGGGTCAGCGCGGCCGACCTGCGGCGCGCCGCCGGGATGATCGCTTCCTCGTCGATGCTGCTGTCGAGCTGCCTGCAGGGCGTGTACCAATCGAACCAGGCGACGGCCGCGGCGGTACAAGTGAACAACATCAACCTGGTCCTCGGCCGTATCGGCCGTCCCGGCTGCGGCGTGCTGCAGATGAACGGCCAGCCGACGGCGCAGAATACGCGCGAGACCGGCGCCGACGGCGACCTGCCGGGCTTTCGCAACTGGGACAACATCGACCACATCGAGGACCTGGCGCGGGTCTGGAATGTCGATCCGGCCATCATCCCGCACTGGACCCCGCCGACCCGCGCGATGCAGATCTTCCGCTATTGCGAAACCGGCTCGATCCGCATGCTCTGGATCCAGGCGACCAACCCGGCCGTTTCCCTGCCCAACCTCGGGCGCGTGCGCGACATCCTGCAGCGGCCCGGCCTGTTCGTGGTGGTCCAGGATGCCTTCCTCACCGAAACGGCCCAGCTTGCCGACGTGGTACTGCCGGCCGCGCTATGGGGCGAAAAGACCGGCACCTTCACCAACGTCGACCGTACCGTCCACATCAGCCACAAGGCGGTCGAACCGCCCGGCGAGGCACGGGCCGACTTCGACATCTTCGTCGATTTTGCGCGCCGCATGCAGTTCAGCGACAAGGACGGCGCGCCCCTGATCAAGTGGAGCACGCCCGAAGAGGCATTTGCTGGCTGGAAGGAATGTACGCGTGGCAGGCCTTGCGATTACACCGGGCTCAGCTATGAAAAGCTGTCCGGCGGTTCCGGCCTGCCCTGGCCCTGCAACGCCGAACATCCGGAGGGCGCGCAGAAACTCTATGCCGACCTCGTGTTCCCGACCGATGCCGACTATTGCGAAAGCTATGGCCACGACCTGATCACGGGTGCCCCCGTGAAACCGCAGGCCTACCGCGCCGACAACCCGGCCGGGCGTGCCGTCCTGAAGGGCGCGGAATACATGGCCCCTTTCGAGGAGCCGGACGAGGATTACCCCTTCTTCCTGACGACCGGCCGCCTGGTGTTCCACTTCCATACGCGCACCAAGACCGGCCGCGCGCCGGCACTGGAACAGGCCGCGCCACGCGATTGCGTCGAGATGTCCGCCGAGGACGCGGCTCGCCTCGGCATTGCCGACGGCGACTGGGTACGCATCGGCTCGCGCCGCGGCGCCGTCGAGGTGCAGGCACGACTGGGCGGTGTCGGCCCGGGTGAACTGTTCCTGCCTTTCCATTTCGGGTACTGGGACGAACCGGGACGCGCCCGCGCCGCCAACGAATTGACGATCTACGAATGGGACCCCGTGAGCAAGCAGCCGCACTACAAGTACGCGGCCGTGCAACTGGAAAGGATCGACGCGCCGGCGAGCAGGCAGCCGGAACGGATGGACCCGGCCCAGCCCGGCGTTTCCGACCCGCTCGCCGCCGACGGCACGGTCAGGCACGCCCTGCACGAAGTCAAGCACGCGTTCCAGGAAAGCGTGCAGAAGGTCAAGCCGGTGCGGGCCCATGTCGCCGACTACCTCGGCCTGTTGCAGGAAAGCGAGCGGCGGCTGGTCAAGGCCTTCGACCAGGTCCGCACCACCCATCCGGACGAGCCCGACATTGGTCCCTTGTGCCACATCTTTGCCGGATGGTCGCAGGCCTCGGCCGACGCGCTGGAGCCCTTCGTCCAGCACTACGGCAAACGCCGCGAAGGCGAGCCGAAACGGCTCGACGATGCCTTGCTGGTACAGCGCCACCAGGGCGGCTTCGACATGCTGCGCGACCTGCATGACCTGTGGCTGCTGGTGAACGAAAGCATGATGTCGCTCGACGTGCTCGAGCAGGCGGCGCGGTCGCTGCACGATAAACAATTCGAACAAGCCATCACGCAGATCCGGCACCAGAATGGCCGCCAGCTCGACTGGCTGCACGGCCGCATCCGCCAGGCAGCGCCGCAAACGCTGGCGGTACCATCCTGAAACAGCGCCTGCGTCCATATCGCGGCGCGCTTGCAGGACTGGACGCCGCGGCACGTAGCGAAGCGGCGGCACTGGCTGGAATGTGGCGGGGCCTTGCCGGTTCCATGACGGTGACACCCAGCGCAGATGCCGCAACCAAAAGAAAAAGGGTTGCATGCGAAAGCATGCAACCCTTTTTCCTGACTACTTGTATCGACTGCTGAATTCTGGTGCCGCTGACCGGAATCGAACTGGTGACCTTCGCATTACGAATGCGCTGCTCTACCGACTGAGCTACAGCGGCTCTACGACGGGCAATCCCGACGAAGAGCCGTATTCTAGCAAACAACACGGCAAACTTGCTAGTCCGGCTCGGCAATTTCGCACGGGATTTGCCAAAAAGCTACTGTTACTCCGCGTGATAACCGGTGACCACCTCGACTTCTTCCTTCGAACCGAGGAAGACCGGCACGCGCTGGTGCAGCTTGGTCGGCGCGATGTCGAGGATGCGGTTGACGCCGTCGGTGGCGGCGCCGCCGGCCTGCTCGACCAGCATCGCCATCGGGTTCGCTTCGTACATCAGGCGCAGCTTGCCCGGCTGGGACGGGTCGCGCATGTCGGCCGGGTACATGAAGACGCCGCCGCGGTTCAGGATGCGGTGCACGTCGGCCACCATCGAGGCGATCCAGCGCATGTTGAAATCCTTGCCGCGGGCACCGGACTTGCCGGCCAGCAGCTCGTCGACATAGCGCTGCACCGGCGCGTGCCAGTGGCGCTTGTTCGACATGTTGATGGCGAATTCCTTGGTCGTCGCCGGAATCTTGATGTCGCTCTGGGTCAGCACCCAGGAACCCATCTCGCGGTCGAGCGTGAAGCAATGCACGCCGTCGCCGGTGGTCAGCACCAGCATGGTCTGCGGGCCGTAGACCGCATAGCCGGCCGCCACCTGCGCCGAACCCGGCTGCAGGAAGGCTTCCTCGGTCGGCTCGCCCATGCCTTCGGGGGCCTTGAGCACCGAGAAGATGGTGCCGATCGAGACGTTGACGTCGATGTTCGAGGAGCCGTCCAGCGGATCGAAGAGCAGCATGTACTCGCCCTTCGGATAGCGGTTCGGGATCGGGTGGATGGTTTCCATCTCTTCCGAGGCCATGGCCGCCAGGTGGCCGCCCCACTCGTTCGCTTCCAGCAGGATCTCGTTGGAGATCACGTCGAGCTTCTTCTGCACTTCGCCCTGGATGTTTTCCGTGTCGGCGCTGCCGAGGATGTCGCCCAGCGCGCCCTTGCTGACTTCATAGCTGATGCGCTTGCAGGCACGGGCCACGACCTCGATCAGGAGGCGCAGTTCGGCCGGGATGCTGTTGTGGAGGCGCTGCTGCTCCACCAGGTGTTGCGTGAGACTGACGCGTTTCATGAACTTCCTTTTTTGGATTAAATATTTTTGATTAATTCGCTAAAGCTTTGCCGACCACTTCGCGCACATCGTTGGATAGCCGCTGCTGTCCGGCGACCTGCTGCAAGGCCTTCTTCATGTGCTCCTGCAGCTCCGGCGTGTAGCGGCGCCAGCGGTCCATGGCGCGCGCCAGGCGGCTCGCCACCTGGGGATTGAGGGCGTCGAGCGCGATCACCTGTTCGGCCCAGAAGGCGTAGCCGCTGCCGTCGGGCGCGTGGAACTGTACCGGATTGCCGACGCAGAAACTCGACACCAGGCTGCGTGCGCGGTTCGGGTTGCGCAGGTTGAAGGCCGGGTGGCGCATCAGCGCGCGCACGGCCGCCACGTCGGTGGTCGCGGCGGAGGCCTGCAGCGCGAACCACTTGTCGACGACCAGGGCTTCGTCCTCGAACTCGTCGTAGAAACGCTGCAGCGCGGCGTCGGCGCCCGGTGCCCGCGCATGGATCAGCGCGCTCAGGGCGGCGACGCGGTCGGTCATGTTGCCGGCATCAATGAACTGGCGCTGGGCCAGCGCCAGGCCTTGCTCGTCCTGGGCTGCGCTCAGGTAGGCCAGGCACAGGTTTTTCAATGCCCGCTTGCCCGCGGACAGCGCATCCGGACTGTAGTCGCCCGGGGTCTGGTTCGCTTCGTACTGCGCCAGCAATTCCGTGCGCAGGCGGGCGCCGATGTTGGCGCGCATGAATTGGCGCGCCAGGTGGATCGCCATCGGATTGACGACCTCGATCTGCTCGGCCACCATGCCCTCCGAAGGCAGCAGCAGGGCCTGCTCGCGGAAGGCCGGGTCGAGCGTCTCGTCGCTCAGCATCTTGCCCAGCGCCATCAGGAAGGTGTCGTCCAGGTTCAGCGGCGCATCGATGCCGGCTTCGCCGGTCAGTTTCAGCAGGCGGCCCATGGCCAGGCGCTGGCCCGCCTCCCAGCGGTTGACGGCGTCGCTGTCGTGGCTGAACAGGTGCAGCAGGTCGGCGTCGCCGTAGTTGAAGTCGAGGATGATCGGAGCAGAAAAGTCGCGCAGGATCGAGGGCGTCGGCTGCTCGGGCACGTTCTCGAAGACGAAGCTTTGCTGCGCTTCCGTCAACTCCAGCACGGTGGTCGTGCCCTTGTCCTCGCCGTCGATCCGCAGCGGCATGTCGCGCCCGTCCGCCCCCAGCAGGCCGACCGCGATCGGGATGTGGAAGGGGAACTTGCGCGGCTGGCCGGGCGTGGCCGGGCAGGACTGCATGAAGCTCAGGGTATAGGTCTTGGCCGCCTCGTCGTAGCGAGTTTCGGCGCGCACCACCGGGGTGCCGGCCTGGCTGTACCAGCGGTCGAACAGGGTCAAGTCGCGGCCGTTGGCGTCGGCCATGGCGCGGCGGAAATCGTCGACCGTCACGGCCTGGCCGTCATGGCGCTCGAAATACAGGTCCATGCCCTTCCTGAAACCTTCGCGGCCCAGCAGGGTCTGGTACATGCGCACGACTTCCGCGCCCTTCTCGTACACGGTGACGGTGTAGAAATTGTTGATCTCGACAAAGGAGTCGGGGCGCACCGGGTGCGCCATCGGGCCTGCGTCTTCCGGGAACTGGGCCTGGCGCAAGGTGCGCACCTGGTCGATGCGGCCGACGGCGCGCCCGCTGTCCGTGCCGATCATGTCGGCGGAAAATTCCTGGTCGCGGAACACGGTCAGGCCTTCCTTCAGCGACAGCTGGAACCAGTCGCGGCAGGTGACGCGATTGCCGGTCCAGTTGTGGAAGTATTCGTGGCCGACGACGGCCTCGATGCCCTGGAAGTCGATGTCGGTCGCCACGCGCGGATTGGCCAGCACGAACTTGGTATTAAAAATGTTCAAGCCCTTGTTTTCCATCGCGCCCATGTTGAAGTCGCTGACGGCGACGATCATGAAGCGATCGAGATCGAGTTCCAGGCCCCAGCGCTCCTCGTCCCAGCGGATGCTGTTTTTCAGCGACTGCATCGCATAGTCGGTCTTGTCGAGGTTGCCCTCTTCGACCCAGACCTGGAGCAGCGCGTCGCGGCCGTCGGCCAGCCTGAACGTTTCTTCCTGGCAGACCAGGCGCGCAGCGACGAGGGCGAACAGGTAGGAGGGCTTCTTGAACGGGTCTTCCCATTTGGCGTAATGGCGGCCGTCGCCCAGATCGCCCTCTTCCACCAGGTTACCGTTCGACAGCAGCACCGGGTATTTTTCCTTGTCGGCGCGCAGCATGACGGTGAAGACCGCCATCACGTCGGGGCGGTCCGGGAAATACGTGATCGCGCGGAAGCCCTCGGCTTCGCACTGGGTGTAGAAATTGCCGTTCGACGTGTACAGGCCGTTCAGGGTCGTGTTCAGTTCCGGCGCGCAGATCGTTTCGATCTCGAGCGTCACCTCCTCGGGCGTATTCGGGATCGTCAGCAGGCTGCCCTCGATGCGGTAGTCCTTTTCGCGCAGGGGCTTGCCGTTCAGGCGCAGCGCCACCAGCTCCAGGTTTTCGCCGTAGAGCTCGATTTCGCGCTGGGCGCTGTCGGGATTGCGCCGCATCGTCATCCGGTTGGCGACGATGGTGCGCGCGGGATCGAGGTCGAAGCCGAGTTCGACGGTATCGACGAGGTAGCTGGGTGGCGTATAGTCTTTCCGGTAAATCGTCTGGGGCGTGTCGGTGCGCATGGGATGTCCGAAAAATACAGTCGAAGAAGATCCTTATTCTACCAACAAGAATTCCCTGCCTCCGCCCGATTTCCACCTGTCGGAATATGTCGTCATGTGCAGAGGGTAACCATGTGTAAATTTATCTGCGAAAATGTTCGAAAAAGCGCAGCCTGACGATCGGGTCATGACGCACACAATATCGGAGAGAATCGAATGAAACGCCTATGGAAAATACTGGTTCCGGCCGCGCTCGCCCTGCTGCTCGGCGGATGCGCGACCACCATCCGCAGCGACGTCACCACCTTCCACCAGTGGCCGGCGCAGATCGAGGACAAGAGCTATGTCTTCGAGACCCCGCCGGCAATCGACAACACCCTGGAATACCAGAGCTACCAGAACCTGGTGCGCGGAGAGCTGGCGCAGCTGGGCTTTCGCGAGGCCAATACCGGCACAGCGGCCCTGAAAGTGGCGATGCGCTTTACCACCACCGAGGTGCCGGTGCGCGTGATCGAACAGATGACGCCGATGTTCCATCCCTACTACCGCTATGGCTACGGCCCGCGCTTCGGCCCGCGCGGCCGTTTCGGCGCCTGGTACCACCCGTTCAACGACCCGTTCTGGAACCCGTTCCCGAGCTACCAGGTCTCGATCGAGCACCGCTACCGGCGCGAGCTGCAGGTCTCGATCAAGGACAGGAACGACAAGCGCCTGTTCGACGTCACGGTGCATAACACCGGCGGCGAGCTGTCCACGCCAGCCGTGATGCCGGCACTCGTGCACAGCGCCTTCGCCGGTTTCCCGGGCCCGAGCGGCGGGGTACGGCGTGTCGAGCTGCAGCAGAAGAACGGCTGAACCAGCCCGGGGCCGCGGCCCGAAAAACAAAAGCCGGAACGTTCGCGTTCCGGCTTTTTTCGTTCAGGCGTCTTCTCCTCAGGAGAAATAAGCCTCGGAGGCAAAGGTGATCAGCACCACCAGCAGCACCGCCACCAGCAGCACCAGCAGCAGCCGGCCGAAGCGCGGCGAGCCGACCGTGTCCGGTTCCTGCGGCTCATTGTCGTCGCTAAACTCCCTCATGGCAGCAAAATCGTTGAACCGGTGGTCCGGCGCGCTTCGAGCGCAATGTGGGCCTGGGCTGCCTCGGCCAGCGGGAAGCGCTGGTTGATGTCGATCTTGATCTTCCCGCTCGCGACCATGCCGAACAGGTCGGCCGCCATGCTTTCGAGTGCGGGACGCGAGCTGGCATAGGCGGCCAGCGACGGCCGGGTGACGTACAGCGAATTGCGCGAGGCCAGTTCGCCCAGCGAGAACGGCGGCACCGCGCCCGAGGAATTGCCGAAACTGACCATCAGGCCGCGCGGCTGCAGGCAGTCGAGCGAGCGGATGAAGGTATCCTTGCCGACCGAATCGTAGACGACCGGCACCATCGCCCCGCCGGTGATCTCGCGTACGCGCGCCACGATGTCCTCCTGGTTGTAGTTGATGACGTGGGCGGCGCCGTGCGCCTTCGCCAGCTCCGCCTTTTCGTTTGACCCGACCGTGCCGATCAGGTTCACCCCGAGCGCGCGCGCCCACTGGCAGGCGATCAGGCCGACCCCGCCGGCCGCCGCGTGGAACAGGATGGTCTGGCCCGGTTTCAGTTCGTAGGTCTGGCGGAACAGGTATTGCACCGTCAGACCCTGCAGCATCATGGCGGCCGCGGTCTCGAAATCGATGGCGTCGGGCAGCCGCACCAGGATATCGGCCGGCATCACCCGCAGCTCGCTGTAGGCGCCGTTCGGGCGGCCGGCGTAAGCCACCCGGTCGCCCGGCTGCACGTGCGTGACGCCCTCGCCCACCGCCTCGACCACCCCGGCGCCCTCCTGGCCCAGGCCGGACGGCAGCAGCATCGGGTACAGGCCGTTACGGAAATAGACGTCGATAAAATTCAGCCCGATCGCATGGTTGCGCACGCGCGCCTCGCCCGGTCCCGGCTCGCCCACCTCGACGTCGACGTAGTCCAACACCTCCGGCCCGCCGGTGCGGTGCATGCGGATTGCCTTGGCCATCATGTGCTTTGTTCCTTCCTCGATTGATGTTGATTGTTGATCAGTTTGCGTCCATCAGGCGTCCCAGCACCAGGTGCGCCGTGGCGACATTGGTCGCGCAGGCGATGTTGTGCACGTCGCAGGCGCGCACCAGCGCGTTGATGTCGGGTTCGTGCGGCTGCGGCGTCATCGGGTCGCGCAGGAAGATCACGCAGTCGATCTCGCCCGTCACGAGCTGGGCGCCGATCTGGAGGTCGCCGCCGAAGGGTCCCGAGTGCTTGCATTCGACCGCCAGCCCCAGTTCGTTGATCAAGCGCGCGCCGGTGGTGCCGGTGGCCGACAGCGCACACTGGGCCAGGAAGTCGCGGTACTCGCCGGCCAGCGTGATCATGTCGTCTTTTTTCTTGTCGTGCGCAATGAGCGCAATGCGTGGTTTCATCTGGACGCCTCTTTCCGTTTTCCGGAACGATAGTACAGAAAATACCATGCACGAGCGAGCCGGTGGCCTCCCGGCCCGGCGCGCCCTCCACACCAGAACCAGCGAAGACGCCCTGAACCGGATCAAACCTGTGTCGGTGCCGTGGCAAGGATGCCGCATTTCGACGGCTGCGCCCCGGCTGGCGAGCGCACGGCCGGCACCAGGCGCGGCCCGGCCGCCGCCAGGTTCGGCGGGCGTGGTAAGGGAGACGCACTGGCGACCCGTACAAGCCCGCGCAGCCGACCATCAGCGCCTCAAGCACAGAATCGGGCTCGGCAGAAGCCCTGAACGCAAAGCCGGCTCCGCAGTCAAAGTGGAATATCGACCGTTCATGAGGAGGAACAATGCCGAACTGGAGCATGACGCGGCCGCCCGGCCATCCCTTTCCCTGCCGCGATTGCGTCGCGCTGCCCGCCCGCTGGAGGAAGCCCCAATGACCGCCCTGATCCGCCTCGACTCGCAGCCAGGGCGCGAGCGGCCCTTCGTCATCGCCTGCCTGACCATGCTGGTCGCGGTGTGCTGGGCCTGCCTGGTGTTCCGCGCCCTGCGCATGGCGAACGTCGACCCGGCGCTGCCGGTCGCGGCCGGCAGCAGGCTGGGCGCGCATTACAACCTGGCACCGGCTCCCTACCGCCTGTCCGAGCTCGGCCTGGTGCTGGCGATGTGGGGCGCAATGCTGTCGGCGATCATGCTCCCGGCCGCCACCCCGGCCATCCTGTTGTTTGCGCGCATCAACCGGCTGGTGCGCACGGTGCGCTTCCCCAACCTCTCCACGCTCATGTTCGTGGCCGGCTACCTGGCCGTCTGGGGCGGCTTCGGCGCCCTGGCCACGCTGCTGCAATGGGGCCTGCACGACGCCGGCGCGCTCGACACCGGCATGGCCGTGGCCAACCAGAGCGCCTGCGGGCTGGTGCTGGTGGCAGCCGGGGTCTACCAGTGGACCCCGGCCAAGCACGCCTGCCTGCAGCATTGCCGCGCGCCGCTGTCCTTCGTGGTGGCGAGCTGGCGGCTGGGCCTGGGCGGCGCCTTGCGCATGGGCATCGCGCAAGGCCTGTATTGCACCGGCTGCTGCTGGCTGCTGATGCTGCTGCTGTTCGCCGCCGGGGTCACCAACCTGGTGGCACTGGTGGCCCTGGCCGGATTGGTGCTGGCCGAAAAGCTGCTACCGGCCGGATCGGTCATTGCCTGCCTCAGTGGGCTGGCACTCGTTGCGTGGGGGACACTGTTGCTGTTTCCACAAGCCTGAGAGCGCGTTTTGCAGGGCGGGCCCATGCTAAAATGTCGCCCACTCTTGCATACCGTCTAAGGAATTCTCGACATGGCTGGACACAGCAAATGGGCCAATATCAAGCATAAGAAAGCCGCCACCGATGCCAAGCGCGGCAAGATCTGGACCCGCCTCATCAAGGAAATCACCGTCGCCGCGCGCATGGGCGGCAGCGACATCAACGCCAACCCGCGCCTGCGCCTGGCGGTCGACAAGGCGGCTGACGCCAACATGCCGAAAGACAACGTCAACCGCGCGATCCAGCGCGGCGCGGGCGAACTCGAGGGTGCCAACTACGAAGAGATCCGCTACGAGGGCTACGGCATCGGCGGCGCGGCCATCATCGTCGACTGCATGACCGACAACCGGGTGCGCACGGTGGCCGAAGTACGCCATGCCTTCAGCAAGTTCGGCGGCAACATGGGGACCGAGGGTTCGGTGGCCTTCATGTTCAAGCACACCGGCCAGTTCCTGTTCGCGCCGGGCGTGGACGAGGACAAGCTGATGGAAGCGGCGCTCGAAGCGGGCGCCGAAGACGTGGTGCAGGACGAGGAAGGCGGCTTCGAAGTGCTGTGCGATCCGTTCGCCTTCCCGAGCGTGAAGGATGCCCTGGAAAAGGCCGGTTTCAAGGCCGAGGTAGCCGAAGTCATCATGAAGCCGGCCACCGAGACCGTCTTCACCGGCGACGAGGCGATCAAGATGCAGAAGCTGCTCGACGCACTGGAAAACCTGGACGACGTGCAGGAAATCTATACCAACGCCGTGATCGAAGAATAAGCGGAACACTATGAAAATCCTGGTAGTCGGCTCAGGTGGCCGCGAACATGCCCTGGCCTGGAAACTGGCCCAATCCCAACGCGTGCAGATGGTGTATGTCGCGCCGGGCAACGGCGGCACGGCGCTCGATGCGCGCCTGGTCAACGTCGACATCAGCGATCCGGCCGCGCTGGCCGACTTCGTCGTCGCCGAGCACGTCGCCCTGACCCTGGTCGGCCCGGAAGCGCCGCTGGCCGCCGGGATCGTCAACCTGTTCCGCTCGCGCGGCCTGAAGATTTTCGGGCCGACCCGCGAAGCGGCGCAGCTGGAAAGCTCGAAGGACTTCGCCAAGGCCTTCATGCAGCGCCACGGCATCCCGACCGCGAAGTACCAGAGCTTCTCCGATGCCGCCGCGGCGCACGCCTATGTCGATGCGAACGGCGCGCCGATCGTCATCAAGGCCGACGGCCTGGCGGCCGGCAAGGGCGTCGTCGTCGCCATGTCGCTCGAGGAAGCGCATGCCGCAGTCGATCACATGCTGTCCGATAACGCCTTCGGCGACGCCGGCGCGCGCATCGTCATCGAGGAATTCCTGGCCGGCGAAGAAGCGAGCTTCATCGTCATGTGCGACGGCAAGAACATCCTGCCGATGGCCACCTCGCAAGACCACAAGCGCCTGAAGGACCAGGACCAGGGCCCGAATACGGGCGGCATGGGCGCCTACTCCCCGGCCCCGATCGTCACCCCGGCGATGCATGCGCGCGTGATGCGCGAAATCATCCATCCGACCATCCAGGGCATGGCGAAGGACGGCATCGTCTTCACCGGCTTCCTGTACGCCGGACTGATGATCGATGCCGAAGGCAATCCGCGCACGCTGGAATTCAACTGCCGCATGGGCGATCCGGAAACCCAGCCGATCATGGCGCGCCTGAAAAGCGATTACGCGACGGTGCTCGAGCATGCCTGCAACGGCACGCTCGACGCCGTCGAGCTCGACTGGGACCGCCGCACCGCGGTCGGCGTCGTCATGGCCGCCGCCGGCTACCCGGACAGCCCGCGCAAGGGCGACGCCATCGGCAGCATCCCCGCTGACACGCCGGAAACCGTGACCTTCCATGCCGGCACCCGCCTGGTCGACGGCCAGCTGCAGACCAACGGCGGCCGCGTGCTGTGCGTCGTCGGCCTCGGCGACAGCGTCAGGATGGCGCAAAAGCAGGCGTATGACATCGTCGACAAGATCCATTTCGACGGCGCGCAGTACCGCCGCGACATCGGGTGGCGCGGGATGAAGTAAGGACGAACCGGCACGGCGCCGGATGGGCAGGAGCGCCTGGGCGGGCTCCGCCGAGCACGCCATCCGGCGCGCATGACGGCCGGCGCCCCGGCTTTTCCCGCCACGGCGCGCTGCCGGTGTACAATCCCCCTCCTATTTTCCGTCACCGATCCCATCCGCCATGTCCACCCCTTCCCCTTCGGCCATCAAAGCCTGGCTGCTCGACCTGCAGTCGCGCATCGTCGCGGCACTGGAAGACGTGGACGGCAAGCCTTTTCTGCAAGACAGCTGGGAGCGCCCTGAAGGCGGCGGCGGCATCTCGCGCCTGATCGAAGAAGGCCATGTGCTCGAGCGCGGCGGCGTGAATTTCTCGCACGTGATGGGCGCGAACCTGCCGCCGTCGGCCGCGGCCAGCCGCCCCGAACTGGCCGGCCGCGCCTGGGAAGCGATGGGCGTGTCGCTGGTGCTCCATCCGCGCAATCCCTACGCGCCGACGGTGCACATGAACGTGCGCTTCTTCGAAGCGACGGCGGAGGGACTCGAGCCGGTCTGGTGGTTCGGCGGCGGCATGGACCTGACCCCGTACTACGGCAACGCAGATGACGCGCGCCACTTCCACCAGGTCTGCCACGACGCGCTGGCGCCCTTCGGCGACACGCTGCATGGCCGCTTCAAGGCCTGGTGCGACGAGTACTTTTACCTCAAGCACCGCAAGGAAGCGCGCGGCGTCGGCGGCATCTTCTTCGACGACTTCAACGAACTGCCGTTCGACGACGCCTTTGCGATGGTGCGCGCCGTGGGCGACGGTTTCCTCGACGCCTACCTGCCGATCCTGCAGGCACGCAAGGACACGCCCTACGGCGAACGCGAACGCGACTTCCAGGCCTACCGGCGCGGGCGCTACGTCGAGTTCAACCTGGTGTGGGACCGCGGCACGCATTTCGGCCTGCAGTCGGGAGGACGTACCGAAGCGATCCTGATGTCGCTGCCGCCGATCGTCAAATGGCGCTACGACTGGCATCCGGAAGCGGGCAGCGCGGAAGCGAAGCTGTATACCGATTTCCTGCCGCACCGGGACTGGCTCGCTTCGTGAGCGCCTGCATCGCCCTGCTGGGGGGCAGTTTCGATCCCGTCCACCATGGCCACGTTGCGCTGGCGCGCCTGTTCGACGGCCTGCTGCGGCCCGACGAGCTGCGCGTGCTGCCGGCGCGTCCCTGGCAGAAAGCGGCCCTGCAGGCCAGCGACGAACAACGGATCGCCATGCTGGAACTGGCCTTTCGCGACGCCGGCCTGGCGGTGTCGATCGATCGCCGCGAACTCGAAGCGACGGGTCCGACCTATACCGTCGACACCCTGCGCGGCCTGCGGGCGGAACTCGGTCCGGACGCCTCGATCGTATTCCTGATGGGCGCCGACCAGTTGCAGAACCTGGACAGCTGGCGCGAATGGCAACAATTGTTCGAGCTGGCCAACCTCGCCGTCGCGGCGCGGCCGGGCTATACGCTCGAGCGCGATGCGCTGCCGCCGGCGGTGGCGCGCGAACTGGCGCCGCGCCTGGCGTCGGCAGAACAAGTGCGCACCACCCCCGCGGGGCTGGTGTGCCTGGCGCACACGCTCGCCGTCGACATCTCGTCGACGACGGTGCGCGCGCTGCTGGGGGGCGATGCTGCCACCCTGAACCCGGAGGCAAACGCCAAGGCGAAAGTGAACTCGCTGGTCGCCCCGGTAGTGCTAGACTATATTCAACACCATAATTTATACAAAAGCTAATGGATATCAAAAAACTGCAAACGGTCGTCGTCGACGCCCTCGAAGACGTCAAGGGCCAGGAGATCATGTTGTTCGACACGACCGGGCTGACCAGCCTGTTCGATCGCATCGCGGTCGTCTCGGGTACGTCGAATCGCCAGACCAAGGCGCTGGCCGCCTCGGTGCGCGACAAGGTCAAGGCAGCAGGCGGCGACGTCGTCGGCCTCGAGGGCGAGGACACCGGCGAATGGGTGCTGGTCGACCTGGGCGACATGATTGTCCACATCATGCAGCCGGCCATCCGCCAGTACTACCGCCTGGAAGAAATCTGGGGCGAGAAGCCGGTCAAGCTGGGCGCCGCCAAGCGCAAGTCGACGCCGGAAGCGGCGGAAGCGGCCGAGCCGAAGACCAAGTCGAAGCACCTGGCCGCGAACCAGGACGCGCCGGAAGTCAAGCCGGTCAACGAGCGCAAGCCGGCCGCCAAGCGCGCCACCGCCGTGAAGACGGCCGCCACCAAGACCACGGCAGCGAAGAAGCCGGCGGCCAAGAAGGCGCCGGTCGGCAAGACCATCAAGGTCGCGCCGAGCAAGAGCGAGATCGCCGCCGTCGAGGCGACCAAGGCCAAGCCGCCGAAGCGCACGCCGAAGGCAGCAGCCGCGCCTGACGCCGAACCGGTGAAAAAGGTGATCCGCCGCACCGTCAAGAAAGTTGCCGAGTAATTTGGCAAGCAAGTGAGCCAATCAGTTAACCGGTAAGTTTCAATGCAACTGATCATCGCCGCGGTCGGCCATAAAATGCCGGCCTGGATCGAAACCGGTTTTGCCGAGTACACGAAGCGCATGCCGCCCGAGCTGCGCATCGTGCTCAAGGAAATCAAGCCGGTCGAGCGTTCCGGCAGCAAGACGGCCGCCACTGCGATGGCGCTCGAGCGCGAGCGCATCGAGGCCGTGTTGCCGCGCGGGGCGCGCATCATCGCCCTCGACGAACGGGGCAAGGACCTGACAAGTGTTGGTCTGTCCCAACAATTGTTGAGCTGGCAGCAGGACGGTCGCGATACCGTCTTTCTCATCGGCGGCGCGGACGGCCTCGACCCCGAACTCAAGGCCCGCGCCGACAGCCTGATCCGTATTTCGAGCATGACCCTGCCCCACGGCGTCGTGCGTGTGATGCTGGCCGAGCAGCTCTACCGTGCCTGGTCGATTACCCAGAACCATCCGTACCACCGCGTCTGAGGCAGCTCCCCATGAAAGCGTTCGACAAGAAAATCTATCTCGCCTCGAAGAGCCCGCGGCGCCGCGAACTGCTGCGCCAGGTCGGCGTCGACTTCGATCTGCTGATGCTGCGCAGCGACCCGGCGCGCGGCGTCGACGTCAGCGAAGACGTGCGCCCGGGCGAACCGGCGCACGACTACGTAGTGCGGGTGGCGCTGGAAAAAGGCGCGTTCGCCTGGAAGGTGCTGCAACAGCGCCGCCAGCCGCTGCGCCCGGTGCTGACCGCCGACACGACCGTCACGGTCGACGACGAGATCCTCGGCAAGCCCGCCGACCCGGCCGAGGCCGCCGCGATGCTCGAGCGCCTGTCGGGCCGCACCCACCAGGTGCTGACCACCGTGGCCGTGCACTTCACCGACATGGCCGAGCACGTCACGCAGGTGTCGAACGTGCGCTTCGCCAAGCTGTCGCCGCAGGCGATCCGCGCCTACTGCGCCACACCCGAGCCCTACGACAAGGCCGGCGGCTACGGCATCCAGGGCCTCGCCGCCCTGTTCGTCGAGCATATCGAGGGCAGCCACTCGGGGATCATGGGCTTGCCGCTGTTCGAGACGGCGGCCCTGCTGCGCAAGGCGGGACTGCCGATTTAAGGCCGGGGGACGTAGGGTGGAGTCCTGCCTCCACGCGTACGTTTGTCCACGCGATACGCTTGCCAATGTTCGGGCTTCACGCGTGGAGTCGGGACTCCACCCTACGCGGCGGCGGCGGGCCGTGTATCATGGCACTCTGAACAATATCCCCGTATGCAGCGTCCATGAACGAAGACATCCTCATCAATATCACTCCGCAGGAAACGCGCGTGGCGCTCGTCCTGCAGGGCGCGGTGCAGGAGTTGCACATCGAACGCACGCTGACGCGCGGCCTCGCCGGGAACGTGTATTCCGGCAAGGTCGTGCGGGTGCTGCCGGGGATGCAGTCGGCCTTCATCGACATCGGCCTGGAACGCGCCGCCTTTTTACACGTGGCCGACATCTGGGAAGCGCGGCCGCACGACAATTCGAACACCCCGCCGACGCCGATCGAAAAGCTGCTCTTCGATGGCCAGGTGCTGACCGTGCAGGTCATCAAGGACCCGATCGGCACCAAGGGCGCGCGCCTGTCGACCCAGATCTCGATCGCCGGGCGCATGCTGGTGTACCTGCCGCAGGATAAGCACATCGGCATCTCGCAAAAGATCGAGAAAGAGGCCGACCGCGAACTGCTGCGCACGCGCATGGCCGGGCTGCTGCCGGCCGACGAAAAGGGCGGCTACATCGTGCGCACCCAGGCCGAGGAAGCGTCGGACACCGACCTCGCCGCCGACATCGACTACCTGCGCAAGACCTGGGCCGCGATCCAGAACGGGGCCCGTACCCGCCCTGCCACCAGCCTGCTGTACCAGGACCTGAACCTGGCCCAGCGCGTGCTGCGCGACTTCGTCCACGACGAGACGGCGACGATCCAGGTCGATTCGCGCGAAAACTACCTGAAACTGGTCGAATTCGCCCAGGTCTACACGCCGAGTGTGCTGGCGAGATTGCAGCATTACACGGGCGAGCGTCCGCTGTTCGACCTGTACGGGGTCGAGGAAGAAATCCTGCGCGCGCTGGGCCGCCGCGTCGACCTGAAGTCCGGCGGCTACCTGATCGTCGACCAGACCGAGGCGATGACGACGATCGACGTCAACACCGGCGGCTATGTCGGCGGGCGTAATTTCGCGGATACCATCTTTAAAACCAACCTGGAAGCGGCGCATGCGATCGCCCGCCAGCTGCGCCTGCGTAACCTGGGCGGCATCATCATCCTCGACTTCATCGACATGGACAACAACGAGCACCGCAATGCCGTCCTTGCCGAGTTGAAGAAAACCCTGGCGCGCGACCGCACCAAGGTCTCGGTCAGCGGCTTCTCGGCCCTGGGCCTGGTCGAAATGACGAGGAAGCGCACGCGCGAGTCGCTCGCCCACATCCTGTGCGAGCCCTGCCCCGCCTGCTGCGGCAAGGGACAAGTGAAAACCTCGCGCACGATCTGCTACGAGATCCTGCGCGAACTGCTGCGCGAAGCGAAACAGTTCAACCCGCGCGAATTCCGTATTCTTGCTTCGCAGGAAGTGGTCGACCTCTTCCTGGAAGAGGAATCGCAGCACCTGGCGATGCTGGGCGACTTCATCGGCAAGAAAATTTCGCTGCAAGTCGAAAAAGGTTATCACCAGGAACAGTACGACGTCATCCTGATGTAGAGACCTGCGGGGCTTTTGCATGCATTCCAGCAAGCCGGTCGCGCCGGCGCCTGGGCACCCGCCCGCGTCGCCGTACTGGGCGTCCAGAGATCCGCCGGGCGCAGGCGAAGTTCCCAAATCGTCCCGACATCTGCATCATTCGTCGCCAGCCGCCGCTTTTTCTTGACTTGTGGTCCGAGATTCCCTAGCTTCTGGACAGGTAGCAGTTTTCGCAAACGTTATGTTGCGGCACATCAACTGGCTTATCGATATGGATACCCGAACTCCAGGCTATGGCAAGACCTGCGGGCTGCATCCCGGCACCCTGCAGGACCCTCCTTTCGAATTACCAGTCGACAAGCCGGGCGAAGCCATCGACCCTGCCCTCGTGCACCTGCACCAGAACCAGATGCTGGTCAACCAGGCCCTGGTCGAGAAGATCCTGGCCCTGCAACGGGCGGAAGCCGCATTGCGCGCTTCCGAACAAAAACTGCACCAGCTCCTTGCGCACCAGCTCGCTACACGCGAGGATGAGCGCAAGCGCATTTCGCAGGAGCTGCACGACTCGCTCGCCCAGAATTTGCTGGCGCTGCGCATCGATATCGTCATGCTGCACCAGCACACCACCAACCGTCACTATCGCCTGCGCGACCGTATCGGCGCCGCGCTCGACAATGTCGACGTGACGCTGCGCACGGTCAAGGGCTTGCTGGGCGACCTGCGGCCTTCCGGCATGGAATTGGGCCTGCAGGCGACCGTCGAGATGGAGTTGCGCAAGTTCACCCGCGCCAGCGGCATCGCCTGCGAACTGGACACGGCGCCCGGCATCGACGAGCTGGCCATGGGCGAAGAAGAATTGCTGACCGTCTACCGGGTGTTGCAGGAATGCCTGAATAACGTGTTTCGCCATTCGCTGGCGAGCCGCGTGCAGGTGGCGCTGGCGCACGCGTCCGGCGTGCTCTCCATGCGCATCGTCGACAACGGCATCGGTTTCGATCCGGCCGCGCCCCGCAAGCCGGGCAGCTTCGGCCTGCTCGACCTCGACGAGCGCGTCGCCAGCCATGGCGGCGACCTGGCCATCAAGCGCGCACGCACGCACGGCACGGAAGTGCTCCTGACGCTTCCGATCGCCCTTCCGCCACAGGACGCTTCCACCCGGCCTGCAATCGGCTAAAATGATGTCCTAAACACATCCATTTACCCGGCCAGGGCGTTGCGCAAGCATCTCGACAGGCCAAGTCGCAACGATTCGAACGCCATGCCCATACCGACCGAGCTGTTCGAGACGATCACCCGGCGCCTCGCTCACGGGGGCGCGGGCGCGACCAGCGCGGAGGCGCTGCGCATCTGGCGCACCCTGTTCAAGAAATTCGCCCCGCTGCTCGGCCCCCTGAGCACGGAACTGCTGTTCGCGCGCAGCCTGGCGGCCCAGGAGGCGGCCTTTCCATGGCTGCCCCAGGTCGCCTCGAACGAGGCGCGCCTGCCTTTCGAGGCCTTCGAACGCTGTCTGGAAGACCGTACGCCGGAGGACATTGCCGCCGTCAACCGGGCGCTGCTGTCGAGCTACACGACGCTCCTGTCCGAGCTGATCGGCATGCGCCTGACCGTTTCCTTCCTGAAGGCAGCCTTCCCGGATGTGGCCCTCAACAAGAACATTTAGGAGTATGCGGCATGACCGACAAAATTGACCTGCGCCTGCTGGCGACAGGCGTTCCCGGACTCGATACCATCCTCGGCGGTGGTTTGCCCGAGTTGTCGTTCAATATCATTGGGGGCGCCCCCGGCAGCGGCAAGACCACGTTCGCCCAGCAGATCATGTTCGGGCTGGCGTCGCCCACGCGCAAGGCCCTGTTCTTCACCGCGATGGGCGAGCCGCCCGTTAAAATGCTGCGCTACCAGCAGCAGTTCAGCTTCTTCGACTTCGACAAGGTCGGCGATTCGGTCAACTTCATCAGCCTTGCGCCTCAGGTCGAGGAAGGCAACTACGACGCCGTGCTGGCCCAGATCCTGGAAGAAGTGCGCATGCACTCGCCGAGCCTGGTCTTCATCGATTCGTTCCGCTCCTTCATCCAGGGCGCGCGCGGCGACCACCAGGAAGTGGCGGCACTGCAAACTTTCGTCCAGCACCTCGTGGCCCACATGACGACCTGGAACGCGACCAGCTTCCTGATCGGCGAATACACGAGCAACGAGGCCGACCAGAACCCGATCTTCACCGTGGCCGACGGCCTGATCTGGCTGAGCCAGGTGGTGCAGCGCAATGCGATGTCGCGCAAGATCCAGGTCATCAAGATGCGTGGCCAGAGGCAGCGTCCCGGCCTGCACGCCTTCCGCATCGCTGCGGCCGGCATCGAAATCTTCCCACGGGTGCTGCCTGCGCCCGAGCCGGTCGGCGCCGAGCCGCCGCTGCGCACGCCGGTCGGGCGGGTCTCGTCCGGTGTCCCCGTGCTCGACGACATGCTGGGCGGCGGCATCCCGAGCGGCTATTCCGTGCTGCTGGTCGGCCCCACGGGGTCCGGCAAGACCGTCCTTGCCACCGAATTCCTGGCGGCCGGCGCAGCCGTCGGCGAACCGGGCCTGATCGCCCTGTTCGAACGCAGCCCGAGCCAGATGATGAACGACAAGCTCGATACCATGGTGCGTTCCGGCCAAGTCGGACTGATGAGCGTACGCGCGCTCGACCTGTCGGTCGACGAGATGCTGTACGAACTGGTGACGATGATCGACGCCCTGGGCGCCAAGCGCGTCGTGCTCGATTCACTGTCCGGTTTCGAACTGGCGATGGCGCCCGAATACCGCGAGGACTTCCGCGAGTCGCTCTACCGCATGACGACCGTGCTGTGCGCGAAGGGCGTGACCATGTTGATGACGAGCGAACTCGAAGACCGCTACCAGGAACTGCGCTTTTCGCCCTACGGCAGCGCGGTGCTGGCCGATGCCGTGGTCATGCAGCGCTATGTGGAGTCGCAGTCGGAACTGCGCACCGTGATCTCGGTCGTCAAGGTCAGGGGCTCGAAGCACAGCCGGCAAATCCGCACCTTCGACATTACCGACGAGGGCATCGTCATTGGTACCGTCCCTGCCCCCTATGAGGACGTGCTGCTGGGCGGACCGCGCGGCAGGGGCTGAACCGTTCGCCGCCGGATCGCAGGATGCAAAACGCCAGCCTTCGGGCTGGCGTTTTCGCATGGGTAGACGGCACGCAAAGCGTCCTTTCAATAAGGCATTTTCTCGTTCCTGATTGCCAAGATTTACTGGATCACATTGTTAAATAATGTAGGGCAACACCACTAAGTTGCGCCTTTGAGAAGTCAGAATGATATTAAAAATTCTCAATAGAAACAACAACTTGTCGACATTCTTTACACGTATTGACGAATGCAAAATTCGAAATTTTTAAGCGCTTGATTTATCGCATTATTTTCTGCAGGCACGGAGATTGCTTCACCTTCAGTCCATCCACCCCGATGACAATATGTCGAAAGAGCAAAGATGAATCTCCTTAAGAAACTTATGTGTTCAGCAGTTTTCGCGCTGGGCGCGACCGGTACCGCAATCGCGAGTCCGATCATTACCGATTGGGTGTTCAACCCTACCGGCGGGGGCTTCTCCAGTGGCCAGACCGTTGGTGAATACCTGGACGTGAACGGCAATGCCTTCCTCCAGCTGACGCCGACCGGTGGCACCTCGTTTACCTTCAAGGAGACTGCGGTCTTCAATATCACCCAGGCCGACAGCAATGGCCGCCTGTTCCCGTTGAACTTCCCAGGCGGCAATATCACGGCCACCTTCGAAGCGACCGGCAGCGGCAATTACGGCGGCTCCTTCAGTTTCGCCGAC
Source organism: Massilia sp. GCM10023247 (assembly GCF_042653325.1). Classification (NCBI taxonomy): domain Bacteria; kingdom Pseudomonadati; phylum Pseudomonadota; class Betaproteobacteria; order Burkholderiales; family Oxalobacteraceae; genus Massilia; species Massilia sp. GCM10023247. The sequence goes on from NZ_JBHSIB010000007.1 coordinate 665,443, forward strand.
GGCATCATCCGGATGTACCAGAATCCGGTGAACAACCAGTACGCAGGCACGAACGGATTCTATGGCGCGAACCTGGGCACGATGATCGCGCAATTCGACGTCCTCGCCGGCGGCGGCGGCAAGGTCGATGCGACTGGCGCTCCCACCAGCAACGGCCAGGTGAGCGTGTTTGCCAAGGCGGGAGCCGGCATGCTGGCTCCAGGTTACTTCTTCAATAGCGAAGGCCTGGACCTGTCGACCCAGTCGATTCTCGGTTTTGCCTTCACGAACGCCAACTCGCTCGCCCGTCCGGGCACCACCCTGGTCAGCGAACTGGCATGCCAGTATGCCGGCTTCACCGGCGCAGGCTGCGACGGCACGCGCTACCGCAACCGTGCGAACGAGTACTTCTTCATCGGCGCGAACGGCCAGTTCAAACTGGGTGAAGTGAACGAAGTGCCGGAACCGGGCTCGCTGGCCCTGTTCGGCATCGCCCTGCTGGCTGCCGGCGCCACTGCGCGCAAGCGTCAGATCCTGCGCAAGTAAGCGCAAGAGGGTAAAAACTGCAAGCAACAAAAAAGCGGCCTCGGCCGCTTTTTTGTTTCCATCATGTCCTTATGGCTTCGCCGTCGGGAAAAACAGCTGCTCGCCCCCCGGCCTGAAGGCGGCGATGCGCGCCTGCCCCTCGTTTGATGTGATCCAGTCGATCAGCTGCCTGGCGCCCTTGTGGTTCACGCCTGGATGCCTGGCCGGATTGACGGCGATGATGCCGTAGGGGTTGAACATGCGCTTGTCGCCCTCGACGAGGACCGCCAGCCCCGTTTTCGCCTTGTAGGCGGCATAGGTGGCGCGGTCGGTCAGCGTATAGGCGCGCATCTCGGCGGCCATGTTCAGCACTTCGCCCATGCCCAGGCCCGCCGAGACATAGCTGGCGCCCGCCGGCCTGGTGCCCGCGGCCTGCCAATAGCCTTTCTCCATCACGTCGGTGCCCGAATTGTCGGCGCGCGAAATGAAGCGGGCGCCGCTTGCCGCGATCTTGCCGAAGGCGGCGATCACGTCCTTGCCGCCCTTGATCCTGGCCGGATCGGACTCGGGGCCGACCACCAGGAAGTCGTTGTACATCACGTCGCGCCGGTCGACGCCCCAGCCCTCGGCGACGAACTTGTCTTCCAGCTGGCGCGCATGCACCAGGGTGACGTCGACGTCGCCGTTCTTGCCCAGCTCCAGGGCCTTGCCGGTGCCGACCGAGATCACCTTGACCTGGATGCCGGTCTTCGCTTCGAAGGCCGGCAGCAGGTGTTTCAGCAGGCCGGAATTCTCGGTGCTGGTGGTGGTCGACAGGCGCAGGGATTCCTGGGCAAGGGCGGCCGGCGCAGCGAGGATGGAGCACATCAGGACGGCAAGCAGCTTACGGCGTTTCATCGATTTCTCCTTTGTGGGTGCGGTATTCGAGGCGGCCGTCGCGCAGCTTGAGACGGCGCACGCCGGGTAGTCCGATCAAGTCGCGGTCGTGGCAGGCCATGACCACGCTGCTGCCGGTTTCCATCAGCGTCGGGATCAGGGCGATCACCTGCTCGCGCGCGGCGCCGTCGAGGTTGGCGGTGGGCTCGTCCAGCAGCAGCAAACGGGGCTGCAGGACACGCGCCCGCGCCAGCGCCACGCGCTGCTTTTCGCCGCCCGACAGGCGCGCCGGGTCGGTATCGCGCAGGTAGTCCACGCCGGCCCAGGCCATCGCTTCGTCGACCAGTTGCGCCACGCGCGCCTTCGGTTCGCCGCGCGCCAGCAGGCCGTAGCCGATGTTGTGCGCGACGCTGGTGGAAAACATGATCGGGTGCTGGTGGACGTACACGATGGCCTGGCGCAGCGCCTGCGGGTACGGGTGCAGGACGACCGGCTTGCCCTCGAATTCGACCTGCCCCGCCTCCACCCGTTCCAGCCCGGCCAGCGCGCGCAGCAGCGTGCTTTTGCCGGCGCCGTTGGCGCCGGTGAGCACATAGGCGCTGGCGGCGTCGAGGCGGAGTTCGTCGATGTCGAACAGCAGCCGCTCGCCATGGCGCCGCGCCAGGCCGCGCACGCTCAACAGCGCCTCCTTGCTTGTCCTCATGTGCGCCCTCCCGCCGTATGCGCTTCGCCCTGCAGCAGCATCAAGGCGCCGTTCATCAGCAGCGCCAGGGCGACCAGCACGATGCCCAGCGCGATGCCCTGGGCGAAATCGCCCTTGCTCGTCTCCAGCGCGATGGCGGTGGTGATCGTGCGCGTTTCGCCTTCGATGTTGCCGCCGACCATCAGGGCGCAGCCGACTTCCGAAATCACGCGCCCGAAGCCGCTGATGACGGCCGCCATCACGCCATAGCGCGCCTCGTGCAGGACGGTGGTCATCACGCGCCAGCGCGAGGCGCCGAGCGCGCGCGCCGTCTCAGCATAGCGCGGATCGAGCGCCTGCACCGCCGCCAGCGTAAACGCGAGCAGCACCGGCAGGCCGACCACGCACTGCCCGAGGATGATGCCCGGCTGCGAGAACAGCCATTCGAGCGAACCGAGCGGCCCGCGGCGCGACAGCAGCAAATACAGCAGCAGGCCGATCAGGACCGTCGGCAGCGACAGCGCGCATTGCGCCAGCCAGACGGCGATGCGGCGGCCCGGAAAGCGGTGCATGGCGATCGCATAGCCGAGCAGGACGGCCGGCGGCGCGGCCAGCACCAGGCCGATGATGCTGGTCTTGAGCGAGACCCAGATGATGCGCCAGAGACCGGCGTCGCCCGAAAACAGCAGCGCAAACGCATGCGCCGTGGCGTCGAACAGGGACATCGCAGCGGGTCAGTCGGGCCGCGCGGGGCCGGGCAGTTCGAACAGCGCCGGCTCGAACACGAGCCGCTCCTGCCCGGCCAGCAGCAGGAAGTGCTTGCCGCTGCAGCGTGCCAGCAGCGACATGCCGACCCGTTCGGCCACCATGTGCCCCATCTGCGTGGTGCCCGAGCGCGACAGCAGGAAGGGAATCCCCATCTGCGCGCCCTTGATCACCATTTCCGAGGTCAGCCTGCCGGTCGTATAGAACACCTTGTCGTCGCCGCCGATGCCCTCCAGCCACATCAGGCCGGCGATGGCGTCCACGGCATTGTGGCGGCCCACGTCCTCGACAAAATGCAGCAGCTCGCCCGTATTCGAGAACAGGGCGCAGCCGTGCACGGAACCGGCCTGCTTGTAGATCGATTGCTGGGTGCGGATGGTGTCGACGATGCGGTAGACAACGGACTGCTGCAGCCTCGCACTATCACTCAGGGAAATAGTTTCGATCTCATCCATTAATCCGCCAAATACCGAGCCCTGGCCGCAGCCGGTGGTGACGACTTTTTTCGCGGTGCGCTCCTCGACGTCGGCGATGCCGTTGCGGGTCACGACCGCCACCGCGTCGACCGACCAGTCGACCTGCACCGAGACCACGTCCTCGATCGATCGCACCAGGCGCTGGTTGCGCAGGTAGCCGAGAGTCAGCGCCTCCGGGGCGCCGCCCAGGGTCATCAGGGTGACCAGCTCGCGCTTGTCGACATAGACCGTCAGCGGGCGCTCGGCGGGAATGGAAATGGTGGAACGGCGCGCGCGCTCGTCCAGCACGCTCACCTCGTGCGTGAGGTGGGCGTGCGCATCCGTCATGAGAGGACGGTAACTTGGCTGGTCGGCAGAGTTCATGTTGCTGATTGTGCCATGCCCTCCAAAATTTTCCCACCGCCATAACTTCCCTGTGGTGCGAGCACGCCGCCCGGCGTGACCCGGATCGCACAATACTTGAATTCCGGGATCTTCCCAACCGGGTCGAGCGCCGCGTTCGTGAGGCGGTTGATGGCCGCCTCGTAGTAGCAGAACGGCACGAAGATTGCGCCCACCGGGGAGCTGTCGTCGGCGCGCGCATACAGGGCCACCTCGCCGCGGCGCGAGGCAATCGTGATGACTTCGCCCGGTTTGACGCCGAGGCGTTCCAGGTCGAGCGGGTGCACCAGGGCCACCGGATCGGGCTCGATCGCGTCGAGTACGGTGGCGCGCCGCGTCATGCTGCCGGTATGCCAGTGCTCGAGCTGGCGGCCGGTGATCAGGACCATCGGATAGTCGGTATCGGGACGTTCGTCGGCCGGGATGATGTCGGCCGGGACGAAACGGGCACGGCCGTCCTCGCGCGGGAAGTCGTCGACGAAGACCACCGGTTCGCCCGCCGCGCCCTCCTCCAGGCAGGGGTAGACCACCGCGCCCTCAAGCTCCAGCCGCTCCCAGGTGATGCCGCCGATGCTGTCCATGGTGCGCCGCATTTCGTCGAACACTTCCGAGACATCACCATAGTTCCACGGCAGGCCGAGCCGGTTCGCCATCTGCTCGATGATCCACAGGTCCTGTTTCGCCTGGCCCGGCGGATCGATCGCCTGCCTGCCGAGCTGCACCAGGCGGTCGGTATTGGTGAAGGTGCCGGTCTTTTCCGGAAACGCAGAGGCCGGCAGGATCACGTCGGCCAGGTAGGCCGTCTCGGTGAGGAAAATGTCCTGCACCACCAGGTGCTCGAGCGCGGCCAGCGCGGCGCGCGCGTGGTTGGCGTCGGGGTCGGACATGGCGGGATTCTCGCCCATGATGTACATGCCACGGATCTGGCCGGCGTCGATGGCGTCCATGATCTCGACCACCGTCAGGCCCGGCTTCGGGTCGAGCGTGGCGCCCCAGGCCGCCTCGAATTTCGCGCGCGCGGCCGGGTTGTCGACGCGCTGGTAGTCCGGCAGCATCATCGGGATCAGGCCGGCGTCGGACGCGCCCTGCACGTTGTTCTGGCCGCGCAGCGGATGCAGGCCGGTGCCGGGCCGGCCGATCTGGCCCGTCATCAGGCTCAGCGCGATCAGGCAGCGCGCATTGTCGGTGCCGTGCACGTGCTGGGACACGCCCATGCCCCACAGGATCATCGAGCCCTTCGAGGTGGCGTACAGGCGCGCGACGTAGCGGATGGTGTCGGCGTCGATGCCGCAGACCGGCGCCATCGCCTCCGGGCTGTACCCGGCCACGTTGGCTTCGAGCTCGGCGTAGCCGATGGTGCGGCCGGCGATGAAGGCCTCGTCCACCAGTTTTTCGGTGACGATCACGTGCATCATCGCATTCAGCAGCGCCACGTCGCTGTCCGGCTTGAACTGCAGATAACGGTGCGCGTGGCGCGCCAGTTCCGAGCGGCGCGGATCGAGCACAACCAGCTTGGCGCCCTCCTTCACCGCGTTCTTGATCCAGGTCGCCGCCACCGGGTGGTTCACGGTCGGGTTGGCGCCGATGACGACGATGACCTCGGCGCGCATCACGTCCATCACCGGGTTCGACACCGCGCCCGAGCCGATCCCCTCCAGGAGCGCCGAGACCGACGAGGCATGGCACAGGCGCGTGCAATGGTCGACGTTGTTGGTCCTGAAGCCGGTGCGTACCAGCTTCTGGAACAGATACGCTTCCTCGTTGCTGCCCTTGGCCGAGCCGAAGCCGGCCAGCGCGGCCCCGCCGTGCGCGTCGCGGATCGCCGCCAGCCTGCCGCCGGCCAGCGCCAGCGCTTCTTCCCAGCTCGCCTCGCGGAACACATCCAGCACGCGCTCCGGGTCCATCGCGAACTCGCCCGTCTTCGGTACGCCTGCGCGCCGGATCAGGGGTTTGGTCAGCCGGTGCGGGTGGTGCGCGTAGTCGAAGCCGTAGCGGCCCTTGACGCACAGGCGGCCGTGGTTGGCCGGGCCGTCGCGGCCCTCCACGTACAAGATCTTGTTGTCCTTGACGTTGTAGGTCAGCTGGCAGCCGACGCCGCAGTAGGGGCAGACCGAATCGACCTGTTTATCGGGGATGTTCAGCGCCACCTCGCGCGCCGGCATCAGGGCGCCGGTCGGGCAGGCCTGCACGCATTCGCCGCAGGCCACGCAGGTGGAATTGCCCATCGGGTCGTCCTGGTCGAACACGATCTTCGCGTTCTCGCCGCGCAAGGCCAGCCCGATGACGTCGTTGACCTGCTCGTCGCGGCAGGCGCGCACGCAGCGGGTGCACTGGATGCAGGCGTCGAGGTTGACGGTCATCGCGGCGTGGCTGTCGTCACGCTGCGGCTGCCTGCGCGTCGGCCTAAAGCGCGGCCGGCCCAGGCCCAGCTTGCCGGCCCAGAGGTCGAGTTCGTTCTTGCGGGTGTACTCGGCCTCGGGCATGTCGGCCATGAGCAGCTCGAGCACCATCTTTTGTGAAGCAAGCGCGCGCGGGCTGTCGGTGCTGACCTTCATGCCGGCGCTCGGGTTGCGGCAGCAGGACGGCGCCAGCACCCGCTCGCCGTCGATCTCGACCATGCAGGAGCGGCAGTTGCCGACGGCATCATAGCCCTCCTTGTAGCACAGGCGCGGGATGGCGACGCCTTCGCGGTCGGCAACCTCGATCAGGGTCTCGTGCGGCAGCGCCTGGACGGCGCGGCCATTGAGTTCGAATGTGACGGTCTGGATGGGAGCGTTCATGGCGGTGTACGGTTTAGCTTTACTGAGACTGAGCGAGCTCGTGCGGGAAGTATCGGATGACGCAGTCAAAGGGATTCGGCGCAGCCTGGCCGAGGCCGCAGATCGAGGCGTCGCGCATGACCTGCGACAGGTCGGCCAGCAAGGGCAGGTCCCACACCGGCTGCTTGATGATGTCGAGCGCCTTCGCCGTGCCGTTGCGGCAAGGCGTGCACTGGCCGCAGGACTCGTCCTTGAAGAAGGCCAGCGTATTGCGGGCGGCGGCGGTGGCGCTGTCGTGGTCGGACAGGACGACGACCGCGGCCGAGCCGATGAAGCAGCCATAGGGCTGCAGCGTGTCGAAGTCGAGCGGAATGTCGCCCATGCTGGCCGGCAGGATGCCGCCCGAGGCCCCGCCCGGCAGGTAGGCATAAAAACGGTGGCCGTCCTGCATGCCGCCGCAGTATTCGGCGATCAGTTCGGTGATGGTGATGCCGGCCGGCGCCAGCTTCACGCCGGGCTGCTTGACGCGGCCCGAGACCGAGAACGAACGCAGGCCGCGCCGGCCGTGGCGCCCGAAGCCGGCGAACCATGCCCCGCCGCGCTCCAGGATCTCGCGCACCCAGTGCAGCGACTCGAAATTGTGTTCCAGCGTCGGGCGCCCGAACAGGCCGACCTGGGCCACATAAGGCGGGCGCAGGCGCGGCATGCCGCGCTTGCCCTCGATCGATTCGATCATCGCCGACTCTTCGCCGCAGATGTAGGCACCGGCGCCGCGCCGCAAGTAAATCGGCGGCATGCCCGGCACCGGCGGATCGCGCCGCAGCTTGTCGAGCTCCGCTTCCAGCATGGCGCGGCAGCCGTGGTATTCGTCGCGCAAATAAATGTAGATGGCCTCGATGCCGACCGCCCAGGCCGCGATCAGGGCGCCTTCCAGGAAGCGGTGCGGATCGCGCTCCAGGTAGACCCGGTCCTTGAAGGTGCCGGGCTCGCCTTCGTCGATGTTGATTGCCATCAGGCGCGGACCGGGCTCGCTGCGCACGATGCGCCACTTGCGGCCCAGCGGAAAGCCGGCGCCGCCCAGGCCGCGCAGGCCCGAGCTTTCCAGCGTCTTGATCACGTCCTCGACGGCGTGCTCGCCGGCGACGCAGGCGCGCAGCAGCCGGTAGCCGCCGCCCTCGCGGTAGCCTGCATGATCGATGTGGCCGGTGACGGCCTCAACCGTCTCGCCGGCGTTCACCCTGGCCAGCACCGCCTCGGCGCTGGCCTGCGGCAGCGCCCGCTGGCCGACGACGGCCACCGGCGCCTGCTCGCAGCGCCCGACGCAGGGCGCCTCCAGCACCCGCACTGCGCGCCCGAGGAGCGCGGGCAGCTTGGCCAGCAGGTCGCGGGCGCCGGCCATCTCGCACGACAGCCCGGCGCAGACGCGCACCGTCAATGCCGGCGGAGCCGGCTGCCCCTCCTTGACCACGTCGAAATGGTGATAAAAGGTGGCGACTTCGTACACCTCGGCCTGGGCCAGGCGCATTTCCTGCGCCAGCGCGGCCAGGTGCGCGCTGCCCAGGCAGCCGAAATGGTCCTGGATGGCGTGCAGGTGTTCGATCAGGAGGTCGCGCCGGCGCGATGCCTGGCCCAGCAGGGCCTGGACCTCGCGCAGTGCCTGCGGGTCGACCCGGCGGCCCTTCGGGGCCTCGCGCTTGCGCTGGCGGGTGGCGCCGGCAGCTTGGTCCGCGCGGGCGATCGGGATGATGGGGTGGTTCATGATGAGTCCCAGGTTCAAATCGTTGTGCAAGGGTTCCGGGATACTGAACGCAGGGCGCGCAATACCCAGGACCGTTGGCGGCGCTGGCGTCAGTATAGGACCGGCCCTTGTTCCGGTGACGCCTGACACGAAGGTGCGTGGCTTAACCCTGCGACGCGGGCATGCGCACGACCAGGCCGTCGAGCTCGCTGCCGATGCGGATCTGGCAGGCCAGGCGGGAATTCGGCCGCGGTTCGCCGACGCACTCGAGCAGGTCCCGTTCCGCTCCCCCGGCATCGCCGAGCTTGTCCATCCACGCATCGTCGACATACACGTGGCATGTCGCGCAAGCGCAGGCGCCCCCGCACTCCGCATCGATGCCGGGCACGCTGTTGTGGACCGCGCCCTTCATCAAACTCCAGCCCTCGGCAACCTCGACCTTGTGCGCGGTGCCGTCGGATTCAATATAGGTGATGTGCGCCATCTTGATTGTCATCCTGTTGTTTGTTGAAGAAAAGGTGGTACTCAGGCAGCGCCGGCGGCGCGCCCGATCGCGGCCAGCGCTTCGTCGCGCGGCATCACGGCGGCGTACTTCTGCGCCATGTCGAACAGGTTCGCCTCGTGCGGACCGATGGCCCGGTCGCCGACACAGTCGGACACCACCAGCGGCCGGAAGCCGAGCGACATGGCGTCGACCACGCTGGCGCGCACACAGCCGCTGGTCACGCAGCCGGCCACGACCAGCGTGCGCACGCCGCGCTGGGTCAGCCATGCGGCAAGCGAGGTGCCGAAGAAGGCCGAGGGCACGGTTTTACGTACCACCAGCTCGCCGGCGGCAGGCGCCAGCGCATCGACGATCGCGCTGTTGTGGTCATGCTCTTTCAAGCCGAGCATGCCGGGCACCTTGATCGAGAAGATGTTGTTGTCGGAATCGTTATCGGCGAACACGATCCGGCTGTGCGCCACCGGCCAGCCCCCGGCGCGCGCCGCCGCCAGCAGCGGCGCAGAATGCGCGATCGCCTCCGGGATATTGCCGCCGCCAAACACTTCGGGATCGGCAAAGCCGTTCACGAAATCGATCAGGAGCAGGCCGAACGGCGCCTGCAGCGGGAGCTCGGCGCCGAACCCCTGGCGCTCGTAAGTACGGACTTCTGTGTGCATGGCGTTCTCCTCAATCGTCTTTGGCATCGCGCACTTTGCCTTTGGTAACCACGTCGCGGCCGTCGAGCCGGACCGTACAGTTGCGGATCGGGATATCGATGTGGCAAGCGGTGGTGCGCTGGCCGCCGGCTTCGTTGTTGGGACCGAAGGAACACAGGAAATTGCCTTCGAACGCACGCGCATCCATGCCGATCGTCGCTTCCTTGTCGTACAGGCCGAGGGTGGACCAGCGGGCCCGCGGCTGCAGGCCCCAGCCGATATGCGACATGGCATAGGCTTCGGGATCCTCGAAGGAGGCCATGTACTCGGCCAGCAGCGCGGCATCGACGCCACCATCGATCCTGGTGACGTAGCCGTCGGTCAGGGTGACCTCGATCTGCGACTGCAGGTAGGACTTTTGCGGCAGCAGGATATCGCCGCGGTCGAGCACCAGGCGGCCGTTGGTCTGCCCTTCGTTGGGCCAGGTCAGGACGAATCCGCTGGGCCAATGATCCCAGCGGCCCGGCTCGTCGACGTAGCCGTATTCGCTGATCGCCGGGAACTCGCCCAGGCCGCAGCGCAGGTCGGTGCCGGCATCGGACACGATGTGCATTTCCCTGGCCGCCGCGATCCGCGCCGCGGCCGCCTTGACGCGGGCGCGGTCGGCCTCGGTCGGCACCAGGCGCACCAGCACCTCGGGCGGCTCGACCGCCAGCAGGATCTTGGTGTCGCTTTTGAGGATGTCGTGCTGCTCGGGAGAGAACAGCAGCGTCATCAGGTCGAGCACCAGGTCGCTTTCCTTCAATGCCGCAATCGCCGCGCGGTTGCCGGTGAGCGGCGTCGTGCCGAGATAGGCAAGCGAGTCACGGCTGAGCGCCTTCTCGCCGTTCACGGCCTGCAGGTCGAGGCGGTTCACCAGCGCGCCCATCTGGGCCACGGCAATGGTGGCCGCATGCACGTTCTGCGGATGGCTTGCCGCGCTGGTGAGGATGGTGACGATCTGGCCCTGCTCCAGCTTCGACAGGGTGAGCACCTGTTTCCAGGCCTGGATCAAATCGTGGTCGCTTACGGCCATGCTGCCTCCCGGGTGTCGAGTTGGGGTGCCAGCGGCGCACCAAGGAAGTCGCCGAAGGCGCGGTAGAAGCCTTCTTCGTCGTCCCACGGGATCATGTGGCCCGCATCGGCGACGCGCGCCAGCGCCAGGTCGGGCAGCAGCCCGCGGATCTCCGCGATATCTTCGTCGCGCACCACATCGCCGCGCCCGGCGACCATCAGCATGGCCGGCACCGCAAGGCGCGGCAGGTCGGCGTGGATGTCGTCGGTATGGAAGCCGTCGAAGCTGGCCAGCACCGCGCGTTCGTCGCAGGTGTGCAGCCACTCGGCGCGCAGGCGCAGCTGCTCGTCGGTCCAGGTCGGGCAGAACGAGCGCATCCCCTCGGCGTCGATGCCTTCACGGGCGAGGCGCATCGAATCGACATACCAGGGCAGCTTGGAGGGATAGGCGCGGCGGCCCGGGCCGGATACCGGCGGGTCGACCAGCACCACGCGCCTCAAGGCGGCCGGCTGCGTTCGTGCCGCGCGCACCGCGATGCGCGCGCCCATCGAATGCCCGACCACGGCATAGCGCTCCAGTCCCAGTGCCGCCGCAAACGCCAGCAGGTCGGCCGCCTGGGCGTCGAGGCTGTAGTCGAGCGTGTCGCCCGCTTCCGACAGGCCGCGGCCGCGCACGTCGAGCACATAGGTATCGAAGACGCGGCCGAAGCGTTCGCCGACGAAGCCCCAGGTGACGGCCGGGCTGGTGATGCCGGGCACGATGATCACCGCATCGCGTGCCGCGCGCCCGCCGCCCGCGCCGCCGTAGCGCAGGTAATGCTGGCGGATACCGTTCGCCTGAACGTTGCCGCCGTAAATAAACGTACTCGTGTCCATGTCGTCGCCCTCCTCGTCAGACGGCGTCGCGGTAGGCGCCGGACAGCAGCGCGCCTGCGCCCGGGACCACCGGATCGAGGTCGAGTGCGCGCAGCATCGCGTAGGTGGTGGCGATCGCCGCGGTGATCACCGGCTTGCCGGTCATTGCCTCGACCTGGGCGACGGCCGGCAGCGAAGGCATCTGCACGCACGCGGACAGCACGATGGCGTCGGCATCCTTGAAGTTCATCCGGGAGACGATCGCCGGCAGGCGTGCCGGGTCATGACGGCCGACCTCGAGATTGTCTGGAATCTCGAGCGCGCGCCAGTCGATCACCTCGTAGCCTTCGTTGCGGATGTAGTCGACCACCAGTTCCGTCAATGGCTTCATGTACGGGGCGACGACGACGATGCGTTTGGCGCCGATGACCTTGAGCGCATCGACCAGGGCGCCGGCACTGGTGATGACCGGCGCATCGCCGCCATTCTCGGCAGTGTGGGCGCGCAGCCGCTTCTGCGATACGCGGTGATAACCGTGGCCCATCGCCATGATCGCCACCAGGCAGGCATAGCCCAGCACATCGACCCGCGCATCGCTCAGCTCGACGGCGCAACGGTCGGACTCGGCATCCATGGCCGCCAGCTCTTCCTTCACCACTTTCTTCATGCGCATCCGGCTCGAGTGGAAGGTAAACCGTTCCGGCCGCACCAGCTGGCGGGCTGCGAGCATGGCGGGAATCTCGGTTTCCATGGTCGTGTTTGAACTAGGCACGATCTGGCCGATTCGAAAGACTTTTTGCATCTCGATCTCCTGGTAGATGACGCTTGCACGAACCCGGGCCGCAGGCGGCGCCGCGCAAGGCATCGTTTGATTACCTACGAATAAAGTGTGTACGCTATATTTATCCAAATCTCTCCGGTATGCAAGGCTTTTATTTCCAGCTCGGCCAATTTCCACTCTTGTCACAGCCCGTAAGAGCGCGCGTGCCCCGGCGCAGACTGGGCCGCAAGGCGCGCAACCGGAATCCGCGACACATTTTCTTTACAGCGAATTTTATCGCGTGTACACTCGATTTTGAGCTTATCCAAGGATGAGTGAATTTTCCCAACATCGAGGAGACACACCATGCAAAAATCACCGCGTATCGCCGTCATCGGCGCCGGGCTCGGGGGCGCGGCAGCGGCCGCGCTGCTGCATCAGGGCGGATTCAATGTGCGCCTGTACGAGCAGGCCCCGCAGTTCTCGCGCCTGGGCGCAGGCATCCACCTCGGGCCCAACGTGATGAAGGTCATGCAGAAGATCGGCATCGCCGATGCATTGAACAGCACCGGCTCGCATCCCGATTTCTGGTATAGCCGGGACTGGAAGAGCGGTGAGAAAATCGCGCAGATCCCGCTCGGCGACTACGCGCTGTCGCGCTACGGCGCCAGCTACCTGACCGTGCACCGGGGCGACTTTCATGCCCTCATGATCGAAGCCATCCCGGACAGCGTGATCGCGTTCGACAAGCGCCTGCTCAAGGTGGAAGACCGCGGCGACGACGTGCTCCTCAGCTTTGCCGACGGCACGGTGGAAACAGCCGATATCGTCATCGGCGCCGACGGCATCAACTCCAAGATCCGCGACACCCTGCTCGGCGCGGAACTGCCGAAATACACCGGTTACGTCGGCCACCGCGCCGTCTTCCCGACCGCCAGCGTGAAGGGATTTACCCACGACCTGTGCACCAAATGGTGGTCCGACGACCGCCACATGATGGTGTATTACGTCACCGGCAAAAAAGACGAGCTCTACTATGTGACGGGGGTGCCGGAACCGACCTGGGACATGAGCAAGAGCTGGGTGCCCAGCAGCCGCGACGAGATGAAGGCGGCCTTCGACGGCTGGCACCCGGGCGTGCAGTCGCTGATCGACGCCAGCGAGAACGTGACCAAATGGCCGCTGCTCGAACGCGATCCGCTGCCGCTGTGGAGCCGCGGCCGCCTGGTCCTGCTGGGCGACGCCTGCCACCCGATGAAACCGCACATGGCACAAGGCGCCGCCATGGCGATCGAGGACGCGGCCATGCTGGTGCGCTGCTTCGAGCAGGTCGGCGTGAGCGACTACACTTCCGCCTTCGCCCTGTACCAGGCCAACCGCAACGAGCGCGCCAGCAAGGTTCAGCTGGTGTCGCACAACAATACTTGGCTGCGCAGCAACGAAGACCCCGACTGGTGCTTCGGCTACGACGTCTTCACGGTGCCGCTGGTCGACCCGGCACCGAAAAGCACCACCGGAGCCGCGGACGCTGCCGAACTGCTGACCGGCTGAGCGGCTGAGCGGCTGAGCGGGCTGAGGCGCAAGCCTGCAGCGCACCTGAATGATGGCCCTGGTTGGGCACAGGCCATCATTCAGCCAACACGGGCCGGCTCGAAGGCCGGCCCGTCAACCATGCCGCGCCCGGCCTTTACCAGCGCGGGTTTCCCCCACCCTGCGCCCCACCCTGCGCCCCACACCCGTCCCATGCCATCGCCAGAAGCAGGAGTCGACGGCGGCTTGCCTGTTGTGTTGTCTTGTTATAATGGCTCGCTATTTCCGAGACCGGCCGCGCTGACCTTGACGATCAATCACTGCTATTTAATCAACTGAGTTGGATACCGAAGCATGAAGCAAAAGAATGCCGACAAATCGACCGCGGAGTTAGCGTCGACAGCTTCATCCGCGAATCAGCTCGAGCAAGAGGAAGCGCACCACGACTATCATTTCGCCGAACAGGTGGGCCACCAGTTGCGGCGCGCCTATCAGCGGCATGTGGCCATTTTCCAGGAAATGATTCCCGACTCGCAGTTGACCTCGGCGCAGTTCGTGGTCATGTGCGCCGTGCTGGAACAGCACAGCTGCTCCCTCACCGAGATCACGAAAATGACCGCCATCGACCAGGCGACCGTGCGCGATATCGTCAAGCGCCTGAAGGCACGCGCATTGCTGGCTGTCGAACACGACCTTTCGGACAAGCGAAAAGTCCTGGTGCGGCTGACCGATCAAGGGAACGAACTGATCAACGAGGTCCTTCCGTTCGCCGCGCGCATCACCGAAAGCACTTTCGGGGAACTGAACCCAGCGGAGCGGATGGCGCTGCTCTATCTGCTGCAGAAGATGAACAAGTTCGACCAGGCATAAGGCCGGCGCAGCAAGGCCAGCGCTTGGGCTGGCCACATCGCGACGATTAAAAGTGGATGGCGAGCTGCGCAATCGCGCTCGTTTGATCCACCCCGCGCTCCCCGTATTTGTTCCGATAGTGATCGACACCGACACCGGAATACACGACGCCCGGCTTTCCGGCCAGCGAACCGATATCGAACATCAGCAGGGCATGCGCCACGGTTCCGCCCACCGTTTCGACGCCGAAGCCGTTCTTGCCTTTCGCCCCCGTATACGACAGGTAGCCCTCAAAAGCGGCGGGAAGACCAAGGGCAAAATTTTTCTTCCATGCCGCGGAAACCTGGTAGGTGCTATCGAAAGTTACTTTTCTCCCGACGATGCCGTTGTTGTTCGTCTCGCGATACCAGAACAGGCCGAGATCAAAAAAACCCTGGTTCACGGCAAAATTCAGCGTCGGACCCACGACGGTTTTCACTGGGCGCGAACCGAAGCCATTGTTTTTCGTACCGAGGTCGAATCCCGCAGTCAGGGACAGGTCTTTTACCGGACCGTAGGCAAAGCGGTTGCCGGCGACGGCCGACATGCTCAACTGATGCCGGTACACCGCATAGACCTCGATGGATCCGTCCGTATTGCCGGCACCAACCGACGGGTCGACGCTGTCCGATTTCAGGAAATCGACGTTGAAATAATTGCTGCCATATTTATAGCCGCCCGCGTGGGTCATGTTCACGACCGTCTTTGCGATATCGCCGTTCACGCCCGGCTCTCTGTAACCAGGGCCGTAGCTGATGCCGATCGATGTATCGCTCCACACTTCCGCCGATGCATTGGCACTCAACAATCCTGCAATCCCGATAATCGACACGCTGCACAGTTTTTTCATTTGTCTTCCTCCAAGGTTCTGTCACTTTGTTTTTAATTCGAGAAATTTCCACAGAATTCAGGCTTGATAGGGACGGCACGAGGCCTCGGCGCGCGCCGACCGCTTTTCCGCCACTGGTTCTGATTAATGAAGAAGAAACAGTGCGCGCCGAACGACGCGCACTGCCCAGGTGAGTTACCCGGTTCGATCCGCTTTCTTCACGGCACCCTCGGACTGCAGGACGAGTTGAACGACCTCGGCGGTGGTCCGTATATCGGCAAACCATGCCGCAAGTGAATTAAGGGCAGCATTGTGCTCGTCGTCGCTCAATGCAGCGTTGGAGTCACTGACAAAGATCACCCGAAAGCCCAGTTGTTGCGCGTCGCGCGCCGTCGCCGCGCAGCAGCAATCGGAGAGCGTCCCCGAGATCACAACCGTATCGACGCCCTTCGCCTTCAGCAGTTCGAGTGCGGAAGAAGAGCCGGGCGTGAACGCACTGAATCGCGTTTTATCGAGAATATGGTCGTCCTGCAGGACCTCCAGCGTGGGATACAAGTCGTGTCCATGGCTGCCGGCCATGAATCCGTCGACTTCCACTGTCGAGAATTCCTCGCTCTGGAATTGTTCGAAGTAGACGGACCAATCGCTTTTGCTCGTCGTAGTGAACCGCAGGAAGAGATTCATCCCGCCATTCGAACGCATGGCCTTGCTGATCGCATTGATGTTCGGCACCACGTTTCGCGCTTCGGGCACCTCCAAGAAACTGCCCTCCTCGACAAAGCCGTTCTGCATGTCGATCACCAGGTGCGCAGTGCGCTGGGGATCGAGCGCGGCAAACGCGAACTCCTTGCCTCCCTTCATGGCGCGATACCGCGCCCTGATCACGGGATTGATCGCCGACTTATGCATGAATCTTGTCCTCCTCAAAAATGCCGATTGAACCATTTACAGCGATCCGTGGATCTGCTGGATCTTTGAAATACGTCTTGCCCCTGGTAACGATGGCCATCACGACATGCACGCAAAAGGCGATGACAAAGCCGATATAGGCCGACAAGTCATTCAGCATCTGATCCTGCGAATAGATCCAGATCAGGGATGCCGAGATCGTTCCGGTCAGCATGGCGACAATGCCAACCCAGTTGTATTTTCGGATATGCGAGGTGCGGTATTCGATCTCGCCGGTGACGATCTTCAACAGTCCGCGCACGACCGTGATGTCGGCCACGACGCAAGCGACCCACGACAACAGGAAGATGCCGGTCCACTGGAGGAAGACATACAGATTGCCCAGCACGTTGAACCACATCAGTGCAATCGACGCGGCCGTTACGCCGAGCACCCAGAAACGCCGTCCGAGGATTTTTGCACCGACGAGTTCCGACCCCGAGGCGAATGCAACCGAACTCACGTGGATGTTGGTCAGGTTCACGCGGACCTGGGAGACCCATGCCAGTGCCACGCCAGGCAGCAAGCCGATCAGGCCGATAAAATAAATGGCGGGGTCCGTGCTGCCGGTGGCGAGGGTGAAATACATCCCCAGCGGCATCGCGCCGAAGAACAACAGCGCGTACGGAAGGATCACCGTCAACCAGGCCTTGCGCTTGAAATCCTCGGCCTTGATGAAGCGGTTGTAGTCGGATGCCTCGAACGGGTTGATCCCGACGGTTCCCGACAGGGCAGAAACGATGGCGATGACCCCGGCGACGCCACCGACGGCACCGGCCGGCATCGCGTCGAACATCCCATCCGGCATGCCGCCTGCTTTGTTCCAGGCCTGAACAATTGCCCAAACAAGCAACACCACATACACCGGCACGGTCCATGCGAGGATTTTGGTCATGCTGCTAATGCCGTTCCACCCCATCGGCAAAAAGATCAAGGCAACGAGCACGAACCATATTTGGTCGGGAAGATCCCAGATCTGGTCAATCGAATGCGCAAGAATTTGACCCTCGGTGCCTGCGTAGATGACAAAGGTTCCAGCATACACGATCGTCGTCATGACCGACCCTACCGCGCCAAACCCCGCGCCACGTGTCAACAGCTCGGAAGTCAGCCCCTCCCTGGACGCCCTGCCGGCGACGATCAGCGTGAAGACAATCAGCAGTACGAAGGAAATCAGCAAGGCCACCCATGTCGCCGCCGCGCCGCTCTTGTTGAGGGACAGGCCGCCGACCAATACAAAAAAGAATGCAGTAATAAAACCCACCAGCACGCTCAAGACAGAAGACGCACCACGCTTTGCGTGTTCCGGCACCCTCTCTCGAGCGTAATCGTCGTGATTCTGCGCTTGACGGTCTTTCTCATTCATTTAAGGTCTCCTTGATTTAATTTTTTTGACATGATTGTTCTGACTTGCCGTAACTGTTTTTCCGGAATTCCGATGCGCAGCCTGTCTCGGGTCTTGCATCGGGAACCCTGGACGCACGACTCACTCGGACGAGTCTGCCTGTCCTGGTTCCCCTACCACGTCCATCCTTTCCTTATTTCTAAATTGTCGCGAGCGTCAGCCAGGGCCTGTTACATGCCGGGTGCCGCGCCCGGGATCGCCTCGACGTTGGGCAATCGCCGGCAGCGCAGGCGCGTGCGCGCAAGCCGACGGGACGATCACGTCGGCACTGCGGGGCGAATAAAAGGCAAGGCGTTCGGAGCGGACGGGGCGGCGCGCGGTCGGCGTCCACGCGACTCCGGCTTCGATGCCTGTGTTCGAACTCGGCACCATGGGGCCGACGCGGAATATTTTTTCCACTCCTGTCTCCTCGAGAAATGCGCGAGGCGGATCTGACGACCTTTCATGCCTCACTGAATTTACAACGCGTACACCATAATCGTACAGCTTTATGCAGTTTGCAAGAAGTATTCGCGTTTCAGTCGAGGAAAGTGAAGTGACGGGATATCGTTGACACCGTGGCAACTCCGCGGCCGGGGTTGCATGCATGCCGTGCTTGCCCCGGCGGCCGCGCAGCAGCCAGCATCGGCGCGGCTTTTTCCCATGAGCGCGGGATGGAATGCCTATACGTGCGGGGCAGATACATGAGGAATTCGGCCGGCCCCCAGGGCTTCCCGGAGGCGTTCACCAGACGCAGCACCGAAAGCTTGCGGAACGCCTGGAGCGCGCGCAACAGCGCTTCCCCCAATCGGAGACTAGAATATTTTGTCGCGTATACGCTGCATTTTGATCTAAAACGGAGGGCGCTGATCCGCTTTTCCCAGAAGGCCGCCTGCTAGAGAGGCAACTCGTTCTGCAGCGATGGGCAGGGTTGGATGGCGCCGCCGCAGCGAGCTTGCTGCATCAGGCCGGTTTCAAGCTTCGCTCAAATGCAGGGCGCCGCCATTCCCGCGCCTCGGGGGGATACGAATGAGGGAGGAAGGCCGCAGGCGCGGCCCGCCTCCCCAGTTCGCCTGCAAGACTCAGCCTTGCAACGCGGGCATGCGCACCACCAGGCCGTCGAGCTCGCTGCCGATGCGGATCTGGCAGGCCAGGCGGGAATTCGGCCGCGGTTCGCCGACGCACTCGAGCAGGTCCCGTTCCGCTCCCCCGGCATCGCCGAGCTTGTCCATCCACGCATCGTCGACATACACGTGGCAGGTCGCGCAAGCGCAGGCGCCCCCGCACTCCGCATCGATGCCAGGCACGCTGTTGTGGACCGCGCCCTTCATCAAACTCCAGCCTTCGGCAACCTCGACCTTGTGCGCGGTGCCGTCGGATTCAATATAGGTGACGTGCGCCATCTTGATCGCGATCCTGCTTTGTATAAAAACGTCGTTGTCCAGGCACCGCTGCCTTCACGCAAACAGCGACATGACAGGCGTCGCCGGGTCGGCGATGCGTGCCGTGTCGATTTCCTTGCCGCTGGCAATGCCCTTCTTTGCCGCAAGGAAGTCGGCGGGCGAATTGATTGCCTCCGCCGCCTGCAGCACCTTGCCGCGGAAATGGAACACGGTGAAGCGTCCCGATTCGGGTGCGCCGCGCACGACGTGCTCCTCGGTTCCGGACGCAATGCCGGCGATTTGCAGCTTCACGTCGTACTGCTCGGACCAGAACCACGGCACTTCCTGGGCCGGCGGCTCGCGGCCGGTAATCGCACAGGCCGCCCGGCGCGCCTGGTCGAGCGCATTCGGAATACTCTCGATGCGGTGCAGGCGCTGGTAGAGGGCGACGGGCCGCACGGCCAGGTCTCCGATGGCAAAGATGTTGGGGACGCTTGTGCGCGCATCGGCATCGACCACCAGGCCGCCGTCCGAGACCAGGCCGGCGGCAACGGCGATCGCGTCGTTCGGAATCGCGCCGACACCGATGAGGAGCAGGTCGCAGTCGACCAGGCTGCCGTCGGCAAGCCGCACGCCGGCAACCCGCCCGCCCTCGCCTTCGATCGCCGCGATCCCCGCACCCAGGCAGAACTGCACGCCCTGCCCCTCGTGGTGACGCTGGAAAAAGCCGGAAATCGCCGGGGATGCCACGCGCGACAACAGGCGTGCCTCGCGTTCGATGACGACCGCGCCGACGCCCAGCGCGCGGGCCGAGGCGGCCACCTCGAGTCCGATATAGCCGCCGCCGATGATCCCGATGCGCGTGGCGCTGGCCAGGGCGGTGCGCAGGCGCTGCGCATCCTCGATATCGCGCAGGTACAGGATACCGTCGAGATCGTGCCCGGGAATCTCCAGCTTGCGCGGGCGCGCGCCCGTCGCCAGGACCAGGTGGTCGTAGCCGAGCGTGCCGCCATCACCCAGGGTCACCACTTGCCGTGTGCTGTCGATGCCCGTCACGCGGGTGCCGAGCCGCAGGTCGATGCGCTCGTTGTCGTAGAACGACACGGGCTTGAGCAGCAGGTCGGCGCTACCCTGGTCGCCCTTGAGCCAGGCCTTGGACAAGGGCGGCCGCTGGTAAGGGGCGGTCGCCTCCTCGCCAAGCAAGGAGATTTGCCCGGCAAAGCCGTACTGCCGCAGGAAGCCGGCCACATTGCCGCCGGCATGGCCGGCGCCGACGATCACAACACCTTGCGCTGCATTTTCCATCATTGCCTCCCGTTTCGGTTAAGCCGATGCCAGTTCCTGCTGCGGCATGTGCGCCAGCTGGCGCGCGTGATGCAGCAGGTGGTCCTCGATGAAGCTGGCGATAAAGTAGTAACCATGGTCGTAGCCGGCATGCCGGCGCAGCGTCAGCGGTTGCCCGGCCGCGCGGCACGCATCCTCGAACAAGCCCGGGTGCAGCTGTTCGGCCAGGAATTTGTCGTCCAGTCCCTGGTCGACCAGGATCCCGGCCGGGAATGGCGGCCGCTTGCAACGCTGCATCAGCGCCGTCGCATCGTAGGCCAGCCAGCGGCTTGCATCCTGGCCGAGATAGGCCCCGAACGCCTTCTGGCCCCAGGGGCATTGGGCGGGCGCCGCGATCGGCGCGAATGCGGAGACCGAACGGAAGCGCTCCGGCCGCCGCAGCGCCAGCACCAGCGCCCCATGGCCGCCCATCGAGTGCCCCATGATGCCGACCCGCTCGCGGTCGACCGGGAACTGCTGCGTCACCAGCGTGTGCAGCTCGTCGGCGACGTAGCTGTACATGCGGTAGTGCGCGCTCCACGGCGCCTCGGTCGCATCGACATAGAAGCCGGCGCCGACACCCAGGTCCCAGTGCTCGGCCTCGCCCGGCAGGTTCGCGCCGCGCGGACTGGTGTCCGGCGCGACCAGGATCAGCCCCTCGCGTGCGGCCACCCGCTGCGCGCCGCCCTTGATCATGAAGGTCTCTTCGGTACAAGTGAGGCCGGCCAGGTAAAACACGGCCGGACACGCCTGCCCGGACAGCGCCTGCGGCGGCAGGTAGACCGAGAAGCGCATCGGCAAGCCGGTCTCGCGCGACGCGTGCTGGTAGAAACGCTGCACGCCGCCGAAACAGCGGTGCTCGCCCAGCAATTCCATCGGCGCGTCCATCAGTACATCACCACCGAGCGGATCGACTCGCCCGACTTCATCAAGTCAAACCCTTCGTTGATCCGGTCGAGCGGCAGGTGGTGCGTGATCAGGTCGTCGATGTTGATCTTGTTTTCCATGTACCAGTCGACGATCTTCGGCACGTCGGTGCGTCCGCGCGCGCCGCCGAAGGCCGAGCCCTTCCACTCGCGGCCCGTTACCAGCTGGAACGGACGGGTCGAGATTTCCGCGCCCGCCTCGGCCACGCCGATGATGATCGACTGGCCCCAGCCCTTGTGCGTGCACTCGAGCGCCTGGCGCATGGTCTTGACGTTGCCGATGCACTCGAAGGAATAGTCGGCGCCGCCGTCTGTGATCTGGACGATCGCGTCGACCACGTTCTCGACCTGGCTCGGGTTGACGAAATGGGTCATGCCGAACTTGCGCGCCATGGCTTCGCGCGCCGGGTTCAGGTCGACGCCGATGATCTTGTCGGCACCGACCATTTTTGCTGCCTGGATCACGTTCAGGCCGATACCGCCCAGCCCGAACACGACGACGTTCGCGCCGGCTTCCACCTTGGCCGTGAAGATCACGGCGCCGACGCCGGTGGTGACGCCGCAGCCGATGTAGCAAACCTTGTCGAAGGGCGCATCCTCGCGGATCTTCGCCAGCGCGATTTCCGGCACCACGATGTAGTTCGAGAAGGTGGAGGTGCCCATGTAGTGGTAGATCGGCTGGCCGTCGAGCGAAAAGCGCGAGGTCGCATCCGGCATCAGGCCGCGCCCTTGCGTGGAGCGGATCGCCTGGCACAGGTTGGTCTTTTGCGACAGGCAGAACTTGCATTGCCGGCATTCCGGCGTGTAGAGCGGGATGACGTGGTCGTCCTTCTTCAGGCTTTTCACGCCCGGCCCGACATCGACCACGACGCCCGCGCCTTCATGGCCGAGGATGGCGGGGAACAGGCCTTCCGGGTCGGCGCCGGACAAGGTGTAGTAATCCGTGTGACAAATGCCGGTCGCCTTGATTTCGACAAGCACTTCGCCTTCGCGCGGACCGTCCAGATCCACGTTTTCGATCGTCAGCGGAGCGCCCGCCTTCCATGCCACTGCTGCCTTGGTCTTCATAGATGCGTTTCCTTTTACTGTACTTTTACTTTTACTTTGAATGAGTATGTGCCTGGGTGCCCGCCGCATCGGACAGCAGGCCTGCCGCATGCAGTGCGGCCGTTTCATTCCATGCCGAGCGGATGAACTTCGCGGCGGCGACGTTCTGCTCGAACAGGTTGTATTTCGCTCCCAATCCGTAATCCGGCAGATTGATGAATTCAGTCGTAATGTAGCGCAGCGGGCTGTCCGCATGGGTGGCGTGATAGCGCAGCACCTTGCGGATCGCCTCCTTCGACGGCTCCAGCAGATAGGCGCTCCACGGCGAATGCCACTCGCCGGGCTCCGGCTTCACCATCGGGTACTGGATGCCGCGTGCATAGTTGCCGTCTTCGTTGCGATGCCACAGGTTGGCCGGCTGGTTCGGCGCCACGGCGCGCAACTGGGTCCACTTCACGATATTGAGGTCCAGCCACTGCTCGCACAGCGAACCTGGCTCGAACGGATCGAGCACCACTTCGCCGCGTTCTACCAGTTCGGCGACGCCGGACAGCGCGAGCTCGGAAGGCTGGTTGATCTTGAAGTTGACGTGGCTGTAGTCTAGCGTGAAATTGAACGGGATGCCGCGCTGGCGGACCCGGCCGGCGATGTCGGCAATGCGCAGGAAATCCTCGGTCCACATGTTCACGTGCAGCTCGAAGCTGGGCTCCACCCCGAGCGCCATGCCGGCGTCGTAGACGTCCAGGTAGTGGTCGACGATTTCGGCATCGGTCAGCACATGGCCATCATGGTGGTGCTTGAAGGTCATGATGTTGTGGCAGCCGGCGCCGATCTCGCGGCAGATCTTCAGGTTATCGTGCAGCAGCGCCTCGTCTTCGCCCAGCCGGTAGAACCAGCTTGCGCTGTGCACCGGCAGGTCGAAGGTCTCGATCGCCCGCACGTATTCGTCGAAGTTGCTGCGCAGCGGAATCCGGTCGAAGTAATCGAAGACACCGGACTCCTTCACCAGCCGGAACTGTTCGTGGACCGGCAGCTCGGCGAGCGAGACCGGATTGTCGCGCGACGACAGTTGCACGCCCCGGCCGTTACAGCCGAGCAGGAATGGCATCTCGCCAATGGGATGGGTCATGGTCGCTCCGGTCCCGGTCAGGCTGCGGCGGCATCGCCGGCGGCCATGTGTTCGACCATCTTGCGCATGCGCCGCGGCGCCGCATCGATGGCGATCTTGATCGTCTTGCGCTGGGCATAGCGCTTCTCGTTGCGCTGGATGGCTTCGAGGATGGCCTTGTCCTCGCTGAAGGCGACCCGGAAGTCGGCGGAGAGCGCCGCATTCGTCTCTGCGTCGGCCTTGAAGTTCTTGACGTGCAGCCAGTGGTCGACCGAGGTCTCCTCGTCGACCGGCGTCATGAAATGGCAGGCGAAGATTTGCATGCAGTTGTCGCGATTGCCCTCGGGCGCGCCGGTGCCGGTGTCGGCGCTGCCGAAGTCGATGATCGCGATGCTGGGCGCGTGGTAATGGTAGTAGTGCCAGCGGTCGACGTTGCCCTTGAAATTGCCGTACTTCGCGAACAGCGGAATCGGCGGCGCGTCGATGATCCAGCGCCAGGTCAGTATCTTGCCGGGCTGCTCCTCGTGGTGCACCGGGATGTCTTCGCTGGCCGCATTTCCCAGCGTACTGAGGTGGACGAAACTGACGTGGGCCGGGTCGCACAGGTTGTCGGCCAGGCTCAGGTAGTTCGCCTTGATCTCGAGCGCGTCGCCTTCGACGGCGCTCCACTCCGGATCGTGATACTGGGGCAGGTCGAAGACCTTCGACGTATCGGCCAGGGCCGGGTCGCCCATCCAGATCCAGACCAGGCCCATGTTTTCGTGGGTCGGGAAGGTCTGGACCACGGCGGTCGCCGGCACCATTTCCTGGGCCGGAATGCGCACGCACTTTCCGGAGCAGTCGAAGGTCATGCCGTGATAACCGCACTCGACAGTATCCCCCTTCAGCTTGCCCATCGACAGGGGCAACAGGCGATGCGGACAGGCGTCCTCCATCGCGACCACCTTCCCGGCCGTGTCACGGAACAAGACCACTTCCCTGCCGACGATCTTGCGTGCCGCCAGCTGCCGGCCGATGTCGCGCGTCCACGCGATGGGGTACCAGGTATCCAATACAAAAGCGCTCACGTCCACCTCCTGTTTTGTTGAGTGTTCACTCAATATTAATTGAGTATACGCTCAAGGCCAAGCCTTTTTTGTTTGCTTCGACGTTCCGCGCGCGGCGCGTTCTGGTGTACCATCTGCGCTCCGCGTAGCGGCGCAGGCCACCCACCCTCCGGTCCCCCATGAAAAACAACGAACTTACGCCCATCCCTGCAAAGACGAAGGCCGCGACAAAGGCGCCCGGGCGTCCGCGGCGCTCCAGCAAGAACCTGACCACCCAGGAATCGATTCTCGAAGCGGCGGAAGTCGTGTTCTCGAAGAGCGGCTATGCCGGCGCAACCGTGCAGCGCATCGCCAAGCAGGCCAAGTGCTACGAGAGCCTGATTTACTACTACTTCGGCAGCAAGGACAGCCTGTTTACGCGGGTGCTGGAGAACGCCTACCGCAAGCTGATCGACGCCGAGCAGGCGCTCGACCTGGACTTCGAGGACCCCGAGCAGGCGCTCGAGAAGATCATCCTGTTCCAGTGGCAGTACTACCAGGACAATCCGGAACTGATCATCCTGCTCAATACCGAGAACCTGCTGAAGGGCCAGCACCTGCGCAAGCTCGAGGCGATCAAGGAATTGCTGCCGCCGGCGATCTCGAACATCGAGAAGGCGGTCGCTAGCGGGATCCGCAAGAAGAAGTTCAAGGAAGGCATCGACACCGTCGACCTGTACCTGGCCACGATGGGCCTCGGCTATTTTTACCTGTCAAACCGCTACACGCTGTCGGCATTCCTGGACAAGCCGCTGATGGACGCGGAGCACCGCGCCCACTGGGGCGGCGTCATGGTCCGGATGATCTTCGACACCGTGCGGCGTTGAGCCGCGCTTGCCCGGAGAGGCCCCGCCTTGAATTCGTTATGAACCACCCATACGCTGCCATGCCCATCCATTTCTACGAGCCGCGCAACGGCCACGGACTGCCACACGATCCGTTCAACGCCATCGTCGGGCCGCGCCCGATCGGCTGGATCTCCTCGCTCGGCAAGGCCGGCACGCCGAATCTTGCGCCCTACAGTTTCTTCAACGCCTTCAACTATGTCCCGCCGATCGTGGGATTTGCCAGCATCGGGGCGAAGGACACCTTGCGCAACGTGCAGGAGACCGGGGAGTTCGTATGGAACCTCGCGACACGCTCGCTGGCCGAGGCCATGAACACGACCTGCATGGCAGTGGCGCCCGAGGTCGACGAATTCGTCCTGGCCGGCCTGACGGCGGCGCCTTCGCGCCTGGTCGGGGCGCCCCGCGTGGCCGAAAGCCCCGTGTCATTCGAATGCAAGGTGACCCAGGTCGTGCAACTGCAAGGCCTTGACGGCGACGCCGTCCCGACCTGGCTCGTGCTTGGTGAAGTGGTCGGGATCCACATCGCCCAAGCCCTGCTCAAGGACGGCATCTACGACACGGGCGCCGCAGGCCACATCCTGCGCGGCGGCGGCCCGGCCGATTATTTTGCGATCGGACCCGAACAGCGTTTCCACATGTACCGTCCGCGCTGACACCTCTGCAAGGCCCGTCCTGTAGCGGGCCGTGCTGTCGCTCCCCGCCACCATCCGGTCGGCTGCATGCCGGCCTGGACATCTCCTGTGTTTCCTGTGCTTCCTCAAGCAGGCGATCCCGTCCGTCGCTAGATTGGAGTCTTTGCGCGAACCACTCATCCAGGACGGTATCCATGCCAGACAGGTACGTCATCACGCTCGGCGCGCCGACCACGGCGGGCGGCAAGGTCACTTCGGCCAGGCATGTCGACACGATCGACGGTATCCCGATCGCGCTCGAAGGCGACACCTGCTGGTGCCCCGCCTGCCGGTCCGAAGGCGTGATCAGGCCCGCCGGCCCGCGCGTGAGCAATACCTTCGATGGGCGCGAACTCGCCCTGGCCGACGACCTGTGCATCTGCAAATGCAGCCCGCCGCCGCGGCTGATCGCCGCCCAGGACTTCATGGTCCAGTCGATCGACAGCGACAGTTACGAAGACGATGCGGCCGTCGCCGCCGCGGCCGCGGCCGCATCGAACGCGGCCGGGAAAGACGTTCCTGCCGAACAAAAAATGCCGCTGGTCCTGCTCGACCCCGACACCCAGGAACCGCTGCGCAACCGCCCCTACCGCCTCGAGCTCGCGGACCGGGTCATCGAAGGCAGGCTCGACTACCGGGGCTGGACCGAGCCGCTGACGGCCGCGGAACGGGCCGGAGTGCTCAGCTGGCAGCCGGCCGACGGCGACTGATCGTTCTTCCCGCCCCAGTCGCAAGCCCCTCGAGGAGCGTCACATGCCGGCGAATTATGTCCCCGGAGCGCCCAATCCCTATTTTGCCAGGCACAAGTACCACGGCATCCCGATCGCCAGGAACATCAAGCCGATCCGGGACTGCAAGCTCCATCACTGCGTCGGCCCGGCGGGAAGCGTGCAGGAGGCGGTCGCCGTCCACATCCTGACGCCGGAACACCTGTGGGGCACCTTCCAGGTCGAGGCCGAGAACATCCTGATGGTCAACGGCAGCCTCGAAGGTAACGAACGCGAACGGAACCGGCGCATCAATGCCGCCTACGCGAAGCTGTGGCTGGCCGACCAGCGTTTCCAGTGGGCGGGACTGGCCGCGTTTGCATCGAAACAGGTGGGGTGCGGGCTGCTGCATTCAGCCGAGACGATCGAGAAGAACCGAAGCGAACGGGAGCGTCTGCAGCGCTCGATTGCCTCCGTGATCCCGGCCGTGCAGGCCGCCGCCGCGGTGCCGGCGGCAACGGAGGCGGGCGCGGCTTACGTGTACGAAAAGCTGGGCTTCGGGAATGCGCATCTGTTTTTGGATGTTTATCCGTTGCACAGGTTTTTTATGGAGCGGGGGTGGGAGGAGTTCAACAAGTATTTGAAGAACCGGCAGAACGATAAAAACCCTGTGTATTGGGCAATCAACAGGAACACGCTCCGGTTCGGCACGCCTTTTCCAGAAATCCGCGATGGATTCGCTCACATCAATTCAGGCAGCCTAGCGGCGAGTGTGGAACAGATCGCCCAGCATGAACAAGTCAACATTTTGCAAAAGATCTTGTACAACGATCCCATCCTGCAAAGGTTGCTCGCCGTGAATCAGTATGCCTGGGCGACCGGATTTCCGACCGGCGACTACGAGGAAATCCAACTGACCCTGTCGGCCGAGTGCCGGGCCACGACAGGTTTCACGTCATGGTTCCCCCGGAACAAGGGCGCGAAGCTATGGGTGGAGACGGAGCGCATGCAGTTCGTGCTGGCCGCCGCCCGACAATTCCACAGCCTCCTCAACGGCCCCGAACGTCCCTACGTCGAGGCATCGATGCGCGCGATCGCCGCCGGTGGAGGCGTCGCATGAAGCGACGCGATCGCATCATCGCCGCAATGGGTGGCCTGGCTCTCGCCGCCGTCTGGTGGCATTCCCGCACGCCCGAGCCGACCGTGCTCGCCTTCCGCCTCGGCCAGACCTTCGAGCAGGTCGTCCGGAATTCGACTTATCCAGCCATGAAGCGCTCAAACAAACCTGCCGAGGATCCGGGCGAGCACAAATTCGGCGCCATCTGGGTCACGGAACCGGCCGTGATCGTCCGCTTCACCGACCCGAAACACGGTTTCACGCTGCCAGCGACCAAGTTTGCCGTATTGACGTTTTCGGAAAACCAGGCGGTCACGCTGTCCACCTCGCCGATGCTCGATCCGCTGCCTTTTGACGAAGCCGTCGCCATCCTAGAAAACCTGCAAAATCAGTTCAAGGCGGGAGGCTGGGAACCTTGGGCGGCAAACGACAGCACCTGGTTCGACCTGACGCCGGAAGGAAAAAAACGCTTGTACGCGCGCATGTTCGAGCCGGGATACATGGAGTCGACTGACTTACGTGTTCCCACGTTGTACGGCATGATCTTCCGCCTGAAATGTACCGAAGGCTGCTGGACAAAGGAACCGCCCTACCTTTTCCTCATCGACGTGGGAGTTGGTGACGACTATGAGTCGGACGACCCTTGGCGGTGGAGACGCCCCGGCGCAGCGGTCCCTGACAGCAGCGTGCCAGGATGAAGCCCCGCCATCGCCGCCTGGCCCTATTCGCCGGCCTCGTCCTCGCCGCCTTCTGGTGGCATTCCCGCACGCCCGAGCCGACCGTCCTGGCCTTCCGCCTCGGCCAGACCTTCGAGGAGGTCGTCCGGAATTCAACCTATCCAGCCTTGGAGCGCTCGAACAAGCCTGCCGAGGACCCGGGCGACCACAAGTTCGGCGCTATCTGGGTTTCGGAACCGGCGGTGATCGTCCGCTTCACCGACCCGAAACACGGGTTTACGCTGCCGCCGACCAAGTTTGCCGTGCTGACCTTCTCGGAAAACCAAGCCGTCACGCTATCCACCTCGCCGATGCTCGATCCGCTGCCCTTCGACGAGGCCGTCGCGATCCTGGAAAGCCTGCAGAACCAGTTCAAGGCAAGCGGCTGGGAACCGTGGGAGCGCAACGACAGCACCTGGTTCGACCTGACGCCGGAAGGAAAGAAGCGCTTGTATGCACGCATGTTCGAGCCCGGATACATGGAAGCGACTGATCTACGTGTTCCCAAGTTGTACGGTATGATCTTCCGGATCAAATGTACCGAAGGGTGCTGGACGGGGGAACCGCCCTATCTGTTCCTCATCGATATCGGAGTGAGCGACGATATCTACGGATGGAAGCCGGGCGAGCCGATGCGGTGGAGGCAACCCGAGGCTGCGGTCACTGGCAGCAGCGTGCCAGGATGAAGATCCGCCATCGCCGCCTGGCCCTGTTCGCCGGCCTCGTCCTCGCCGCCGTCTGGTGGCATTCGCGCACGCCCGAGCCGACCGTGCTCGCCTTCCGCCTTGGCCAGACCTTCGCGCAGGTCGCGCGGGACTCGACCTATCCGGTCATGGAGCGCTCGAACAAGCCCGCCGAGGACCCGGGCGACCACAAATTCGGCGCCGTCCGGGTCTCGGAACCGGCCGTGATCATCCGCTTCACCGATCCGAAACACGGCTTCACGCTGCCGCCGACCAAGTTTGCCGCACTCACCTTCTCGGAAAACCAAGCAGTCTCGCTATCCACTTCGCCGATGCTCGACCCGCTGCCCTTCGACGAGGCCGTCGCCATCCTGGAAAACCTGCAGAACCAGTTCAAGGCCGGCGGCTGGGAGCCGTAGGAGGAAAACGACAGTACCTGGTTCGACCTGACGCCGGAAGGAAAGAAACGGCTATACGCGCGCATGTTCAAACCAGGATACATGGAGACAACTAATTTACGCGTTCCCAAGTTGTACGGCATGATCTTCCGCCTGAAATGCAACGAAGGCTGCTGGACGAGGGAACCACCGTATTTGTTTCTCATCGATATAGGAGTCGGCGACGATGTCTACGGATGGAAGTCGGGCGAGCCGATGCGGTGGGAGCGCCCCGAAGGAGCCATCACCGGCAGCAGCGTCCTCGATAAACCCGCTCGCCCCTAGCGCCGCCGCTTCTTCCAGTTGTAATCCGGCCCCGTCACGTCCACGCCAGGGTGCCCGACCACATCCGGGTGTTCCGAGCACATCGTGATGAAGCGCACGCCCTCGCCGCCCCGCTGGCGGCGCCGCAATTCCTCCATGAAGCCCATCGCCTTGACCATCTCGTCGGTACCGAAACCCTGGGCGTGCGGGCGCGGCTCCATTTCATCAAACATTGTCCAATACACCATGTACATAGGCCACTCCCGGGTTCGTTTTGACGGAATTGCTGAACATGCAACTATCTTACAAATTGCGTGTTATACCGGCAATCACGAAAACATATTTTCGCTGCAGATAGCAGTTATTTAGCAGAGGAAATTGAAAGTAAGATAAAAAGTAGGACTAGTCCGAAATATTCATTATATGTTCGCTGTTTAACACAAGGGCCTGGGCCTGACCGCTAGGCTGGAGCCTGTCTTCATTGAAGCAGGACTATCTCATGAATCATGATAAGCACATCCAGCCTCCTTCCGCATCCGAGCTGGCACTGTGGGGCGGTCTCGAATGCACCGTCAACCGCGTACGCGACAACTACTTCAGCCAGATGGAACGCAACGGCCACGCCGACCGCCTGCAAGACATCGAACGTTTCGCCTCCCTTGGTATTACCGCTATCCGCTATCCCGTGCTGTGGGAGTGCGTCGCGCCCGAGCGCATCGAGGACGCCGACTGGGCCTGGTCCGACGAGCGCTTGCCGGCGCTGCAGCGGCTCGGCGTCACCCCGATCGTCGGCCTGCTGCACCATGGCAGCGGACCGCGCCACACCAGCCTGGTCGATTCCGACTTCCCTGAAAAGCTCGCCGAATACGCCGGCGCGGTAGCGAAACGCTATCCGTGGGCCGAGTATTACACCCCGGTCAACGAACCCCTGACCACAGCGCGCTTCTCAGGCTTGTATGGCGTCTGGTATCCGCATGGCCGCACCCACGAACTGTTCGTGCGCGCGCTCATCGGCGAGTGCCGCGGCACGGTGCTGGCAATGCGCGCCATTCGCGCGGTCAACCCGAACGCCAAGCTGGTGCAGACCGACGACCTGTCGAAAACCTACGGCACGCCGGAGATGGAGGAGCTCGTCAACTTCTTCAACGAGCGGCGCTGGCTGGGCTGGGACCTGCTGTGCGGGATGATCGACGAAGAGCACAGCATGTGGAACTACCTGATGGACGCGGGCGCCACCCGCGAGGAAGTGCTGTGGTTCCGCGAGAACCCCTGCCCGCCCGACATCATCGGCGTCAACTACTACGCGACCAGCGAGCGCTGGCTCGATCATCGGCGCGAGCGCTATCCCCAGGACCGCTGGGCCGCATACGAGGGCCGGGAATACGCCGACATCGAAACGCCGCGCGCGCTGGCCACGCCGACCCCGGGCATCGGCCCCCTGCTCCAGGAAACCTGGGAGCGCTACGGCCTGCCGATCGCGGTCACCGAGGCGCACATCGACGCCAACCGCGAAGACCAGATGCGCTGGCTGCTGGAAATCTGGAACGCTGCCAAGAAGGTGCGCGAGAAAGGCGCCGACGTGCGCGCCGTCACCGTCTGGGCCCTGCTCGGCTCCTACGACTGGAACTGCCTGGTGACCGAATGCCGCGGCTACTACGAGCCGGGCCCCTTCGACGTGCGCGGCCCCGAGCCGCGTCCAACCGCCGTCGCGACCCTGATGCGCGAACTATCGTCCGGCCGTCCGCTGACCAACCCCGTGCTCCAGGGCGAGGGCTGGTGGCGCCGTCCCGACCGTTTCATGTGCAAGCCGGTGGCCACCCGCACTGCGGTGGCCGATCTCGCCGTCCGCAGCCAGTTCAAGTCGAATATCGTGCAACCCATCCTGATCACCGGCGCGACCGGCACCCTCGGCTCGGCCTTTGCCCGCATCTGCCAGAAACGCAACCTCGCCTGCCACGTGCTGACGCGCCAGGAGATGGACATCACCGACCCGGCCTCGGTCGAGGCGGCGATCCAGCGCTTCAAGCCCTGGGCCATCATCAACGCCGGCGGCTACGTGCGCGTCGACGAGGCCGAGAGCGATCCCGAGGCCTGCATGGACGCGAACACCCATGGACCGACGGTGCTGGCCCTGGCCTGCATCCGCCATGCGCTGCGCTTCATGACCTTCTCGAGCGACCTGGTGTTCGACGGCAGCAAGGACACGCCTTATGTCGAGTCGGATCCGGTGGCGCCGCTGGGCGTGTACGGGCGCAGCAAGGCCGAGTCCGAGCGGCGCGTGCTGGAAGCGGACCCGCAGGCCCTCGTGATCCGCACCAGCTCCTTCTTCGGGCCCTGGGACCGCCACAACTTCGTGACCCAGGCGCTGGCCGCGCTCAAGGCCGGCCAGCCGTTCGCGGCCTCGAACGACCTGGTGGTGTCGCCGACCTATGTGCCGGACCTGGTCAACGCCAGCCTCGACCTGATGATCGACCGCGAACGCGGCATCTGGCACCTGACCAATGGCGAAGCCGTCACCTGGGCCGAGCTGGCGCGCAAGGCCTGCGCCGTGGCCGGGGTGGATGCCAGCGGCCTGCAGGAGCGTCCGGCGACGGAGTCGGGTTACGCGGCCGTGCGGCCCGCCTACTCGGCCCTGGGCAGCGAACGCGGCGTGCTGCTGCCCTCGCTCGACGACGCCCTGGGGCGCTACATCCGGGCGCTCGAGGAACACGCCGTCGACGACGGCGAGCTGGCGGGCAGCGCGGCGCATTACGCCAGCTGACAACGGTGTCGCAAGGCCGTCCGGACCGCAAGGTCCGGCGGCGACCGGCCGGTGCAGGACGCAGGACGCGTCGGCACCGGCCGGTTGTCGTTTGGGAGGCAGCGTCTGGTCTGCGTTTACGCGTGGGCGGAGCCTGCGCGGCCCGGCCACACCCTACCGCGCCAGGATCGGGCCCAGCTCGCGCCAGACGAGCGGCGCTTCCATCTGCTCCATGCAGTTGTGGTGCCCGAGCGGGCACTCGCGCTGGCGGCAGGGCGAACAATCGAGGCGCAGCGAGAGCGAGCGCGCGATGTCGGAAAACGGCGGCGCGTGCTCCGGATCGGTCGGGCCGTAGAGCGCGATCACCGGCCGGTTCAGGCCTGACGCGACATGCAGCAGCCCGGAATCGTTGGCGACCACGGCGGCGCAGCGCGCGATCACGGCGAACGCTTCGTCGAGTTTCGTTTGCCCCGCCAGGTTCAGCATGTTGGCCGCCGCGTCGCCGGCCAGCGCCAGCACCTCGTCGCAGGTGGCGCGGTCCTTGGGCGAGCCGAGCAGCACGATGCTCGCGGCGCGGTCCTGTTCGACGATGGCCTGCGCCAGCGCCGCGAAGTGGCGCGGCGGCCAGCGTTTGGCCTGGCCGAACTCGGCGCCCGGCGCGAACGCGACCACCGTGCCTGCGGCGGGCAGGCCGAGGCGCGCGCAGGCGGCCGCGATGCGCTCGCCCGGCACCGATAATCGCGGCCGGCGCGCCGGGGCCAGGACTGCCGCCGGCGCCTCCGCCAGGGCCGCGTAAAACCGCACCATCGGCCGCGGCGGCTGCTCATCAATGTGCATCACGTTGATCAGGCCATAGCGCATTTCTCCCTTGTAGCCGACCCGTTTCGGGATTCCGGCCAGCCAGGGAATCAGCGCGTACTTGAGCGTATTCGGCAGGACGTAGGCGTCGGCGTAGCCGCGCGCGCGCAGCACCCGGGCGAACTTCCAGCGCTCGCGCAGCTGCAGCGCCTTGTGCCGGAACGGCGTCTCGAGCACCGTGTCCACCTCGAGCACGGCGCGCCAGACCGCCGCCACCGCGGGCGGCGCCAGCACGTCGATCGGCCGCTCCGGATGCTGCTCCTTGAGGCGCGCCAGCAGCGGCTGGGCCATCACGGCGTCGCCGATCCAGTTCGGCGAAATGACCAGGGTGCGCAGGCTCATGGCGCGCTTTCCGCCGCCGCCTGCGCGAACTGCAGGCGGTACAGGTTGGCGTAGGAGCCGCCCTTGGCCAGCAACTCGTCGTGCGTGCCCTGCTCGACGATGCGGCCGTGTTCCAGGACCGCGATGCGGTCGGCGCTCTCGATGGTCGACAGGCGGTGCGCGATGACGATCGTGGTGCGCCCGGCCATCAGGGTGTCGAGCGCGGCCTGCACGGCGCGCTCGGATTCGTTGTCGAGCGCCGAGGTGGCCTCGTCGAGGATCAGGATCGGCGCGTCCTTGTAGATGGCGCGCGCGATCGCCACGCGCTGGCGCTGGCCGCCCGACAGGCGCATGCCGTTCTCGCCGATGCTCGACTCGACGCCCTCCGGCAGGCGCGCCACCACGTCGACCAGGTGCGCCGCCTTGACGGCGGCGGCCAGGCGCTCGTAGTCGATCGTCTCGGCGCCGTAGGCGATGTTGGCCGCCAGCGTGTCGTCGAACAGCACCACGTTCTGGCTCACCATCGCCAGCTGGGCGCGCAGGCTGGCCAGGCGCAGCTCGGTGTACGGCACGCCGTCGAGCAGGATGCGGCCGGCTTCGGGGTCGTAGAAGCGGGTCGCCAGGTTCACGAACGTGGACTTGCCGCCGCCGGAAGTGCCCACCAGCGCCACCGTCTGGCCGGGCTGGACGTCGAGCGAGACGTGCTGCAGGGCCGGGTTGGCGGCGTTCGGATAACGGAACGAGACGTTCTCGAACACCAGGTGGCCCCTGGCGCGCGCGATCTCGCGCGTGCCGGTGTCTTCTTCGACCGGGGAATCGATCATCTGGAACACGGTTTCGGCGGCCGCGATCCCGCGCTGCATCGGGCCGTTGACCTCGGCCAGCGATTTGAGCGGGGTGAGCAGCATCAGCATCATCGTGATGAAGTTCGTGAATTCGCCGACCGTCATGTTCGAGCGGATCGCCAGCACCACCACCAACGACAAGGCCAGCGAGGTGGCGATCTGGGTCACCGGGGCGGTGGCGGCAAAGGCCACCGTGGTGCGCTGGGAGAAGCCGCGCAGCGCCTCGCTGCGCATGGCGAAGCGCTTGCGCTCGTAGCGTTCGCCGGCGAACACGCGGATCACCTGGTGCCCGCGCGCGGCTTCCTCGACCACTTGCGTCATCTCGGCGGTCACGCGCTGGTTCTCGCGGTTCAGGCGGCGCAGGCGCCCGGTGGTGGTGCGCACGATGACGGCGGTGAGCGGCACCACGACGATGGCCACCAGGGTCAGCTGCCAGTTCAGGTAGAGCAAGGCCGCCAGCAGCCCGATCACGACCAGCGTGTCGCGGACAAACGCGACGAATACCGAGTTGATCATGTCGACCACCTGGCGCACGTCGCCGATCACGGTGTTGATGATCTTGCCGGTGGACTCTTCATGGAAGCGCGCCACGGGCAGGCGCAGCAGGCGGTCGAACATCCGGCCGCGCAGGTCGTTGAGCACGCGGCTGATCACCCAGTTGTTCAGGTAGGCGGTGGCGAAGGTGCCGATCCCGCGCACGATGAAGATCGAGATCAGGATGCCGGGGATCCACCACAGCGAAAAATCGACCTTGTTCTTGAAGCCGCGGTCGAGCAGCAGTTCGATGGCCTTGCCCAGCAGCGGCTGGGTGGCCGCGGTGAGCGCCATCGCCAGCAGCGCCATGTACGCGCGGCTGCGGTAGGGTTTGATGAACGCCCACAGGCGTTTGACGATGACACTGTTTTCCACGTTGCTCTTTTCGCTTGCGAGGCGGGCGCCGAAGGTCGGACTGCGCCGCAGGATACCGGCCCGTCCGGAAAAGGACGGTGAACTCGCCATTTTCGCACACTCGCGCCCGCGTGCGCGGCCGCTGCCAGGCGCGCCGGCCCGCGATATTGGCTGTTGTACAATGCTGCGGTTCCGACGGCGGCCAGCTGGCGCCCGCACCATGATCAAAGGAAAAAAATGCAGGACTGGTTCCGTCCCCTCGCCGTTTCCCCCTCCACCGGTCCGCTCCCCGGCCTGGCTGTCGGCCGGGTAGAACGGCTTGCGCAGTACCTGCTGCTGCTGGCGGCCTTCACCATCCCCTTCTCGACCGCGCTGGCCAACCTGTTCATCGGGCTGATGCTGATCGCATTCGTGCTGGCGCTGGTGCTGGACCGCTCGCTGGTCCGGCCGCTGGCCACGCCGGCCGCGCTGCTGGCGCTGGCGCTGCTGGCGCTGGTCGTGATCGGCGCCACCTGGTCGATCGCCCCTCCCGACGAAGTCCGCCACGGCCTGCGCAAATACACCAAGCTGCTGGTGCTGCCGGTCGCGGTCTGCCTGTGCGCGCGCGCGCCCGACCTGCCGGCGCGCGTGCTGCGCTGGTCGCTGGCCGGCTGCGCCCTCCTGGCCACGGCAATCTACCTGGTCTGGCTCGACATGATGCCGACCTCGAGCCTGGGCTGGTGGCGCGTGGGCGATCCGAGCGATCCCTACGTCTTCCGCAACCACATCACGATCGGCATCCTGCTGTCGTTCGCGGCCTGCGCCTGTTTCCTGCTCGCCACCTGGCACCGCGACACGCGTGCCCGCCTGGCCGCGGTGGCCGCCGGCATCTACCTGTGCGCGCCGATCTTGACCGGAAACGGGAGAACCGGCTATGTCGGCGTGGCCGTCGGCCTGTTCGTCGTGTTCCTGCTGCGCGCCCGCGTGACGGTAGCGCGCACTGCCGCCGTCGGCGCGGGGATCGCCCTGCTGTTCGGAGTCGTCTACATGGTCTCGCCCAACTTCAAGACCCGCACCGACCTGCTGGTGGCCGAAGTGCAGGCCAAGGACCCGACCACCCCCAACGGCCTGCGCCTCTCCTTCATGCGGGCCGGAACCAGGGCCGTCATGGAGCGTCCGCTGCTCGGCTACGGCACCGGCTCGTTCGCCGAGGTGTACGAGGATGAAGCGCGCACCACCCTGACCGCGCTGCCGGAACTGACGACCATGCGCCACCAGCCGCACAGCGAACCGCTGCTGCTGGCGGTCCAGCTCGGGCTGCCCGGCCTGTTCCTGTACGCGGCCCTGCTCGGCACCATCGGCAAGGCGGCGCTGGCGCGGCGCGCACCGGGTTACGATGCGCTGGCGCTGCTGGTGGCGGTGTACGGCATCGCCTCGCTGTTCAACAGCCTGCTGTGGAACCCGACCGAGGCCTACTGGTTCCTGCTGCTGGCCGGCGCCCTGTATGCGCATTGCAGACAAGGCCGCGACGCTGCACAATAGCCGCTCCCGCACAGCCTTGCGCGGACCGGACCTGGACGCCGGCCGCACCGATCATGACCAACACCCGGATTTCCCTCGTCATTGCCACCTATAACTGGCCCGAGGCGCTGCGCGCCTGCGTGGAAGCCTGCTTCCGCCAGACCGACGACAATTACGAAATCATCATTGCCGACGACGGCTCGGGCGAGCCGACCCGCGCCCTCGTGGCCGAACTGTGCGCCCGCTCGCCGGTGCCGATGCGCCACGTCTGGCAGCCCGACGAGGGCTTTCGCCTGGCGATGGCGCGCAACCGCGGCATCCTCGCCGCCAGCGGCGGGTACATCGTCGCGATGGACGGCGACTGCGTGCCGCAACCGGACTTCGTGGCCCGCCACCGCCGCCTGGCCGAGCCCGGCCACCTGGTCACCGGCAGCCGCATCCTGCTCAGCCAGGACTTCAGCCGGCGCGTGCTGGCCGGCGAAGTCGACCTGCACGCGCTCGGCCTGGCAGACAAGCTGCGCTACCGCAGCCAGGGCGCGCTCAACAAGGCCGTGCCGCTGCTGTTCAAGCTGCCCGACATCGGCCGCCGCCGCCGCTTCAGCTTCCGCCGCATCAAGGGCTGCAACATGGCCTTCTGGCGTTCCGACCTCGAGCGCGTGAACGGCTTCGACGAGAGTTTCCGCGGCTGGGGGCACGAGGACGCCGACATCGTCGTGCGCCTGCACCACGCCGGCGTGGTGCGCAAGGACGGCGCCTTCGCCACCGAAATCTTCCACCTGTGGCACCGCGAAGCGCAGCGCGACCAGGCGACCAGCAACAAGCAGCTGGTGCTGGAGCGGCTCGCCGACAAGACGACCCAGGCCGTCATCGGACTGAAACAGCATGCCGGCGCCACCGTCCGCTAGCCTGGCCGGACGCCGCGTGCTGCTGGCCGGCGCCAGCGGCCTGGTCGGCGGCGAACTCCTGCGCGGCCTGCTGGCCGACGACACGGTGGCGATCGTGCATGTGCTGGCGCGGCGCCCGCTGGCGCTCACGCACCCGAAGCTGCATGTCCAGGCCGTCGATTTCGCGGCCCTGCCGCCGCTGCCCGCGCTCGACGAAGCCTATCTCGCCCTCGGCACCACGATCAAGGTTGCCGGCAGCCAGGCGGCCTTCCGTGCGGTCGATTTCGACGCCGGCCTGGCGGTGGCGCGCGCCGCCTTCGACGCCGGGGCGCGCCGCCTCGGCCTGGTCAGCGCGATGGGCGCGGATGCGCAGGCGCGCGTGTTTTACAACCGGGTCAAGGGCGAACTCGAGGAGGCGGTGAAAGGGCTCGGCTTCGAGGCGCTGGTGATTGCGCGGCCCTCCCTGCTGCTGGGCGACCGCGGCGCGCTCGGGCAGCCGGCGCGCACGGGAGAACACATGGGGTCGCTGCTGGCGGGCGTGCTGCGGCCGCTGATTCCGGCGCGCTACCGGCCGATCGAGGCGCGCGATGTGGCGCGCGCCCTGCTCGCCGAGGTGCCGCGGGCGCGGGGCGTATTGGTGCTGCCCTCGGATGCGATGCAGGGCTGACTCCGCGCGTTTACCGGCAGATGGCCAGTCGCGAGGTTTCACGGGATGGTTGAACGCGTGGGCGGCGCCAGCATTGCAGGTCAGCGCAGACCCGGGTGGAGCCGCCCACCCTACGATTAATACTCGACCGCCACGTCCTTCGCCCCCAGCGTCAGTTCCAGCGCGTGCTTGAGCGCGTCGGACGGCGCCACGCGCCAGTCGTCGCCCAGCTGCAGCGTGCACTCGACGCCTTGCGGCTTGATGCGCAGGCTGACCGGCAGGCCGTCCGGGTTGCGGTAAGGCGCCAGCACTTCGGCGATTTTTGCCGGGCTGACCGTGCACTCGAGATCCATCTCGAGCTTGTGGCCGTAGTGGATGCGCGAGGCGGCGATGTCGAAGACTTTTTCGGCCGTGATGCGCAGGCCGCCGTTGAAGCGGTCTTCCGACACTTTCCCCACCACCATCAGGAATTCGTCTTCCTTGAAGATGTTCTTGTTGGCCTCGAACACTTCGTTGTAGACCGTGACCTCGACCACCCCGGTCTTGTCGTCGAGCGACACGATCAGGATCTTGCCGCGCTGGGTCATCTGGGTACGCACGCCGGTAATCACCCCGGACAGCATGCGCGGGTCGCGCGAGGGTTCCAGGTCCTTCAGCTTGGTTTTCGAGAAGCGCCGCACTTCCTGCGCGTAGGAGTCGAACATGTGGCCCGACAGGTAATAGCCGAGCGCGATCTTTTCCTCGGCCAGCTTCTGGCGGTCGGTCCAGGGCGTCGCCTTGACGTATTCGGGCGGCGCCACCAGGTCGGAATCGTCGCCGCCGAACAGGCTGACCTGGTTGGCCGCCGCTGCCGCCTGCCCTGCCGCTTCCATGGCAAAGGCGACCGATGCCAGCAGCACGGCGCGGTCGACCCCGAAGGCGTCCATGGCGCCGGCGCGGATCAGCGACTCGATCGTGCGGCGGTTGATCTGCTTGCGGTCGACCCGCTTGCAGAAGTCGAACAGGTCCTTGAACTTGCCGCCCTCGGTACGCGCGGCGATGATCGCCTCGATCGCGCCCTGTCCCGCGCCCTTGACGCCGCCCAGGCCATAGCGGATGTTGCTGACCTGCTTGCCCGTCACCGAGCGCGGCTCGCCTTCCGGCGTGAAGCGGTAGTGCGATTCGTTGACGTCCGGCGGCAGCAGCGTCAGCTTGCAGACATCGATCGCGTCCTCGACCAGGATCTTGATCTTGTCGGTGTCTTCCATCGCCAGCGACATGTTGGCTGCCATGAAGGCGGCCGTATGGTGCACCTTCAGGTAGGCCGTGTGGTAGGACAGCAGCGCATACGCCGCGGCGTGCGATTTATTGAAACCGTAGCCCGCGAACTTCTCCATCAGGTCGAAGATCTCGTCGGCCTTCTCGGTCGACAGGCCGTCCTTGGCCGCGCCCGCGCGGAAGATCTCGCGGTGCTCGGCCATCTCTTCGGCCTTCTTCTTGCCCATCGCGCGGCGCAGCATGTCGGCGCCGCCCAGCGAGTAGCCGCCGACGATCTGCGCCATCTGCATGACCTGCTCCTGGTAGACCATGATGCCGTAGGTCTCGGACAGGATGGACTCGGTGCGCGGGTCCGGATAGTCGAACTTCTCGCCGTGCTTGCGCTTGCAGAAGTCGGGAATCAGGTCCATCGGGCCCGGGCGGTACAGAGCGACCAGCGCGATGATGTCCTCGAAGCGGTCGGGGCGCGCATCCTTGAGCATGCCCTGCATGCCGCGCGACTCCAGCTGGAAGATCGCGACGGTCTTCGCGTCCGACAGCAGTTTATAGGACGGCCGGTCGTTCAGCGGCAGCGCCTCCAGGTTGAAGTCGGCGTCGGCCGGATCGAGCGCGCGGATATAGTTCACCGCGCGGTCGAGGATGGTCAGCGTGGTCAGGCCCAAAAAGTCGAATTTGACGAGGCCGACGGCCTCCACGTCGTCCTTGTCGTACTGCGAGACCACGCCGGCGTCACCACCCTGGGTGTACAGCGGGCAGAAGTCGGTGAGCTTGCCGGGAGCGATCAGGACGCCGCCGGCGTGCATGCCGATGTTGCGGGTGATGCCTTCGACCTGCTGCGCCAGCGCCAGCAGCTGCTTGACCTCTTCCTCGTTCTCCTGGCGTTCCTTGAGCAGCGGTTCTTCTTCGATGGCTTCGGCAATCGACACCGGTTTGCCCGGCTTGAACGGGATCAGCTTGGAGACGCCGTCGCAGAAGTTGTAGCCGAAGTCGAGCACGCGGCCGACGTCGCGGATCGCGCCCTTGGCCGCCATGGTACCGAAGGTGGCGATCTGCGACACCGCGTCGCGGCCGTACAGGTCCTTCACGTGCTGGATCACCAGTTCCCGCTTTTCCTGGCAGAAGTCGATATCGAAGTCGGGCATCGAGACCCGTTCCGGGTTCAGGAAACGCTCGAACAGCAGGTTGTATTTCAAGGGATCCAGGTCGGTGATCTTGAGCGCATACGCCACCAGCGAACCCGCGCCCGAACCGCGGCCAGGGCCGATCGGCACGCCGTTGGTCTTGCCCCACTGGATGAACTCGGCAACGATCAGGAAGTAGCCCGGGAACTTCATCTTGATGATGGTTTCGTTCTCGAACTGCAGGCGCGCCTCGTAGCGCGGACGCTCCGCCTCGCGCTTGGCCGGGTCCGGGAACAGCTGCAGCAGGCGCTCTTCCAGGCCCTTCTTCGTTTCGGCGACCAGGAAGTCGTCGATGGTCATGCCCGGCGGCGTCGGGAAGTCCGGCAGCTGGGGTTTACCGAGGGTGAGCACGACGTTGCAGCGCTTGGCGATCTCGACCGAATTGGCGAGCGCGCCCGGCAGGTCGGCGAACAGCGCCGCCATTTCGTCCTGCGACTTGAAGCACATCTCTTCGTTGAAGCGGCGCACGCGCTTGGCGTTGGCCAGCATCTCGCCTTCGGCGATGCAGGTGCGCGCTTCGTGGGCAATGAATTCTTCCTTGCGGATGAACTGCACCGGGTGCGTGGCCACCACCGGCAGGTTCAGGCGGCCGGCCAGCGCCACCGAATGGCGCACCGCCGCTTCCTGGTTCGCCGCGCCGGCGCGCTGGATCTCGATATAGAAGTGGCCCGGGAAGATGCGCGCCCAGCGCTCGGCCGCCTTTTCGGCGCGCGCGATGTCGCCGTTGTCGATGGCCTGGCCGACGTCGCCGAAGCAGGCGCCCGAGAGCACGATCAGCGCATTCGCCTGGGGCACGTCCGGCTCGAGCGTCGAGACGGACGTCGCCAGGGCTTCGAGCCATTCGACGCGGATTTCGGCGCGGCCCTTGTGCTGGTTGGTGAGCCAGGCGCGCGAGAGCAGGTCGCACAGCTGCAGGTAGCCGGTGCGGTTCTTCGCGAGAATGAGCAGACGCGACGGCTTGTCGCGGTTGTCGTCGTTGGTGATCCAGGCGTCGACCCCGACGATCGGCTTGATCCCCTTGCCGCGCGCCGCCTTGTAGAAGCGCACCATGCAGAACATGTTCGCCAGGTCGGTGACGGCGAGTGCCGGTTGCTTGTCCTTGGCGGCGGCGCCGACCAGGTCGTCGATGCGGACCAGCCCGTCCACGATCGAGTATTCGGAGTGGACGCGCAGGTGGGTGAAGGTCGGGGAAGTCATACCGTATTTTAACCCGGCAACCGTCCCCCGGACATCCGGCGGCGCCGCCCGGACATGCAGTTGCAACAAGACAACAGACGCGGAACTGCATGCTCGCGGCCGCGCCTGCGTACCTCATCTTATAATAGTGGCCATTTCGCGCCGGCTGCTCCGGCCCCGCATTTGCCCCATGTCCGGTTCCGACGATGACCTATTCTCGCCTTTCCAGGTGCCAGCCTTGACGACCCCGCCGCCCGCCCACGGCGCGGCCCTGCTCGACCAGTTGCTGGCGCCGGCGCAACCCGGCGCCGTCGCCGTCGTGCCGCCCGCCGCGCCCGCTGCCCCGCTCCCGCCCGCAGCCGGCGCGCGCCCGCTGCGCCGGCTCGGGGCGCCGCTGCTGTTCGCCGCCCGCGCCGTGCTGCGCCGGCCGCAAGTGCGCCAGCTGGCGCTGCGCATCCTCAAGCGCTCCCCCGGCCTGTATGCGCGCGTCTACCGCATGATGATGGCCTCCGGCGGCGCCGTTCCGGGCGCCGGGCCGGGCCCGCGCGCCGGCGAGGACCCGGAGCTGTCGCCGCGCGCGAACGCGATCCTGCGCACGCTGCGCACCCTGCAGGGCGCCGGCGCCGGCGCCGGCGCGCCGGGCCCCCGTCCGCGCCTGGCCTTCGTGTCCCCGCTGCCGCCGGAGCGCACCGGCGTGGCCACCTATGCCGTCGAGCTGCTGGCGGAACTGTCGAGCCACTTCGATATCGAACTCGTCGTGTCCCAGCCGGAGGTGGTCCTGCCGCCCGCGCTCGGCCACCTGCCGCTGCGCCAGGCCGCCTGGTTCCTCGAGCACGGCGCAGGCTACGACCAGGTGCTCTACCAGTTCGGCAACAGTCCCTTCCACAGCCACATGTTCGCGCTGCTGGCGCGGCATCCCGGCGTGGCCGTGCTGCACGACTTTTTTCTCGGCAATGTGCTGGTCCAGGCCCAGATGAGCGGCGCCGATCCGGGCGCCTGGGGCGAGGCGCTGCTGCATGCGCACGGCTACGGCGCCGTCGCGGCCGCCGCCAGGCCCTCGACCCAGGGACAGGACCACAAGCGCTGGCCCTGCAGTCTTGGGGTGCTCGAAGGCGCGACCCGCACCATCGTCCACTCGCTCCACGCGCGCCAGCTGGCCAGCGACTGGTACGGCCCGGCGGCGGCCGGCGCCATCGACGTCATCCCGCACCCGCGCACCCCGCCGGCCGCGCTCGACCGCGCCGGCGCGCGTGCCGCGCTCGGCATTCCGGCCGATTGCTTCCTGGTCTGCAGCTTCGGCTTCGTCGCGCCCAACAAGCTGACCCGGGAGCTGCTGCGGGCCTGGATCGGGTCTGCCCTGCACC
Organism: Massilia sp. GCM10023247; assembly: GCF_042653325.1. Taxonomy (NCBI): domain Bacteria; kingdom Pseudomonadati; phylum Pseudomonadota; class Betaproteobacteria; order Burkholderiales; family Oxalobacteraceae; genus Massilia; species Massilia sp. GCM10023247. Next base: position 708,985 of record NZ_JBHSIB010000007.1, read on the forward strand.
GGGATCCCGCCTGCATGCTGGTGCTGGTGGGCGCGAACCACGACAGCCCCTACGGCGTCGAGGTCGAGGCCTTGATTCGCGGCGCCGGGCCGGCGGCGAACATCCGCATCGCCGGCTGGACCGAGGACGCGGTCTACCGCCAGTACCTCCAGGCTGCCGACGTCGGCGTGCAACTGCGCACGAATGCGCATGGCGAAAGTTCCGGTGCCGTGCTCGACTGCATGAACTACGGCCTGGCCACCATCGTCAACGCCAACGGCTCGATGGCCGAGTTCCCCCCAAGTGCGGTGTGGCGCCTGCCCGACGCCTTCGAGACCGGCGAGCTGGGCGCGGCACTGGAAACCCTGCGCCGCGATCCGGCACGGCGCCAGGCGCTCGGCCAGGGCGCGGTCGCGCTGCTCGACGCCCGTTTCCGTCCGGCCCGCTGCGCCGGGCTGTATCTCGACACCCTGGCGCGCGCCCGCGCCGCCACCCAGGCCCGGCACGCCGCCTGGCGCGCGGCGCTGGCGCAGCTCGATCCGGGTGACGAAGACGGCCTGCGGCGCCTGGCCGCCAGCCTGGCGCAAGCCGAAACGGGTACGCGGCGCCGGCTGCTGGTCGACCTCGACACCCGGGCCATGGCGGACCAGGCGCTCGCCGCCGAACTGCTCGGCCTGCTGGCGCAGGAGCGCCCCGGCCTGCGGATCGAACCGGTGTGGCTCGACACCAGCGGCGCGGCGCCCTGCCTGCGCCAGGCGCGCAACGCGGCCGGGCGCCTGCTGGGCCTGGGCTGGGCGCCCCAGGCCGAACCCGTGGTCGACCTCCATGCGGGCGACACCTGGTACGCGCAGGCGGCGTCGCCGGCCGTCGCCCAGGCGTTTGAAGCCGGCCTGTTCGCCGCCTGGCGCGCGCGCGGCGTGGCGCTCAAGCTGCGGGTGCGCGCTCCCCTCGCGGGCGCGGCCCTGCGCGCGGCCGCGAGCGCCGACGCGGTGGTCTGCGCCTCGGAGGCGATCGCACAACAGTTTGGGGACCGCTAGACGGCCACAGGCGGCGCCGGGCCGGCCAGGGCGATCCGGCGCGAGCCCGACGGCTTATAATAGCGGTTGACCAGAATTGAGCTACTTGGCAATCATGCAAACCACCATCCATCACGAGGCGGACGCACCCGTCGCCGCCGGCACCCAGGCGGACAGCGGACGCTACGTCAACATCGCCGCCTACAAGTTCGTCACCTTCGACAATACCGAGGAGATGCGCCCGCGTTTCCAGGCGCTGTGCGCGGATCTGAGCCTGAAAGGCACGATCCTGCTCACGCCCGAAGGCATCAATATGTTCCTGTCGGGCCTGCCAGCGGACATCGAGCGCTATCTGGACTGGCTGCGCAGCGACCCGCGCTTCGCCGACATCGAGGTCAAGTACAGCTATTCGGAAGAGCAGTCGCACAAGCGCATGCTGGTGAAGATCAAGAGCGAAATCATCACCATGCGCATGCCCTTGATCAAGCCGGAACTGGGCCGCGCGCCGTCGGTCGCCCCGGCCACGCTCAAGCGCTGGCTCGACCAGGGCCATGACGACGCCGGCAAGCCGGTCGTGATGGTCGACACGCGCAACGATTTCGAGGTCGACGTCGGCACCTTCGACAACACGGTCGACTACCGGATCGCCAAGTTCACCGAGTTCCCGGAAGTGATCGCCGCCCACAAGGACGACTTCGCCGGCAAGACCGTGGTGACCTTCTGCACCGGCGGCATCCGCTGCGAAAAGGCGGCGATCCACATGCAGAACATCGGCTACGACAACGTCTACCAGCTGGAGGGCGGCATCCTGAAGTATTTCGAGGACGTCGGCGGCGCCCATTACACGGGCGACTGCTTCGTGTTCGACTACCGCACCGCGCTCAACCCCAAGCTCGAGCCGACCGTCACCACCCAGTGCTTCGCCTGCCGCGCCGTCGTCACCCCGCGCGAGCAGCTCTCGCCGCAGTACGTGTACGGGGTGTCGTGCCCGCATTGCGCGGACCAGCCGGCAGCATGACGGCGCCCGGGAATGCCGGCGGTTTGCGATCGAAGCTGCGTGGCGGACCACGCAGCATCGCGCGCCGCGCCGCCAGGTCCCTGGCCCTGCGCACCGTGGGTTTCATCATCGCGCGCCCGCACCTGGACGCCTTCCTGCGGCGCCAGATTTTTCGTTTCCCGGGACTCGCGGGACGGGTGCGCGCGGCGCTGGCGCGCTCGCGCCGCGCCAATTGGCAGAGCCTGCCGCCGGTCATGACGGACGAGGCCGACCTCACCGACGGCGCGCGCCAGGTCCTGCGCGACCTGCAGCGCGCCGCCGCCCGTTCCTGTCAACCATAGTCTCGTTCCGATGCGCCTTATCCTTGACCTGCAAGCCTGCCAGGCATCCAGCATGCACCGCGGCATCGGCCGCTACTCGATCGCGCTGGCCCTTGCCATGGCCCGCAACAGCGCCGGGCACGACTTGCGCATCGTCCTCAACGAGGGCTTTGCCGACAGCGCGGCCGCGCTCAGGAAAGCATTCGACGGCCTGGTGCCGCAGTCGCACATCACCACCTACGCGACGCCGGCACCGGCCGCCGAAGCCGACCCGGCCAATGCCTGGCGTATCGCGGCCGGCGAGCGCATCCGCGAGCGTTACCTGGCCAGCCTGCGCCCTGACGTGGTGCACGTGGCCAGCCTGTTCGAAGGCCTGAGCGACGATTCGGTGACCTCGGTGCTGCACGGCGAAGGCGGCTTCGATACCGCCGTCACGCTCTACGACCTGATCCCCCTGCTGCGCAAGGAACGCTACCTGAGCGATCCCAACGTCGCGCGCTGGTACCACCGCAAGCTCGACAGCCTGAAGAACGCCGAACTGCTGCTGGCGATCTCGGGCAGCGCGCGCGAGGAGGCCATCGGCGTGCTCGGGCTGGACCCGCGGCGCGTGGTCAACATTTCCTCGGCGGTCGACGACATCTTCCGTCCGCGCGAACTGTCTCCCGCGGCCAGGGCGGAGCTGCTGGCGCGCTACGGCCTGCAGCGCGAGTACATCATGTACACGGGCGGGGTCGATCCGCGCAAGAACATCGAAGGCCTGATCGAAGCCTACATGCTGCTTCCCGCCGCGATGCGGCGCCGCTACCAGCTCGCCGTGGTCTGCAGCATCCACGAGGCCGACCGCACCCGCCTGACGCGCCTGGCGGCGGCCCTGAAACTGGCGCCCGACGACCTGGTGCTGACCGGCTTCGTTCCCGACGACGACCTGGTATCGCTGTATAACTGCACTTCGCTGTTCGTCTTCCCGTCCCTGCACGAGGGCTTCGGCCTGCCGGCGCTCGAAGCGATGGCCTGCGGCGCGCCGGTGATCGGCGCGGACAGCAGCAGCATTCCCGAGGTGATCGGGCGCGCGGACGCCTTGTTCGACCCGACCAGCGCCGGCGCCATCAGCAGCGCCATCGCGGCGACGCTGGGCGACCCCGCGCGCCTGGCCGACCTGCGCGCCCATGGCCTGCGCCAGGCCACGCGCTTCTCGTGGGACGCGAGCGCCAAGACCGCCATCGCGGCATTCGAGGAACTCCATCGCCAGCGCAGCGCCGCCGGCAAGAGCGCGCCGGCCGCCGCCCCGGCAGCGCGCCCGCGGCTGGCCTTCGTGTCGCCGCTGCCGCCGGAACGCTCGGGCATCGCCGCCTACAGTGCCGACCTGCTGCCGGAGCTGGCGAAGTACTACGACATCGAGATCGTGCTCGCGCCCGGCCGCGCGCAGCAGCCCTGGACCGGCGCCGACCTGCCCCAGCGCACGGTGGAATGGTTCGACGCCCACGCGCACGAATTCGACCGCATCGTCTACCAGTTCGGCAACTCGGAATTCCACACGCACATGTTCGACCTGCTCGAACGCCACCCGGGCGTGGTGGTGCTGCACGACTTTTTCCTCAGTGGGGTGCTGAGCTTCACCGAGGGCGGCCATGCGCTGCCGAACCATTACTGCCGCATGCTGTACCTGGCGCACGGCTATCCGGCGCTGGTCGACGAAAAACGCAGCGGACGCACCGGGTCGGTGATGGGCCATCCGTCCAACAAGGCCGTGCTCGACCGCGCTGTCGGCGTGATCGTCCATTCCGAACATGCGCGCGACCTGGCCAGGCACTGGTATGGCGATCGCTGCGCCGACGCCTGGCAGGTGCTGCCGCTGCTGCGCACCGTCTCCGCCGCCGCCGACCGGGCGGGCGCGCGCGCTGCGCTCGGCGTGGCCGGGGACGATTTCCTGGTCTGCTCGTTCGGCATGCTGTCGGCGACCAAGTGCAACGAGCGCCTGGTCGAGGCCTGGCTCGACAGCGCCCTGGGCCGCGACCCGCGCTGCCACCTGGTGTTCGTGGGCGAAGGCGCGAAGGACCAGTTCGAGCTCGGCCTGCGCGAGCGCATCGGCGCCCATCCGCGCATCCGCATCACCGGCTATGTCGAGGATGCGCAGTACCGCCGCTACCTGGCAGCCGCCGACGCCGCGGTCCAGTTGCGCACCGGCTCGCGCGGCGAAACCTCGGCCGGCGTGCTCGATTGCCTGGCGGCGCAGCTGCCGACCATCGTCAATGCCCATGGCTCGGCCGCCGAGGTGCCGCCGGACGCTTGCCTGCGCCTGGAAGACCGGTTCAGCCAGGCGGCGCTGCGCGCGTCGCTCGAACGGCTGCTCGGCGACGCCGCCCTGCGCGCACGGCTGGCCGAAGCGGCCGGCGCCCATATGGCGGCGCACCGGCCCGAGCCGGTCGGCGCCCTCTGCCGGGACGCGATCGAAACCCTGGTGCGCGACAGCGCCCTGACCGGCGAGCGCCGCCTGATCGGGGCGCTCGCCGCGACCGCTGCCGACGCCTCGCCATCGGACCTGATGCAGGCTGCGGCCGCGATCGCGGCGAACCGGCCGCGCGGCGGCGTGCGCCAGTTGCTGGTGGACGTCACCCCGCCCGCGAACGGGTCCGGCCATGCCGATGGCGCCCTGGTGCGCGGCCTGATCGAGCAGGCCGGCGCCGGCTGGCGCGTGGAACCGGTCCGGTACGACGGCGCGCGCTACCGCTACGCGCGCCGCTGGACGCTCGACCTGCTCGATCGCGCCGACCTGCTGATCGAGGACGCGGTTGCCGACGCCGCGGCGGGCGACGTGTTCCTGGCACTGTCCGAGGCGGGCGCGGCATCGTTCCCGCCGTCCTGGCGGGCGCGCGGCGTTGCCCTCCAGGTCATGCCCGCGCCGCCGGCCGCCGGCCTGGCGCACCAGCCCGCGGCCATCCTCGACAAGGCAGCGGCGCTGGACCGGCAAACGGCCTGAGCGCAGCCTGCGGGGCGCGTTCGCCTGGCGCCTGCCGGACGAGTTATCGCAATTGTCGATGTTATAATCGCAGGTTTTCGCGGCAGCACCGAAGGCGAATAAACCCCGTTTTTTCGTGGTGTTTTTTCGCCATGCCGACCACCATCGAGCTTTTTGAATTTCTATAAACATGAGCAACGCAACGGGACAGCGCGTCTCCTTCTGGCGCGCGGCACAGGAAAACGAAGGGCCGGCAACATGATCTCGTTTCCCATGCTCGGGACGATCTGGCGTTACCGCGGCTTTATCGCCGGCAGCGTCAAGCGTGAATTCCAGACCAAGTACCGCAACTCCCTGCTGGGCGCTGCGTGGACCATTTTCAATCCATTGGCGATGATCGTCGTCTACACGACGATCTTTTCGCAAGTCATGGGCAATCGGCTGCAGGGCAGCGATTCGACTTATGCGTACAGCATTTTCCTGTGTGCCGGCCTGCTCCCCTGGGGCCTGTTCGCCGAGATCACGGGCCGCGGCCAGTCGGTATTCCTCGAGAATGCCAATCTGATCAAGAAGCTGCAGTTTCCGCGTATCTGCCTGCCGATCATCGTGGTGCTGAATGCGCTGGTCAACTTCTCGATCATCTTCGGCTTGTTCACGGCCTTCCTCGTGATCTCCGATTCGTTCCCGGGCTGGGCCTACCTGGCGATGTTCCCGGTGCTGCTGGTGCAGATCATGTTCTCGATCGGGCTGGGGATGATGCTCGGCGTGCTCAACGTCTTCTTCCGCGACGTCGGCCAGTTCTTCACGATCCTGCTGCAGTTCTGGTTCTGGTTCACGCCGGTCGTGTACCCGGTCACGACCCTGCCGGCCGCGGTGCGCGACCTGGTGGCCCTGAATCCGATGACAGGCATCGTGGCGGCCTACCAGGGCATCATGCTGCATGGCACCGTGCCCGACTGGTATTCCCTGCTTCCGGTGACCCTGCTCGCGCTGGGCTGCTGCGTGCTCGGCATGAAATTGTTCCGCAAGCGCTCCGGCGAAATGGTGGATGAACTGTAATGGGTACGATCAGCGTCAAGAATCTCGGTAAGGCGTACAAGCAGTACGCCACGCGCTGGGGCAGGCTGGGGGAATGGGTGCTGCCCTTCCGCGGTCCGCGCCATCGCCTGAAATGGGTCCTGCAGGACATCAGCTTCCAGGTCGCGCCGGGCGAAGCGGTCGGCATCATCGGCATCAACGGCGCCGGCAAGAGCACGCTCCTGAAACTCATCACCGGCACCACCCAGCCGACCACCGGCAGCGTGACCATCACCGGCCGCGTGGCGGCGCTGCTGGAACTGGGCATGGGCTTCCATCCCGACTTCACCGGCCGCCAGAACGCCTACATGGCAGGCCAGTTGCTGGGCCTGAGCGTCGACGACATCAGCGCGCTGATGCCCGAGATCGAAGCCTTCGCCGACATCGGCGAATACATCGACCAGCCGGTGCGGGTCTATTCGTCGGGCATGCAGATGCGCCTCGCGTTCAGCGTGGCCACCGCGCGCCGCCCCGACGTGCTCATCGTCGACGAAGCCCTGTCGGTCGGCGACGCCTACTTCCAGCACAAGAGCTTCGAGCGCATCCGCGAGTTCCGCAAGCACGGCACCACCCTGCTCATCGTCAGCCACGACCGCACGGCCATGCAGTCGATCTGCGACCACGCGATCCTGCTCGACCGCGGCCGCCTGGCGCGGCAAGGCTCGCCCGAACACGTGATGGATTACTACAATGCCCTGCTGGCCGAGCGCGGCAACGAGACGGTCGAGCAGAACGTGACCGGCGAAGGACGCACCCAGACCATCTCCGGCACCGGCGAAGCGACCGTCACCAGCATCACGCTGGAAAACGAAAAGGGCGAGCCGGTCGAGATGACCAACGTCGGCACCCCGGCGACCCTGCGCATCAAGGTCAAGGCGACGGCGTCGATCCCGCGCCTGGTGCTGGGCTACATGATCAAGGACCGCCTCGGGCAGGCGATGTACGGCACCAATACGCACCACATGCAGTGCGCCCTCGACAACATCGGCGCCGGCGAAGAGGTCGAATTCTGCTTCCGCTTCCCCCTCAACCTGGGACCGGGCAGCTATTCCGTCACCACCGCCCTGACCAGCAACGAGACGCACCTGTCCGACAATTACGAGTGGCGCGACCTGGCCCTCCTGTTCATGGTCGTCAACGTTAACCGGCGTGAATTCGTGGGTTCGAGCTGGCTCGAACCCCAAGTGGACATCAAGCGATGACGAACCAGTTTTACCGTGCCTTCGAAGACCGCTATCGCGGGTCGCGCGACCTGATCAAGCAGCGGCTGTACGCCTACCGACCCTTCCTCCAGGCGCTGCATGCGCGCTACCCCGGCGCCGGCGCCCTCGATCTCGGCTGCGGGCGCGGCGAGTGGCTCGAAGTGCTGGGCGAACAGGGTTTTGCCGGACGCGGCGTCGACCTCGACGCGGGCATGCTCGCCGCCTGCGTCGAGCGCGGGCTCGACGTGGCCGAGCAGGACGCGCTGGCTGCGCTGGCGGCCCTGCCCGACGCCAGCGTGGCGGTGGTCTCGGCCTTCCACCTGGTCGAACACATCCCGTTCGACATGGTGCGCAGCCTGGTAAGCGAGGCCTTGCGGGTCCTGCTGCCGGGCGGCCTGCTGATCATGGAGACGCCCAACCCGGAAAACATGGTCGTCGGCAGCTGCGACTTCTATACCGATCCGTCGCACCTGCGCCCGATTCCGCCGAACCTGCTGGCCTTTGCGGCCGAACATGGCGGCTTCGCGCGGCATGCGATCCTGCGCCTGCAGGAAGACGCGCGGCTGCACGAAGACCTGCCGCTGAACCTGCTGTCGGTGCTGGAAGGGCCCAGCCCGGACTACAGCGTGCTGGCACAGAAAAACGCCGGCGCCGAGGTGCTGGCGGGCTTCGACGCCTTGTTCGCCGCCGATTACGGCATCACCATGAAAGCGCTGGCGCTGCGCTATGAAAGCCAGGCAGCGGCGCGCCATGCCGAAATCCACCGCGCCCTGGGCGGCCTCGCGGATCGCATTTCCGCCGACCGCGCCTCGACGGCCGCCGAACACCAGCTGGCCAGCCAGGCGAGCCAGGCCGCAGTGCAGCTCGCTACCCGGCTCGACGGCGAACTCGGCGCGGCAACCCGGGCCCTGGACGGCGCCATGGCGCGCCTCGGCCAGCTCGAGTCCGAGCTGCGCGGGGGCGTCGACGCGCGTCTCTGCCGGCTCGAGCGCGAGGCGGAGCAGCTGCAGCAATTCAAGCTCGAGCATTGGCGCGCCGACATCGAGGCGCGCCAGGCACGCTCGGAACAGCTCGTCGTCGAGCAGGCGCAGCGCATCGCCGATCTCCTGCAAAGCCGTTCCTGGCGCATCACCGCGCCGCTACGCTGGTTCGGGATCCGGGCACGCGTGTTGCGCGAGATCGCGCGCGAGGCCCAGGCCCAGGGTAACAGCGGCTCGGCGGCCGTCGCCCGGCGCGTGTCCGAATCGCTGATGCGCAGGGTAAACCTGGCCCGCAGCCTGATGGCGCCGATACCGGCGCAACCGGCGCAACCGGAACCAGCGCCGCCGGCGGCGCCGCCGGCCACCGAGATCGCGCTGGCGCCGCGCGCCGCACGCATTTATCGCGAACTGAAACAAGCACACGAGGCCAGGAAGGACCGATGCGAATAGTCATAGATCTGCAGGGCGCCCAGTCCGAGAGCCGGTTCCGCGGCATCGGCAGGTATTCGCTGGCGCTGGCCCTGGGCATTGCGCGCAACGCCGGCGAGCATGAAGTCTGGCTGGTCCTCAACGGCGCGCTCGGCGCGGCCATCGGCGACATCCGCAGCGCGTTCGCGGGCCTGGTCCCGCGAGAACGCATCCGGGTCTTCGACATCGTCACCCCATCGGCCGAGATCGACCCGGGCAACAGCGCGCGCACCCGCGCCAACGAATTGTTGCGCGAATATTTCATCGCCCAGCTCCAGCCCGACGCCGTCCTCGTCACCAGCCTGTTCGAAGGCCTGGTCGACAACAGCGTGGTGTCGCTCGGCCGCTTCATGCCCAGCGCCAACACGGCCGTCATCCTGTACGACCTGATCCCGCTGCTCAATCCGGCCGCTTACCTCGGCACGGAGGTGCAACGCCGCTATTACGCCGGCAAGATCGATTCGCTGCGGCATGCCGGCCTGCTGCTGGCCATTTCCGACTATTCGCGCCAGGAGGCACTCGACGCGCTGGAAGTCCCGGCCGACAAGGTGGTCTCGATTTCGACCGCGGTCGACGGCAGCTTCGTTCCGGCGCCGACCGACGACGCGCAACTGGCGGCGCTGCGCGCGCAATTTTCGCTGCGCGGCGAATTCCTCATGTATGCGCCCGGCGGCTGCGACAGCCGCAAGAACCTCGATGGCCTGATCAGCGCCTTCAGCCAGTTGCCGCCTGCCTTGCGGGCGCGCTACCAGCTGCTCATCGCCAGCAAGCTCAACGATTCGGAACGCCTGGTCCTCGAACAACAGGCGCAACGCTGCGGCTTGCAGCCGCACGAATTGATCCTGACCGGCTACGTCAGCGATGCAACCCTGATCGCGCTGTACCGTAGCTGCGCCCTGTTCGTGTTCCCGTCCAAGCACGAAGGCTTCGGCCTGCCCGCGCTGGAAGCGATGTCCTGCGGCGCACCGGTAATCGGCGCCAACACCACCAGCGTGCCGGAAGTGATCGGCTGGGACGAAGCCCTGTTCGATCCGCACGATCCCGCCGCGATCAGCGCCAAAATCGCCCAGGTGCTGGGCGATCCGGCCATGCTGGAACGCTTGCGCGCCCACGGCCACAAGCAGGCGCAAGCGTTCAGCTGGGACCACACCGCACGGCGCGCCGTGCACGCCCTCGAGCAGCACCACGCGCGCGCCCCGCACCTCGCGCCGATGGCGCCCGGCACCAGGCCGCGCATCGCCTTCGTCTCGCCGCTTCCTCCGGAACGGACCGGCATTGCCGATCACGCGGTCCGCGTACTGCTGACGCTGCTGCCATCCTTCGACATCGACCTCGTCACCGAGCAGGCATCGGTCGTCCTGCCGCCCGCGCTCAGCGCCCTGCCCTGCCGCAATGCAGCCTGGTTGTACGAGCACGCGGACGACTACGACCACCTCATCTACCAGTTCGGCAACAGCCCCTTCCACAGCTACATGGTGCCGCTGCTGGCGGCACACCCGGGCGTGGTCGTGCTGCACGATTTCTACCTGAGCAGCATGCTGGCCTACGAAGAGATGAACGGCACGATGCCGGGCATCTGGTCGCGCGCCCTGTTCGATTCGCATGGCTACCACGCCCTGCAGATGAGCACGACGCCGGAAGGCTGGGAGCAGGCCAAGCAGGCCTATCCGAGCAATCTCGGGATCCTGCAGAACGCCACGCACGTGATCGTGCATTCCGAATTTGCCCGGCAACTGGCACGTACATGGTATGGCCCGGAAGCGGCCCGCGACTGGAGCCAGGCTCCCTTGCCGCGTGCCCTGCCTGCCGAGCACGATCGCGCCGCCGCCCGCGCCGCGCTTGGCATCCGGCCGGACGCCTTCCTGGTGTGTAACTTCGGCTTCGTCGCGCCCACCAAGCACTGCCTCGAGTTGCTCGACGCCTGGGTCGCGGCCGGACTCCCGGCCGACACCGACTGCGAGCTCGTCTTCGTGGGGGAGAACCATGGCGCCGACTATGGCGCGCAACTCAACGAAGCGATCCGCGCCGCCGGAGCGGGCGAGCGCATCCGGATTTCGGGCTGGATCTCGAACGACGATTATTTCCGTTACCTGCAAGCCGCCGACCTCGCCGTGCAGTTGCGCACCAGTTCGCGCGGCGAAAGCTCTGCCACGGTGCTCGACTGTATGATCCACGGCGTGCCGACCATTATCAACGCGAACGGTTCGATGGCCGAATTCCCGGCCGATGCCGCCTGGATGCTGCCCGACCTGTTCAGCCAGGACGAGTTGACCCAGGCCCTGCTGGCGCTGCGCAAGGACGATCGGGTCCGGCAAGCCCTGGGACGGGCCGCGCTCGCGCTGATGGCAGTGCGCAACAGCCCCGAACGCTGCGCAGCCCAGTACGCACACGCGCTCGGCTGCGCTGCCGAGCGCCGGCAAACCGGGCGCGCGCGCCTGTATCCACGCCTGCTCGACATTCCCGGACTGGAGGTGGACGACACGATGCTGCAACAGTACGCACGCAGCATCGCGCATGCCCCGGACGCGCTGGCGCCGCGCCAGTTGCTGGTCGATGTCACGAACATTGCCCGAAACGACTTGAAAACCGGTATCGAGCGCGTCGTCCGCACCCAGCTGCTCGAACTGCTGCAGTTGCCCGACAGCGGCATGCGCATCGAGCCGGTCTACCTGTGCCACGAAGGCGGCGTCACCCGCTGCCGTTACGCGCGCCGCTACACGTTCGCATTGCTCGGCATTCCGGAGCTGGCCGAGCGCGGCGACGACCTGGTCGAAGTACGCGCCGGCGACATTTATTACAGTGCCGATTATTCGCCGCATGCGGTGATGGACGCCGCCAACGAAGGCCTGTTCGCCGACTGGCGCATGCGCGGCGCCGAAGTGCACTTCCTGCTGCACGACCTGCTGCCCATCCTGCGGCCGGAATTCTTCCCGTCGAACACGGACCTGACGCACGCGGCCTGGCTGACCTGCATTACCAGGCAGGCCGACCAGATCATCGGCATCTCGCGCGCCGTCGCCGACGAGCTGCGCGAATGGCTCGACCACACGGCGCCGATCGAACACAAGCCCCGCATCGCCGTGCTGCATCATGGCGCCGACGTCGGCGGGCCGGTGCCGCCCGCGGTCCGGGGCACCCCGCGCCTGGAACAGATCGCGGCCAGGCCGAGCTTCCTGATGGTCGGCACCATCGAGCCGCGCAAGGGACACCTGCAGGCGATCGACGCCTTCGATCGGCTCTGGGCCCAGGGGATCGACACCAACCTCGTCATCGTCGGCAACGAAGGCTGGAAGCCGCTTCCGGATGCGGAAAGGCGCACCATTCCGCGCATCGTCGAGCGCCTGCGCAGCCACCCGGAACTCGGCCGGCGCCTGCTGTGGCTGACCGGCGTCGAGGATGATGAGCTGCAGCAGATCTACCTGGCCAGCAGTTGCCTGCTGGCGCCGAGCGAGGGCGAAGGCTTCGGCCTGCCCCTGATCGAAGGCGCCCGCTATGGCCTGCCGCTGCTCGCGCGCGACATCCCGGTATTCCGCGAAGTCGCCGGCGACGGCGCCAGCTATTTCAGCGGCCTCGACGACGCATCGCTGTCGGCTGCGATCGCCGACTGGCTGGCGCGCCGTGCGGCCGGCCATGTCACGGCGTCGAGCGTCTCCTGGATTACCTGGAAGGAAAATGTCCGCCGGCTGATGGCGCTGCTCCAGCCGCAGGCAATCCCCGCGTCGCAACAGGCAGGCTGAACTTGCGGCGGGCGGGCGCAGGCCGTGCAGCCGGGCGGACTGCGCCTCGAGCAGCGCCCGCCAGACGGGCGCCGGCGTTCAAAACGGCTTGCCTGCGATGCTATAATTACTTGATAACAAGAGAACGGGGCGCGGCGCGCCATACGGCGAACGGTTCCCGGCGGCTCCCGATTTCGATTGAGTCCATTCCCGGGTCGCCGGCACCGGTCCCCCCCATCAACATCGTTACCTGTGGTTACCGGCCTGCCTGATCCGCAGGATGCCGGCCGGAAGGCGTGAATGAGTGCATTGAATCCAATTTCCGAAAAAGCCAGCCCGGCCAACCCGGCCGTTGCCGGCGCGCCCTGGCGGCGCGACCTCGGCAGGCGCCTGCTTGCCAGCGCCCGCAAGCCGGACGGCCTGGGCGGGCTGGTGCTGGCGGCGCTGCTCGCCTTCGGCTTTGCCTACTGGATGTATTCGCCCGCCTACCTGCTGGGCACGGCGGCAAGCTGGCAACAGCAGGGCGGCGACATCAGCCAGTACCTGGCCGGCTTTAACGCCTTCGTGCGCGAACCCTGGCATTGGCCTTTGTTGCGGATCGAGTCGCTCAACTATCCGGAAGGCACGATCGTCACCTTTGTCGACGCTATTCCGCTCTACGCCGTGCTGCTCAAGCTGCTCCATCATGGCCCCGGCGTGGAGTTCTGGAACCCCTACGGTATCTGGATCGGACTGTGCTATGTCCTGCAGGGCGTCGGTTGCTGGTGGATTTGCCGCGAGGCGCGCGTCCGGTCGTGGACCGCGCTCGCGGCGCTGACCCTGCTGCTCGCCGCCTTCCCGGCGCTGACCCATCGGGTGGGCCACCTGAGCCTGATGTCGCAATGGCTGCTGCTGTTCGCCTTCGCCGTCTACCTGCGCGGTACGCGCCAGAAAGCCTTGGCCGGCGCATTCTGGATCGGCCTCCTGTTCTGCGCCTTCTACATCAACATCTACATCTTCTGTATGGTGACGGTCATTTTCCTGGCCGACATCGCTCGTCATATCAAGCCGGGGCATGCCGGGCGTGCCGTGCTGACCCTCGCCGCCGTGGGCCTGGTGCTCGGCGCCAGCCTGTTCGTGACCATGCTGCCGCTCGGCGCCAGCGCCGGCTCGCGCGAATGGGGCTTCGGCTATTACTCGATGAACCTGCTGTCGCCGTTCGCCGGCGGCCGCTTGCTGGTCTGGCCGCACCCGACCGTCCATGGCGGCCAGGGAGAAGGCTTCAATTACCTCGGCATCTTCGCGCTCGCGCTGTTCGCCTATGCCCTCTACCTGCGCAAGCGGCATGCGCCGACCTTCTGGGCGCGCCACGGCTTCCTGTTGCTGGCCATTTCGCTGATGGCGCTGTACGCGCCATCGAACTCGGTGCATATCGGCGAAACGCGCCTGTTCGACTGGGCCCTGCCCGAGTGGACGGTGCCGATCACGTCGCAACTGCGCGTCTCGGGACGCTTCTTCTGGCCCGCGGGCTACGCGGTCATCGTGTTCGCCGTCATCATGGTCCAGCGCTACGGCCGGCGCGGCTGGTCCACGCTGCTGCTGTGCGCAGTGGTGCTGCTCCAGTTCTGGGACCTCAAGCCGCTGCACCTGAACACCAGGGCCATCGTTCACCAGCCCCAGCCGGTCCTGCTGGACGAAGCGAAGTGGGATGCCTTCCTCGGCAAGGAGACCACCACCCTGTATTTTTATCCCGTATTCCGCTGCGGGAAGGGTTCCGCCAACGAAACGCTGCTGCCGGCGATGCTGTATGCGTCGAAGCGCAAGCTGAACATGACGACCGGCTACTTGTCGCGCGTCGCCCGGCCGTGCGACCTGTACGGGCAGGAAATCGCCGGCGCCACCGCACCAGGCGCCGCCTTCGTCTTCGCGCGCAACGAGTTCCCCGAGCTGGCGCGCGTCCAGGCGCTGCTGGGCGGAGAGCAGGCGGCCCGGTGCGTCGAAGAAGGCGCGGTATTCCTGTGCAAACGCAGGCAGTAAGCCCTCCGCCGAACAAAGGATTGTGATCGTGAAGAAATTAGTGACGTTGGTAGCCCCTTTTTATAACGAGGCGCTGGGTACGGCGGAGTTTTTCAGGCGCGTCGAGCAGGTGGCCGCGGCGCTGCCGGCATACCGCTTCGAGATTGTCGCGGTCAACGACGGCAGCCGCGACGACACGTGGAAAGAATTGCTGAAGGCGCGCGAACAGTATCCGAACGTGCACCTGGTCGACCTGTCCCGCAATTTCGGCAAGGAGGCGGCGCTCACCGCCGGGCTGGACCGGGCAAGCGGCGACGCCGTGATCCCGATCGACTCGGACCTGCAGCATCCGCCGGAGCTGATCCTGGAGATGCTGGCGCAATGGGAGGCCGGCGCCGAAGTGGTCCTGGCACGCAGGCGCGACCGCCAGACCGACGGGCCGGTCCAGAAACTGGCGGCAACGCTGTTCTACCGCTTCCACAACGTTATTTCGAACGTCCACGTGCCGCCTGGCGTGGGCGACTTCCGCCTGATGGACAAGCGGGTCGTCGACGCGCTGCGCCAGCTGCCGGAAAACCACCGATTCATGAAAGGCCTGTTCGCCTGGGTCGGTTTCCGCACCGTTACCGTGCTCTACAGTCCCGCCGAACGCGCGCAGGGCACGTCCAGTTTCAACCTGTGGAAGCTGTGGAATTTTGCGCTGGAAGGCATTACCAGCTTCAGTACCGCGCCGCTGCGCATCTGGAGCTATATCGGCGCCTGCGTCTCCGCCGCCGCCCTCGTGTATGCGGCCCTGATCGTGCTCAAGACCCTGGTGTACGGCACGGACGTGCCCGGCTATGCCTCGATGATGGTCGCCGTGCTGTTCCTCGGCGGCGTACAGCTGATCGGCATCGGCGTCATGGGTGAATATGTCGGCCGCATCTATAACGAGGTCAAGCGGCGTCCCGTGTACCTGGTCAGGGAAGAGCATACCGTTGACCGCCCTTAAGCTGCTCCTCGCCCGCCACCGGGCGCTGCTGGTATTCGGCGCCATCGGGGTCTGCAATACCCTGCTCCATTCGCTGACCGTGGTGGCGCTGGTGGAAAACGGCATCGCGACGCCGGTGCCGGCGAACGTTGCCGGCTTCCTGATCGCCAACACCTTCTCTTTCTTCAGCAACTCATGGCTGGCCTT
Source organism: Massilia sp. GCM10023247 (assembly GCF_042653325.1). Taxonomy (NCBI): domain Bacteria; kingdom Pseudomonadati; phylum Pseudomonadota; class Betaproteobacteria; order Burkholderiales; family Oxalobacteraceae; genus Massilia; species Massilia sp. GCM10023247. Next base: position 724,868 of record NZ_JBHSIB010000007.1, read on the forward strand.
CCAGCAGAGCCCGACCTGGGCCCGCTACGGGAAGTTTGCCCTGGTGTCGCTGACCAGCCTGGTCCTGACGGTCTGCCTGTCGGGACTGGCCGAAGCGATGGACTGGCATTACCTGGCCGGTCTCGGACTGGTAATGCTGTGCGGCCCGGTGCTCACTTACCTGTTGCACAAGGCGTTCACGTTTCGCCCACCCGAGCTACGCGACTGAGGTTTCTGCCAGCCGGCCGCCCGCACATCATGCCACCGCCTTCCTACGCCATGAAGTCCATAACAACAAGCACCACCATGCGCACGGTCGCCACGGCGGCCTTCCTGCTCTTCGGCGCCGCCTTCAATATCTGGACGCTGTACTGGACGGACCAGATCTATACCCCCTTCGTCACCAATGATTGGCTGATCAACTACGAAGGCGGGTTCGTCCGGCGCGGACTGGCCGGACAGTTGCTCCTGCATGTCGCCAGCGCCACCCATCTCCCGCTCTGGATGCTCGTATTCGGCCTGCGCGCGATGCTGTACGGGGCGATTGCGGTACTGACGATCCGGAAACTGGCAGGCAGGCTGAGCCTGACGGGCTGGATTTTCGTACTGTCCCCGGTTACGTTCCTGTTCGAGGTATATGACCCGGGAGGCGCGGGCCGCAAGGAATTGCTGTTCCTGCTGGTCCTGGCAGCGAACAGCCTCGTGCTGGAGAAGAAAGCGCCACGGCAGGCGCCCCTCACGCCGGCTTACTATGCGTTGCTGACGCTCGTGCTGGCCACCGGCATCCTGGTGCACGAGACCTTCCTGTTCTACCTGCCGCTGTTGCTGTTGCAGCTGGCCAGTCACGGGCGGCTGCGCGAGAGCAGGCTGCTGGCCCTGCCCCTGGCCGTGTCCCTGCTCGCGTTCGCCGCCGTCAGCGCCAACAAGGGTTCACCCGCGACGGTCGAGCATATCCTGCGCTCGCTGGCGCCCCTGGTACCCGGCATCAGCTGCGCGACCAACGGCGGTGCAATCTGCTACCTCAGCAGCACGACGGCGGACGCGCTGGCGTATGTGTTCGTTCCGGAGATCGGGGAGTTACTGCTGATCCCCATGCTGATACTACTCGGCTACTCCGCCGTCTTCCTGCGCAGCATGAGCGACGCCCGGGCCGCCGGCAAGCCCGCCGGCGGCGCACGCGACGTGGAACTGCTGCTGATCCTGGCGCTGCTGTCGCTGCTGCCCCTGTTTGCCGTCGCAGTCGATTATGGCCGCTGGATCCACGTCTTCGTCAGCGGCCTGTTCTTCGCTTTGCCGCGCCATGTGCTGGTGCGTGGCGACGGCGCGCCTGGCCGCCCGCACGCGAAAACCACCTGGCTGCTGGTAGTCCTGTTTTCGCTGTCGTGGAGCATCATCCATACTCGCGCGAATACGTTCCAGCCCGGCGCCCTCGGCCGCCTGGCGTCGGCCATCCCGGTTGCCAGGCTGCTGCCGAAGCCGGCGCCGCTAGCTGCGCCGCTCCGCTTTGCCGCGCCGGGTGCCGTGTTCCGCTGGAAAGGGTGCGAACTGCCCTCCGCGATCGGAAAACCGACCGCCGCCTGCGCGGTCGAGAAACGCGATCGGGCCGAGGCCGGCCACCTGACCTACGGCCCCTATGAAGCCTTGCCGGCTGGTGATTATTCGGTCGACATCAGATATACAAGCGCCGAGCCAACAACCGATGTGCCGGGCACATGGGATATCGCGGTGGTGGATCCGCAAGGGAGCACGGTGCTTGCACAGGGGCCGCTGGAAGGCTCCGGTGCTGCGGTGGCACGGGTAGCGGCCGAATTCTCCATCGACGCCGCGCACGCCATGCACCTGGTCGAAATCCGCACGGTGGCGTACGCGGACAAGTCGCTGCAGGTCGAATCCATCGAGCTCAGGCGCCTGCGCTAGCGCAAGGCTTTGCACGGCTGCGGCGGCAGCACCCCCGATGCAACTCAGGTACAATCTGCCGCCGCATGTTATACCGACAACAAGAATTCGACATGTCCCTGAGATTACCGATCGTCTACGCCCTGCTCGCACTCATCGCCACTGCCGCCAACATCGGCACGCAGGTCCTGGTGATGCGCGGCTACAGTGGTCCGTTTGCCGTGATGCTCGCGCTCGTCATCGGCACCGGTGTCGGCCTGGTCATCAAATACGTCCTCGACAAGCGTTATATTTTCCGTTTCCGCGCGCGCGACGTGGCACACGACAGCAAGACCTTCGCCCTCTACACCCTGATGGGACTGGCTACCACGGTAATCTTCTGGGGCTTCGAACTCGGCTTCGACCACCTGTTCGATACGCCACAGATGCGTTATCTCGGCGGCGTCATCGGCTTGCTCATCGGTTACCTGACGAAATACTATCTCGATAAACGTTACGTCTTCCGTACCGACCGGGCCTGAGCGCGGCCACGGTGCAGGCGACGATCGGCCACGCCAGAATGGACACCAAATTGAACAACAAAAAACGCATCGTCATCATCGGCGCCACCTCGGCCATCGCCGAGCATTGCGCGCGCCTCTGGGTACAGGGCAGCGGCGCCGACCTGGTGCTGGTCGGCCGCGACCGTGACCGGGCCGAGCGGGTCGCCGCCGACCTGCGCATACGCGGGCCGCAGTCCGGCGTCGAGGTCGTCACCTCCGGGTTCCTCGATGCGGCCGAGATCGAACGCACGGTGGGCGCGGTCTGGGGCAGCGGCGTCGACCTGGTGCTGATCGCCCACGGCGTGCTGCCGGACCAGGGTGCATGCGAGCAGGACCTGGCCGCATGCCGCGCGGCGCTCGACGTGAACGCGCTCTCCCCGGTCCTGTTCGCCGAAGCCTTTGCACGCCGCATGGCGGCGCAAAACCGCGGCACGCTGGCCGTGATCGGCTCCGTGGCGGGCGACCGCGGGCGCAAGTCGAACTACGTATACGGCGCCGCCAAGGGCCTGGTCGACCGCTACCTGCAGGGCCTGCGCCACCGTTTCGCCGGCAGCGGCGTCAAGGTCGCCGTGATCAAACCCGGCCCGACCGACACGCCGATGACCGCGCACCTGAAGGGCAGCGCCAAGCTGGCGCCGGTCGAAGACGTGGCGCGCGACATCGTCAAGGCCCTCGAGCGCGGGCAGGAAGTGATCTATGTCCCGGGAAAATGGCGCATCATTATGCTCATCATCCGGCACCTCCCTGGTTTCGTCTTCAACAAGATGAACATCTGAGCAGCCTATGCGCAAACAGGACATGGCGGCGCTGGCGTGCTGGCTTGCCGCAGTCGGCGCCTTGTTCTTCATCCTGCGTGCCGGGCACCCGGTCCAGGCCCATCTCGTGCATGCCGATGCGCTCTACCTGCCGGTGTTGTTCGACGACCTGCTCAGGAACGGCGGCCGCTTCTCCGACTGGTTCCTGACCCCCGCCCCCTATTTCTTCCCTGACATGCCGATGTACGGACTGGCCTGGCTTGCCAGCGACAGCGTGCTCGGGCAGACCACCGGGTTCGCGCTGCTGCAGACGGCGCTTGCGGCGCTCGCCCTGTATTTCCTCGCACGCCAGTTGCTCGCGCGCGGCGCGCTGCCGGCCGCGGCGACGCTGTCGATCCTGTTCGTCTGGCTCGGGCTGACCGTCGACGATCCTTTCGTGCGCCTGTTTACCAGCGCGCATCACTACGGCGCTTTCCTTGCCGCGTTGCTGCTGTGCGCGCTCTGGCTGGGCCGGGAGGGCGTGCCGCAAGCCGGGCGCAACAGGCTCACCGACGCAAGCATCGCCGTACTCGGTTTCCTGACGACCCTGTCGGACTCGATCTTCCTGGTGCAGACCACGATTCCGCTGCTGGCGACCGCACTGCTGTTCGGACGCGGCGCGCTACGCGCCACCGCCTGGCGCGCCACGCTCCTGCTGTTGCTGCCGGCACTGGCGGGCATGCTGTCGTACCGGTTCGTGGTCACGCACCAGACCCGCTTGCCGGCCCGGCTGAGCCTTTCGCGCCTGCCGGAAAACCTGGGTGAGCTGGGCCATATCCTGGCCACCCTGTTGGGCGGACGTCCGCTGCTGGCCGCCGCGCTGCTGCTGTCGCTCGGTGTTGGCGCGGCCTGCATCCTCGCCTGCCTGCGCCGGCGCCCCCTGCCCGGCCTGCCGGGCACGCTGCCGCGTCCCCTGCTGATGCTGGCGGCGTTCGCCACCCTGTCCTGCCTGGCGACCGTCAGCGTCATGCTCCTGTCAAAGACCCTGATACCGGTACCGCGTTACCTGATCGGGGCGGCGTCCCTGCCGCTCGTGGCCGGGGTGTTCGTGCTCGTCCACCTGCTCGATGCGCGCTCGCCCCGCGCCGCGCCGGCACTGTGCCTGGCCGTGTGCCTGGTGCTCTCGGGGCTGCTGGCCGGCCAGGCGTGGCGCGTGCGCGAAGTGCGCGATACGGATCGTTACTACTACCCGGAACCGGTCGCCTGCGTCGACCGCGCCCTGGCCGCGGCCCGCGCCCGCCACGGCATCGCCCAGTACTGGGATGCCAAGCTGCTGCAGGGCCTGAGCCGCCAGCGCCTGACGCTGGCCCAGTACTCGGGCGACCTCAGCCGGATGGAATGGATTACCTCGGAGCGCTTTTACCGCCCCCATTACGATTTCGCCATCATCGCCGACGCCGAGGCAGCGCAGTTCAAACTGCCGCGCGAGAGGCTGGCTGCCCTGGGCGGCGAACTACCCAGGGCGGTGGCCTGCGGCGACCGTACCGTGCTGCTGTTCCGGCCCGCAGGGCTGCGCGCGCCCGAGGCCGCCGCACCCCGGGCGGCGCCGGTGCCGTCGCGGTTTGCGGCGCCGGGCGCCTCGTTCCGCTGGAAAGGCTGCGAACTGCCCTCCGGGATCGGCAAGCCGGCTGCGGCCTGCGGCGTGGAAAAGCGCGACCCGCGCCTGTCGGGCCACTTGACCTACGGCCCTTACGAACCCTTGCCGGCCGGGGAGTATGCGCTCCAGATCAGGTATGCGAGCGCCGAGGGCGAAACCGGGGTCGTCGGCGCCTGGGACGTGGCGCTCCAGCTCCCGGGCGAGGTCGTCGTCGCCAATGCAGGGCAGCTGACGGGAACGCGCGCATTGCCGGCACGGATGTCGGCGTGGTTCAGCATTGCGCCCGCACACGCCATGGCCCCGGTCGAAATCCGGACCACGGCGCATGAAGGCAAATCGCTGCGCGTCGATTCCATCGAGCTCACGCGCCTGCGCTAGGGCCAGGCCCTGACGCGGCCGTGCGCCAGCGCCGCTGGGCGGCCGCGGCGCCCGGCGCTGTCACGCGCCCATCAGCCTGCGCGACAGCGCCGAGCTGATGCCCGGGTCGCGGTAGCGCAGGAATTCCGGCAGCCGCGGATAGCCCGCCTCGAACAGCGCGCGCGGCATGCGTGCATCCTTGGCCATGTAGATGCGTCCGCCCGCCTCGCGCACGACCGCGTCGAGCCGCTCGAACAGCTGGTGGGTGCGCGCGCCGTGGTTCGGGAAATCCAGCGCCAGGGTGACCCCGGGCTGCGCGAAGCTGAGCATGCCCGGCGCGGCGCGGTCGCCGAAGGTCTTGAGCACCGCCAGGAAGGAGCCGTCGCCGCTGCGCGCGATCTCGCCCAGCATCGCCTGCACGGCATCCTTGCCGACCGCGCGCGGCACGACGCTCTGGTACTGGTAAAACCCCTTCGGGCCATACATCCGGTTCCACTCGAGCAGGTTGTCGAGCGGATAAAAGAAACTTTCGTAGTGCGCCAGGGCGCGGCCGGCACGCTGCTTGTGCAGCTGGAAGTACGCGTTGTTGAACAGGCGCAGCGACAGGCCGTTCACCAGCGAGACCGGCGGCGTGAGCGGCATCGTCTTCGCCTTTTTGCGCGGCACCGGACGGTCGCCGGCGGCGGCGGCATTGGCGCGCATGAACAGCCCGCGCCCGCTTTTCGAGAGGCAGTCGATCCACGACACCGTGTATTCCCATTCTCGCTCGGAGTCGTCGGCAAGTTGGAAGAACTCGTCCAGGCTGGCGTACGGAATCGTTTCCGTATCCAGCCAGGGACCGGCAACCGGCCGCAGCTGGAGTTCGGCGCGGATGACGACACCGGTCAGGCCGAGGCCGCCGACCGTCGCCGCAAACCATTCGGGTGCCAGGCCGGGGCCGCATTCGATGGTGCTGCCGTCCGTGCGCACCAGCCACAAGCGGCGCACGTGGTCGCCGAAGGAACCGACCACGTGGTGGTTCTTGCCGTGCACATCGTTGGCGATGGCGCCGCCGACGGTGACCATTTGCGTGCCGGGCGTGACCGGCAGGATCCAGCCGCGCGGGATCGCCATCTGCTGGATGTCGCGCAGCGTCACGCCGGCTTCGCACAGCAGGCGCCCGCTGGCGGGGTCGAAGCCGATAAACTTGTCGAGCCCGGTCCCCTGCCACAGCACCCCGCCGGGATTCAGGCCGACGTCGCCGTAGCTGCGCCCGAGGCCGCGCGCCAGGCCCAGCGCCGGCGCCGCGGCGCGCAGCTGCTGTCCGACCGCGGCCGGGTCGGTCAACACGCGCAGGTCGTGTTCGGGACTGCCGAGCCGTCCCCAGGACGAGACCTTTACCATGACCAGCCGGCCGCGCCGAGCGCCAGGATGGTGCCGAAGACCAGGCCGGCGCTCAGGCTGGCGCGGTCCTTGACGGCGAAGACGAGCGGATCGTCGTGCATCTGGCCGCGGTGCGCCTGCATCCAGATCCAGCTGACCCAGAACAGGATGACGGGCACCGCGCCCCAGACGACTTCCGGCATCCGGTACAACACCAGCACCGCATCGCTGTTGAGGTAGAGCGACAACACCACGACGGCGGCATAGCCGGCCGTAATGCCGAGCATTTGCAGCAGCGGCGCGTCCGAGGTCAGGTAACCGCGGCCATGCGCTTTTTGCTTGCCGGCCAGGACCTGCACCTGGAGCTCCGCATACCGCTTCACGAAGGCAAGCGAGAGGAACAGGAACACGGAAAACGCCAGCAGCCAGAACGACAGCGCGATGCCCGCCGCCGCGGCGCCGGCGACGATGCGCAAGGTATACAGCATTGCCAGCGTCAGGCAGTCGACCAGGATCAGGCGCTTGAGCGACCACGAATACACGCAGGTCACGAAGAAATAAAACAGCAACCATGGAAGGAAATTGCCGCCCACATAGGCGCCGAGCATCAGGCTTACTGCGAGCAATAGCGGCGCCAGCACCACGCCCATCCAGGCCGGCACCAGCCCCGAGGCGAACGGGCGCGCGCGCTTGCGCGGGTGGAGGCGATCGCTTTCCAGGTCGAGCAGGTCGTTGGCGATGTACACGGTCGAGGCGCACAGGCTGAACGACACGAATGCCAGCATCAGCGCCAGCCACGGATCGATGCTGCCGAACTGGTGGCCGGCCACCAGGGGAATGAACAACAGCAGGTTCTTCATCCACTGGTGGACGCGCAGCACCTTGGCCAGGGCGCGCAGTCCCATGCGCGCCCTGGGAAAGACCTGCTCGACTTCGCAGTGCTGGCCCGCCTTGCGCAGCAGCCGCCCGGAGGCATTCACGACGATGGCGCGGCGCGCCCGTGCCCACACCTGGAGGTCGGCATGCGAGTTGCCCACGTAATCGAAGCCGCCTTCGCCGAAACGGTGCTCCAGGGCCTGTGCCTTGTTGGCGCCGGCCAGGTTGACGGCGCCGTCGCTCGCCATGACTTCGTCGAACAGGCCGAGGTGGCCCGCGATGGCGTCGGCGATGGCGCGGTCCGATGCGGTACAGAGGATCAGCCGGCGGCCGTTGGCGCGCTGCTGTTCGAGCCAGGCGATCAGGTGCTGGTTGTAGGGAAGCGATGCCGCATTGAAATCGGAGCGGCCGGCCAGCTCCCGCTTCAGCGTTGCCTTGCCCTGCAATAACCAGCCGGGCATGCGCAGGACGTTGAGCGGTTGGTCCCGCAACATCCACAATGCCGACTCATGGAGCATGTCCGTATGAATCAGGGTGCCATCGAGGTCGACAACGATCGGAGGAAGAATTTTAATGCTCCAATAGCAAAGGCTGCGCCAATGCGCAGCCAGGGACGGCAAGCGAAGGCGGCCGTAAAGAATTGCAGGGCTCAAACGGGTGTTGATTATATCGTAATGCTGGGTTCGAAATCGCCGCTTGCGCGCGGCAAGCAGCGTTGCGTGAGTCCGCGCACAGTCCCGCCCGCGCACGGGCGCTAGCATGCCTTAGACCTGAACAGCGGCACGGCCGCGCAAGTGGAGAGATGCAATGGCTACCGGCTCGACCCCCGAACAAAGCGCAGGCAGACCCCTCGACGTGCAAGGCGACGGCGAGAGCGTCGGCGTGCCTGCCGAGGGCGAGCTGGAGGGTAGTGCCTACAATCCGCTCGGCAATCCCGGCATGAAGCACTGGCAGGCCGGTTATATCGACCACGGCGGCCTCGACGACCGCGGCAACATCTTCTTTGCCGCCGTCGAAATGACGCGCATGCCGATGCTCGTTACCGATCCGCGCCAGGAGGACGACCCGATCGTCTTCGTCAACAATGCCTTCCTCGACCTCACGCTGTACAAGGAAGAACAGGTCATCGGCCGCAACTGCCGCTTCCTGCAGGGGCCGGACACGAATCCCGACACGGTGCGCGAAATCCGCGAGGCGCTGGCCGAACGGCGCGCGGTGGCGCTCGACATCCTGAACTACAAGGCCGACGGCACGCCCTTCTGGAACGGCCTGTACATCGGCCCGATCTTCGACCACAACGGCGAACTGCTGTATTTTTTCGCCTCGCAGCTCGACATCACCGAGCGCCGCCTGACCCAGCAGTCGTCGATGCAGGCGCAAAAGATGGAGGCGATCGGCCAGCTGACCGCCGGCATGGCCCATGACTTCAACAACCTGTTGCAGGTCATCAACGGCAACCTGGAACTGGCGCTGCTGGCGCTCGACCCGGCCAGCCGTGCCGGCGAGCCGATCCGGCGCGCGCAGCGCGCGGCCATGAAAGCCGGCAAGCTGACCCAGCAGTTGCTGACCTTCGCCCGCAAGCAGCGCCTGGAACCGCGGCGCGTCAACCTCAATGCGCTGCTGGTCGAGTTCTCGGACATGCTGGTGCGTACCCTCGGCGACCGGGTCGAACTGCAGCTCGACCTGAAACCCGGCCTGCCCGGCTGCACGCTCGACCCGACCCATCTCGAGATGGCGGTGCTGAACGTCGTCATCAATGCGCGCGACGCCATGCCCGGCGGCGGCCGGGTCCGGGTCAGCACCGTCGTCCTCGACCAGGAAACGGCGCCCGATGGCGGCTATGTCGCCGTCTGCGTCGCCGACGAAGGCGAAGGCATGACGCCGGACGTGGCACGGCGCGCCACCGAACCGTTCTTCACCACCAAGGGGCCCGGCACCGGACTCGGGCTGGCCATGGTGCATGGCTTCGTGCAGCAGTCGCGCGGGCGGCTCGAGATCGACAGCGCGCCCGGCCGCGGCACGACGGTGCGCATGATCTTCCCGGCCGACGGCGGCCACGACATCCAGGGCAGGGATCAAGCGCAGCAGCCGGCCGCGGCGGCGGACGACAGCGGCAAGCCGCGCATCCTGGTCGTCGAGGACAACGAGGACGTGCGGGTACTGGCGGAAGACATGCTGGGAGGAGCGGGCTACGACGTGGTGTCCGCGCCGAGCGGGGAACAGGCGCTCGCGCTGCTCGAGAACGGCGGCGGGATCGACCTCGTCTTCACGGATGTGCTGATGCCGGGCGGGATGAACGGACTGCAGCTGGCCGACCAGGTGCGCCAGCGGCTGCCGGGCACGCCGATCCTGATCACGACCGGCTACATGGACGAGCTGCCGGCGGCCCCGAGGCCGCAACGGCTTGACATCCTCAGCAAACCCTACCGCCAGGAAGAGCTGCTGTCGCGCGTCAGGGCGATCCTGCCCGGCCGGGCGCAAACAGGATCACGCTGAGTGTGCGCCGGCCCGGCTGCCTTGCCGCTTGGTGCTGCTGATTACTGCTGCTGATTACTGCTGCGGCTTCGGCAGGCCGCCCAGCAAGGCGGCCAGCTTCTGCTTCGGCTTGGCCGGCGCAGTGGCGGCGTCGGCGGCGAGGTCGCGGCGCGGCGCGCTGGCCGGCTCGTAGGGTTTCAGGAACCACGGATCGACCTTCTCGCGGCGCGGCAGCGGACCGGCGCCGTAGCTGCGCGGCGCGCGCTCGGGACGGCTGTCTCCTTCGGCGCCGCGGCGCGGCGGGCGTTCGCTGCGCTCCCCGCGCTCGCCGCGCTGCGGACGCTCGCCGCGCTCGAACTCGCGGCCGCGCGCACGCGGCGTGAAGCCGGCCAGTTCGCCGCGCGTGATGGTCTGCTTGATCAGCTTTTCGATGTCGGCCAGCAGGCGCTCGTCCTTGTCCGAATACACCGACAAGGCGTCGCCCGAGGCGCCGGCGCGGCCGGTGCGGCCGATGCGGTGCACGTAGTCCTCGGCGTTGTACGGCAAATCGAAATTGATCACGCACGGCAGGTCGGAAATGTCGAGGCCGCGCGCGGCGACGTCGGTCGCCACCAGCACTTCGATGTCGCCCTGCTTGAACGCTTCCAGCGCGGCCATGCGTTCCTGCTGGGTTTTGTCGCCGTGGATGGCCGAGGCCTTGATGCCGGTCTGTTCGAGGTGGCGCGACAGGCGCGAAGCGCCGATCTTGGTGTTCGAGAACACGATCACCTGCTTGAGGCCACGCTGGCGGATCAGGAATTCGACGACGTCGCGCTTCTGCTCTTCGTCGACCTTATAGACGATTTGCGTGACTTTCTCGGCGGTGGCGTTGCTGCGCGCCACCTCGATCAGCACCGGCTGTTGCAGGAAGCTGTTCGCCAGCTTTTTGATTTCCGGCGAGAAGGTGGCCGAGAACATCAGGTTCTGGCGCTTCTTCGGCAGCAGGTTGATGATGCGCTGCAGGTCCGGCAGGAAGCCCATGTCGAGCATGCGGTCGGCTTCGTCCATCACCAGCATCTGCACCTGGGACAGGCTGACATTCTTTTGTTCGATGTGGTCGAGCAGGCGGCCCGGGGTCGCGATCACGATCTCGACCCCGCCCTTGAGGATGACGGTCTGGCCCTTCATGTCCATGCCGCCGAAGACGACGGTGGAGCGCAGCGGCGTGTGCTGGGCGTAGGCTTTGACGTTCTCGGCCACCTGCACCGCCAGTTCGCGGGTCGGCGTGAGCACCAGCGCGCGCACCGGATGGCGCGCCGGCGACATGCTGGTGTTGGCGTGGGCCAGCAGCAGCTGGATGATCGGCAGCGAGAAGCCGGCGGTCTTGCCGGTGCCGGTCTGGGCGGCGCCCATGACGTCGCGGCCCTGCAACACGACCGGAATCGCCTGGGCCTGGATCGGGGTCGGATGGACGTAGCCCTGGTCCGTCAGGGCACGCAGGATTTCCGGTGCCAGGCCGAAATCGGCAAAGCGCACGGTCGGCTCCACAGCGCCGGGCGTCGCCACGTTCGGCACGGCGACGCCCGGCACTGCCGGCGCGTCGTTGTTCATCGGTGTTTCAGACATTATTCTTTCCGGGCATTAAATCAATTGCTCTACGCAGAAGCGTCGCCTCGACGGACCCGCTCCAGCAGGCGCGGCCGACGCTGACAACTCCTGGAAGGGCGGGGCTGGCCGCCGACTGGGGCACAACGGAGGTACGGCTGGGGGCCGGCTCGGTGGGCACGCTGCACCGGCAAACACGGGCGCAAACGTAGAGATACAAGATATCGCCCTCAAGGTTACATTAAATCCATCGCAGTGTATATGGAATCGTGAACGCCACCGGGCGGAAGGCATGCCGATCCGGGTGCGGGCAAAACGCTCCGGCACACGCGGCGAAACGGGGGCGCGCGGTGCCCCGCAGGGGGCGATCGCGGTGCGCCTACCCTTCCCGCTTCCAGCCGCGTGCCTGCGCAGCCCGCTCGGCAGCGTTGCCCAGGGGCGTGCCGGCGATGCGGGAGTCGATGGCATCGAGCACCGCCGGCGGCAGGCCGCTGCCGTCGATCCAGGCGGCGCCGAGCGCGCCCTGGGCCAGCACGGGAATCTTCCATTCGGCGCCGTCGCGGCAGGCCAGGCCGGCGGTGGTGTCCATCACGAAGCTGCGGCAGTACTTGCCGTCCTTGGCGAGGAAGCTGATGCCGATGCGCACCCGCCCGGAGGGGCCGGGGCTGGCCAGCTGGCTTGTCAGCGCGTCCGCCAGGTCGCCTTGCGCGACGAGCGCGCCGCCTGCGCCACGGCTGCCACTGCCCCCACTACCGCCACTGAACGAGGCGAGCTCGGCTTCGCCCTGCCACAGGTGCCAGCCGGTGCCGCCCAGCAGCACGCCGGCGGCGAGCGCGGCGGCGAGCGCGAGCAGGTGGCGGCGCGTCCAGGCCGGTTCAGGCGGCACGGGCGTCGGCAGCGGGACATTGCGCGCGGCCCGGATGGCGTCGAGCTGGACGATCTTGGCGCCGGAAGCGCAGCCATGGGCGTGGGCCTGGGTGCCGCCGTCCCTGCCGCCCGCGACCACGCCGTAGACGCGGCTGCGGCGGGCACGGTGCCCGGCCACGCGCGCGGCGATGGCGGGATCGGCGCGCGCCGCGCGTTCGACGGCGGCGCGCGCCGGCTCGGCCAATTCACCGTTGACGAATGCAATCAAGAGTTCGTCGGAGAATTTCATGGCAGTGTCAGGAAGTGATCAAGCCATGTTCATCGAGCACGTCGTGCAGCAACTCGAGCCGGATGACCGGGTTGTCGAGCATGAGCATGTTGTGCTTGTGGCCGTTGGGCAGCGGCAGCAGCTCGCACCAGCGGTTCGCGACCCAGCCGCAATCTTCGAGCCGGAACGGCGGCTGCACCGGCCAGCGTTCCTGGGGCACGTCGTGCAGCGAGGCCAGCACGCGGTCGAGCGCATCGGCCGCGCCCTGCAGCTCGGACGGAATGCGCACCGGGTGGTCGTCTTCGACCAGGTCGACCTCGGCCATCCACAGGCCGTTCAGGCGCTGCTGCGAGGATTTCACCTCGAAGCGGGCGCCGCCGCGGCAGACCACCTGCAGCAGGCCCGGCGTGGTGGCGGCGGTGTCGCAGACGGTGGCCAGGGTGCCGCTCTCGACGAAGCGCTCGGGCGCCCCGCCCCGGGTGCGCACTTCCTGTCCCTGCGTGAGCAGGACCACGCCGAACGGCGTGTCCTCGGTCAGGCAGCGGCTCACCATGTCGAGGTAGCGCGCCTCGAACACCTGCAGCGGCAGCACCCCGTCCGGGAACAGCACCGTGCTCAATGGGAACAATGGAAGGGAAATCGTGGCCATGCCCCATCATGACAGAATCGTAGCGCGGACCGCAGCACGATTGCCCTGTGCAGCAGGCGCGTCCGCGCCCGCGGTGCGGGCGCCCCCGGCGCCGGATCAGGAGGCCGCGTGCGGCGCGACCAGCGGCAGCGTGCGCAGCGCCTGGCCGAGCCCGCCGAGCCGCCAGCGCAGGCGCTCCCAGCCGGGGTGCGGCAGGGGCACGACGCGCACCAGCAGCGTGCCGCCGGCCACGTCCGGGCAGGCATAGGCGTAGTCGCCGGCCTGCTCGAAAGGCAGCCGCACTTCCTGGCCGGGGCGCAATTGCAGCGGGCCGAACACGTGGGGCTGGCGGTCCAGGTTGCGCAGCAGCAGGACATCCTGCACGCCGAGGGTCAGGCGCAGCTCGCGCGGCAGCGCCAGCCTGCGCTGTCCCGCTTCCGGCCTCGGAAAGACGAAGCTGCGCTCGTGGCTCGGCTGGCGCAGGGGCGCCAGCGCGCACCACAACAGCGCCAGCAGCGCGGCGCCGGCCAGCCGGGACAACCAGCGGTGGCGGTGCAGGAATGTAAGGGATGGGCTCATTCGGGAGGCGATTGTAGCACCGGCGCTTCGGCCTTTGCAGACTCTGCCATAATGCCTGTTCGACGGCCGCGGGCCGTGCCCGGCGCGCCCCATCCGTGCGCCTGCGGGCATGCACGCCCGGTATGCTTGGCGTCTGTCGTACTCCGGGAAGGCGCCTCGACGGGCCTGCCATGACCAACGCCGCGGCCCGTGCCGCCTCTCGACTCCAGACTCCAGACCCCGACTACATGCAGCGTGCAGAACCCGACCAGCCCCGCCCCATCCCCGGCTCACCCGCCGAACGGGGATGGGGTCCCCTGGTGCTGGCCGGACTCGTGTTCCTGCTGTCGCTGGCGATCACCTATGCGGCCTGGAGCAGCGCGCAGCGCGACGAGAACGCCAGCCTCGCCACCCAGTTCGAGTACCGGGCGCGCGACCTCGGCACCTCCATGGTGCGCCGGATGGGCGTCTACGAGCAGGTGCTGCGCGGCGCCCGCGGTTTCATGCGCGGGCGGGTCGACATCAGCCGCCGCGAGTTCGCCGAGTATTTCCAGATCCAGAACCTGCAGGAGCACTTCCCCGGCATCGAGGCGCTCGGCGTGGCCAGCATCATCCCGCGCGAGCGGCTGGCGGCGCACGAGGCGGCGCTGCGCCGCCAGGGCTACGCCGATTACCAGGTGACGCCGGCCACGCCGCGCGAGGCCTACACCTCGATCACCCTGATCGAACCCTTCGCCGGGCGCAACCTGCGCGCCTTCGGCTTCGACATGTACAGCGAACCGGTGCGGCGCGCCGCGATGTCCGCCGCGCGCGACAGCGGGGCCGCCGCGCTGTCGGGCAAGGTGGTGCTGATCCAGGAGGGCGGCAGCGGAGAGCCGGGCTTCCTGATGTACATGCCGGTCTACCGCGCCGGCATGCCGACCGCGACCGCCGAACAGCGCCGCGCCGCCATCGCCGGCTGGGTGTATTCGCCGTTCCGGATGGCCGACCTGATGCGCGGCGTCGGCGGCAGCCATGCGTCCGACCTGCGGGTGGCGGTCTACGACGGCGCGCGCGCCGATCCCGAGGCCCTGCTGTTCCGCTCGCAGGACGCCACCAGCTGGCGCCGCCCGCTGTTCAGCAAGACGCTGCCGATGCTCATTTCCGGACACCGCTGGACCGTCGAAATCGCCTCCACCCCGGCTTTCGAAGCCCGGCGCGACACGCGCCGCCCGCGCATGATCGCGCTCACCGGCGCCGGCCTCGGCTTCCTGCTCAGCCTGATCGTCTGGCTGCTCGCCAGCGAACGGCGCCGCGCGCTGCAGCTGGCGCGGGCGATGACGCTCGAACTGCGCCAGTCCTGGGAGCGCATCGACGCCGAGCGCAAGCGCATGGACGTCATCCTGCGCAACAGCTACGACGCCTTCATCGCCCTCGACGCCGAGGGCCGCGTGACCGACTGGAACCCGCAGGCCGAGAGCCTGTTCGGCTGGAGCGAGGCCGAGGCGCGCGGGCGCGAGATCGGCGCACTGCTGGTGCCGCCCGAGGCGCGCGCCGCCGACGCGCGCGGTTTCGCGCAGTTCGCGCGCGACGGCGGCGCGCTGGTGATGGGCGAGCCGGCCGAAGTGGTGGCGCGCCACCGCGACGGCCACCCGGTCCCGGTCGAGATCGTCGCCGCGTCCCTGCCCGCCGACGTTGGCCATGGCGCCAGCGCGTTCCTGCGCGACATCCGGCCGCGGCGCGAGGCCGAAGCGCGCGAACGGCTGCGCCAGGCGCGGCTGGACGAAACGCGCTCGGCGCTGGCGCGCGCGCAAAAGCTCGAAGCGGTGGGCAAGCTCACCGGCGGCGTGGCGCACGACTTCAACAACATCCTGCACATCATCAGCGCCAATGTGCAGCTGATGCTCAAGTCCGGCAACAACGCCGAAAAACGCCTGCGCAGCATCCTCGACGCGGTCGAGCGCGGCTCGAAGCTCTCGGCCCAGCTGCTTGCCTTCGCGCGGCGCCAGCCGCTGCATCCGAGCGTGGTCAATGTCGGCGACCTGCTGGCGCGCATGGACAGCCTGCTGCACCGCGCCGCCGGCGAATCGGTCGCCATCGAACTGGCGCGCGGGCCCGACGACAGCGCGCTGTGGAACACCCTGGTCGACCCGAACCAGCTCGAGAACGTGATCCTGAACCTGGTCATCAATGCGCGCGACGCCATGAGCGGACGCGGCAAGGTGACGATGACGCTCTCGAACCTGGTGGTCGACAGCGCCGCCGCCGCGGCCGACCCGGAAATCGTCCCCGGCGAGTACGTCTACATCGCGGTGACCGATACCGGCGAAGGCATGCCGCCGGAAGTCATCGAGCACGCCTTCGAGCCCTTCTTCACGACCAAGCCGGAGGGCAAGGGCACCGGCCTCGGGCTGTCGATGGCGCACGGCTTCGTCAAGCAGAGCGGCGGGCATATCCGCATCACCAGCGTGCTGGGCGAAGGCACGACCATCGGGATCTACCTGCCGCGGCATAGGTAGGGTGGACGGCTCGGCCCGGGCGGGTGCCGGCACGCTGCGCTTGCGCCGTCCACGCGTTCAACCGTCATGGGACCTGCCGTGAATGATCGACCGTGCGTTGAACGCGTGGGCGGCACATACGACGCCTCATTGCATATCGCCGGGTCGAGCCGACCACCCTACCAGCCTGCGCGCGATCGCCGCCACGTGGCGCTCGTCGGTACCGCAGCAGCCGCCCACCACGTTCAGGTGCGGCAGCAGCGTGGAGAGGGCCAGGTATTCGTCGCCGAGCTGTTCCGGGTCGCCGTCGTCGAGTTCGGGCGATTCGTCGAGTTCGGCGTGGCTGCGCCGGGACGCGTTGGCGCGCAGGCCGCACAGGCGGGCGCGCCAGGGGCCGGGCTCGAGCAGCGCCGGCTCGACATGGGCCGGGTGCGCGCAGTTGACCATGTAATAGGCGGCATGGCTGCCGGTTTCGAGATCGGTGCGGCCGATCGCGTCGGCCAGCGTGTCGCCCGAGGGCAGCCGGCCGTCGGTCTCGAGCGTGAAGGAGATCGCGACCGGCATGTCGCAGGCCGCCGCCGCGTCGACGATGCCGATCGCCTCGTCCGGATAGCCGATGGTGAAGGCCGACACCATGTCGGCTTCGCTGGCGGCGAAGGCGGCGACCTGGGCCAGGTGGTAGTTGCGCGCACCGGCCGCGCTCATGCGCTGGTCGACCCGGTAGCCGTCGCCGCGCGGGCCGATGTTGCCGCTGATGACGATCGGCTGGGCGCCCATCTGCCGCCCCGGCGCATCCCAGGCCGCGCGCACCGAGGCGACCAGTGCCACCGCCTCCCGGTTGGCCTCGGCCAGCGCCAGCTCGCCATAGCCCAGGGCGCGGCCCCAGTCGGGATTGGCGCGCCAGGTCGGCGTTTCCAGCACCAGGCCGGTGCGATGGTCGTGCGCCAGGCGCGCAAAGCGCTCGAAATAGGCCAGCAGCGCCGCCCTTCCCGCCGCCTCGCGCAGCAGGACGAAGGAGGCGAACGCGGGCAGCGTGAAACCCTGCTGGTGGACGAGCATCGTTTCGAGCCCGGCGTCGGCCAGGAACAGCCGGCCTTCGAGCTGGGGCAGGCGCTTGCGGTAGCGGCTCATGGTCCCTCCTGTCGGCCGGAGGATGTCCGGCCATCGCTACTTGGAGCCTCGCGCAGCGCGCCGGTTCCCGCCTGCGTATCCGGCCGGCCGTTGTAAAAACCACCATAACCCGGCCATACGAGCGTCAGCGCACATAGCGCGCACGCGGGCTCTGGCACACTCGGGTGAAAAGGAGACCACCATGACCGTGCCCCACGCCCCCGCCTTGTCCGTCCACCAGGCCGTCCCCCAGGCCCCCGGCTTCGACAACACGGTTGCGCTCTTGAGCGAAGGCTACCGCTTCATCGGCGACCGCTGCGATGCGCTCGGTTCCGACATCTTTACCACGCGCCTGATGATGCGCCGCGTGGTCTGCGTGCGCGGCGAAGCGGCCGCGCGCATGTTCTACCAGCCGGGCCGGTTTACGCGCCGGCACGCGATCCCGCCCACCACCCTGGGCCTGCTGCAGGGCCCGGGCAGCGCCCAGGTGCTCGACGGCGAGATGCACGAGGTGCGCAAGGCGATGATGCTGTCGCTGCAGACGCCCGCCAGCCGCGCGCGCCTGGTGGCGCTGGCCGAGACCGAATGGCGCGCCCGCTTCGAACGCTGGCCGCGCCTGCGCCGCGTGGTCCTGGTCCAGGAAGCGCAGGCCGTGCTGTGCCGCGCCGCCTGCGCCTGGGCCGGGGTGCCGCTCGCCAGTGTCGAGGAGGAAGTGCTGCGTACCGCCGAATTCTCGGCCATGATCGAGGGCGCCGGCGCCGTCGGCCCGCGCAACTGGATGGGATCTTCGCTGCGCCGCCATACCGAGGCGTGGGCGCGCGCCCATATCCAGGCGGTGCGCATGGGACGCGAGGTCGATCCCAACAGCCCGCTCGCCGTGATCGCCTTCCACCTCGACGCCGACGGCGAGGTGCTCTCGACCGAACAGGCGGCAGTGGAGCTGATCAACGTGCTGCGCCCGGTGGTGGCGGTGGCGCGCTACATCGTCTTCGGCGCGCTGGCGCTGCACGGCCATCCGGAATGGCGCGCGCGGCTGGCCGCCGGCAACGAGGCCGACATGGAGATGTTCGTGCAGGAGGTGCGGCGCTACTACCCGTTCTTCCCGGCCGTCGGCGGACGCGCCCTCGAAGCCTTCGAGTGGAACGGGCTGCGCTTCGACAAGGGCGATTGGGTGCTGCTCGACATGTACGGCACGAATCGCCATCCGGGCACCTGGAGCGACGGCGAGGTGTTCCGCCCTGAGCGTTTCGACAACTGGAAGGACAGCGGCTTCGGCCTGATCCCGCAGGGCGGCGGCGACTATGCCCACGGCCACCGCTGTCCCGGCGAGATGCTGACGGTCGAACTGACCAAGTCGGCGCTGCGCCTCCTGACCACGGAAATCGACTACGACGTGCCGGAGCAGGACGTCACGGTCAGCCTGGCGCACATGCCGGCCCTGCCGGCCAGCGGCCTGGTGCTCGAGGCGATGAGGAAGCCCGGAACTGCCCCGCGCGCCTGACGCCGTTCAGGCCTCGCTATGCTCGGCCTGGCGCGCGGGAGGGCTGCATTCCCGGTCCCGGCATGGAGCGGCCAGCAGCGACTCCGCCGTGCACTCGGCGACCCGGCCGCGGCCGCGCTGCTTGGCCTGGTACATCGCGCCGTCGGCGCAGCGCAGCAGGGTATCGGCATCCGCGCCGCAGTCCGGCGCGACGGCCACGCCGAGGCTGGCCGAGATATGCAGGGTGAAGCCTTCGGTGATGAATGGCCGGTTCAGCTCGCGCAGGATGTCCTCGGCGACTTTCCTGGCGTCGCCGCTGTCGGCCACGCGCGGCAGCAGCACGACGAATTCGTCGCCGCCGACCCGCGCCAGCGTGTCCGATGCGCGCAGCGTCGCGCGCAGGCGCGTGGCCACCTGCTGCAGCAGGATGTCGCCGACGGCGTGACCATAGGTGTCGTTGACGGGCTTGAACTTGTCGAGGTCGAAGAAAATGAGGCCCAGCTTGCAGCCTTCGCGCTGGGACGCCAGCAAGGCCTGCTGCAGGCGGTCGCCGAACAGCAGGCGGTTCGGCAGGCCGGTCAGCATGTCGTGGTAGGCCTGGTGGCGGATCTGCTCTTCCTGCAGCTTCCTGGCGTCGATGTCGGCCACGGTGCCGACGATGCGCAGCGGCAGCCCGCCGGTGTCGCGCTCGGCGACCTGGCCGCGCACCAGGATCCAGCGCCAGTTGCCGTTGCCCAGGCGCGTGCGGCACTGGGCCGTGAAGTCGGGCGTGCTGCCGTCCAGGTGGGCATCGAGCGCATGCAGCACCGCGTCGCTGTCTGCCGGGTGGGCCATGGCGGCAAAGGCGCTGCGGTCGAAAGGCAGCAGCGTGCCGCCCGCGTCGACGATGCCCTGGGCGCTGGGGGACAAGGTGATCATGCCGGTGCGGAAACTGTAATCCCAGACGCCCTCGCCGGCCGCGTTCAGCGCCAGCTGCCAGCGCGCTTCGGCGGCGGCCAGCGAGGCCACGCCGCGGTGCCGGTTGTCGGCCGCGGCGAGCGCGGTCCAGCCGACCAGCGCCAGCACCAGCGACACCGCCAGGCCCGTATACATCAGCATTTCCTTTTGCCGCGCATCGCGTGCATGGGCGTCCTGCACCGCCTGCCCCACCGTCACCGTCAGCCCGTATTCGGGCAGGGCGCGCCAGCCATAGAAGCGCTCGATGCCGTCGAGCCGGCTGGAGCGCTGGAACACGCCGTGGCTGCCGCTGCCGGGCTGATACGGAAAGCCTACCAGCTGCTTGCCGCTGTCGCGCAAGCTGAGGTCGCGCGTGGTGCGGGCGATGACGATCCCCTGGTCGCCGATCAGGGCGATCGATGCGTTCCTGCCGAGGTCGACGCTGTTGTAGAAGCGCGAGAAATAGGCCGGATCGACGCCGGCGATGAGCACCCCCACCAACTGGCCCTCCTTGTCGAAGATCGGCCGCGAGAAATGCACTGCCCAGCGTCCGGAGAGCCGCGCCCTGTGCGGGCGGCCGATGAACAGGCGGTCGACCGTCGGGCCGTCGAGGTGGGCCCGTACGTGCTTGCGGTCGCTCAGGTCGACACCCGGGGCGACGCCGGGCAGGCTGGAAAATACGAGACGCCCCTGGACGTCGGTGACCGCGATATTCATCTGCAGCGTGCCGTGCAGGTGGCTGTTCAGTTCGGAGACGATGGTGCCGAGCTCACCCGGACTGCGCAGCCAGCTCAGGCGCAGCTGGCTCAGCGACAGGTCGATGGTGGCCATGCTCGAGCGGATTTCCTCGGCAAAGGCATGGGCCAGGTTCTGGACGTTGCGCTGGCTTTCGTCGCGCGTGATGTCGCCCAGCTGGCCGCGCTCGCGGGCGACCAGCAGCCAGACCAGGGGCAAGGCCACCACCAGGAACATGGCCAGCCGCAGCAGTACGCTGGGGCGAAAATACGCCCCGGCTGCCCCGGCGGCGCGGAGGGATTGCAAGGTCTGGAGCGGCATGGCGGGCTTCCGGCGCGAGCGATGCCGGTTCGGGTAAGGGAATTCAGGCCGTAAATTCTACTGGGCAATTATATTGACAGCAAGAAAATGCCTTGCTCTGTTGTTCATAAACATCAACTTTTCCCGCAGCGCACAAGGTGAAATATTGTTTCATATTATTTAACCAAATGAAATTTTCTTTCAAGCCCGCGTTTTCGGCATAATGGCGCAATGATGACGTCGCCGATGAAAACCCTGCTCACCATTGCCGGCATCCTCGCGCTGCTGCTGGGTATCATCGGCCTGTTCCTGCCACTGCTGCCGACCACGCCCTTCCTGCTGCTCGCGTCGGCTTGTTTCGCGCGCGGTTCCACCCGCCTGCACGGATGGCTGCTGCAGCACCGGGTGTTCGGGGTCTACCTGCGCAATGTCGAGGCCGGCAACGGGATTCCGCTACGGGCCAAGATCGTCGCGCTGGCGATGATGTGGGCCTCGCTCGCGTATTCCTGCCTGCGCTTCGAGCACCTCGGCCTGCGCATCGCCCTGCTGGCGACCGGCTGCGCCGTCACCGTGTACCTGTGCTGCTTCCTGCCGACGCTGCGCCGGGCCGGCAAGGACCCGCACTAAACCGCCACAAAGCGGCGGCCGGGCTGGCGCCTTTCAGCCATAATCGCAGGCATCGCCACGACCTGCTCCCACCATGGAATTCCAGTTCCTGGGCACCTCCTCCGGCACGCCCAGCCGGACCCGCAACGTCTCCGGACTCGCACTGCGCACCAGCGGGGCGAAGCATTGGTACCTGGTCGATTGCGGCGAAGGCACCCAGCACCGCATCCTGCGCACGAATTTTTCGCCGATGGGCTTGCGCGCCATCTTCATCACCCACATCCATGGCGACCACTGCTACGGCCTGCCGGGACTGCTGGCCAGCGCCGGCCTGCTGAACCGCACCGAGCCCTTGCTGATCGCGGGGCCGCCGGCGGTCGAGCGTTTTGTGCGCGGCGTGATGGAGAGCACCGAGCTGCGCCTGCCCTACGCGCTCGAGTTCGCCCATGTCGCGCACGGCTGGCGCTGCGACACCCTGCCCGACGTGATCGTCGAGGCGGCCGAGCTGTCGCACCGCGTGCCCTCGTTTGCCTTCGCCTTCACCGAAAAAGCCATCGAGCGCAAGCTCGACCGGGCCAAGCTCGAGCGCGACGGCGTGCCCTCCGGCCCCGGCTGGGGCCAGCTCCAGCGCGGCGAGGACTATCACCTGCCGGACTGCCGGGTCGCGCGCAGCAGCGACTACATCCTGCCCACCCGCGCGCGGCGCAAGATCATCGTGGCCGGCGACAACGACACGCCCGCCCTGCTCCACGCGCAGGCCGCGGGCGCGCAGGTGCTGGTGCATGAGGCGACTTATACGGAAGAGGTATTGCAGCGGGTCGGGCCCGGTGCGCAGCACAGCTCGGCGCGCGCCACGGCCGCCTTTGCCGAGGAGGCCGGCATCCCGAACCTGGTGCTGACCCATTTCAGCCCGCGCTACCAGGAAGGCGACGGCCCGCTGTCGATGACGCAGCTCGAAGACGAGGCGCGCGCCGTGTACGCGGGCAGCCTGTTCCTTGCCACCGACCTGCGCAGGTTCAGCCTCGACAAGGACGGCCGGCTGGCGGTGGTGACGCCGCCCGACTGAGGGTTCAGCCGGTCCTGGCGAGAGCGCCGGGCTGCCGGTATTCGACCCGGTTGCGCCCGTTGCGTTTGGCCTGGTACATCAGCTCGTCGGCTGCGGCGATCGCCTCCTGCAAGGGGTCCGCGCACCCGGCCTGTTGCAGGTCGACGCTGGCCACGCCGAAGCTGGCCGTGGCGTGCAGCCGGGTCGCGCCGTCGCTGGCCACCACCTCGGTCGCGGCGAACCGGGTGCGCAGGCGCTCCGCCAGGCGCACGCCCCCGCCCAGGTCGGTGCCGGGCAGCACCAGCAGGAATTCCTCGCCCCCGTAGCGCACCACGCTCTCGACCGGCTCTTGCGTGGCCGCCTGCAGCATGTGCGCAAACTCGCGCAGCACGATGTCGCCGTTGCCGTGGCCATGGGTATCGTTGATGTGCTTGAAATGGTCGATGTCGCACAGGACCACGGTCAGCCAGGGCGTGGCGTGGCCGTCCGCAGGCCCCTGCTCGTCCATCAGCCGGTAGTGCAGGTAGCGGCGATTGAAGCAGCCGGTCAGGTGGTCGCGCTCGGCGGCGTGTTTCAGGACCGTGTGCGAACGGAACTCCTCGCGCGACACGTGATTGAAGCGGCGCGCCGCCAGGAAGCCGAAGGTGTTGACCAGCACCAGCAGCATGCCCATGGTCAGGGTGTCGGTAAACGACAAGCGGCCGTACCGCCCGGCCAGCAGGACCAGGCCGGCCGTCGTCAGCACGGCGATCGCCAGGGAGTGCCACAGGCGGTTCGGAATGTACAGGTAGACGACCACCAGCATGATCGCCAGCGACATCGCATGCCAGTGGAATTCGGCCGGACGCTGGCTGGCGATGAACATGAAGCAGCCGAGCGCCGTACATTCCGCGATCGTGGCCGCCTGCCGCGTGGCGCGCACCGACAGCGGCCGCCGATAGGCCAGCCAGGCGCAGGTGCCGGCGGTCAGCGCCACCAGCACACGCGCGCCGAACAGGGACAGGGCCGTGGGGCCCCAGCCGAGCGCCGCCAGGTCGGTCACGAAAAAGCCGAGGTAGAAGACGGTACAGAAGCTCAGCGTAAAGCCCAGCAGTGCCCGGGTCTGTGCCAGCTTGTGCTCGAGGAAGGAAGCTTCCGTCGATGGGTGCAGGAACTCGCCGCTGCGCGAGTCGATGTCCATGGTATTCAAGTCGGTGCGTCGTGCGGAACTGATCGAAAGCGCATTGTGACAGCAGATCCGCGCGAAAAACTCACCGAGTGTCACCAAAGCAGTGGTTTTTGGAAATAATGTAAAGCCCAGCAACGGTTCAAGCCCAGCTCGACCGGCACGCTGAGGCGCACGCTGCCGGCCGGCGCCCGTCCTGCCCGCCAACTCCCCTCCTCTTTCTGAGCGCCAACCCGATCCCGGCGCTTGCTGATCGATTCGGCATGCGCTGCCCGCATTACCCGGCTTGCATTGTGCGGCGCCAAACCTGCCCGCCAGCGGCGGCGTACCGTCATGCACGAGGGCCGGCCCTCATGGTGCAAGCCCTTGTTTCTTAAGGAGATTATTGTTCGGCGCGCAAGCTTGAGTGCTTCTCATGCCGGCCCGCTGCGCTGTCAAACCAGCCCTGGTGGCAGGCTCATCCGGCGGCGGGCGGCCATCGCCTTGCCCGGCCGTCGACAACCTCTGGAGATTGTCATGCAAGCGCATCAACGTGTTTCCCTGCTCCTGCTGTCGCTGACCATGGGCCTGGCCCATGCGGCCCCGGCAAGCTACCCGGAGTACCGGGTCACCATCGTCGGCCCCGCCAACAGCCAGCCGACCGACATGAACCAGGCCGGCGCCGTGGTCGGCATCACCCGGCTCGGTCCCGACTCCTACAGCAGCTTCGTCAATTACGGCAGGGGCCCGGTCAACCTGGGCCGGCTGGGCGGCAGGTCGAACGTGGCGGTGGCCATCAACGACAAGGGCCAGGTGCTCGGCAACGTGACCACCACCAATGGCCAGCTGCGCGGCTACGTGTATGACCGCGGCAGCTTCCGCCAGCTCAACGGCGTCGGCGGCCGCCCCACCAGCTACGTGGACATCAACAATGCCGGGTATATCCTGGCGTCGAGCGGCCCGCCGCCAACAGCCCCCGCGGGCAATGCCGTTCCCTACCTGCGCGCGCCGAACGGCACCTACCGGGCCATCGGCGCGCTGCCCTACCCGAACCCGATCACCCAGCCGGAAGCACTCAACAACCGGAACCAGGTCACGGGCGAGTCGGGAACGTTCATCCTTCCCGAAATCCCGTTCTACGCGTTCGTCTGGACCAATGGCGTGATGCGCCAGCTGGGCGACTTCGGCTACACGCCCAACTATGGCCTGGACATCAACGACCGCGGACAAGTCGCCGGCTACACGTCGACGGCCACCTTCCGCGAGGCGTTGGCGACCGTCTGGACCCACGGCCGCCCGCTTCTCATCGACACGCGCCCTGCCAGCAGCTACCGCTTCAGCTCCGCCGATGCCATCAACAACCACGGCCATGCCGTCGGCAGCGCAAACCAGATAGGCGCCTTCATCTGGCGCGGCAGGCGCATGGAGAGCCTGAACTCGCTGATCGACCGCAGGTCGGGCTGGAACATCACCTTCCCGCGGGCGATCAACGACGCCGGACAGATTGCGGCGAACGGGTTTCGCAACGGGGTCGGCTACGCGGTACGGCTCGACCTGATCCGGCCGCATGCCCTGGGGGCGCCCCAGCTCGATGACGCGCAGGTGACGCAGTAGCGAGGAACCGGCGTAGTGCGCCTTCAAACCTGGCCCTGGCGGGCCGCACCCGGCGGCGGGCGGCCATCGCCTTGCCCAGCCGCCGTCCATTCCTGGAGATTGTTATGCAAACGCATCAACGTGTTTCCCTGCTCCTGCTGTCGCTGACCATGGGCCTGGCCCATGCGGCCCCCGCCAGCAACCCGGAATACAGGGTCACCATCGTCGGCCCCGCCAACAGCCAGCCGACCGACATCAACAATGCCGGCACCGTCATCGGCTTCTTCCCGACCGGCTCGAACATCACCCGCGGCTTCGTCAGCCACGGCAAAGGCTATATCGTCCTCCGCGGACTGGGCACCTCGAGCGACGCCCGCGGCATCAACGACAAGGGCGAAGTGGTGGGCAACTGGACGACGAAAGACGGTGGGCCGCGCGGCTATATCTACGCCAACGGCAGGCAGCGCGACATCGGCATGATCCAGGGCCGTCGCACCATCTTCGTGGACATCAACAATGCCGGCTATACGATCGCGCTGGTCAACCCAGCCGATCCGCTCGCCCCGAGCCCGCGCAGCTTCCTGCGCGCCCCCAACGGCAAGGCCTGGGACATCGGCACCGTGCCGGCCGAAAACCCGGTCACGATCGCCCAGGCGCTGAACAACCGCAACCAGATCACGGGCGAGTCCGGCTCGCTGTTCTTCCCCGAACAGCCCTTCCGCGCCTTCCTCTGGTCGCAAGGCGTGATGCGCGACCTCGGCGATTTCGGCGCGACCCCGAACGTCGGCATGGACATCAACGACCGCGGCCAAGTCACCGGTTCCATGGCCGTGCCCGGCTTCCACAACCAGGTCGCCTTCATATACAGCAATGGCCGCCTGATCAACATCGACCCGGCCCCGCCCACCGCGGACAGGTTCAGCACCGGCGAAGGCATCAACAACCACGGCCATGTCGTCGGCACCAGCCAGCAGCACGGCGCCTTCGTCTACCGCGGCCGCCGCATGGAAAGCCTGAACGCCCTGATCGACCGCCGCTCGGGCTGGACCATCAGCTTCCCGCGCGCGATCAACGATGCCGGGCAGATCGCGGCATGGGGCGAGCGCAAGGGCGTGACCTATACGGTGCGGCTGGATTTGATTCGGCCGCATGGGATGGCGGCGCCGCAGATCGAGGCGGATGAGGAGGAGGCGTTGACGGCGAAATAAGTGATGTCGCGGAAGCCATACCCAAGATGGCGCAGGACGGCGAACTTGCACCTTTCACGGAAGCGAAGTACGAGCCGGTCACCACCGACCGCGAGGAGCCCTCCATCAAGTTGCGCGGCGAACTCGCCGGCGCACCGCTGACCCTGGAGATCCGCCATGAGCCCGGCGGAACCCGTTTTGCGTTCGCGCTGCGGACCGGTGCTGCGGCGCCGGTCGTTAAACGCTTGGTCGCTACCGGCTACGCGACCGCCACGAACGGCCAGCTGGAGCGCAG
The DNA here is from genome assembly GCF_042653325.1 of Massilia sp. GCM10023247. Lineage (NCBI taxonomy): Bacteria > Pseudomonadati > Pseudomonadota > Betaproteobacteria > Burkholderiales > Oxalobacteraceae > Massilia > Massilia sp. GCM10023247. The sequence goes on from NZ_JBHSIB010000007.1 coordinate 751,559, forward strand.
CATGTCACGGGGTGAGGCAACCGCCACGCTCTTTCCAGGGCGCACGGCAGTGGATCAGTGCCTTGTAGAGTCCGTTAATGGTCTCGGCCGAGGCGTTATCGTAATTGTCGCTCTTGCCTCCCACAGACGGCTCGATGCCGGCTTCTGCCAGGCGCTCGCTCTACTCTATCGATACCTGTTGCGAGCCGCTGTCGCTATGGCGGACCACGCGTTTCGTCCTGGCTGGCGCGCGCGCAGCGTCTGCTCCGGTGCATCGAGGACGAAGCGGTCGGCATCGAGTTGCTGACGCGCCAATCGACGATGCGCCGAGTGAAGACGTCGCTTACGAAGGCGACATAGACGAAACCTGCCACGTCGAGACGTACGTTAAATCGCTGACCCACGGCTGGTTTGGCCGCTGCGCCTTGAACTGGCGGCTCACCTGGTCGAGCGAGCATGGCGCCTTCGCACCGACAGCCGTCGTGCGCACCACGCTGCCGCGCATCACGCCACGTAGCCCAGCCTTGCGCATCATGCGCTCCACGGTGCAGCGGCCTACGTTCGTTCCCTCGCGCCGCAGCTGTCGCCACACGTGCCGGCTCCGTAGAGGGGCGATTCACAATGACGAGGCCGGGGATAGCAGTCAAGCCCGCGCTCAACAGTGCTATGCACCCCATGCGCGTTGTCGCTTTTGATGATTACGATCAATGTTGTTACACACTTTGATTGCAGCGGAGCCTACTGTACTTCACACTCAATCCAATAAAATTTTCCCAGCGGGAACGCAGAATTACCCAGTGCGAATAATGAAAGACATTAATGGACTCGGATAACATTCAGAATGTGAAGCGTCGCCCATATTGGTCATTCGTAGCGTTTCTCTACTCGCTTTTAGGCTGGTTGCTTTTTGAGGCGTGGCTGGTTTTATTGGGTGCCGGACTTTTGCTTCATATATTTGCGGCAATTCCTGGGGCGACGCTTATTATGCGCTCCGCCCTTCGTCCAGAAATTGACCGTATTAACCCGGCAGAACGAAAAAAGAGTCCTGCGACAGAATCCCGCTGGGGCGGGGTGTCATGTGCCCTTCTTTATGTCCTAGGTGCGTTTTTTGGCGTCCTGGTCCTGGGCGGAAGTTTGACTCTACTCGGTATTGTCGCGCTTTCTTTCATTTTTTTCCCATGGGCTCGCTTGTCTTTTACCCGTAACCATTTCGCCGTGTCGTGCGCGATCACGATGGGCGGATTTGCATCCATTATTGCAATAGAGCACCGCTTTATCGAGACTATGTTTCTTCCGTTGGCAGCCTGGGCATTCTGGTCGTGCGCCTGCTGTGCATTGCTTTTCAGGGCAGAACAACTACAGCGCGTCAAGCGCGAGAAGAATGTGGCGGCGAAAGCTGTTGAAACAGAGCCTGCGCCAATCCACTTCCCTGGTTAGCCTCACTTGCAACAGTCAGCGGTCTAAATAGAGAAACCAGTCACAGGCGATAGGGTGGCGTCTGCAAAGCTCAACCTTGTCAGATTCCGACTCCCCACGATCATTTTGTTCAAGCCAGATCTACCGAGCGTTTTGACAGTCCCAATAATGAGGCAAGTATGGCATTCGGGAAAAACACATCTCGTACGCAGCATAACGATTACGCGACTTCATTAGCCAAAATGTCGCGCATCGCCAAAATCAGGCGCACCCGGCAGGAGGGCGCCTTTGCTGTGATGTCTGTTCCATTACTGATCGTGATGATAGGCTTTTGGGGCCTCGCTTTGGATATAGGGCAAATCTACAACCGCAAAGTTGACCTTCACGGAGTAGCCAAGGCGGCCGCGCTGGCAGCTGCTCGCGAACTCGACGGTACTCCTGCTGGGCTTGTTGCGGCGAGGAATGCAGCAAGTGCTGCTGTAGCAAATCTGCGCTACCAGAATTATGGTAACGGCATCCCCTTTACATGGCGGGATGACGCTCTCAGTTTCAGCACCACCTCCTCTCGCACAGGAGGCTGGATCCCGTCGACAGCAGCAAACGGCCAGGCGGCGGCCCTCTTTTTTGCCCGGGTGGATACTGCAGATCTCGATCCAGCTATTGGCGAAGTACGCACCTTCCTCATCAGTATTTTCGACAGCAGCCTGGCGACGGTTCGGGTCAGCGACAGTGCGATCGCCGGAAGGACCTCGGTGAAGACAGTCCCGATAGGGATCTGCGCCATGTCGCCAGACGCCGCAGCAGCGCGTCCAGCAACCAGCGCTTCCGGACCCAACCTCTCCGAGCTGGTGCAATATGGGTTTCGCCGCGGAATCAGCTACGACCTGATGAAGCTTAACCCAAATAACACCAAACCGATCCGTTTCGCGATTAACCCAGTTTCTGAGCCCGGTACAAATAGTCAAAGCTTCAGTATTGCAGCGCTGGAACCGTTTGTCTGCAGCGGTTCCATGTGGGTAAAACGGATAACGGGCAACACGATCCGTGTCTCGGAACTGCCCGACGCATCGCCGCTTGCATCGTTGCATGCTGCACTCAACACGCGTTTCGACACCTATGCAAGCACGCCTTGCACCTCGAGCGGGGCTGCGCCGGACATCAATATCAAGTCATATGCATACGACCAGGCCGGTGTCGTCAAGTGGATGACACCTGACAAAGGCACGCCGGCCGTGGCAACGACGACAGACCGCGGCAAAAGCGAGCCCGTCTTTGAGCTGTCCACGCCGCCGGCATCACCTGGGGCTTACGGTCCCTTATGGGCATACGCTAAAGCAGCCAGAGCGCCGTCCCCGGTGGATTCGCCCGAACCCGTCGGCGGCTATGCGACGTTTTCCCCTACAGACTGGCCTACCCTATACCCGTCGGGTCCTACTTCATCAAATTACCCAACATCACCTCCAGTGCCCTATCGTGCGTCTACCACAGGCAGCGGCTATTACCAGGCGCCGAGCCTAGCAAACAGGCCCATGGCGATCCCGCATCGGCGGCTCCTGAACATTCCAATCCTGTCTTGCAACCCAACAGCGCCGTCTGGCACGAACGCACCGGCGACCGTCGTTGCGATTGGGAAGTTTTTTATGACAGTACCAGCGACTGACAACAGTCTCATCGCCGAATTCGCCGGATTACTTCCCCCGCAATCCATGCCAGGTCACGTGGAGCTCTTCCCATGAAAAATTTCCCTTTCTCTACAGTCCAGAGATTAACGAAACGCCAGGCTGGTGCGGCGGCCATTGAATTCGCGTTACTCTTGCCGATCTTCATACCATTTCTTACACTGGGATTCTTCACTGCAAGCATATTCTGGCATTACACGATGGCACAGAAAGCGGCGCAGGACGCCGTCCGCTATCTTGCTACTGTGCCCGTAGCCGAAATGATGACACCAGCGTTGGCGGAGGGTGCGGGTGCAGTCGCGCGACAGATCGTCATGCGGGAAATCGCGGACATTTCCCCTGGGTCAGTAGTTGCAAAAATTGACACGTTTTGTAACGTCTCGGGTAACGCCACGATTATCTGTGGCAGTGGTCTGGCAACCGGTACCCCCCCCACTGCTGTCCGCGTGACGTTTTCAATCGCAATGTTCGACCCCACCGGGTTCATCGACACCGGGTGGTATGGCTTGCAGATCAACGCTGATCAGACCATGCGCTATGTTGGCAACTAACCTATCCCGGCGCAGCACCTGGCGCCCACTCAGGACACAGGCGGGCACGGCAGCGATCGAGTTTGCGCTGCTTGCCTTTATGTTTTTTATGTTGACTTTCGGCATCATCGAATTGGCGCGCCTCCTGTTCGTCTTCAACACCCTTCATGAAGTCACACGCAGGGCTGCCGCCGAAGCAGCGCAAGTCTATCCCCGTGATACCGACGCGACTGCCAGGGTACGGCAATTCGCGATTTTCCGAAGCTCGCCAGGTGGCCTCGTGCTTGCGAATCCCGTTACGGACGAACATATCCGACTGGATTACCTGCGGTCTGATTTGTCTGTGATACCCGAAGGATCATGGCCCGCCGACGCAGCTGCAAACAGGCGGATCTGCATGAGCGATCCACGTGCGCCCACCTGTATTCGTTTCGTCCAGGCCAGCATCTGTAATCCTGCCGTCACGGGCCAATGCGATAAGGTAACCGTGCAGATGCTGTTGTCTTTAATCGACATGCGTGTGCCACTCCACCGGGCAACGACCATTGTGCCGGTCGAGTCCCTGGGATATGTGCCAGGAACCATGCCACCAGCTGGTTGAAAGATGGTACACGGACGCGCTCGATACCGGGTGCGTCAAGCGTTACTTTCCGATGCCAGATGCGACTGCTGCGAAAGGCAGCTTTCGCAATTTCTTGCATAAGCGCGTTTCCGTTACGGAGTCCTCCTGGGGCCATCCTGGGACATTACACAGCAGGCGATGTCCGGCTGCGAAGCGCGCTGGTACGCGCTGGGATCGATAATTTCCGCTGGCACGACCTGCGCCACACCTGGGCCAGCTGGCTGGTACAGCACGGCACACCGTTGTACGACCTGCAGGAAATGGGCGGCTGGAAATCGGCGGAAATGGTGCGGCGGTATGCGCACCTGGCGCCGGCGCAGATGGCGCGGAACGCGGCCGTGATCGATTCTCTGCTGCACGTCACAACTACGTCACAGTGCCATTTGCAGGGCGAACAAAAAAGGGGCTACGGAACACCGTAACCCCTTGATTATGCAGTACAAACCTTGGTAGGCCTCCCCGGAGTCGAACCGGGCACCAACGGATTATGAGTCCGCTGCTCTAACCAGGCATGAGCTAGAGGCCCAAACTCGTTACAGATGGGAAGAAGAAAAATCTCGCCACCGCGCTGCGGTGTCCCGAACGAAGTGGCGAGAGGATATTGCGTTTAGTGTCGAGCCGTCAAGGGTTAGCTGAGATCAGCAGCCGAAGTGGCAACAAAGATCAGCTGCTGCCCTCGAGGAAACTCTTGAGCTTGTCCGAGCGCGACGGGTGGCGCAGCTTGCGCAGGGCCTTGGCTTCGATCTGGCGGATGCGCTCGCGGGTGACGTCGAACTGCTTGCCGACCTCTTCCAGCGTGTGGTCCGTGGACATCTCGATGCCGAAGCGCATGCGCAGCACCTTCGCTTCGCGCGGGGTCAGCGAGTCCAGCACGTCCTTGACCACGCCGCGCATCGAGGCGTGCAGGGCTGCGTCGGACGGCGCCAGCGTGTTGTTGTCCTCGATGAAGTCGCCCAGGTGCGAATCGTCGTCGTCGCCGATCGGGGTTTCCATCGAAATCGGCTCTTTCGCGATCTTCATGATCTTCCGGATTTTGTCTTCCGGCATTTCCATCTTGATCGCGAGCGTTGCCGGGTCCGGTTCCGCGCCGGTTTCTTGCAGGATCTGGCGCGAGATGCGGTTCATCTTGTTGATGGTCTCGATCATGTGCACCGGAATACGGATGGTGCGCGCCTGGTCGGCGATCGAGCGGGTGATGGCCTGGCGGATCCACCACGTCGCGTAGGTCGAGAATTTGTAACCGCGGCGGTATTCGAACTTGTCGACCGCCTTCATCAGGCCGATGTTGCCTTCCTGGATCAGGTCGAGGAATTGCAGGCCGCGGTTCGTGTATTTTTTCGCGATCGAGATCACCAGGCGCAGGTTGGCCTCGGTCATTTCGCGCTTGGCTTTGCGGGCCTTCATTTCGCCGGCCGCCATCTGGCGGTTAATGTTGCGCAGGTCCGGCAGCGGCAGCACGACGCGCGCCTGCAGGTCGATCAGGCGTTGCTGCAGTTCCTTGATCGTCGGGATGTTGCGGCCGAGGATGGCGCTGTAGGCGTGGCCGGCGTTGACTTCGCCGTCGACCCATTCCAGGTTCGTCTCGTTGCCCGGGAAAACCTTGATGAAGTGGGCGCGCGGCATGCCGCAGCGGTTCACGGCGACGTCCAGGATCTGCTTTTCGATGTGGCGCACTTCGTCGACCTGGCCGCGCAGGGTGTCGCACAGCTTCTCGACGACCTTGGCCGTGAAGCGGATGCCCAACAGTTCGTTGGAGATCGTTTCCTGCGCCTTGACATAGCCTTTCGAGTTGTAGCCGTCCTTCTCGAAGGACTTGCGCATCTTGTCGAACTGCTCTTCGATGTTGCCGAATTTTTCCAAGGCGGAATTTTTCAGCGCCTCGAGCTGCTCGGCGGAATAGCCGGCGGCCCCGGTGCTGGCGGAGGCTTCTTCCTCTTCGCCCTCTTCCTCTTCCGCGGCTTCTTCTTCCTCGTCCTCGTCGCCGTCGCCGCTGCTCGGGGCAACGGCCGTCGGCGCGGTTTCTTCCGGATCTTCGTTGTCGACCATGCCGTCGACGATTTCGTCGATCTTGATTTCGTCGGCGGCGATGCGCTTGGAAGCGGAGATGATCTCGGCGATCGTGACCGGGCAGGCGGAGATGGCCTGGATCATGTCGCGCAGGCCGTCTTCGATGCGCTTGGCGATTTCGATTTCGCCTTCGCGCGTCAGCAGCTCGACCGAACCCATTTCGCGCATGTACATGCGGACCGGGTCGGTGGTGCGGCCGAAGTCGGAGTCGACGGTGGAGAGCGCGGCTTCGGCGGCGGCCTCGGCTTCGTCATCGCTGGTAACCGTGGCAACGTTGTCGGACAGCAGCAGCGTTTCGGCATCGGGCGCGTGCTCGTACACGGCAATGCCCATGTCGTTGAAGGTGCCGATGATGCCTTCGATCGCTTCCGGATCGACGATGTTGTCGGGCAAGTGGTCGTTGATTTCGGCGTAGGTGAGGAAGCCGCGTTCCTTGCCGGACTTGATCAGCGCTTTCAGCTTCTGGCGCCGGATCTCGATTTCCTCTTCGCTCGCTTCGGTGTCCGACGAGAACGCGTCTTTCAGCAGGGCTTTTTCTTTGGCCTTGCGGTCCTTGGCCTTGGCCTTGTCGACGGCCTTCAGTTCGGCGCGTTCGACGGCGTTCAGCGCGGCGACTTCTTCGTTCTCGGGCGTGAATTCCTTCGGCTTGCGCCCGCGGCGGCCCGGGACCTTCACGGTCGGCAGCACGTAGCCGGACGTGTCGATGGCGGCCAATGCGGCCGCATCGGTGGTCTGGCTGACGACTGGCGCGGCGCCCGCTGGAGTGCGAACTTCCGCCTTGTCTTGTGCGTTGTCCGCCTTGGCGGACGCTCTGGTGGTTTTGGCAGCCACGATGGGTTCGGGTTTCTTGGTTGGCACAGGCGCTTTCGATGTCACAACGACTAACTTTACGATGGTTAAAGATAAAGTTTTGTTACCTTACATCACGCTGCTTACAGCGTACAACACTGCTGCGCTAACTGAAACTCCACGCCCCTTTTGACACGAAAGTCGTTTCAAAGGTTGCAATAGTTAGCGTTTTATTATAGCACGCACCCCTTCTTTTTCCAGCCGCACATAGCCCGCTTGTCGCCTTTGCAACGGGGGCCTAGCGCACCGCTGCCGAATCGGCCTCCTCGCGCGCCAAGAGCTGCTGCTGTGCGGTGATTTCACGATAGCGAGTACTCACCTGATCTGGGGTCAGACCTTTGGAAAACAACTGATCCAACTCTTGTTTCAAGCTGTTCATCTTGATTTGCCTCACAGCACTAGCCAGCCAAACACGGTCGGCATCGGGATCGGATTCCGGCTCCGACGCGATCTCGGCAATGATGCGGTCGTAATCGCTGCCCGCCTCTTTCAGCTGCTCCGACAGGGCCGCGAAGGTGCCGTATTCGCCCAGCGACTGCGCCATGCCGACCAGGTAGCGCAAGGCCTCGGCCGATTCCTGGCCGAAGAAGTCGAAGGCTTGCAGCGCGACGTCGTCGAGGTTCAGCGACAGCGCCGGATGGGCCACCAGCATGCGCACGATCTGCAATTCCAGTCCGACCGGCTCGGGCCGGCCCTGGCGCGGCGGCGCCTTGCGCGCCACCGCTACCGGCTTGGACAGCTCGAACAGGCTTTCGATCTCGGCCGGCGTCGTTTCCGTCAGGCTGGCCAGGCCGCGCACGATCTGCAGGCGCAGGCTCGACGGCGTCATCGATTGCAACAAGGGCTTGGCGTCGAACTGGGTGCGTGCGCGTCCTTCCGGCGTCGACAGGTCGTGTTCGCCCGTCACTTCGCGCAAGAGGAATTGCGACAACGGCATGGCGTCGCTGATTTCCTGGGCGAAGGCATCGGCGCCGAACTCGCGCACATAGCTGTCCGGGTCGTGCTTTTCGGGCAGGAACAGGAACTGGATGGTTTTATTGTCGCTGACCTGCGGCAGGCACGCTTCCAGGGCGCGGCGCGCGGCGCGGCGGCCGGCCTTGTCGCCGTCGAAACTGAAGATGACGTTGTCGGTCTGGCGCAGCAGCTTTTGCACGTGGGTACTGGTGCAGGCCGTACCCAGGGTCGCCACGGCCTGCGGGAAGCCGAGCTGGGCAAGCGCGACGACGTCCATATATCCCTCGGTGACGAGCACATAGCCGGCGTCGCGGATCGCCTGGCGCGCCTCGAACAAGCCATAAAGCTCGAGCCCCTTCTGGAACAGCGGAGTTTCGGGCGAGTTCAGGTATTTCGGTTCGCCGCCGTCGAGCACGCGTCCGCCGAAACCGATCACCTGTCCTTTCGTGTTGCGGATCGGGAACATGATCCGCTCGCGGAAGCGGTCATAGCGTTTTTTGTTGCTGCCGTCTTCGTCGACGCGGTCGATGACCAGGCCCGACTCGACCAGCGCCAGCGCCTCGTAGTCGGGGAAGACGGTGCGCAGGTTGTCCCAGCCGGACGGCGCATAGCCCATGCCGAAGCGGGCCGCGACTTCGCCGGTCAGGCCGCGGTTTTTCAGATAGGCGATGGCATTCGGGGCGCTTTTCAGCTGGGCGCGGTAGTAGTCGCAGGCCAGGCTGAGCGCTTCCGTCATCGACTGCGACTGGGCCTGCTGGGCGGCGCGCTGCTGGGGCGGGATCTTGTCGTCCTGGTCGGGCACGACCATGCCCACGCCCTGAGCCAGGTCCTTGACGGCCTCGACGAAACCCATGCCCGAGTATTCGATCAGGAAACCGATCGAGGTGCCATGGGCGCCACAGCCGAAGCAGTGATAGAACTGCTTGGTGGGGCTGACGGTGAAGCTGGGAGACTTTTCGCTATGGAAAGGACACAGCCCCATGTAATTGGCGCCGCCTTTTTTCAGCTGGACGTAGCGCCCGACCACATCGACGATGTCGACGCGGTTGAGCAAATCGGTAATGAATGATTGCGGGATCACGTGGCTTACACAGTGTTTGTCTAATGTCAGACTATACCGCAGCGCTCGCTGCAAGTTGATCTGCAACAAGCACGGGCCCGTCGGGCCCGTTTGTGCTCATTTATGCTCACTTATGTTACATCAGGCGCCGGTCAGCGCCTTCTTGACCAGCGTCGACACGACGGTCATGTCGGCACGTCCAGCCAGCTTCGGCTTGACGATCGCCATCACCTTGCCCATGTCCTGCGGGCCGGCGGCGCCGGATGCCGTCACGGCGGCAGCCACTTCGGCGGCGATTTCGTCGTCCGACAGGCCGGCCGGCATGTAGGCGACCAGCACTTCGAGCTCGGCCTTTTCGATTTCGGCCAGGTCGGCGCGGTTGCCGGCTTCGAACTGGGTGATCGAATCCTTGCGCTGCTTGATCATCTTTTCGACGATGGCGACAGTCTGCTGGTCGTTCACTTCGATCTGCTCGTCGACTTCCTTGCGCTTGATTTCGGCGAGGATCAGGCGGATGGTGTTGAGCTTGCCGGCTTCCTTGGCGCGCATCGCCGCTTTCATGTCGTTGGTGATTTGTTCTTTCAAGCTCATGGCATCTCCGGAAATGATGGTGCAAACAACAAAACCCGCCGGGGTTGCAACCAGGGCGGGCTCGGATGACTTCTAGCGGCCTATTGAGGACTGCGGGGACGAGCCGTGGGCTCCGTCACCGGCTCAGGGCCGACTGGACAGTCTTAGTACAGTTTCTTAGGCAGCTGTTGGCTGCGGATGCGCTTGTAGTGGCGCTTCACGGCAGCGGCCAGCTTGCGCTTGCGCTCTGCAGTTGGCTTTTCGTAGAACTCGCGAGCGCGCAGTTCCGTCAGCAGACCGGTTTTTTCGATAGTGCGCTTGAAGCGACGCATAGCGACTTCGAACGGCTCGTTTTCTTTAAGGCGGATAGTGGTCATGTAAAAATCAAACCGTTGGATTTAGGGAAGAACGAAATTCTAGCAGCTTTTGGCAAGCAGTGGAAGAGTTTACGGGCGTGTGATGAATTTGATACAGGGTATGCCTGGGTGAGTGGCGCTGCGGCTGGGCCGTTATGCGTGAGTCTCGTCCGCGTGGGCACAAGTGCCCACGCTACGCGAGCCGCAGCGGGCAATTTGTACTACACGCTCTGCCCTGCCACGTAGCCGGAGGCCCAGGCCCACTGGAAGTTGTAGCCGCCGAGCCAGCCGGTGACGTCGACGGCTTCGCCGATGAAGTACAGGCCCGGCACGTCCTTGGCCATCATGGTCTGCTGCGACAGCGCGCGCGTGTCGACGCCGCCGAGCGTGACTTCGGCCTTGCGGTAGCCTTCGGAGCCGGTCGGGACGATGGCCCAGCGGTTGATGGCGTCGCCGAGCTTGCGCAGTTTGGCGTCCGGCAGGTCGGCCAGGCGGGCGTCGAGTGCGAAGCCGTTGGCCAGCAACAGGCCTTCCGCCAGGCGCGCCGGCAGCCATTGCGACAACACGTTGCCGATCTGTTTCTTGACCGTCGTCTTGGAACCGATGAGTTCTTCGGCCACGTCGAGTTCCGGCAGCAGGTTGATCACGATCGGGGTGCCGGCCTGCCAGTAGCTGGAAATCTGCAGGATCGCCGGGCCCGACAGGCCGCGGTGCGTGAACAGCAGGTCTTCGCGGAACAGCCCCCGCTTCGCGTTCTTGCCCTTGCCGGAGCCGGTGGACACCTCGACTTCCAGCGCGATGCCGGCCAGCGGCGCGAACGGCGCCCAGCTCGGGCCGTCGAAGGTCAGCGGCACCAACCCAGGACGCGGCTCGACCAGCGGCAGGCCGAACTGGGTCGCCAGCCGGTAGCCGAGGTCGGTCGCCCCGATCTTCGGGATCGACAGGCCGCCGGTGGCGACCACGACGCTGGCGGCCGCGATGTCGCCGTGGTCGGTGGCCACGACAAAGCCCTCGCCTTCCCGTGCCACCGACAACACCTTGCACGGCATCCGCCAGTTGACCTCGCCCGCGTTGCACTCGGCCTTCAGCATGCCGATGATCTGCTCGCTCGAATCATTGCAGAACAGCTGGCCGCGGTGCTTCTCGTGGTAGCCGATGCGGTGCTTCTTGACCAGCGCCAGGAAATCCTGGGCCGTGTAGCGCGACAGCGCGCTCTTGCAGAAATGGGGGTTCTCGGACAGGAAGTTGGCCGGCCCGGCGTTGATATTCGTAAAATTGCACCGTCCGCCGCCGGAGATGCGGATCTTTTCGGCGAGCTTCTCGGCGTGGTCGATCAGGACCACGCGCTTGCCGCGCTGGCTGGCCACGGCCGCGCACATCATGCCGGCCGCGCCCGCGCCGATTACCGCTACATCGAATTGTTTTGCCATGCCTGCCACCGTGCTCCGCGTTACGCCAAACCGGCCATTGTAAACGCTCGGGGCCGTGCTGCGGGAGCGGGCCTGCAAATCGCCGCCCGCGAAACGACAGCCGTCAGCCGCCGGCGCTGCGCACTTCGAGGTCGCGGCCGTTGAGCACCGTGCCCTCCGGCCCGATCGTGATCGCCTGCGCCCCCGGGTCGAGCAGGCCGAGGCGCGCCAGTTGGCCTGGCGCGACGCGCAGCACATACTTCCCGGGGAAGATGCCGGTCATGACGTAATAACCGTCGGCGGCGCTGCTGATGGTGGCCACCACCTTGTGCGACGCATCGACCAGTTCGAGCTGCAGGTCGCCGACCGGGCGCCGGGCGCCCTTGCTCAGCAGCCAGGTGGTGCCGTCCACCTCGCCCGTCATGCCGACCGCGAAATCCACCTCGCTGACCTTGCCCGGGCGCGGCACGATGCGCACGCCCTTCGCTTGCGGCTGCCACTGCGGGTCTTCCAGGGTGTCGGGGTCGAGCCCGATGTCGGTATGGCGGCCGCCAGGCAGGCGTGGCAGCCAGGCCAGGCCGGCGGCATCGGTCCGCAAGCCATAGTTGGCGCCGTTGACGATGAAGCCGGCGCGCGGAACCGGCTCCTCGCCCTCGTCCAGCGCGCCGTTCTGGTTCTTGTCGAGGAAGACGCGGATCGATGCCGCGCCCAGGCTCGCCATTGGCTGGGCTTCCTGCAGGAAGCGCCTGCTGCGCGGTTCCAGCCCCATTGCCATGAACAGTTGCAGCCCGACACCGTAGTCGCGGCGATTCGAATAAAAAGCGTTCACACCCAGCCCGAAGCGGCCCAGGCTCTTGTTCAGCGCGCCGGTCGCGCGCAGTTCGCGCTGCTGGAACATGCGCGTGAGGCCCAGGTTCAGCTGGTAGCCGGCGCGCAAGGACCAGTCGGCCGCGATCGCCGCACTGGAGGCTTGGGCCTCGGGTGCCACCGTGTAGTGGAGCTGGCCCGTCAGGCCGACGCCTGCGACCCGGCGGCTGAGCTGCAAGCTGCCCTCGGCGCGCCTGGTCCCGTCCAGCGACCGCCAGCGTAGCGCATTGCTGACGGCAGTGCCGTTGCGGTAGGCCGACAGGCGCGCCTGGACTTCGCGCTGCTCGGCGCCGGTCGCCAGCACGTCGCGCCTGACCTGCAGCGACAGCGGGAAAAAGTTGGCGGCGCCGACGGCCAGCACGCCTTCGGCGCGCACCTCGTCGCGGGTGCGCACTGGGTTGCTTGTGGGCATGAACCACTCGCTGGTGAAACCGTCAAGGCGGGCGCGGCTGGCAGTCAGCGCCAGGCCGCCGATCCGGGTCTTGACGCCCAGCTGGGCCAGCCTGCCGCCGTCGTCGGCCTTGACTGCATCCGCGGTCAGGATGACGCTGTTCCAGTAACTGCGCAGGCCTAGGTTGGCGTAGTTGCGCGATGTGTCCGCCAGCGGCAGGCGCAGCCAGCCTGCGGTGGCGTTCAGGTGCGCGCCGATGCCCCACTCGAACTGGGCCAGGGCGCGCTGGCCCCCTGCCCGGTCGCGGTGGGCTGCAATGTCGTAGAACAGCGCGCCGCGCGGCACGGCCGACTGTTCCAGCAGGAAGGACTGGCGTTCGACGCGGGTCTGCCCGAGCGGCCCATGAAACACCAGCCGGAATTCGTTCGGGCCATAGGCCAGCGGTTGGTCCTCGAAGCTGTATTTGCCGTCCGGGTTCGATTGGCGCACACCGACCAGCGCCTCGTTGTAGTACAGCTCGACATCCCAGCCGGGCGCCAGGTCGCCCTGCAGCGTGTGCCGGTCGAAACTGGTCGGCTGGTCGAGCGGCCGGTTGCTGATGGCAAGGCCGTTACCGGTGGCACTGCTGCCCGCGATATTCGCCACGCCCGGCACCGGCACGCTGCCGAACAGCAGGCTGCGCGCATTGATCGGCCCGAGCAGGCCACCGTCCGGATCGTTGCGCCCGAGCGTCAGGCGCAGCCCGGCAGACGGATCGTGTCCGTCGCGGCTGGCGTACAGCGCCGCTTCCATGCCCAGCAAATCGGTGGTCACGTAGGCCGTCCAGGCGGCCTCGGCGATGCGCTCCTTGCCGCGCTGGCCGAACCCGAACCCGAGTGTCTGGTCGATGAAGGGCACATCCGCCAGGCGGTAGGGCGTGGCCAGGCGCGGATAACCGGGATCGACATAGCCGCCGGGCGTGCCCGGCAGCTTGCCGCGCTCGCGCCGGGTCAGGCGCGCCTGCAGCGGCAACTGTTCGCGCGGGCGCACCTTCAGCGCCAAGCTCGACAGATCGAGCTCGAAGTCGACCGGCAGCCAGCGCGCCAGCAGCCGGCTGGCCACGTAGATCTCGTCGCCCTCGAGCCTGAGCTGCGCCGGGTCGAGTTGTTCGCGGCGGCCGGCAATGTCGAGCGCGCGCTGCGCGACGTCGAGGCTGAAACTGCGCTGCTCGGACAGGATGTAGCCGCTGGCGCGCCCCTCCCCCGGCGCCACGCGGATGGCCAGCGTCAGCAGGCGCGCCAGCTCGCCCAGGGGCAGGTAGACGTCGCGTCCGATCTCGTAGGCCGTGACGGCTTCCGACAGCACCTGGTTGTCGAGGCGCACCTCGAGCAGGACCATGTTCGCTTCGCTTGGCGGCGCCGGCGTGGCCGCCACAGCCGCGCGGGCTGGCGGGAGCATGGCCGGCAGCCCGGCCAGCGCCGCCAGCACCAGGCCGGTACGGCATGGTGCGATCGATCGCAGACGCGCCCGCGCCACCGGATTGCCGCCTAGGAAACAGGCGCGATTCCAGGCGACCCGGACCGTGGGCCTGGCGTCCTCACGGCAGGTTCAGGCTGGCCTGGGCCAGCAGCTTGCCGCCGGCCTCCGGCCGGTCGCGGTAGCTGACCTCGAGCGTGCCGCCCGCCAGCGCAACACCGGCCGGCAGCACCAAAGGCAGCGTTGCCATGCGCACGCGGTTCGGCGTGTACACGGCGATGCCGCCTACCTGCGCCAGGCTGTGCGGCTTGCCGTTTTTCGGCGTGAACGTGACGCTGACGTCGCCATACACCGAAGCGCTGCCTGCGCGCTCGAACTGCAGTGCGAGCTGGGGCCGCTTCGCCTCGTCCTTGCCGAGCGCCAGCCCGGACAACCGGACCTCGGCATTGACGATCCCATGCCGCACGATAATCGGCACCGAGGCGCCCACCAGCGCATTCATCACCACGCCGATCTGGCTGCCGTTGCCGCCCTGGTGCTCGACGCTGGCCTGGCCCTCGACATCGGGCAGCTTGTCGAACTGCAGGTGCGATCGGTACTCGCCCTCGGCCAGCTCGGCGGGCTTGCGCAGCATCACGCGTACGGTCTGCGCCGTTCCGGGCTGCAAGGTGATCTGGCGCGGCGAATAGCGCAGCATGGCGTCGGCGAATCGTTCTCCTTCCTGCGCGGTCTCCGCCGCCTCGAACTTGCCGCCCTCGGTCATGCGCCGGTTCACCAGCGCGATGCGATAGCTGGCCGGTTTGCTGCCGTTGTTGATCAGCTCGATCTGGGCGGCGCGCGTGTTCTTGTCGAAGACGACGCGGGTCGGGTGCAGCATCAACTCGGCGCGCGCCGGCAGCAAGGGCGCCAGCAGCAGGCAAGCTAACAGCCAGCGGCAGGCGCGGAACGATGCGAACGAGGAGTGGAGCATGAGCATATGTTTCACTGCGTGTCCTTTCACTGCGCCACGTCTGTCGGCGGCGCAGGATTACTGGTAGTTGACGATCAAGGAAAAGCTGCCTGAATAATTGCCGGGCGCCTGGTTGGGCGCGACGCTGAGCGTCGCGCCGACCGACATCGAGGTACCGCCGTTCGGGATCGAGGTGAGCGAGGCCGGGGTGGCGACGAAGTTGTTGACTGCCATGCTGTTGGCGCCGCTGCTGAGGCGGGTAGCGCCATTGGGCGGCAGGGAAATGATGACGGCCTTGTTGGCGCCGCCATTACTGCTGCGGCCAGCGTTGAATGCGGCCTGGCCGGCGTTCGGGGAGTTGAGCAGCACCACGCCACCCGTGCGCGAACGCAGGCCGGCCGGACTCAGGGTGATCGTGCCGCCGGTGCCGGCCACGAAGCGGCCGAAGTCGAGGCCCCGCGTATTGCTCAGCACGATCTGCTGCTGCGCGAGTGCATGGCGCGCGCCGGCGCCGAGCAGCGCCAGGACCACGCTGCCCGCGAGCAGGATGAAACGGTAACGGCTTGCCGGCATGATCAGGAACGGGTTGCCCCGTCCCCCGGCCTCAGTTGTATTCGACCGTGGCGGTGACGGTGCCGCTGTAGGTGCCGGCCGCCTGGTTTGCAGCCACCTCCAGCACGCCGCCGACGAAGATGCTCTGGGCGCCGCCGGTCAGCGTACCCGCGGCAACGCTACCGGTGCTGGCGGCGCTGGCGGTCAAGGCGATCGCCGGGGTGAAGGTCATCGTGTTGCCACCCGACGAAAGCGGGGTCGCCACGACGTTGATCGAATAGGTCGCGTCGGCCAGGCCGGCGACGTCGAAGCGTGCCGCGCTGGTCGCGCCGGCCAGTCCCACCACGCCGCCGGTCACGCCGCGGGTGCCGTTCGTGCCGAGCGTGACCGTGCCCAGCGCGGCGCCCGGAGCGAAGCTGCCGAATACCAGGTCTACGGCCTTGGTCAACTGGATCGGAGAGACGACGGTGCCGGTCGAGCTGGCGACCTGCTCTGCAGCGATGGCGCTGCCGCCGCCGGCGAGGGCCATCGCCAGCACGGCGAGGCGGAAAACGTTCGAGGTAAAGCGCGAGTGCTTGTTCATTCTGGTCATCCTTCAGTTTGGGAGGACCGGCTTGTCAGGGCCGGATCAATCACGAGACCGAACGCGTTTGAACTCGGTTGTCAGTCAATCGAATTGCTTTGCGGTATCGTTTTTCCATAGTGAAAGAAAATGACCTGGCCGTTCTTGCCCTAGATCACAGCTTGAATAGTTGTCGTGCATAAACAACCGCACCGTGCGAACCAGCTTGATCCGCACGTCCTGCGCGATGGCAGCAGCGCACGGCTGCAGCGCGGTGGGACCTGAAGCGGCCTGATGTGACTGAAGCGGCCTCAGGCGCGCAGTGCACGCGCCGCCCGCACGCACGCGGCGACCTGCGCCGCGATCGGCGGCGGCACCAGGGCGGTGTCGTCCAGCGCACGCTTGATCCAGGCGGCAGTGGCTGCCGCGTCGCGCGCTTCCGGCGCGTCGGCGCGCAGGTCGGTCGGGGCATCGCGCTCGACCAGGACGGTGCGCGTGCCGCCGTGGAACCAGTCGATCTGCTGGGCGCGGTGCGGATTGGCGACGGTCTCCCCTTCGGTACCGCGCATCAGGAAGGCATCGCCGCGCGCCGGCGGTGCGGCGGTCGTGAAGTACTCGCCCAGGGTCTGCAGGTATTCCGGATGGGTGTAGGACACCAGCCGCAGCGCCGCGCCCTCGAAGGGCTGCAGGATTTTGACCAGGGTATGGGTCGAGTTGCGCACGCCGAGGATGCGCCGCAGCGACAGCATCCACGCCAGGCGCGGCGCCAGCGTCTCGATCGGCATGAAGGCCGGGCGGCCGCTGGCGAAGGCATCCATCATGTCGGCGCTGGTGGCGCAGGGCGCCAGGCCCATTTCGGCCAGGATCTCGGCCGTGGTCACGCGGCCCGGGTCGGCCTGCACGCCATGCACCAGGGTCGGCACGCCCTCGCGCGCCAGCAGCAAGGCCAGCAGCGGCGTCAGGTTGGCGAGTTTGCGGGCGCCGTTGTAGCTGGGGATGAGCACCGGCGCGCAGTCTCCTGGCGGGCTCGGCAGGGGCGCGAACGCGGATTCGGCGGCCAGCATGAAGCCGGCCAGCTCCTCGGCCGATTCGCCCTTGATGCGCATGGCCAGCAGGATGGCGCCGAGTTCGAGATCGGACACGCGGCCGTCGAGGATGGCGCCGTACAGCGCGGCCGCGTCCTCGCGCGACATGCTGCGCGCGCCCTTGACGCCGCGGCCGATCTCCTTGATGAAGGCGGCCGCCGGGAAGGGTGCCGGACGGGTGCCGGATGGGGTATCGGATCGGGTATCGGTATGCATGGCGCTAGCTTACACCGACATGGCCGGCGGACGCCGCCGGCGCGATCCGCGGCGGGCAGTTTGTGCCGGACTGCTGCAAAGCAGCAAAAATGGCGCTACACTCGTCGATCCGACCAGCACAACAGACCGCACCATGCAGATCACCCCCGATATCGAAAATACCAACGTCACCTCGTTCGGGCACATGCCGACGCCAGTCGAGCTGCACGCCCGGCTGCCGCTTTCCGAGCGCGCCTTCAGCACCGTCATGGCCGGGCGCGCCGCCCTGCGCGACATCCTCGACCGCAAGGACAAGCGCCTCTTCGTGGTCGTCGGCCCCTGCTCGATCCACGACCCGGACGCCGGCCTCGATTACGCGCGCCGCCTCAAAGCGCTGCAGGAAGAAGTGGGCGAGACGATGCTGCTGGTGATGCGCGTCTATTTCGAGAAGCCGCGCACCACGACCGGCTGGAAGGGGTATATCAACGACCCGTTCATGGACGACTCGTTCCAGGTCGACATCGGCATGCAGCGCGCGCGCCGCTTCCTGCTCGACGTCTGCGAGCTGGGCCTGCCGACCGCCACCGAGGCGCTCGACCCGATCTCGCCGCAGTACCTGGGCGACCTGATCGCCTGGACCGCCATTGGCGCCAGGACCACCGAATCGCAGACCCACCGCGAGATGTCCTCGGGCCTGTCGACGCCGGTCGGCTTCAAGAACGGCACCGACGGCGACGTCGGCATCGCCATCAACGCGGTGCTGTCCTCGGCCAATCCGCATGCTTTCCTCGGCATTAACGAACAGGGCGCGGCGTCGATCGTGCGCACCCGCGGCAACGCCTACGGCCACGTGGTGCTGCGCGGCGGCGGCGACCGCCCGAACTACGATTCGGTCTCGGTCACCATCGCCGAGCAGGCCCTGAAAAAAGCCGGGCTGCCGGCCAACCTGGTGGTCGACTGCTCGCACGCGAACAGCTACAAGAAGCCGGAACTGCAGCCGCTGGTGATGTCGGACGTGATCCAGCAGATCAAGCACGGCAACCAGTCGCTGGTGGGCGTGATGATCGAATCGAACATCGTGGCCGGCAGCCAGCCGATCCCGAGCGACCTGACGCAGCTGAAGTACGGCTGCTCGGTGACCGACGGCTGCATCGGCTGGGAGGATACGGTGGCAATGCTGCGCAGTGCGCACCAGGAGCTGCTGCAGCGGCCGTGACGGCGTAAGCGGTGGATCCACGGCGCCGCGGCCGGCGGCGCCATCCGTCCTGCTTTACAATAGCCCCTTCCGCTTCCCCTTCCGGCATTTCCCATGATTGTTCTCGGCGTCGAATCCTCCTGCGATGAAACCGGCCTGGCTCTGTACGATACCGAGCGCGGCCTGCTGTCCCATGCCCTGCATTCGCAGGTCGCCATGCACGAGGAGTACGGCGGCGTGGTGCCGGAACTGGCCTCGCGCGACCATATCCGGCGCGCCCTGCCCCTGCTCCAGCAAACCCTGGACCAGGCCGGGATCGCCGCCTCCAGCATCGACGCCATCGCCTACACCCAGGGTCCGGGCCTGGCCGGGGCGCTGCTGGTCGGCTCCTCGGTTGCCTGCAGCCTGGCGCTCGCGCTCGACAAGCCCGTGCTCGGCGTGCACCACCTCGAGGGCCACCTGCTGTCGCCGCTGCTCGCCAGCGAGCGCCCGGCCTTCCCCTTCATCGCGCTGCTGGTCTCGGGCGGACACACCCAGCTGATGCGGGTCGACGGCGTCGGCCGTTACACCCTGCTCGGCGAAACCCTGGACGACGCGGCCGGCGAAGCCTTCGACAAATCGGCCAAGCTGCTCGGCCTGGGCTATCCGGGCGGGCCGGCGATCTCGCGCCTGGCCGAATTCGGCGACCCGAACGCGTACACCCTGCCGCGCCCGATGCTGCATTCGAAGGACTTCAATTTCAGCTTCTCGGGCCTGAAGACGGCCGTGCTCACCGTGGTCAAGAACCACGAGGAGAAGGTGGTGGCCAACATCTGCGAACAGGACAAGGCGAACATCGCGCGCGGCTTCGTCGATGCGATCGTCGACGTACTCACCGCGAAATGCGTCAGCGCGCTGCGCCACACGGGCCTCAAGCGCCTGGTGATCGCCGGCGGCGTCGGCGCCAACACGCAGCTGCGCGCCGCGCTCAATGCCGCGGCCGAGAAACGCAAGTTCCGCGTGTTTTATCCGGAACTCGAGTTCTGCACCGATAACGGCGCGATGATCGCCTTTGCCGGCGCCCTGCGCCTGGAGAAGAATCCGGCGCTCGCGACGCGCGATTACGCCTTCAATGTGCGGCCGCGCTGGCCCCTCGACGAGCTCGAAGCCGCCTGAAAAACGGCCTGCGGAGGGTGAACTTGCAACGTTGACATCGATCCTACCGTGTGACCGCACCGCGCCAAACGATGGCAATATCGGGCGGTTCAGTTTTCGGAGGCCTACATGCGCGTTGTTAGTTGGAACATTCACTGGGGCTGTGGAAAGGACGGGCGCATCCGTATCCACGCAATCATCGACGTGCTTCGCAAGCTCAACCCGGACGTCATCTGCCTGCAGGAAGTGGCGGCGAACCACCCGGAGCTCGAAGGCAGCGCCAGCGCCAACCAGTTCAAGCAGCTGGCGGGCGCCTTTGGCGGTTACCACGCGATCGAGCACGCTCCTAGCGAAATCTACCGCAGCAACGTTCCCCGCCTGTTCGGCAACCTGGTCCTTTCCAAGTACCGCATCACCCAGGCGCATCGCCACCTGCTGCCCTGGCCGCCTGACCCCGGCCGCGCGCCGGGCATGCCGCGCGGCGCGATCGAAGTCGTGCTCGATGCGCCGGGCGCCAAGCTGCGCCTGGTCACCACCCACCTCGAATACCACTCGCCGCTGCAGCGCATGGCGCAGGTACACCGGCTGCGCGAACTGCACGCCGAGGCCTGCGCGCGCGCGGCCAGCTTCGCGGCGCACCCCGAGATGGATGCGCCTTACCAGCTCGGCCTGCGCCCTGCGTCCGCCATCTACTGCGGCGACTTCAACATGGCGCCCGGCGCCGACGACTACGCCGCACTGCTGGCTCCCAGCGCCGACGGCGTGCCGCGCCTGGTCGACGCCTGGGCCAGTTGCCATCCGGGCCAGGGCCACGCGCCGACCACCGGCCTGCACGGCTATCCGTGGCCCGACAAGCCGGACTGCTACGATTATTTTTTCGTGACCGAAGACCTGGCGCCGCGCCTGGCGGCGGTGGAAGTGCAGTCGGAGACGGCGGCGTCGGATCACCAGCCGGTGGTGCTGGAGCTCACCCCGGGCGGCGGCTGAGGCGTAGGGTGGGCGGCTCCACCCGGGCGTTCGATCATCCGATACGCTCGCGCCGCCCACGCGTTCAACCGGCTTGAGAAATACCGCGACGTATCACAGGGTCGTTGAACGCGTGGGCAAGGAACTTGCCCACCCTACGACAATCACGCCAGCGGCGCGTCGGCCTGCGCCGCAATCTCGCGCAGCGCGCGCTCGAACACTTCCGGCGGCTGCCCGCCCGAGATCAGGTGGCGCTGGTTGATGACGATGGCCGGCACCGAACGGATGCCGGCGCGCTGGAAGAACAGCTCCGTCTCGCGCACTTCGTCGGCGAATTCTCCGCTGTCGAGGATGCGCTGCGCCTCGGTCGTGTCCAGCCCGACCTGGCCGGCCACGCGCACCAGCAGCTCGCGCGAGCTCGGGTCTTCGCAATGAGTGAAATAGGCTTCGAACAGAGCCAGTTTCAGTGCGTGCTGGCGGCCCTGCGACTCGGCCCAGTGCAGCAGGCGGTGGGCGTCGAAGGTGTTGTAGATGCGGCCGCGGCGGGCCATGTCGAAAGTGAAGCCGACCGCTTCGCCGCGCTGGCGGATCATCTCGCGCGACTGGATCTGCTGCTCGAGCGTCGAGCCGTATTTTTCCGTGATGTGCTCGACGATGTCCTGCCCTTCCGGTCCCATGTCGGGGTTCAGTTCGAAGGGCTGGAAGTGCAGCTCGGCGACCACCTCGGGGGCGACCCGTTCGAGCGCCTGCTCCAGTGACTTGAGGCCGATCGCGCACCACGGGCACGACACGTCCGACACGAAATCAATCCTCAATTGCTTGCTCACACGACACCGCCTTCCTGATAGGGATGCCGGCGCAGGGTGCGCCGGCTTGGGCGGTATGTGGGGATGGTTGGAAGAGAATCAACGGGCGGCGCTACCGCGCGGCTATTCATGGGCCGGTTGAACGCGTGGGCGGCGCCAATGCCGCGTCAACGCCTGCCGCCGGGTGGAGCCGTCATTGAGGCCACTGGCCTCAATGACCCCTACTTCTTCTTGGCGCCGGCCGCCTTGCTGCCGATGCGCGATTCCTTGCCGGCGATGAGGTTGCCGATATTGCTGCTGTGGCGGAACAGCAGGAGCGAGCTCATGGCCACGACGGCGAACAGGATCTCGTTCACGCCGAACAGCAGGCCGTAGTAGAACGGCGCGAAGATCGCGGCAATCAGCGCCGCCAGCGAGGAATAGCGGAAGGCGTAGGCGACCACCAGCCAGGTGACGAGGGTCGCCAGGCCCAGCCAGACGTTCAGGCCGAGCAGCACGCCGAGGGCGGTGGCCACGCCCTTGCCGCCGACGAAACGGAAGAACACCGGCCACAGGTGCCCGAGGAAGACGGCGATCGCGACCAGCGCCACGCCGGCGTCATCGATGCCGTATTGCGGGCCGAAGGTGACCGCCAGCCACACCGCCAGCCAGCCCTTGG
This sequence comes from Massilia sp. GCM10023247, assembly GCF_042653325.1. NCBI lineage: Bacteria > Pseudomonadati > Pseudomonadota > Betaproteobacteria > Burkholderiales > Oxalobacteraceae > Massilia > Massilia sp. GCM10023247. Next base: position 773,865 of record NZ_JBHSIB010000007.1, read on the forward strand.
CGCCGTCGCCGACGAGGGTGGCGATGGCGGCCTTCTTGCTGCCGCTGCGCAGCACATTGGTCGCGCCCGGGTTCTTCGAGCCGTAGGTGCGCGGGTCGGACAGGCCGAACACGCGGCTCATCACGACGGCAAAGGAAATCGAGCCGATCAGGTAGGCGGCGACGGTGAAAAGCAGTGTATTCATATGGTGTCTCGAATGGGACCCTTTGGCGGGCTCGTGAATATACACCAGCGCGCCGGGCAAAGGTAGTCAGTCGGCCAGGGCGCATTGCACCGGTTTGGCGCCGAGCACGTCGACCAGCACGCCTGGTGCGATGCCGACCAGGTAGCCGCGCCGGCCGCCGTTGATGTAGATCTTGCCGATCGCGAGGATCGACTTCTCGACATACACCGGCATCGCCTTGCGCGTGCCGAAGGGCGAGGTGCCGCCCACCAGGTAGCCCGAATGGCGCTGGGCCACCTCCGGCTTGCACGGCTCGACCTTCTTGCAGCCGATCTGGCGCGCCAGTTCCTTGGTCGATACCTTGCAGTCGCCGTGCATCAACACGATCAGGGGCCTGGCCGCTTCGTCCTGCATCACCAGCGTCTTGACCACCTCGTGTTCGGGCACCCCGAGTGCGCGCGAGGAAACGGCTGTGCCGCCATGTTCTTCATAGGGATAGGGATGCTCCGAAAAAGCCACCCCTTCCTTGCGCAGGAACCCGGTGGCGGGTGTCTCGGACACGTGCTCTTTCTTGGCCATGCGTGATACGCTAAACACTGGAATAAAGGGTTTCTATTATGCAGCAAGAAATACGCTTTGCCACCTTTAACGCGTGCAACCTGGCCCCGCCCGGCGTGAAGCTGTACGACAACCTGCTGCCCACCACCGAGGCCGAATACGAGGCCAAGCTGAACTGGACCGCGCACCAGCTCGACCTGCTCGACGCCGACGTGATCGGCTTCCAGGAGATCTTCTCGCAGGCAACGTTAAAGGAAGTACTGGCCCGGTCGCAACGCTACCGTCATGCCTTCCACCTCGGCTTCGACCCGGACCCGGCGGCCATGCGCCTGACGCCGAGCGTGGCCCTGGTATCGCGCCTGCCCCTGAGCGGCCCGGCCGAGCCCATGCTCGACTTCCCGCGTGGAATCGAACTGCCTGCGGGCAGCCGCGATGCTGCCCGCTTCACCCGGGCGCCGCTGCACGCCGTCGTGACCGTCTCGCCCGACGTCCTGGTCGATGTCGTGGTCGTGCATTTAAAATCGCGCCGGCCCGACTACCGCACCGGCGACACCGGAGAAGACCCGGCCCTGTATGCGCTGGCCTGTCTGCGCTCGCTGATCCGGCGCGGCACCGAAGCGGCCGCGCTGCGCGTGCTGCTGACCGAAATGGGCCGCGCCAACCGCCGCCCGCGGGTGGTGCTGGGCGACTTCAACGACGTCGCCGATTCGGTCACCACCAGCATCGTGCTCGGGGCCGGCACGCCGCTGGGCGACCGCCTGTACGACGCCAGCCAGGTGCAGCGCCGGGTCGACCATGCGCGCCACCTCGGCTTTTCCAGCGTGCACGAGGGCCATTATTCGACCATTGACCATATCCTGGTGTCCGAAGAATTCAACGGCGCGCTGCCGAACGCGATCGGCGAAGTCGTCGACGTGCTCTACCTGAACGACCACCTCGATCTGGAGCTGCCGGAAGCGTCGGACCATGGGCAGGTGCTGGCGCGAATCCGGCTGTATGACGAGGGGCATGGGTTGATGGAGGCGGGGCTGTAAAGCGGCGTTGGTCGCTTTGGGGCGGTTCTAATCGATTGGGCGGTGCTTTGGCGCCCAAGCGGTGGAGTCGGGAGCGGTTCGCCGTCCGCTCCACCCTATGTACCGGGGTCCCTCGGGGTATAAAACCCCTGGTATTCGTCGCAGCCGTGCTGGCGCAGGTAGTGCAACTGCGCTTCCGTCTCGACGCCCTCGGCGATGACGCGCAGTTTCAAGCTGCGGGCCAGGGCGATGATGGCCGGGATCATCGCCGCGCCCTCCGGTGCGCTGACGATGTCCTCGACGAAGCTGCGGTCGATCTTGAGTTTCGACAGCGGAAAGCGGCGCAGGCTCGACAGGTTCGATAAGCCGGTGCCGAAGTCGTCGATGGTCAGTTGCACGCCGCGCTGGCGCAGCTGGTTGACGGTGGCGAGCGTGGCGGCGTTGCCGCCCATGATGGTTTGTTCGGTGATCTCCAGGTCGAGGAACTCGGGCGCCAGGTTCGAGGCTTGCAGGGCCGCATCGACATAGCCGAGCAGATTGTCGTGCAGGAACTGGACGTTCGACAGGTTGACGGCGACCACGACCGGAAAACCGGCGTCGCGCCAGCGCCTTGCCTGCTGGCAGGCCTCGCGCAGCACCCACTCGCCGATGGGCACGATCAGGCCGGATTCCTCGGCAGCCGCGATGAACGCTTCCGGCAGCAGCCGGCCGCGCTCGGGGTCGCGCCAGCGCAGCAGCGCCTCGAAGCCCACCGTGCGTCCGCTCCTGAGGTCGATTTCGGGCTGGTAGTCGAGTTCGAACTCGCCGCGCTCGAGCGCACGGCGCAGCCGCTCTTCCATCTCGATGCGCTCCTGCACCCGCTCGTTCATCTGCGGGCTGAAGAAGCGGAAGGCGTTGCGCCCGCTGTCCTTGGCGTGGTACATCGCCACGTCGGCATGGCGCAGCAGGGTTTTCGCGTCGTCCCCGTCGGCCGGGCAGACGGCCACGCCGATCGACACCGACAGGCTCGCCTGCTGGCCGCCGGCGTCGATCGGCCGCGCCGCCGCCTGCAGGATGGTGCCGGCCACATGGGCCACATGGTCGTCCTGGTCGACCGTGCCGATGTCGGCCAGCAGCACGACGAACTCGTCGCCGCCGAGACGGCTGACGGTGTCGACCCGGCGCACGCAGTGCCGCAGCCGGTTGGCCACCTCCTGCAGCACGGCGTCGCCCGCTTCGTGGCCGAGGCCGTCGTTGACCTCCTTGAAATGGTCGAGGTCGATGAACATGATGGCGAACTGCCGGCCCTGGCGCGTGTAGGCGGCCAGCGCCTGCCCGAGCCGGTCCATGAACAGTATGCGGTTCGGCAACCCGGTCAGCGCGTCGTGCTCGGCCTGGTGGCGCGCCTGCTCGACGGCGCGGCGGCGCTCGCTGATGTCGGACAGCATGATCATATAGCCGGTCGTGGCGCCGTCCTCGGACATGGCCGACAAGGCCGCGCGCAGCACGATGGCACTGCCGTCGCGCCGCACGCACGGGAGTTCGCCCTCCCAGTGGCGGTGGAGCTCGAGATGCGCGCGCAGGCGATTGCAAAAATCGATGTCCTGCACCCCCAGCCGCAGGCTCGGCAGCAAGGCGCCGATGACTTCGGCGGCCGGGTAACCGGTCAGCTCGGTGTAGGCGCGGTTGGCGGCCAGCACGCGGTGCTCGCGGTCGACCAGCAGGATGGCATCGCGTGCATGCTCGAACACCTGGCTGGCCCGGCGCAGCGCGGTTTCCAGTTCCTTGCGCGCCGTGAGGTCTATTTCCATACAAAACACCTGATGGGCTTCGCTATAGGCTACGCCATAGGCTTCGCCATAGGCTGCGCCATCGGCGCCACCCTCGCCCGGTACTGGGAAATGGCTCGAATACAACCAGAGGCGGCGTCCGTCGCGCAGCTCGACATGCCACTCGCGTGCCGGGACCGGTTCGCCCGTCTGCCAGACGCCGGCGAGGACCTGGTCGAACTCGCGCTCCCTGCCGAGGTGCCGGACGAGGCTGGCAAACGGCTGGCCGATGGCCTCCTCGGCGGGAATGCCGAACAGCGCGGCACAGGCCTTGTTCCAGAAGCGGACGATGCCATGGCGGTCCTGGCTGTGCACCGCCACCGCAGGGCTGAGCGCGATGGCGGCAGCAACATGGTACTGCCAGTCGAGTGTCCCGCACGCAGGGCCGCCGGGCGAGGCGGACGAGGACGGCTCGGACAATTGGCTGCTCACAAGAAATCCTTTTCTCCAACGGAACAATGCTGCGCAATGCGCCCATAGCCCTTCATTCTTGATGCCGCCGGGCTCACCGGGTTTGCGCGTACGCAAAGTTATGAACCATGCATAACTAGTATAGGCCGTGCTCGCGTTCCGTCCGTCTTTTCTGCATTCCAGCGTGCGCAAACGCCTGCTTATCGCATTCCGATGGCGTCCAGGCTTGTCAATTTCTATAGTCCCCACCATGCGCACGGAGCTCCGACTCACAGGAAGACGGAGCACGCGCGCCCCGCTTGCAGTCCCGGCACCCTTTCTCGTGCACTTAACAATACAAACAACGGCCGCCATGAAAATCGAAACCCTGCCCCTCGCTTCCGCGTCCCCCCTGTCCACCCGGCGCCGCTGGCGCAAACCGGTCATCGCGCTGGTGCTGGCGGCCCTCGCCGGCGGCGGCTGGTACGCATGGCAGGGCAAGCAGGCGGCGCCGCCGCCGGCCGCCGCCGGCAAGGCCGACAAGCCGACCGTGTTCGAGCTGGCGCAGAACGATGTCGTCACGGTGGAGGCGCGCGAACTGGCGCTGCGCCTGCCGCTGTCGGGCTCGCTCGCGCCGCTGGCCCAGGCCACCGTCAAATCGAAGGTCTCGGGCGTGGTGCTGGAGACCTCGGTGCGCGAAGGCATGAGCGTCAGCGCCGGCCAGGTGATCGCGCGCCTGGACGACGCCGACGCGCGCGCCCGGGTCGCCCAGCAGACGGCCATGCTCAAGGAAGCCAACGCGCGCCTGGCCCTGGCCACCAAGAACGAGGCCAACAGCCAGGCCCTGCTCAAGCAGAACTACATTTCGCAGAGTTCCTTCGACACCACCCGCAACAGCGTCGAGCTGGCGCAGGCGGCGGTCGATGCGGCGCGCGCCCAGCTCGACCTCGCGCGCATCGCGCTGAACGACACGCTGATCCGCGCGCCCCTGTCCGGCGTGGTCAGCAAGCGCTTCGTGCAGGCCGGCGAAAAGCTCTCGCCGGACAGCCCGGTGATGGCGATCGTCGACCTGCAGCACCTGACGCTCGACGCCCAGGTGCCGGCGTCCGACATCCCGCGCGTGCAGGTCGGCCAGGACGTGCGCTTCAAGGTCGACGGTTTCGACGCGCGCGAATTTTCCGGCAAGGTGGCGCGCATCAACCCGGCCGCGGAACCGGGCTCGCGCTCGATGCTGGTGTATATCAGCGTCGCCAACAGCGACCAGCTCCTGCGCGCCGGCATGTTCGCCAAGGGCGAGATCACCACGGAGAAGTCGGGCGCGCGCCCGATCGTGCCGCTGGCGGCGCTGCGCAAGGATGGCGCGCGCGACGTGGTCTACCGCGTCGACGGCGGCAAGGTGGTGGCGCAGCCGGTCCAGCTGGGCATGCGCAACGAGGACGAGGGCCTGGCCGAAGTGACCGGCGGCGTCGAAGCCGGCGCCGTGCTGCTGGCCGTGCCGCTCGAGGGCGTCAAGCCGGGCAGCCAGGTGAAGCTGGCGAAAGCGGCCCAGGCGCCGGTCGTCCTTGCCAAGAAAGGCTGATGCCATGTGGATCACCAAAGTCAGCATCCGCCACCCCGTCTTTGCGACCATGGTCATGGTCGGCCTGATGGTGCTTGGCCTGTTCTCCTACCGCTCGCTGGGCGTGGAAAGCATGCCGAACGTCGAGATTCCCTTCGCCTGGGTCGAGACCCAGTATCCGGGCGCCTCGCCCGAGCAGGTCGAGAACGACGTCACGCGGCCGATGGAAGAAGCCATCAATACCGTCAGCGGCATCAAGAACATCCGCAGCAATTCCTGGGAAGGCCGTAGCGGCGTCTCGATCGAATTCCACATCGCCACCAACATGGACAAGGCGATGCAGGACCTGCGCGACAAGGTGGCGCGGGTGCGCCCGCGCTTCCCGAAAGAGGTCAAGGAACCGTTCGTGATCCGCGCCGACGGCGAGAACCAGCAGCCGATCGTGCGGCTGTCCGTCACCTCGACCCAGCGCGACATGCGCGCGCTCTCGACCCTGGCCGAACAGGTCATCGTCAAGCGCCTGCAGAGCGTGGCCGGCGTCGGCGAAGTGCGCACCGGCGGCGTGGCGCGGCGCCAGATCCTGGTGCACGTGAAACCCGAGCAGCTGCGCAGCCAGCGGATCGGCATCGACGAGGTGCTGCGCGCGATCCAGGCGACCAATACCAACCTCCCGGCCGGCAACCTGCAGTACGGCGCGGCCGAGCGCCTGGTGCGGGTCGAGGGCAAGATGCGCGAGGCGCGCGAGTTCAACAACATCATCGTGGCGCGCCGCGCCAGCGGCCCGGTCTACCTGTCGCAGGTGGCCGACGTGGTCGACGGCGAGCGCGAGGAAACCTCGATCTCGCGCGTCAACGGCGTGCGCGCCATTTCGCTCGACATCACCAAGGTGCAGGACGCGAACACGGTGCAGGTCGGCACCGGCATCATCAAGATGGTCGATGAGCTGCGCAAGACCATGCCGGCCGACGTCCAGTTCCGCGTGATGGACGACCAGTCGACCACGGTCCAGCACCAGCTCGACAACGTCAAGCGCACCATCATCGAGGGCGCGATTCTCACCATGGTGATCGTGTTCCTGTTCCTGCATTCGTGGCGCAGCACGGTGATTACCGGCCTGACCCTGCCGATCTCGGTGCTTGCTTCCTTCATCGCGATGCGCTACTTCGGCTTCACGCTGAACTTCCTGACCCTGATGGCGCTCTCGCTGTGCATTGGCCTCCTGATCGACGACGCGATCGTGGTGCGCGAAAACATCGTGCGCCACCTCGGCATGGGCAAGAGCCACCTGCGCGCGGCCGAGGAAGGCACCAACGAGATCGGCCTGGCCGTGATGGCGACCACGTTTGCGATCGTCGCCGTGTTCGTGCCGATCGCCTTCATGGACGGCATCATCGGCCGCTTCTTCCTGCAGTTCGGCGTGACGGTCGCCGTGGCCGTGATGGTGTCGCTGTTTGTCAGCTTCACGCTCGACCCGATGCTGTCGTCGGTGTGGCCGGACCCGGTCAAGGACCGTTTCAAATACCTGCCGTGGCTGGGCCGCCTGATGGCGAAGATCGAGGTCGGCATCGAGCATGTGCACGTCTGGTACGGCCGCGTGCTGGCGCTGGCGCTGCGCTGGAGGAAGGCGACCCTGGCGCTGGCGCTGGGCATTTTCGTGGGCAGCCTGTTCCTGATCCCGATGATCGGCGGCGAGTTCGCCCCGAAAACCGACAACGGCTTCATCGAGATGCGTTTCAAGACCCCGGTCGGCTCGAGCCTGGCTTATACCGACGGCAAGGTCCAGCAAGTGGAACAGGCGCTGCGCGAGTTCAAGGAAATCGACGCTATCAGCAGCGCGATCGGCGTCTACGAAGGCCACAACAGCGCCCAGGTGGTGCTGAAACTGACCGACGTGAAAAAGACCGGGCGCCGCTCGCAGGAAGAGATGGAGTCGGTGATCCGCGAACGCCTGTCCTCGATCGCCGGCATCACGATGTCGGTCGGGAACAAGCCGATCTTCATCGCCATCCTCGGACGCGACGAAGCGAAACTCGACGCCGCCGCGCACAAGCTGATGGACAAGATGCGCGCCATCAAGGGCGTGGCCGACATCGAATACAGCCAGGAAGGCGCGAACCCGGCCACCGTCATCAAGATCAACAACGAGCTGGCCAGCGACCTGGGCCTGTCGGTGGCGCAGGTCGGCGCGGCACTGCGTCCTTTTGTGGGCGGCGACCAGATCAGCCAGTGGCTGGCACCGGACGGCCAGAACTACGAAGTCAACGTGCAGCTGCCGCGTAGCGGGCGCCAGAAGGTGGCCGACCTGGCCGACCTGTCGCTGGCGTCCAGCCGCCTGGACGCGGCCGGCAATCCGATCATGGTACCGCTGCGCCAGGTGGTCGAGTTCGTGCCTTCCTACAGCCCGCAGGTACTGAAACGCCAGGCCCTGGAGCGCCGCGTGGCGATCTACGCCGGCGTCGAAGGCCGGCCGACGGGCGACGTCAACGGCGACATCAAGAAGGCGATGGACAGCATCGAACTGCCGGAAGGGGTGCGCTTCGACGTCGGCGGCGATGCCCAGCAGATGGCCGAGACGATGGCCAACTTCGGCTCGGCGATCGTGATTGCGATCATCTTCATCTACCTGGTGCTCGCTTCGCAGTTCGGCAGCTTCCTGCAGCCGATCGCGATCATGATGTCGCTGCCGATGTCGCTCATCGGCGTGCTGCTGGCGCTGCTGGCCACCGGCAGCACCCTGAACGTGTTCTCGGTGATCGGCGTCGTGATGCTGATGGGCCTGGTGACGAAGAACGCGATCCTGCTGGTCGACTTCGCCAACCACGGCCAGCGCGAGGGCAAGGCGCAGTTCGCGGCGATCCTGGAAGCGGGCCAGGTGCGCCTGCGCCCGATCCTGATGACGACGCTGGCGATGATCTTCGGCATGCTGCCGATGGCGATCGGCGCCGGCGACGGCGGCGAGACCCAGGCCCCGATGGGCCGCGCCGTGATCGGCGGCGTGATCACCTCGACGCTGCTGACCCTGGTGGTGGTGCCGGTGGCCTACAGCTACCTCGACAATCTCGGCAAGCGCGCCCGCCGCTGGTTCGCGAAGGGACACGAGCATGTTGCCGATGCCGCGCCGGCGATCGCGAAGGAAAGCGCATAGGACGTAGGGTGGACGGCTCCACCCAGGCGCTGGTCAGCCAGGGCCTACACGCCGTCCACGCGTTCAAGCTGCGCTTGAAACCCCGTGTCGGCGCGTGCGGAGCTGAACGCGTGCACCGGCCGCGTGGATGCACAATACCGGGCGGAGCCGACCACCCTACCCCTAGGATTGCGCCTGCGTCTCCTGCGTCTCCTGCGTATCGGTATCGGCCCCGGCTTCCGCCGCCTCGCCGCCCTCTGCCGGTTCCCCCCCTGCCCCCCCCGGATTATTCTTCGCTTCCGCCTTGCGCCGGGCCTTTTCTTCCGCCTTGCGCTTCTTTTCCAGTTCCCGCTGCCGCTTCTCGTAACTGAAGTTGGTTTTGGCCATGATTACCTCTTCTGCGCTGTCTGATAGGAGTGTTGCGGGAGCTATTATGACCTAGTTAAGCTTTCAAAATTTGAATTAACCCCGTGGATGATGCGCCGCGTGCAGGTGCTTCAGGCGCTCGCGCGCAACATGCGTATAAATCTGTGTGGTGGAAATGTCGGAGTGTCCCAGGAGCAGTTGCACCACGCGCAGGTCGGCGCCATGGTTCAACAGGTGGGTGGCGAACGCGTGGCGCAGGGTGTGCGGCGACAGCGGCGCGTCGATGCCTGCCTTGCGCGCGTGCTTCTTGATGAGCACCCAGAACATCTGGCGCGTCATCGGTCCGCCGCGGCTGGTGACGAACAGCGCATCGTCGACCTGTCCGCCCAGGATGATGCCGCGCGCATCTTTCAGGTAACGCTCGAGCCAATTCCTCGCCTCGGCCCCGAAGGGCACGAGGCGCGTTTTCGCGCCCTTGCCGGTAATCCTCAGCACGCCGTCGTTCAGGCTCAGCTCGACAATTTTGAGGGCCACCAGTTCCGACACGCGCAAGCCGCTCGCATACATCAGTTCGAGCATGGTGCGCTCGCGCAAGCCGAGCGGCGTCGAGACGTCGGGCGCCGCCAGCAGCGCCTCGACCTGCGCTTCGCTGAGCGTGTGCACGAAGCGCGTCGGCTGGCGCGCAGTCGCCATCCTCAGGCAAGGATCTTCGGAGACGGCGTTGCGGCGCAGCGCCAGCGCATAGAAACGTTTCAACACCGACAGCCGCCGGTTGGCCGTGCTCGGTTTGGTGTCGGTATGGCGCGCGGCGAAATAGCTGGCCAGGTCTTCCGGCGCCGCGCCCAGCAGGCCGCGCCCGGGGCGCTGCGTTTCCAGCCAACCCGCGAACAGGCGCATGTCGCGCCGGTAGGCGTCGAGCGAGTTCTTTGCCAGTCCCTGCTCCAGCCACAGGGTGTCGCAGAACTCGTCGATCAGTCCCAGATCGCCTGTTGCTGCCATGGCGATGCGGTGGCGCCTTCGTGGCGCAGCAACCAGCGTTTCACGGACAGGTGAAAGCCGTTTTCGTCGTCGTTGTTCGAGAAACCGCCGAGGCCGCCGGCAGCGGTCACGCGGTGGCAGGGAATGACCAGCGGGAACCAGTTGGCACCGCAAGCCTGGCCGACGGCGCGCGGCGCCGAGCCGATGTCCTTGGCGATCCGGCCATAGGTGAGCACGGTGCCGCGCGGGATCGCGCCGATGGCCTCCCACACGCGCCTCTGGAATGCGCTGCCGGTCTCGCACAGCGGCAGGTCGAAGCGGAAATCGGGATCGAGCAGGTAGTGCCCGACCTGGCGCGCAGCCAGTTCGGCGGTGGCGTTTTCGGGCGCTTTTTCCTCGAAACGGGGCTGGAGATAGACCATCTCACGCACCCGCTCGCCTTCGGTGCGGATGCCGATCGCGCCGAACGGGGCCGCCACGATGGCGGAAAACAGCTCGCTGCCTTGTTGTGTCGTCATGGGTGCAGTTTACTCCGGGCGCGGGCCGTGCATCAAACTTTTTCGCTGGGGCAATCGTATGGTGTGGACTGCCTTGCGTCGGGCGGGCACTTGTGCCCACCCTACCGAAGCACAGCTAAAAAAAAAGCGCACCCAAGGGTGCGCTTCAATCATGGTCCACATCCCGGTCGTTTGGCGTACCAACGACTTCTGTCGGATGTGAGTCTCCTCTCGTGATTCTCCGGTATGAACTACCGCTTTCTTCTGCCCTCCCCAAGACTTATGTCCGGGCGTCATGCACTATTTCGGTGCCGACAGCGCGCCAATCATAACGCAACTCTAGCGACGAAGAATAGCTTTTTATATATGGTTTATGAAAAAGCGCCACAGCCGAGGTTTAGCCGCCACAGCCGTCTTGACAGGCCGCGGGCCTTTCAACGGCCCGCCGTTTCGCGTGCGATCGCCCGGATCAGGTCCTTGCCGATCCGGCTTTCCATCTGCCGGTGCACCGGCAGCAAGGCGGCCCGCCACGCGCTCTGCTCCTGCGGCGTCGGATAGTAGATTGCCGTCTTGCCGGACTTGCGGATGGCCGCCAAAGCCAGGTCGTTATCGCGCTGGGCGATGGTTTTTTCGAAAGCGGTCGCCTCCGCCATCGCCCCCTCGAGCTGGCGCCGGATGGTGCCGGGCAGCCCGTCCCAGAACTTCTTGTTGACGATCACGGCGTAGCCCAGGTAGCCGTGGTTCGAGACGATCAGGTGCTGTTGCACCTCGTGCATCTTCTGGGTGTACATGTTCGACGGCGGGTTCTCGGTGCCGTCGACCACCCCTGTCTGCAGGGCCTGGTAGACCTCGGAGAAGGCCAGCACCTGCGGCCGGGCGCCGAGGGCGCGCATCTGCGCATCGAGCACGGTCGACGCCTGGATGCGCATCCGCAGGCCACGCATGTCGGCCGGCAGGCGCAGGGGCTTGTTGGCCGACATGATCTTGAAGCCGTTGTCCCAGTAGGCCAGGCCGGTGATGCCCTTCGGCTCGAGCTGCTGCAGCAAGCGCTTGCCGATCGGGCCCTCGGTCACCGCGTACAAGGCGGCTTTCGACGGAAAGACATACGGCAGGTCGAAGGCCTCGAATTCCTTCACGCCGAGCGGGCCGAACTTCGCCAGCGAGGGCGCCAACATCTGCACGGCGCCCAGCTGCAAGGCTTCGAGCTCTTCCTTGTCCTTGTAGAGCTGGCTGTTCGGATACACTTCCACTTTGACGCGCCCGCGCGTTGCCCGTTCGGCCAGCAGTTTGAAGCGTTCGGCGGCCTGGCCCTTGGGCGTGTCGGGGGCGACCACGTGGCTGAACTTGATGACGATCGGCCCCTGGGCCTGCGCGGCGCTGATGCCGGACGCCAGGCTCAGGGCGGCGCTCGCCGCGACGCCCAGGGCCAGGCGCCGCATGTTTGTCTTCTTCATGTTTTCGATTACCGTATCTGCTGCTACTGCAAGGAGCGTGCGAAGATGGATCCTGCAATAGTACCAGCCCGACAAAACCTCCACAGCCGTACATGAAAAATCCCTTCAGACTACCCCGCCGCGCGAGCCTGGCGCGCCCGTGGCGCTGGCTGGTGCCGCTCCTGCTGGTGCTGCTGTTCCTCGCCGTGCTGTTCTGGCTGCCGTGGCAGGCGCGCCAGATGGAAGCCAACGAGCGCCAGGAGCAACTGATTGCCGATACGCTCTGGGTCGAGCAGACCCTGCGCTTCGAGCTCGCGCGCAGCGAGGAAGCACTGATCGCGCTCGGATCGGACCTGATCGCCAAGCCGCCCGCGCCCGAGGCCCTGCAGGCGCGCTTCGCGCAAATGATCAAGAACGGCCCGGAACTGCGCCGCGTGCTGTGGCTGGGTGCCGACGGCGCCGTGCTGGCGCGGCATGGGGCCGAGCTCACGGTCGCCCCTCCCAAGGCGGACGCCACCGAGGCACACGAGATGGCGCGCCTGACGCGCGCCGGCCGCTACACCGACCCCTATGGCGCGGCCGGCCATCCGCCCGGCCTGGTCGACTACTACCTGCCCCTGTTCCGCGGCGGCGCGTATGCCGGCAGTCTGGTGGCGACCTACGACCTGAAGGTGCTGCTCGACGAAACCGTGCCCTGGTGGTTTGCCCAGGACAATGCCTTGACCCTGCTCGACCGTAACGACGTGGCGGTGGCGGCACGCGCCGCCGGCGGCCCGGGGCGCGGCGTGTACACCCATCGCCGCGCGCTCGACCTGCCGGGCGCCTCGATCGTGCTCGTCACCGACAGCGTCAAGGGTGCGCCGCGCCTGCTGCCGAACCTGCTGGTCGGCTCGGTGATCGTGCTGGCGCTGGGGCTGTTATGGAGCCTGATCGCGCTATGGCGCCACATCTCGCGCACCCTGGCGGCGGAAAGCGCGCTGCGCCAGCAGATGGCATTTCGCACGGCCATGGAAAATTCGCTGATGACCGGCCTGCGCGCGCGCGACCTCGAGGGGCGCGTCACCTATGTCAACAAGGCTTTTTGCGAGATCGTCGGGCTGCCGCCGGAAGAACTGATCGGCAGGAAGCCGCCGATGCCCTACTGGGCGCCGGAAGCGCGCGGCGAGTACGAGGAACGTTTTGCCAACGTGCTGGCCGGTACCATCACGCCCCAGTTCGAAAGCGTCTTCCAGCGCTCGGACGGCGTGCGGGTGCCGGTACTGGTGTTCGAGGCGCCCCTGGTGGACAGCCGCGGCAAGCAGACCGGCTGGATGAGCTCGATCCTCGACATCACCGACCGCAAGAAGGCCGAGGAACTCAACCGCCGCCAGCGCGAAAAACTGGAGGCGAGCGCGCGCCTGGCGACGATGGGCGAGATCTCGTCGATGCTGGCGCACGAGCTGAACCAGCCGCTGGCCGCCATCGCCAGCTATACGGCGGGCGCCCTGAACGTGCTCGAACGGGCGGGCCAGGGCGTGCCGGTCGAGCCCGATACGCTGCGGCGGGCGCTGGAACAGGCGCGCCAGCAGGCGCAGCGTGCCGGCCAGATCATCAAGAGCGTGCACGAGTTCGTGAAAAAAAGCGAACCCAGGCGCGAGACGGTCGCGATCCACAGCGTGGTCGACGGCGTGCGCGCCCTGATCGAACTGCAGACGCGTCAATTCTATGTCTCGCTGCAGGTCCAGCTGCCGCCCTCATTGCCGCCTGTGCTGGCCGACCGGCTGATGCTGGAGCAGGTCTTGCTGAACCTGACGCGCAACGGCATCGAGGCGATGGCCGACGTCCCGCCCCAGCGCCGCATCCTGCGCATCACGGCCTCGAGCGACGCGGCGCAGGTATCGGTCTCGGTGATCGACCACGGCCACGGCATCCCGCCAGACGTGGCCGAACGCCTGTTCTCGCCCTTCTTCTCGACCAAGGCCGAAGGCATGGGGATGGGCCTGTCGATCTGCCGCACGGCCATCGAATTCCACGGCGGCACCCTGACCCACGCGCCGAACCCGGACGGCGGCACCATCTTCACCTTCAGCCTGCCACGCCTGGCTGCCAACACGGCCGCCGCCGAGCTACAATGACGCCAACCAGGAGACCCGCATGCTGCATATCGTCGACGACGAAGACGTGATCCGCGACGCCCTCGCGTGGCTGGCGCAATCGCGCGGGCTGCCGGCGCGCGGCTATGCCGGCGGCCAGGACTTTCTCGACCAGGTCGGCGCGCCGGACGCCGAGGGTGACTGCGTGTTGCTCGATGTGCGCATGCCGGACATGAACGGCATCGCCGTGTTCGACCAGATCATCGGCCGCGGTCTGCTGCCGCGGCTGCCCGTGATTTTCCTGACCGGCCACGGCGACGTGCCGATGGCGGTCGACTCGCTCAAGCGCGGCGCCTTCGACTTCTTCGAAAAACCCTTCAACGACAACGCGCTGATGGACCGTGTCGACCAGGCGCTGGCCGCCTCGCGCGCCGCGGCCAGCGCGGCCCAGGTGCAGGCGCGCCTGGCCACGCTGTCGGCCCGCGAACGCGAAGTGCTCGACCTGATCCTGGCCGGCAAGATGAACAAGGTCGTCGCGGACGAGCTCGGCATCAGCATGCGCACGGTGGAGGTGCACCGGGCGCATATTTTCGACAAGATGCAGGTCAAGACGGCGGTCGAGCTGGCGGGCTTGTTGAAGTAGGGTGGAGCGGGCGGCGAACCGCTTCCGACTCCACGCGTATCCTGGGCAGCGTTGGCTCTTGCTTTCTCGCCACTTGCCCCGACCTCTCCCCTATCCCCACGCTTCCAGCCGTCGCTATCGCGACAGCCCAGCCACGAGTATCGGTCGTCGAACGGTGCGCACAGGACGTCCCAAAACCCGCCCTTTGGGGATCGCTTGTAAAATCTATTTGAACGCGTTGCCGCCGGCGCTCGGCGACGCCAACTTCTTTTAGGGAAAGCAAATGAACGAAAAGACAGTTGCAGACAGGATGTTTTTGCGCAACGCGAAATCCATGCTGATCATCAATGGCGGGGTACACCCGACCGTCGTCTCCCAGTTTCCGCAGGAGCTGATCAAGGAAGGCGACGGCCCCTTCGACGTAATCATGATGTTCTGCATGAATCGCAAGGACCTCGAGCAATACCTGCCGACAGCCAAGGAGCGCCTCGGCGACAAGGGTTCGCTCTGGATTGCCTACCTGAAGCAGACCGCATCGAAAGCCACTGATATCAATCGCGACTCGATCAACGATTATCTGAAGGAAAACGGTATCACTGCCGTGGCGATGATCTCGATCGACGGCGACTGGTCGGCGATGCGGGCAAAGCGCATCGAGCTATGAACGATGTTGGGCGAGCGCCCACTCCACGTGTTCGCGCACCAGCGCGGACGGATGGGCGGCGCGCGCCTGCAGGGCCGCCACGATAGCCGGGTCGCCGCGGAGTCCGCCTGCCGCCGCATTCCCCAGGCCCACCGCCAGGTTGCGCAGCCAGCGTTCGTGGCCGATGCGGCGGATCGGACTGCCTTCCATCCGGCGATTGAATTCCTCCTCTTCCCAGCCGAACAGTTCCAGCATGCCTGATTCCCCGAGACCGTTTCTCTCGTCGAAGTCAAGCAGGCTCGCGCGCTGCGCAAACTTGTTCCACGGGCAGACCAGCTGGCAATCGTCGCAGCCGTAGATGCGGTTGCCGATCAGGGGCCGCAATTCCACGGGAATGCTGCCCTTGAGTTCGATGGTGAGATAGGAGATGCAACGGCGCGCATCCAGGCGGCCTGGGCCGAGGATGGCGCCGGTCGGGCAGGCGGTGATGCAGTTGCTGCAACTGCCGCAGTGCCCGCTTGCGGGCGGATCGACCGGCAAGGGCAAATCGACCAGGATTTCGCCAATAAAAAAGGTCGAGCCGGCGTCGCGCGACAACAGCAGCGTGTGCTTGCCGCGCCAGCCCAGGCCTGCCTTTTCCGCCAGCGGCAACTCCATCACCGGCGCCGAATCGGTAAATACGCGATAGCCGTAGTCGCCGATTTCCCGCTTGACCCGCTCGGCCAGCTGCGCCAGCCGGTTGCGCAAGACCTTGTGGTAGTCGCGGCCGCGCGCATACAGCGACACCACCGCGGCGCCGGGATCGCGTGCGCGCGCGGCTTCGCGGGCGCGCCAGTCGGCACTGTCCATCGGTAAATAATCCATGCGCGCGACGATCGCCCGCACCGTGCCCGGCACCAGTTCGGCCGGCCGGGCGCGCTTCATGCCGTGGCTTGCCATATAATCCATCTCGCCGTGGTGGCCCGCGGCCAGCCAGGCGCGCAAGCCTTCCTCGGCGTGCGCGAGGTCGACGTCGGCGATGCGCACGTCGGCAAAGCCGAGCTCCGCGCCCCATGTCTTGATGGCGCGCGCAAGCAGTTGCAAGTCGGGAGTGGATGTCGGCATTCTGGCAATAACCATCGCGGCGCGAGCGCGCCGCCAAACATGACATTCTAATTGATGCAGCCCCTTCCAGCCCACCTTACAGCCCACCTGCCGGACGAATCGGCAACCCTCCAGCTCGGCGCGGCACTGGCGCGCGCCCTCGTGCCCGGCCTGGTCATCTACCTGCACGGCGACCTCGGCGCCGGCAAGACCGCGCTCACGCGCGCCCTGCTGCATGCGGCCGGGTACCAGGGTACCGTGAAAAGCCCGACCTATACCCTGTCGGAACCGTATCGGGTGCAACTGGGCGGCGAGCCGGTCAATGTCATCCACTACGACCTGTACCGCATGGCCAGCCCGGAAGAATTCCTCGATGCCGGCTTTCGCGAGGACTTCGACGGCAGGAATATCTGCATCGTCGAATGGCCCGAAAAAGGCGAGCCGGTGTTGCCGCCGCCCGACCTACGTGTTTTGCTTACAGTCAGCGGGCTCGGCCGTGATGTAGAATTGCAGGCGTTGTCTCAATTGGGTCTGCTATGCCTCGACCGACTCTCCATCGTTCCTCCCCGCTGAAGTCCCCTGCCCGCCGCCGCACCCTGCTCAAGGCCGGCGGCACGCTGCTGCTATCGGTATTGACGCCCTTGCCGGCGCGCGCCGCGCAGATTCTTGCCGTGCGCGTCTGGCCGGCGGACGACTACACCCGCGTCACGCTCGAAAACGACACCAACCTGAAAGCCGACCATTTCCTGCTGGCCGATCCGCCGCGGCTGGTGGTCGACATCGATGGCCTGGCGCTGAACGACACCCTGAAGGGCCTGGTCGCCAAGATCGAGTCGAACGACCCGTACATCAAGCAGGTGCGCGTCGGCCAGAACCGCCCGAACGTGGTGCGCCTGGTGTTCGACCTCAAGGAAGAAATCACGCCGCAGGTGTTTACGCTGGCCCCGGTGGCGGAATACAAGCACCGCCTGATCTTCGACCTGTATCCGGTCCACGAAGCCGACCCGATCGCCGCGCTGATCGCCAAGGGCGAATGGTCGCCGGGCGACGGCACCCCGACCGCGGTGCCGGCCGAACCGGTGCCGTCGGCGCAACCGGTGGCGCCCGATCCGATCGCGCGCCTGGAGGCGGAGATCGCCACCATGACCGGCAATCCGCCGGCCCGTCCAAAACAGCCGGCGGCGCAACCGGGCGCGCCGGCCGCCAAGCCGGCCAACAACGTCGTGCGCATGATCACGATTGCACTCGACCCCGGCCACGGCGGCGAAGACCCGGGCGCGATCGGCCCCAGCGGCACGCGCGAAAAGGACATCGTGCTGGCGGTGGCGAAAAAGCTCAAGGCGCGCCTGGAAACGCTGCCCAACACGCGCGTGATGCTGACGCGCGACGGCGATTATTTCGTCCCGCTGGGAAAACGCGTGGAAAAGGCGCGCAAGGTGCAGGCCGACCTGTTCGTCTCGATCCACGCCGACGCCTTCATCGAGGCGCGCGCGCGCGGCTCCTCGGTGTTCGTGCTGTCGGAACGGGGCGCCAGCTCGACGGCTGCGCGCTGGCTCGCGACGGACCAGAACAAGGCCGACATGATCGGCGGCGTCAACCTCGCCAAGCACGACCGGCAGCTCGCCAGCGTCCTGCTCGACCTCTCGACGACGGCCCAGATCAACGACAGCCTAAAGCTGGGCAAGGCAGTGCTGGGCGAGATCGGCGGCATCAACCGGCTGCACAAGGCGGCGGTCGAACAGGCCGGCTTTGCCGTGCTGAAGGCGCCGGACATCCCTTCGATCCTGGTCGAGACGGCGTTCATTTCGAACCCGGAAGAAGAAGCCAAGCTGAGGGACGACGGCTACCAGAACCAGCTGGCGGCCGCCATCACCAAGGGCATCCAGCGCTACTTCTCGGCAAACCCTCCGATGGCGAAGAGCCGCACGACCTGAGGCAGGCGGCGCCCGGGGTCTATGGCATACTAGCCGCCCGACCTTAACGACCTGCCAACGACATGCCCCACATGGACGCCGCCATTTCGACCACCTTCGGCCAGCTCCCCGCCCTGCTCCTGACCGCGCCCGACGGCGCCCAGGCGACCGTGACCCTGTACGGCGCCCACCTGATTTCCTGGCAAGGCGCCGACGGGCGCGAGCGCCTGTTCTGCAGCGCGCAGTCGAGCCTGGACGGCAGCCGTGCCATCCGCGGCGGCGTGCCGGTGATCTTTCCCCAGTTCGCCGCGCGCGGCGATGGCATGCGCCACGGTTTCGCGCGCGTGAGCACCTGGCGGGTGCAGGACAGCGGCGTCGACGAGGGCTGGGCCTTTGCCGTGTTCGCGCTGACCCCGTCCGACCTCGCGCCCGAGCATGCAGCAGCCTGGCCGCACGGCTTTGCGCTGTCGCTGCGCGTGGCCATCCGCGCCAACGAACTGTCGATGCGCTTCGACGTCCGCAACACCGGTTCGAATGCCTTCCCGTTTGCCGCGGCGCTGCACACCTATTACCTGGTCGACGACATCGCCGGCGTGCGCATCGACGGCATCGAGCCCGAGGAACTGGTCATCACCGACAAGTTCGACCATGTGTACGAAAACGTCGCGCCGCGCCTGGCGCTGGTCGACGGCGGCGTCGTGCTGACGCTGCGGCAGGAAGGATTTACGGACGCGGTCGTGTGGAATCCGGGCGCCGAGGATGCCGCCGCGCTGGCGGACATGGCGGACGCGGAATACCGGCGCTTCGTGTGCATCGAGCCGGCCTTGCTGGAGGGGCCGGCCTTGCAGCCGGGCGAAGCCTGGCGCGGAGAGTATCACGTCAGCTGAGCTTGCGGGGATGTAGGGTGGACGGGTTTCCGTCCACGCGTTCAACGCACGTCATCACACCATTGAGCCGGTTTGCAAGCGACGGTTGAACGCGTGGACGGCAAAGCCGTCCACCCTACGTCCCGTGCATCAGCGCCCCAAGCAAAAAAGCCGGCAACGCCGGCTTTTCCTTTAATTCGATTCCTTCACCATCCGCCCGCCCCCCGGCTGCACCGGCCGCGCGTTGAGCGGATACAGGCGCGAGAACAGCGCCATCTGCGCGGGTGAGGCCGTCATCGGCTGCTTGAGCACCATCCACAGCACGTTCTCGGTGCAGGGCGGCGTGGTCAGCGAGCCCATGTAGGTGTAATACTCGCGCGCCTGCGGCAGCAATTCGAGCGGGTCGAGTTCGAGTCCCGGCGTGCCCAGTTGCCCCTTCTCCAGCGGGATATTGTTCCACACGGTCTGGATCGCGTCGTTCGCCTTGCCGCGCTCTAACAGCACGGCGACCACCGCCAGCTTGCCGCCCGCGCCGCGGTGCACCAGGTGCACCACCATCTCGGTGCCCTTGCCGTTGATGCGCTCTTCCGACGGGCGGTGGAAGTGAAACTGCACCAGTTCGTAGGTATCGGGGCCGACCGTGATGAAATTGCCGGCGCCGACGTTCACCTGCACCGTGTGGCCGTTGTCGATTTCGCTAAAGGCCGAAGGTCCATAGTTGAAGTCGATCTCGGCCAGGTCGACCTGCATGCCGTCGCGGATGTCGATCGGCGACTGGCGCTTGCCGGTTCCGCACTGGGCCCAGGCAGGATTGATCTTGCCCCAGTTTTCCGGCCCGAACTCGCCGTCGTAATCCCAGTGCTGGCTGATCTTCGGCGCGACCGCGATGGCGGCCTGCTTCTTGCGGCGTGCCTCCGCCGCCTTTTTCGCCTTGGCCGCGGCGGCCGCGCGCGCGGCTTGTTTGGCGCGCATCTCGGCCAGGCGTTCCGCGATTTTCACCGACAAGTCGACCTGGGCCTCGTCCTCGCTGGCGGCCGAGACGGCGGCTGCCACCCGGTCGGCCGTCGCGGCGCTGGCCTTGGCCGGCGCCGCGGCCTTGGCCGCCTTCTCGGCCAGCTCCTTCTCCGCCAGCTGCTTGTCGGCGGCGGCGGCAATCGCGGCGGCCTTGTCGACGTTTTTCGCGCTGGCAGGTTTCGCCAGCTCGGCCGCCATCCGGGCGGTGTCGGCCGCTTTCTTGGCAGCGTCCGGGGCCGGTTGGGCCGTGGCAGGCGGTGCGGCGGCGCTCGCGTGCAGGACGACGAAGCTGCAGGCGAACAGGGCAATCAGGTTACGCATGGGGACTGGAAAAGTGGACTCTCCCTGCCTTAACGACGCTTCCGCACGGAAACTTGAGCATGCAGGCGAAAAAGCGCCGGAACCATCCGGCGCTTGCCGTCATTCGCGCAGTGGGTCGCCGCTGTGCTGTCAGCGGCTGAGCATGCGCCGTCCGACCTTGTACAGGCCGCCGATCGCGAGCGGCACGAGCGCCAGGCTGACGCCCACCAGCACGATCAGGGTCAGGTGATTGCGCACGATCGGACTATTGCCAAAGAAATAGCCGGCGGTAACCAGGCTGGACACCCAGGCCACGGCCCCGATCACGTTGAAGAGCTGGAAGCGCCCATGGGTCATGTCGGACACGCCGGCCACGAATGGGGCAAAAGTGCGCACGACCGGCACGAAGCGCGCCAGGATGATGGTCTTGCCGCCATGCTTTTCGAAGAAATCGTGGGTGCGGTGCAGCGCATCCTTGTTCAGCCAGCGGTAATTCTGGGTGAACATGCGCTCGCCGACCGCCTCGCCGATATGGTAATTCAGGGTGTTGCCGGTGATGGCTGCAACGATGAGCAGCGACATCAGGAGCGGATAGCTCATCTGGCCGGTGGCGCAGAAAGCGCCGGCGATGAACAACAGGGTGTCGCCCGGGAGGATAAAAAAGACCACCAGGCCCGTCTCGCAGAACACGATGGCAAACAGGACGATGTAGACATAAATGCCATATTGGGCGAGCAGCATGCCCAACGTTTTATCGACATGAAGAATCATGTCGAACAATTGCATCAGATCCATATTTTTCCTAAACGGTAACGGCGAATCATACCATTAGTCGGCCCTCCCCATTCCCCCGCCCGGGCAAGGCAAGGCCTGCTTTCCGAGCCCGTACGAAGTTTCCGAAACCGAGGATTTTCCCGATTACAATTGCCACGCAATACAAATTATTCATAACAATCGGGAGTGGAGATGAAGGCAGCGAGAATGGCAGTACAGCTGGGTTTTGGCATGAGCCTGGCCCTGGCCGGCGGCAGTGGCTATGCGGCGGAACCGAAACCCTTGCCGCCGAAGCCGAGCGTCGGCGACATCGTCAAGGCGTCGCAAGCGGCCGACTGGCGCGCGCTCGACCCGGAGAACACCCTGTACATGGACTTGCCCGCCGGGCGCGTCGTGATCGAACTGGCACCCACCTTCGCACCGAACCATGCCCGCAACATCAAGGCGCTGGCGCGCGAGGGCTATTTCGACGGCCTCGTCATCCTGCGCTCGCAAGACAATTTCGTCGTCCAGTGGGGCGACCCGGACGAGGAGAACCCGCGCCCGGTCAAGCACGCGAAGAAGACGCTGCCGGCCGAGTTCACGGTGCCGCTGAAGAACGACAGCGCCTTTACGCGCCTGAAGGACGTCGACGGCTATGCGCCGCAGGTCGGCCATTCGAACGGCTTCCCGGTCGGGCGCGACCCGAAGAAGGGCGAAACCTGGCTCGCCCATTGCTATGCGATGGTCGGCGTCGGCCGCGACAACGGGTCCGACAGCGGCGGCGGCACCGCCCTGTATGTGGTCACCGGCCAGTCGCCGCGCCACCTCGACCGCAATATCACGGTGGTCGGCCGCGTCGTGTCCGGCATGCCGCTGCTAGCGACGGTGCCGCGCGGCCCGGCGCCGATGGGCTTCTTCGACAAGCCGGAGATGCAGGTGCCGATCAAGGCCTTCCGGGTGGCGGCCGACCTGCCGGAAGCCGAGCGCAGCAAGTTCGAGGTGATGCGCACCGAGAGCCCGACCTACCGACGCGTGGTCGAGGCCCAGCGCAACCGCGGCGGCCCGTGGACCAAGGTCGCGGCCGGTCATATCGACCTGTGCAATGCGCCAATTCCGGTGCGCGAACAAAAATAAACCCGTAGCGCTGGCGCCAATGGCCGCGCGTATAATCGCGGCATGAACGCGCCTGTGCCTACCCACCGCCCCATCCAGCAGCTCAACGACCAGCTCATCTCGCAGATCGCCGCGGGCGAAGTGGTCGAGCGGCCCTCGGCCGTCGTCAAGGAATTGCTGGAAAACGCGCTCGACGCGGGCGCCACGCAGATCACGGTCCGCCTCGAAGAAGGCGGCGTCAAGCGCATCGCGATCACCGACAACGGGCGCGGCATCGCTGCCGAGCAAATGCCGCTCGCGCTGGCGCGCCATGCGACCTCAAAAATCGCCTCGCTCACCGACCTCGAAAATGTGGCCACGCTGGGCTTTCGCGGCGAGGCCCTGGCTTCGATCGCCTCGGTGGCGGCGGTGTCGATCACCTCGAGGACAAGCGACGCGCCGCATGCCTGGGAAATCGTCGGCTCGCACCTGGGCACGGTCACGCCCTCGTCCGGCCCCCTGGGCACCACCATCGACGTCCAGGACCTGTATTTCAATACGCCGGCGCGCCGCAAGTTTCTGAAAAGCGAGCAGACCGAATACGGCCACTGCGCCGAGGTCGTGCGCCGCATCGCCCTGGCGCGCCCGGACGTGGCGTTCAGCCTGACCCATAACGGGCGCACCATCGACCACTGGAACGTGTGCGAGATGGCGCGCCGCAGCGCCCAGATCCTGGGGTCCGATTTCGCCGAGGCGCGGCTGCCTATCGACGAAGCGGCCGGTCCCTTGCGCCTGCACGGCTACGCCGGCCTGCCGACCGCCTCGAAGGCGCGCGCCGACGGCCAGTTCTTCTACGTGAACGGGCGCTATGTGCGCGACAAGCTGCTCGTGCACGCGGTGCGCGCCGCCTACCAGGACGTGCTGCATGGCGACCGCTTCCCCTCGTATGTGCTGGCGCTCGACCTCGACCCGGCGCTGGTGGACGTGAACGTGCACCCTTCGAAAATCGAAGTGCGCTTCCGCGACAGCCGCGCGGTGCACCAGTTCGTGTTCCACGCGGTGCAGCGCGCGCTGGCGCAAACCTCGGCGACCGCGCACGGCAGCGTGCCGGCGCCCCTGACGGCGGCCGAGATCGCACCGTCCGGCGCCGACTGGCGCCGCCCGCACGAGCAGACCTCGTTCGGTACCCAGCTGCGCGAACACGCCTCGCCGACCTTTTCGCCGTCCCCGTTCCCGCCGGGCAGCCGCTGGGATGCGCCGGCCACGCAAGGTGTCGCGCAGAGCACGGCCAACTACGGCGCCCTGTTCGCCGACGCGGGCGAGCGGCCCGGCGCGAGCTCGGCCATGCCGATGCCGGCCACGTCGAACGCGCCGACCAACGACGACTTCCCGCTCGGCTTTGCGCTGGCCCAGCTGCACGGCATCTACATCCTGGCGCAAAACACCAAGGGGCTGGTGCTGGTCGACATGCACGCGGCGCACGAGCGCATCCTGTACGAGCAGCTGAAAAATGCGCTCGACGCCCGGGTCGAGGGCCAGGACATGCAGGTGCAGGCAATGCTGATCCCGGTGACCTTCTTCGCCGACGCCATCGAGGTCGCCACCGCCACCGACCACCAGGAGACCTTGAAGGCGCTCGGCTTCGACATCGCCGCGCTGTCCCCGACCACGCTGGCCGTGCGCGCCGTACCGACGCTGCTGAGGAATGCCGACGCCCAGACGCTGGCGCGCGACGTGCTGCGCGACGTGCGCGAATTCGGCGGCTCGCGCGTGCTGATCGAGCGCAGGAACGAATTGCTCGGCACCCTCGCCTGCCACACGGCGGTGCGCGCCAACCGCATCCTCTCGATTCCGGAAATGAACGCCCTGCTGCGCCAGATGGAAGGCACGGAACGCGCCGACCAGTGCAACCACGGCCGCCCGACCTGGGTCCAGCTCGAGATCGCCGCGCTCGACAAACTGTTCCTGCGCGGCCAATAAATGAGCATCGACACACAGCACGCCAAGCCGCTGGCGGTGGCGATCATGGGCCCGACCGCGTCGGGCAAGACGGCAGCGGCGCTGCGCATCGCGCGCGAGCGCCCGGTCGAGATCATCTCGGTCGATTCCGCCCTCGTGTATCGCGAGATGGACATCGGCACGGCGAAACCCACGCTTGACGAACTGGCCAGCGCGCCGCACCACCTGATCGACATCATCGACCCGCTCGACGCCTATTCGGTGATGCAGTTCCGCACCGACACGCTGCGCCTGGTGGCCGAGATCAGCGCGCGCGGCGCCCTGCCGCTGCTGGTCGGCGGCACGATGATGTACTTCAAGGGGCTGAGCGAGGGGCTGGACGACCTGCCGACCGCCGACCCTGCGCTGCGCATCGCGCTCGACGCGGAGGCGGCGCGCATCGGCTGGCCCGGCATGCATGCGAAGCTCGCGGCGCTCGACCCGGTGACCGCCGCGCGCCTGGCGCCGAACGACGCCCAGCGCATCAACCGCGCGCTCGAGATCATCGAACTGACCGGCAAACCGATGTCGGCCCTGCTGGCGCGGCGCGCGAAACCCGAGCTGCCTTTCGATCTGGTGTCGTTCGCGCTCGAAACGCCTGACCGCAGCATCCTGCACCAGCGGATCGCCCTGCGCTTCGACCAGATGCTGGGCGAGTCGGACGACGACGGCATCGTCGCCGAGGTGGCGCGCCTGCGCGCTAGAGGCGACCTGTCGCCGAACCTGCCCTCGATGCGCTGCGTCGGCTATCGCCAGGCCTGGGACTACCTGGACGGCAAGATCGACCGCGCCGCGCTGCGCGAAACGGGGATCATCGCCACGCGCCAGCTCGCCAAGCGCCAGCTGACCTGGCTGCGCGCGATGCCCGACCGGATCGTAATCGACTTCCTCGGGCCCGACCCGGCAGGCGAGATCCTGGCCTATCTGGAGCGCTTGCCAAAGTAACAGCGCCGCGAAAAAGCCGCGCCTTCGACACACACAGCCTTGACAGCGGGCGCGGCGCCTTGGATAATGTCGTTCGCTTTGGTGATATAGCTCAGTTGGTTAGAGCACAGCACTCATAATGCTGGGGTCGGTGGTTCAAGTCCACCTATCACCACCAAGAATTTTTAAACGAATGGCTTGGCTCACGCGAGTCGAGCCATTTTGTTTTACAGCGTTTTCAGGTGATATAGCTCAGTTGGTTAGAGCACAGCACTCATAATGCTGGGGTCGGTGGTTCAAGTCCACCTATCACCACCAGACAAGCAGCAATGATGAAAACCGCCGCCTCGCAAGAGCCGGCGGTTTTTTCATTCATACGCGGTATTGTCGTCGAGTTCGAATTCCCCGCGCCCGAACGCCTCGATCACCGCCTGCGCCTGCTGCAGATAAGTCGACGGCACCAGGATGCGCACCCCGCCCAGCGCCGGCGCCAACAATAAATCGGTTTGCATCAGGTGGGCGTCGGCCAATACCGCCGGGATGCCGGACGCCTCCAGGCAGCCCTGCATCAGGGTCGCTTCCATCGGCACCAGGTAACGCGCGACGATGAACAGGTCGCGCCCCGGAATGGCCTCGATCTCGGGATGGGCGGCCAACCATGCATTCAGTGCCTGTTCCATGACTTCTCCTGTTGTCGCGTTGACAGCGATATTACCCTGCCCCGGCCGCGCCCAGCGCCGCGTTGGGCGTTATACGAAAGCGCGCAAAGACGACAGCAAGTACAGCGTCACGCCGATCAGGCCGCCGACGATGGTGCCGTTGATGCGGATGAATTGCAGGTCCTTGCCGATATTGAGTTCGATCTGTTCCGACATCTCGGCGCTGTCCCAATTCTTGACCGTGTCGGCGATGTGCCGGGTCAGATAGACGGCGAACTCCGGCGCGGCCGCGCGCGCGGCCAGTTCCAGGTTGTCGTTGAGCGACTGGCGCAGCTGCGGATCTTCCGCCAGGGTCTTGCCGAGCCAGGCGCCGGTGGCCTGCATGCGCAGGCGCAGGGTCGAGTCTTCGCTTTCCAGGTCCTGTTTCAGCCAGGACTTCAGGTCGCCCCACAGCGATTTCAGATAATTGTTGAGGGTGTCGTCGTTGAGCAGGTAATCCCTGATTTCCTCGCTCTTGCTGGAAAACTGCGGGTCGGCTTTCAGGCGCTCGATGAATTCCTTGGTAAAGGTATCGAAGCGCGCGCGCAGCGGGTGCTGCGGATCGGCGGCGACCTTGCTCAGGATGCCGGAGGCCAGGCGCACCGCGATATCGGCGCCCTTGCGGCCGATGAGTTCGGAGGGCAGCATCTTTTCGATGAAGGCATATTCCTCCCGCAGCCAGTCGACGATGCCTTGCGAGATATACGATTGGGTGTCGCTGTTATCGAGCAGATGCGCCAGCTGGCGTATGCCCTCGTTCAGCAATTCCTGGTGGCGCCCGCCACGGGTCAGGCTTTCCAGGATGGTGCCGGCGGACTTCGACAAATCGACGCTGCCGACCATGGTGTGCACGGCGCGGCGCAGAAAATTCTGGATCGCCGAATCCTCGGTAAAGTCGAGCATCCAGGTCGCCAGTTTGACCAGGTAGCCGCCCATGTGTTCGGTATTGGCCGGTTTCACCAGCCAGTCGGCCACCTTCTGGGCCGGGTCGTGCTTCTGGATCAGTCTGACGACCGATTCGGTATCGAGGAATTTCTCGCGCACGAACAGCGCCAGGTTATCGGCAATCTTGACCTTGTTGTTCGGGATGATGTTCGTATGGCGCGACACCACCGGAATCGGCACCCGCTTGAACAGGGCCACCACGGCAAACCAGTCGGCCAGGGCGCCGACCATTGCCGCTTCCGAAAACGCTTTCAATAACCCGGTCCACCAGTTCTGGGGCAGGAAGAAGCTCAGTACGAACAGCAAGGCGGCGCCGATGAAAAAACTGAGCGCCAGCCGCTTGGATTTGTCGAGTTCACGCTCTTTGGTCATGGGTCCGTATCAGCTCATCGTGAAATCGAATCCTATATGACCCCGGCCCGTTTCAGCGTTTCGATTGCGTCGAGGCTCCAGCCCCAGTCCGCCAGGATGGCGGCGCTGTGCGCGCCGGGCGCGGCGCCGGCCTGCCCTGCTTCGGGCACGGTACGGGAAAAGCGCGGTGCCGGCCCCGGCTGTACCAGGCCCTCGATCTCGACGAAGGTGCTCCGCGCGCGGTTGTGCGGATGCTGCGGCGCCTCGGCCATGTCGAGCACCGGGGCGACGCAGGCATCGGACCCCTCCAGCAGCGCGCACCAGTCGTCGCGGGTGCGGGTGGCGAACAAGGCCGCGAACTTGGTTTTCAGTTCCGGCCAGCGCTGCTGGCTCCATTGCTTGCCGAAGTCCGGGTCGGCGGCGCCCGTCAGCTCCAGCAGTTGGGCATAGAACTGCGGCTCGAGCGCGGCGACCGACAGGAATTTGCCGTCGAGGCAGGCATAGGTATCGTAGAACGGGGCGCCGCCATCGAGCAGGTTCGCCTCGCGCGCGTCGCTCCAGGCGCCGCAGGCGCGCAGGCCGACCATCATGGCGCCCAGCAGGGCCGCGCCGTCGGTCATGGCGGCGTCGACCACCTGCCCCTTGCCCGAGCTGCGCGCTTCCAGCGCGGCGCAGACCACGCCAAAGGCCAGCATCATGCCGCCGCCGCCGAAGTCGCCGACCAGGTTCAGGGGCGGGCTGGGCGGCGCATCGGCGCGGCCCATCGCATGCAGCATGCCGGACAGGGCGATGTAGTTCAGGTCGTGGCCGGCGGCCTGCGCCAGCGGGCCGTCCTGGCCCCAGCCGGTGACGCGGCCGTAGACCAGCCGCGGGTTGCGCGCCTGGCAGTCGTCGGGGCCGAGGCCGAGGCGTTCCATGACGCCGGGACGGAATCCCTCGATCAGGATGTCGGCTCGTTCGACCAGTTGCAGCACGAGCGCGCGTGCCTCGGGGTGCTTCAGGTCGAGCGCGAGCGAGCGGCGGCCGCGCGCCATGACGTCGAATTTGGTGCCGAGCATCGGAAAGGGCGTGGCGGCACCGGGCTTGGGTTTGCGGTCGATGCGGATGACTTCGGCGCCCATGTCGGCCAGCATCATGGCG
Organism: Massilia sp. GCM10023247; assembly: GCF_042653325.1. Lineage (NCBI taxonomy): Bacteria > Pseudomonadati > Pseudomonadota > Betaproteobacteria > Burkholderiales > Oxalobacteraceae > Massilia > Massilia sp. GCM10023247. The sequence continues at coordinate 802,170 of NZ_JBHSIB010000007.1, forward strand.
GCGAAGGGACAAGGGCCGAGGCCGACCAGTTCGATGACTTTGATGCCGTTTAGGGGTCCGGGCATGGCTGCACCTTTGCGTTTGATCGAGCTTTGCGCTGGAGTCGGGAGGCTCAGCGCCCCCCTCCACCCTACAAGGAGCGGGCGATGATCTCTTTCATGATCTCGTTGGCGCCGCCGTAGATGCGCTGGACCCTGGCGTCGACGTACATCTGGGCGATCGGGTATTCGAGCATGTAGCCGTAGCCGCCGAACAGCTGCACGCACTGGTCGACCAGCTTGCACTGCAGGTCGGAGATCCAGTACTTGGCCATCGAGGCGCGCACGGTGTCCATGCGCCCGGCCAGCATGTCTTCCACGCAGCGGTCGATGAAGATGCGCGCCACCGTGGCCTCGGTCTTGATCTCGGCCAGCACGAAGCGCGTGTTCTGCATCTCGATCAGGGCCTGGCCGAAGGCCTTACGCTCCTTTGCATGCTCCACCGTCAGGCGCAGCGCGCGCTCGATGGCGGCCACGCCGGCCACGCCGATGATGGTGCGCTCATAGGGCAATTCCGTCATCAGCTGGGCAAAGCCCCTGCCCTCTTGGCCGCCGAGCACATTCTCGAATGGCAGCTGCGCGTCGTCGAAGAACAGTTCGCAGGTGTCCTGCCCCTTCTGCCCGACTTTTTCCAGGATGCGCCCGACCCGGAAGCCCGCCGCGTTGCGGTCCCCATCGCGGGTTTCGAACAGCATCAGCGAGATGCCCTTCGCGCCGGCGGCCGGGTCGGTTTTCGCGACCACCAGGATCAGGTCGGCCAGGTAGCCGTTCGAAATGAAGGTCTTCGAGCCGCTCATGCGGTAGCCGTCGGCGCCCTTCACGGCGACCGTGCGGATGCCCTTCAGGTCGGAACCTGCGCCCGGCTCCGACATCGCGATGGCCGCGATCATCTCGCCGCTGGCGAGCTTGGGCAGGTAGCGCTGCTTCTGGTCTTCGGTGCCCTGGTTGAGCAGGTAATGGGCGACGATCGCGTGCACGTGCAAACCGAAGGCCATGTCGCCGGCGTAGCCGAGTTCCTCGAACACGATGGCCATATGCGCGAAGTTGCCGCCCGAGCCGCCGTATTCCTCGGGAATGTCGGCCGCGAGCAGGCCCATTTCGCCCGCCTTGCGCCACAGTTCGCGGTCGACGTGCTGCTGCTGGCGCCAGCGCTCGCCGTGCGGCGCGACCTCGCTCGCGACGAAACGGCGCACCGCGTCGCGGAAGGATTCCAGCTCCGGGTTCATCCAGGATGGGGTCAGGTCCATCATGTCCTCACGCTGCCTGGGACGCCGATTGATACAGGGTGACGACGCAGGCGCCGCCCAGGCCCAGGTTGTGCTGCAAGGCGGTGCGCGCACCCTCGACCTGGCGCGCGCCGGCACTGCCGCGCAGCTGGTGGGTCAGCTCGAAGCACTGGGCGAGACCGGTGGCGCCGAGCGGGTGGCCCTTCGACAGCAGGCCGCCCGACGGATTGGTGACGACCTTGCCGCCATAGGTGTTGTCGCCATCCAGGATGAACTTGTCGGCCCCGCCTTCCGGGCACAGCCCGAGCGCTTCGTAGGTGATCAGTTCGTTGTGGGCGAAGCAGTCGTGCAGCTCGACGACATCAATATCTTCCGGGCCGATGCCCGCTTGCTGGTAAACCTTGTTCGCGGCTTCGCGGCTCATGTCGTAGCCGACCAGGCGCATCATGTCGTTCGCCTCGAAGGTGCTGGCGCGGTCGGTCGTCATCGCCTGTGCGGCAATAAAAACGTCGGCACGCAGGCCGCGCTTTTTCGCGAAATCTTCCGAGACCAGCACCGCCGCCGCGGCGCCGCAGGTCGGCGGGCAGGCCATCAAGCGCGTCATCACGCCGGGCCAGATCATCGGTGCGTCGAGCACGTCCTGGGTGCTGACTTCCTTGCGAAACAGCGCCAGCGGATTGTTGACGGCATGGCGGCTGGCCTTGGCGCGGATGCGCGCGAAGGCTTCCAGGGGCGTGCCGTATTTTTCCATGTGCGCCAGGCCCGCGCCGCCGAAGTAGCGCAGCGCCAGCGGGATCTCGGGCTTGCCGACCAGGCGGTCGGTGACGGCGTCGAAATCGTCGAAGGGCGTGGGACGATCGGCGAACACCGAGCCGAGCGCGCCGGGGCTCATCTGTTCGAAGCCGAGCACCAGCACGCAGTCGGCGGCGCCGCTGGCGATCGCCTGACGCGCCAGGAACAGCGCGGTGGAGCCGGTCGAGCAGTTGTTGTTGACGTTGACGATCGGAATGCCGGTCATGCCGACGCCATACAAGGCTTTCTGGCCGCAGGTGGAGTCGCCGTATACGTAGCCGGCATAGGCCTGCTCGACGTCCAGGTAGTCGATGCCGGCGTCCTGCAGCGCGGCGCGCGCGGCGCTGGCCGCCATCTCATGGTAGGGGGCGCTGGCGCCGGGCTTGGCGAACGGGATCATCCCGACACCGGTCACGCATACCTTGTTCATGCTGTCTCCTGGGTCTGTTGGCGGGCTGCGGCGGATGCAAACCTTTTATGCAAACGATTATAGCCAGCAACGCGCGCGCCGGCGCCGCCGGCCACTGGAAGTAGTCCTCTATTTTCTCGAACCTGTCGTCATGTCGCTTATACTGTCGCGATTTCACTTTGATAAGGAGCTGTACTGCATGCAGCATGAACTCACCCTGATTACCACCATCGCTGCCGCCCTCGGCTTCGGTCTCCTGTTCGGGATGATCGCCGTGCGCCTGAAACTGCCGGCCCTGGTCGGCTACCTGGCCGCCGGGATCGTGATCGGGCCGGCCACGCCGGGTTTCGTGGCCGATGTGTCGCTGGCCTCGCAACTGGCCGAGATCGGGGTGATGCTGCTGATGTTCGGGGTGGGACTGCACTTCTCGCTGCGCGACCTGCTCGACGTGCGCCGGATCGCGCTGCCCGGCGCGGTGCTGCAGATCGCCGTCGCCACGGCGATGGGCATCGGGATGGCCCACCTGTGGGGCTGGAGCCTGGGCGCGGGACTGGTGTTCGGCCTGGCGCTGTCGGTGGCCAGCACCGTGGTGCTGCTGCGCGCGCTGGAGTCGCGCGGCATCCTCGACTCGATGAACGGGCGCATCGCGGTCGGCTGGCTGGTGGTCGAAGACCTGGTCACGGTGCTGGTACTGGTGCTGCTGCCGGCGCTCGCCGGCCCGCTCGGCGGCAAGAGCGCAGACGGCGAGACCTCGCTCCTGTTCGCCCTCGGCAAGACGCTGCTGCAGGTCGGCGCCTTTGTCGCCTTCATGCTCATCGTCGGACGCAAGCTGTTCCCCTGGTTCCTGTGGCGCGTCGCCAAGACCAATTCGCGCGAACTGTTCACGCTGTCCGTCATCGCGGCCGCCGTCGGCATTGCCTACGGCTCCTCGGAGCTGTTCGGCGTCTCGTTCGCGCTGGGCGCCTTCTTCGCCGGCATGGTGCTGCGCGAATCGGACCTGAGCCACCGCGCCGCCGAGGAATCGCTGCCGCTGCGCGACGCCTTCTCGGTCCTGTTCTTCGTCTCGGTCGGGATGCTGTTCGACCCGATGGTGCTGGTCGAGAGCCCGCTGAAGGTGCTGGCGGTGGTCCTTGTGATCATCTTCGGCAAGTCGATCGCGGCGATGGTGCTGGTGCTGGCCCTGCGCTACCCGTTGAATACCGCGATCACGGTCTCGGCCAGCCTGGCGCAGATCGGCGAGTTCTCGTTCATCCTGGCCGCGCTCGGCATTTCGCTGGGCCTGATGCCGGCGGAAGGCCAGAGCCTGATCCTGGCCGGGGCGATCATCTCGATCGCCGTCAATCCGCTGCTGTTCACGGCGATCGAGCCGCTGCAGCGCTGGCTGCGCGCCAATTCGGAGGCCGTGCGCAAGCTCGAGTCCTCGCCCGACCCGCTGGCCGAGCTGCCGATGACGGTGCCGCACGAGCACCTGCGCAAGCAGGTGGTGCTGGTCGGCTACGGCCGCGTGGGACGCATGATCGCCGCCGAGCTCACCGCCCAGGGAATCCACTACGTGGTCGCCGAGCAGAACCGCGAACTGGTCGACACGCTGCGCCGCCAGGACCAGCCGGCCGTGGTCGGCAACGCGGCCGAACCGGCGGTGCTGATCCAGGCCCACATCGCGCACGCGGCCGTGCTCGTGATCGCCACGCCCGACACCTTCCACGTGCGCGCCATGATCGAGACCGCGAAGATACTCAACCCGGCGATCCGCTGCGTGGTCCGTACCCACAACGCAGAGGAAGCGGCGCTGCTGCGCACCGACACCGGCGGCACCGTCTTCCTGGGCGAACAGGAGCTGGCGGGCAGCATGACGCGTTATGTGCTGGCCACCTTGAAGGGGCCGCAGCACGCGCATTGATTGCGGCGGCAATCAGACCGTGCATGAAAAATGCCCGCCGGCGCGAACGCACGGCGGGCATGTTTATTTGCTGTCTTGGCTTCAGGCCGCGACCATTTCCCCGGTCTCGCTGCACAGCTTCAGGCTCGCATGCTTCGGTGCGAAGTGCAGCAGCTCCTTGCGCTCTTCCAGCAGCGCGAACACGGCGTCCTTCGACAGCACGTACTGCTCGAGCAGCGTGTCCTTGAGCGACTCGATCATCGCGCGGTAGTCGCGCATCGCACCCAGCGTGTAGCTGTAGAGCTCGTCCGCCTTTTCTTCCATCTGGCGCAGCGTGTGCTCGCCGCTGGCGTCGTTCTTCAGCTGGCTGTAGTCGATCTTCGAGCGCGAATACATCGACAGGCGGTTGACCATCAGGTTCAGCATCTTGGTCACTTTTTCGATGTCGTTCTGGGCGCCGACCGAAATGCCGCGGGCGCCGTAGAACAGCTCTTCGGCCGCCATGCCGCCGTACAGGCCGATCACGTCGCGCTCGAGTTCTTCGAGCGTGCGCAGCGACATGTCGTCACCCGACTGCAGCACATAACCGAGGGCGCCGATCTTCGACACCGCTTCGGTACTGATCTTGAGCAGGTGCGACTTTTCCTTCACCTCTTCCAGGCTCAGGCCGGCGCGCAGGTGCGGATCGATCTGCATGAAGAAGTGGCCCAGTTCGTGCAGGGCGATACGCTCGCGCTGCTTGTGCTTGTCAAGCGTCGTGGCACGGTCGGTGATGCCGATCGTGGCGCGCTCGTAGGCACGGAACAGCAGGTCGGTATTGATCACCACTTTCTCCTGGATCGACAGCATCGATGCGCGCTCGACCACGGTTTCCAGCAGCGCCGGGCTCAGGTTCTGGGTGATTTCGGCCACCTGGTCCAGGTCGAGGTCGTTATAGTCGACCAGGCCCTCTTTCTTGCGCGCCAGGAAGCTTCTCAGCAGTTCGCGCCGCTCGTTCTTGTTCGGCAGGCGGAAGTTGATCTTGACCGAGAAGCGGCGCAGCATCGCTTCGTCCATCTCGGTCGAGGCGTCGTCGAAGTTCGAGGCGACCACCCAGATCACGCCCTGGCCCTTGTCGCTTTTCACGCCGTCGAGCAGGCCGAGCAAGGTGTTGGCGGTATCGTCTTCCCATTTCTTTTCGCTGCGGCCGCGCGGCATGAACAGGCTCTGCGCTTCGTCGAGGAAGATGATGCATTTACCTTTGGCGCAAGCCTTGCGGTACAGGGCATTCAAGGCCTTGGAACCGCCGCCGACATAGCCCGACTCGAGTGCCGAGCCGGAAGCCTGGATCAGCGGCATGTCGAGGCGCTTGGCCAGGTAGCCGACCAGCTTGGTCTTGCCGGTACCGGCAGGCCCCGTCAGCATGACGTTGAACGGCTTGTCGATGTTGTGCGACTGGTATTCCTCGCGATTGCGGATCATGTCTTCCAGGTGCAGCACTTCCTGCTTGATGTCTTCCATGCCGATCAGGTCGTCCATGCTGCCTTTGAGCTTGTCCGGCGTGATCATGGTCGCGCTCGCGCCCATGCCCGGGATGCCGAACTTCAGGCAATAGATGATCAGGCCGATCAGCAGGATTTCGAAGGCATAGCGTTTCAGGAAGCTGACCGCGGCCGAGCCGATCGTCCCGCCTTCGTCGAGCACAGCCTTGTGCGAGGCGAGGAAGTCATCCTTGGCGATCGAATACGGGATGGCATTCTTGAGCAGCACTTCGCGTTCGAGCGAGAGGTGCGAGGTACTCGGCACCTTCACCACGTGCAGCTCGGGTGCGTTCTTGAACTTGAACACATAACGTGGCGACTCGGACAGCGGTTTGGCGACCATCAGGTAGTCGAGCTTGTCCTTTTGCGTGGCCAGGCGGGTGATTTCGGAAATATCTTGCGAATGAACGATCGGGCTCGGATCCTGCGGCACGTCGGCCGTGTAGATCGCCACGCCCGCGGCGACGCCCAGCACCAGGGCTGCGGCGATGCGCACATAGACGTTCTTGAAGACAATCTGAAGTCGGGCAAAGTTGGGCATTATCGGTACTCTACAAATGTATGGATGCGCGTAGGACAGTGCAAACAGCGGTTGCCGAAAACGGGAATCGTAGCGGCGGCGGCTCTTGAAGGCCGTGACATGCCGAACATGTGTGTTCGGCATCATTTTGATGCCCTGGGGCAATGGGATAGGGAAGACTATACCTCTAAAAAAAACCGAGATGTATACGGGACGCTTAAAATTTATTGATCGCTGTCATAGGTAGAAAACCTGACAACGCAATCCGTTGTACGCTTGGCAAAGAAAACAGCATTTGGTCTACTCTTTCTGCAAACTAGTTACGAAACAACCAACAAAGTTGAGTTAAAGCATTGCCGCTATAGTATTGCCTGCATGAGCACCTGTCGCATTTATTTCACATGATCCGGCCATGCGCGCTGTGTGCAAGGGCGCACCGGCCGCGCGTATTTTCGCAACGAATCGAACGCGATCGCGCGCGCGCCTTTTGCTATGCTTTATTGCGCGTCGCTGCCCTACCGCCGCCATCGTTGCACCTGCCGGGCTCCGTCGACTCTGCTGTTTGTGGCAGTTTGCACCTGTACAGTTTGTCGTCGTATCCGTAGCGGCCGTGAGAAAAGGAACCATCGTGAACAAATTCGCACTCGCCCTGGCGCTAGCCCTCGTGGCCGGCAGTGCCGCGCAGGCCAAACTGATCGAGCTGGTACCGGAAGCACCCGGCGGCGCGGCGCCGCCGGCAACGCGCGCCGTCGACGCGGCCCAGCCCGTCCGTCCGCAGTTGGCAGCGCTGCCGGTGACGATGTCCGAATTGCCCGAGCCCGAGGTGTTTGCGATGATGCTGGTGGGCCTGGTGCTGCTCGGCTACCGGGCACGCCGGGACAGCAGCGAGAAGTTCAAGTAATACGTGCCGGGCTGGGCGCGCAGGTGTGGCGTGACCAGGTGTGGCTTGCTCAGGCGCCCGGCGGTACCGATCCTGCCTCGCTGCACAGGGCGTACAGCTTGCACAGCGTATTCCAGTTGCGCGAGGTCGTGTTGTCACCCAGATGCTTGCCGAGTGCGGTGGCGGCAGCGCTGCCCAGCATCCCTTCCGGACACCATACATAGGCGGCGCGCTGCCCCACGGCCAGCGCCTCGTCGCCCCAGTCGCGCTCGCACAGCGGCGCCACCTGCGCCCGCGCGGCGCCGTCGGCCAGCGTGAACACCAGCAGGCGCGAATGGTCTTCGGCCACCGGCAGCAAGGTGTTCTCGGCGAGCACGGCCGCCAGGTCGTCGCGGCTGAGCACGGTGACGCGGGCCGCCAGGCCCAGCTTGAGCACCAGTTGCTCCTCGATCGCGGCGGCAGCGGCGTCCGCCGCGATGCCGTCGGCGCTGAACACCAGGTTGCCGCTATTGAGTACACTGCGCACGTCGCCATAGCCTAGATCCGCGACCAGCTTGCGCAGGTCGGCCATGGCGACGCGTTTCGCGCGGCCAACGTTAATGCCCCGTAACAGGGCGATGTAGCGAGTGCTCGTCATGTGTACATGATACCCGCGCCGCGCCCCGGAGTCGGGGCGCAGGGGCTTATTTGATCAGGCCTTCTTCGCGCAGGGCCTGCTGGACGGCCGGGCGGGCCGCGATGCGGTCGCGGTAGGCCTGCAGCGACGGCCACTCGTCCAGGCTGAGCTCGACGAAATCGATCCAGCGGAGCACGGTGAACAAATAGGCATCGGCGATGCTGAACTGCGTGCCCAGGAACGCGCGTTGCTGCAGGTGCTCGGCGACGTGGGCGAAACGCAGCGCCAGCATCTTGTGGGCGTAAGTCTTCATGTCTTCCGTCGGCGCCGGGCCGAACAGCGGGCTAAAGTTCTTGTGCAGTTCGGCCGAAATATAATTCAGCCAGGCGAGGACCTTGTAGCGCTCGACATCGCCCACGCCCGGCAGCAGCCCGGCTGCCGGCGCCAGGTCCGCCAGGTACTGGACGATCGCCGGGCCTTCGGTCAGCAGGCTGCCGTCGTCGAGCGCCAACGCGGGCACATAGCCTTTCGGATTGATCGCGCGGAAATCTTCGCCGCCTCCCATGCGCTTTTCGCGCAGGTCGACAGGCTCGGTCGTGTAGGTCAGGCCGGCCTCGATCAGGACGATGTGGGGGGACAGCGAGCAGGCGCCTGGGCTGAAGTAGAGTTTCATCGATATCCTTTTGTTTTGGAGTAAGCAAGCCCGGCCGGACGGCAGCACGCGATACGGATGCCGGATTGGCATGACGGCGGGGCTCGGCGAGAATACAATAACCGGCGCGTTATTGCTTGGGGCCGGTCAATGCACTGCGAGCACCGTGATTGCCTGCTCGGGCGAGGGGGCACGCGGCGAGGCGGCGCCAGCGAACGGAGGCGAGCAGCTCAAAGCAAGGAAGGAAAAGAGGACGTCCTGCGGGCCTTGATGCCGGCGGGACGCGTAAAAAAGGCAGCGTGCGCGACGCCCTCAGGACGCCGGGCCGCTGCCTGGCTTCACCGAAGGCATGGCAATGGCTGCCACGCCGTCGGTATTAGTGCGCATAGTTGCCGGACGTCGTAGAAGAGGCGTCGGTGTTCTGCGTTTGCTGCTGTTGCTGCTGCTGTTGCTGGGCGGCTGCGGCTGCGGCTGCCTTTTCTTCTGGCTTTGGACGGCCTTGGGCATCGGACAGGCGATACTTGGTGCGGCGATCGCCCATCAGGTCGCGCAGGTCGCGGATGCTCATCCCGGTCACTTCGTGCATGCGGATCAGCAGCGAGGCGCCGACCGGCAGGCGGTGGTGGCGGATCTTGCTGATGACCGGCGGGGCCACCTCGAGCATGCGCGACAGCGCAGCGTCGTTTTTCAGCTGCATTTTGCCAAGCAGAATGTCGAGCAGGTGGTTGGGGTTGTAACTTTCCTGTGAAGACAAAGCATGATGTGCCATGATTTTTTACCTCGCGAGTGTGGTTAAAATAGTTCCGTTACGAACTTTGTTAATGACTACCTTCCGTCAAACTAAGTTCCCGGACACGCTCCTGGACGATTAAACAGAACAAGTCTGAGATTTCGCTTAAGAACAATGCCGGAGCGCATGCGCCCTGCTTAACACTCCCCCGAACGCACTTGTCTTTCAAACAAATTATCAGACCCATACGGAAGCTGCACATCCGTCTTGAACACATGACTCATTGTTGGAAATCAAGCTATCGCGTGGAAAGCTTGTCACATAAGCATTTCAACACATGGGGATTATTTGTGGCGCACGCAAGAGATTTCTTGCGTTAATTTGTGTAAAAGAATTTAGACCGAAGGCTTTGATTTACAACAGGAAATATATTGAGCAAACGCTGACTCTGCCTTGGCTACCGCAATTCGATTCCTTCTGGAAATTTAACAATCTGATTATCTTGATAATCGTTTCGGTCGTAGCAACGATTAATTCCAACAAGCATCGATAACCCAGCTTGCATGCCCTTCCGCACGCGGATTCCGGCTGCATATGAGGATTTACGTTAAACTCCGTTGGCGCCTTGTCAAAGCGTCAGCACACATTTCAACAAAGCATTCCATGCAGAAAAAAGTATTCATTAAAACCTTTGGTTGCCAAATGAACGAGTATGACTCGGACAAGATGGCTGACGTGCTGGGCGCCTCCGATGGATTGGTGCGCACCGACAAACCCGACGATGCGGACGTCATTCTGTTTAATACCTGTTCCGTACGCGAAAAAGCTCAGGAAAAAGTATTTTCCGACCTCGGCCGGCTGCGCGAACTGAAGCGCCAGCGCCCGGACCTCATCATCGGCGTCGGCGGCTGCGTGGCGTCGCAAGAAGGCGAAGCCATCGTCAAGCGCGCGCCGCATGTGGACATGGTGTTCGGTCCGCAGACCCTGCACCGGCTGCCGCAGATGATCCGCGAGCGCCGCAGCAGCGGCAGCGCCCAGGTCGACATCAGCTTTCCGGAAATCGAAAAATTCGACCACTTGCCGCCCGCGAAGGTCGAAGGCCCGGTCGCCTATGTCTCGATCATGGAAGGCTGCAGTAAATATTGCAGCTATTGCGTCGTGCCCTATACCCGCGGCGAAGAAGTGTCGCGCCGCTTCGAGGATGTGCTGACGGAAGTTGCTGGCCTGGCCGCCCAGGGCGTCAAGGAAATCATGTTGCTCGGCCAGAACGTGAATGCCTTCCGCGGCGTGATGGAGAACGGCGACACGGCCGACTTCGCCCTGCTGCTCGAATACATTGCCGACATTCCAGGCATCGAACGGCTGCGTTTCGTCACCAGCCATCCGAAAGAATTCACCCAGCGCCTGATCGACGCCTACGCGAAGATCCCGCAGCTGGTCAACCACCTGTACCTGCCCGTGCAGCACGGGTCCGACCGCATCCTCGGCGCCATGAAGCGCGGCTACACCGGCATCGAATACAAATCGATCATCCGCCGCATCCGCGCCGTACGCCCCGACATCGCGATCTCGTCGGACTTCATCGTCGGCTTCCCGGGCGAAACCGATGCCGATTTCGAGGCCATGATGAAGCTGGTCGAGGACGTCGGCTTCGACAACAGCTTCAGCTTTATTTTCAGCAAGCGTCCAGGCACCCCGGCCGCCAACCTGGAGGACGACACGCCGCACGAGGTCAAGCTGGCGCGGCTGCAGCGCCTGCAGGCGCTGATCGACGCCAATACGCGCAAGTACAGCGCGGCCATGGTCGGCACGGTCCAGCGCGTCCTGGTCGAGGGGCCGTCCAAGAAAGATCCTTCCGAACTGCAAGGCCGCACCGAGAGCAACCGGGTGGTCATTTTCGCACCGGGCACGGCAGGCAATGCACTGATCGGCCAACTGGTCGACCTGCGCGTCACCGAAAGCCTGGATTACTCACTGCGCGGCGAACTCGTCGCCAATCTCGATACGATTGCCAAAGCCAGTTGAAAACACAAAACCCTTCCCAGCCCTCGTATTTCATTCCCGAGCCGCTCGACAACACGCGGCTTGCCCACCTGTGCGGTCCGCTCGACGAGAACCTGCGCCAGATTTCGGCGGCGCTCGACGTCACCATCTTCCGCCGTGGCGAGAAATTCATCGTCAGCGGCGCGAATGCCGAGCGCGCGGTCGAACTGCTCGAGCGCTTTTATGCGGTGGCCAACAAGATCGTCCCGATCGAAGAAGTGCAGCTGGCGCTGGTCGAACAGCGCGCCGGCCTGAAACCGACGATCGAAGGCGCGCCGGCCGCCGGCGCCAAGGCGCCGGAAGCTGCCGATGAGGCCGAAGCGGGCGAAGGCGACGCCGAACTGGTCAGCCCGATGCTGAAAACCCGCCGCAGCGACCTGCGCGGGCGCACGCCGCACCAGATCCAGTACCTGAAGGCCGTGCTCGAGCACGACATCAGCTTCGGCATCGGCCCGGCCGGTACCGGCAAGACCTATCTGGCCGTGGCCTGCGCGGTCGATGCGCTCGAGCGCGACGCCGTCAAGCGCATCATCCTGACGCGCCCTGCGGTGGAAGCCGGCGAGCGCCTCGGCTTCCTGCCGGGCGACATGAGCCAGAAGGTCGATCCCTACCTGCGCCCGCTGTACGACGCGCTGTACGACCTGCTCGGCTTCGACCGCACGCAGAAATTATTTGAAAAACAGGTGATCGAGATCGCCCCGCTGGCGTATATGCGCGGCCGCACGCTGAACCACGCCTTCGTCATCCTCGACGAGGCGCAGAACACGACCGTCGAGCAGATGAAGATGTTCCTGACCCGTATCGGTTTCGGCAGCAAGGCCGTCGTCACCGGCGACGTCACCCAGGTCGACCTGCACAAGACCCAGCGCTCGGGCCTGGTCGACGCCATGCACGTGCTGAAAGACGTGCGCGGCATCGCGTTTGCCCAGTTCTCGAGCGCCGACGTGGTGCGCCACCCGCTGGTGGGCCGCATTGTCGATGCCTATGAAACCGCTACCGCCGTCCAGGAAATGGGCGCACTGACGAAACCTGCCACGACCCGAAATGTCCGAAAAAAACCATGAGCTTGACCTGGACGTCCAGTACCCGGACGCCCGCCTCGAATCGACCATCACCCCGGAACTGGTGGAGCGCTGGGTGCGCGCGACCCTGCTCGGGCCGGCCGAACTGACGATCCGCTTCGTCGACAGCGCGGAGGGGCTGACCCTCAACCGCGACTACCGCGGCAAGGATTACGCCACCAACGTGCTCACCTTTGCCTATAACGAAGGCGAGGAACTGGGCGAAGACGAGCCGACCCAGGCCGACATCGTCCTGTGCACGGACGTGCTGCTGCGCGAGGCCGAGGAGCAAAAGAAAACCGTCGAGGAACACGCGGCGCACCTGATCGTGCACGGCGTGCTGCATGCGCAGGGCTATGACCACGAGCACGACGAAGAAGCCGAGGAAATGGAACAGTTCGAGCGCGACATCATGGAAGTGCTCGGGTATCCGGATCCGTACGCGTAGGGTGGGCGGGTCCCCCGCTCACGCGTTCAAATCGGGCTTGAAGAACCTGCTCGGCTATTCCGGCCCTGGTTGAACGCGTGAGCGGCATAGCCGCCCACCCTACAACATCACCCTCTTCCCAGCTGATCGCCGATCGGCAACTTCCGAATCCGCTTGCCCGTCGCCGCGAACACCGCGTTCGTCAGCGCCGGCGCAATGCCCGCCGTACCCGGCTCGCCGATCCCGCCCGGCTCGTCCATGCTACGGACGATGTGGACTTCGACCTTGGGTGCTTCGTTGATGCGCATCATCCGATAATCGCCGAAGTTGGTCTGCTGCACGCGCCCGCGCTGGATCGTGATCTCGTTCCACAAGGCTGCCGTGGCGCCGAAGATGATGCCGCCCTCGATCTGGGCCACGATCGTGTCGGGGTTGACCGTCTGGCCGCAATCGACCGCACACACCACGCGGTGCAGGCGCACGTCGCCCTCGGGTCCGACCGAGACCTCGGCCACCTGCGCCATATAACTGCCGAACGCGAACTGGGTCGACACGCCGCGCCCGACGCGGCGGCCCGCAATCGGCGCCAGCGGCTTGCCCCAGCCCGCCTTTTGCGCCGCCAGGTTCAGCACGGCCAGCGTGCGCGGCGATTTATCCAGCAGGGCGCGCCGAAACACGACCGGATCCTGCTTGGCCGCCTGCGCCAGCTCGTCCATGAAGCTTTCCACCACAAACACGTTGTGGGTCGGCCCCACGCCGCGCCAGAAGGCCGTCGGCACGCCCGGCGGTTCGTGGCGCACGTATTCGACGCGCACATTCGGAATCGTGTACTGCAAATCGGCGGCGCCCTCGACCGCATCCGGGTCGACGCCGTTCTTGACGGCAGGCGGCGCGAAGCGCGCCATGATCGAAGAACCCGTGGTGCGGTGGAACCAGGCCGCCGGCCGGCCTTTATCGTCCAGCCGGGCCGCCAGCCGGTCCACGTAGTACGGCCGGAACATGTCGTGCTGGATGTCCTCTTCGCGCGTCCAGATGAACTTGATCGGCCCCTTGGCCAGGCGGGCAAAGGCCACCGCCTGGATCACGTAGTCGACCTCGAGCCGGCGCCCGAAGCCGCCGCCAATATAATAGTTGTGGACCTTGACCTTCTCGACAGGGATCCCGGCCACCTTGGCCGCCGCCCCTTGCGCCAGCGCCGGCACCTGGGTGCCGACCCAGAGGTCGCAGCCGTCCGCGCGCAGGTCGACCGTGCAATTGATCGGCTCCATGGTGGCGTGGGCAAGGAAGGGCATCTCATAGATGGCCTCGACCTTGCGCCCGGCATCGTTCTCCAGGGCTTGCAAGGCGTTGCCGGTGTTTTTCGCCACCGCGCCCGTGCCTTCCGACACCTTCATCATGTCGTTTACGATGCCGGCCAGCGAGACCTTGGCGTTGGCGCCATCGTCCCAGCGCGGCGCCGCAGCCGCCAGGCCCTGCTTGGCGGCCCAGAAATGGTCGGCCACGACCGCCACCGCCCCTTCCAGGCGCAGCACCTGGCGCACGCCCTTGACCGCCAGGGCTTTCGCTTCGTCGACACCGACGAGCTTGCCGCCGGTCACGGGCGAGGCCGCCACGGCCGCGATGCCCATGTTCGGCAGGCGCGCGTCGATGCCGAACAGCGCTTCGCCGTTCACCTTGGCCGGCGAATCGAGGCGGCGCATCGGTTTGCCGATCAGCACGAACTGCTTCGGGTCCTTCAGCGTGACCGTCTTCGGCAAGTCCATCTTCGAGGCCGCGTCGACCAGTTCGCCGAAATGGGCCGCACGCCCGGATTTCCCATGGCGCACCGTGCCGGCCACCACCTGCAGCTCGTCGGCATCGACATCCCATTGCTTGGCCGCGGCGGCGACCAGCACGCTGCGCACCATGGCGCCGGCTTCGCGCAGCGGCTTCCAGGCGCCGCGCACCGAGGTCGAGCCGCCCGTGACTTGCCCGCCGAGCAGCGGGTCGGCGTACAGCTCGTTGTTTGCCGGCGCCTGCTCGAGCTTGACTTTCGACAGGTCGGCCCCCAGCTCCTCGGCCAGCAGCATCGGCATCGAGGTGAACGTGCCCTGCCCCATCTCGACCTTGTGGATCACGAGCGTGACGATACCCGTGCGGTCGATCCGGATGAAGGCGTCGCGCGCCAGCCCGGCCGGCGTATCCGAATGGTGGGTGGAGGCCTGGCCGACCGCCTGTTCCGGCGGCGCTTCCTTGCGCGCGCCGTCCTTGCTGCAGCCAAACAGCGAAAAGCCGAACAGCAGGCCGCCGCCGGCGGTGGCCCCGAGTTGCATGAAACGGCGGCGCGCAGGCGAGACGTCTTTCGGTTTGCTCATCTGCGTCCCCTTATTTGCCGGCGGCGATCTTGATCGCCTGGCGGATGCGTCCATAGGTGCCGCAGCGGCAGATATTGCCGGCCATCGCGTTGTCGATCTCCTCGTCGCTCGGTGCCGGCGTGGCGCGCAGCAGGGCGGTGGCCGACATGATCTGGCCCGACTGGCAATAGCCGCATTGCACCACGTCGACCTGGCGCCAGGCGTCCTGCACCTTGGCGCCGACCGGGTCCTGGGCGATCGCCTCGATCGTCACGACCTGCTTGCCGGCCGCGGCCGAGACGGGGGTGACGCAGGAGCGGATCGGCTGGCCGTCGAGGTGCACGGTGCAGGCGCCGCACAGCGCCTGGCCGCAGCCGAACTTGGTGCCGGTCAGGCCGGCGACGTCGCGCAAGACCCACAGCAGGGGCATGTCGTCGGGTACGTCGAGGTTGGCGGTATTGCCGTTGATGGTGAGGGCGGGCATGCACTTCCTTTGCTTGAAAACCAATTATTCAATGATAAGGCAAGCGCCCGCACTCTGCCGGGCGCCCCATGCGTGCGCCCGATCCAATCGCCCCGGCGAATCGGCCCCGGCGCTTTTGGTGTATCCTATGCCTATCGTAACAACGGCTTCACGCCAACTATGCCCGAGTATCCCAGTGACGTCCGCCAGGACGCCAAACCCCATCGGTCCCTCTTCGAAAGGTTGACCGCACTCATCTCCCCTGAGCCAGAAAACCGCACCGAGCTGCTTGAAGTGCTGCACGAAGCACACGAGCGCAAGCTGATCGACGCCGACGCCTTGTCGATGATCGAAGGGGTGTTCCAGGTTTCAGACCTGTCCGCGCGCGACATCATGGTGCCCCGTTCCCAAATGGACGTGATCGACATCACCGACCCGATAGAGGAATGGCTGCCGATCGTGCTGCAAACCCAGCACTCGCGCTTCCCCGCCATCGAAGGCGAACGCGACAAGGTAGTCGGCATCCTGCTGGCCAAGGACCTGCTGCGCTATTACACAGAGAAATCCTTCGACGTGCGCGCCATGCTGCGACCGGCGATCTTCATTCCCGAGTCGAAGCGCCTGAACGTGCTGCTGCGCGATTTCCGCGCCAACCACAACCACATGGCGATCGTCGTCGACGAGTACAGCGGCGTCGCCGGCCTGATCACCATCGAAGACGTGCTCGAGCAGATCGTCGGCGACATCGAGGACGAATACGACTTCGACGAGGAAGAAGACAATGTCCTCTCGATCAAGGAAGGCCAGCACGGCCCGCGCTGGCGCGTCAAAGCCCTGACCGAGATCGACCAGTTCAACGAAGAAATCGGCGTCGACCTCCCCGAAGACGAAGCCGACACCATCGGCGGCTTTGTTGCCGGCCACCTCGGGCGCATGCCGCACAAAGGCGAAGAATTTACCCTGCGTAACCTGCGTTTCGAAGTGCTGCGCGCCGACGCACGCCAGATCCACGTCCTGCTGGTCGAAAAGCTGCCTTCCACCCTGATCGACCGCGACGAGGACTGATGCTGCGTCGCCGCTCTGCTCCTGCCCCGGTCGATCCGATCAAGGCCGCCGCAGCGCGCGGCACGCGTCCCTCACTGGTCTTGCTGGTCAGCGCCGCCCTCGCCGGCGGCGCCTCCTTGTTCTCCTTCGAGCCCTACGGCTGGTGGCCGCTGCAGTTCGTGCTGCTGGCCTGGCTGTTCTACCAGGTCGGCCTGGGCAGCTCGGTCAAGCGCGCCACCCTGCTCGGCTGGGCCTTCGGCTTCGGCTGGTCGGTCGGCGCCATGTTCTGGCTGTATGTCCTGATGACCCGTTTCGCCGGCTTGCCGGCCATCCTCGGCGTGCTCGGCATCGTCCTGCTCGGGCTCTACATGGGCCTGTTCGGGGCGTTTGCGACCGGGGTGGCAAGCTGGCTGCGCCGGCGCTGGTCGCTGCCGCTGGCCGCCTTCGTGCTGCTGGTGCTGCCCGTGACCTGGGGCGTGTCCGAATGGATGCGCGGCTGGGTGTTTACGGGCTTCCCCTGGTCGGTGTCGGGCTATGCCCACGACACGGCTCCGCTGGCGGGTTACGCGCCGCTGGTCGGCGTCTACGGCATCGGCGTGCTGGTCGCGGTATGCGCCGGCTGCATCGTGATGCTTACCCAGAAAACGCAGCGCGCGCGCCTGCCGGCGATCGGCTTGCTCGCTGCCCTGCTGGCGGTCGGCTTCGGCCTGCGCAGCATCGCGTGGACCCAGGAAACCGGTGCGCCGATCAGCGTGCGTCTGTTGCAAGGAAATATCCCGCAAGACCGCAAGTTCGATTACGAATTCCTCTCGAGCATACTCGAGCGTTATCGCGGCATGATCACGGCGGCCCCCGCCGACCTGATCGCGACGCCGGAGACGGCGATCCCCTCCTTCCCGCAAAACCTGCCGCCCGGCTACCTGTCGAGCCTGCAGGAATTTGCCAGCAAGAGCGGCAGCACCCTGGCCGTCGGCATCCCGCTGCTCGACGGCCCGCAACAGTATGCCAACAGCGTGATCGCCCTCAGCCCGCAACCGCAGCCGTATCGCTACGACAAGGCGCACCTGGTCCCCTTCGGCGAATTCATCCCGCCCGGTTTCCGCTGGTTCACCGACATGCTGAATCTGCCGCTGAACGACGCCACCCGCGGCCAGGGGCTGCAGGCGCCGTTCGCCGTCAAGGATCAATTGGTGCTGCCGAACATCTGCTACGAGGACGTATTCGGCGAAGAGATCGCCTGGCAGCTGCGCAACGCGCCCCAGCCGGCAACGGTGCTGCTGAACATGTCGAACCTGTCCTGGTACGGGCAGTCGACGGCGATCCCGCAACACCTGCAGATTTCGCGCATGCGCACCCTGGAAACCGGCCGGCCGATGCTGCGCTCGACCAACGACGGCGCCACCGCCGTCATCGACCACCGCGGCCGGATCACCCAGGCGCTGCCCTTCTATACCGAGGGCGTGCTGAACGCGACCGTGCGCGGCACCAGCGGCATGACGCCCTACATCCGGTTCGGCAACTATGCCTTCCTGGTGCTGGGCGCACTGGCGCTGGCGGCGGCATGGTTCCTGGGGCGCAATTACAGAAAGAAAAAGCCACATGGCGAATAGTCGAGTGGAAATCTGGTCCCAGAGGCCAGTTAAAACCCGCTAGAATTGCCCTTATTAGCAAACCTGCAAACCTACACTATGCGCGCCTCGCTGCGCGCGCCTGACAAGCCGATGCTCACATTCCAACAAATCATCCTGACCTTGCAGTCCTACTGGGACAAGCAAGGCTGCGCCCTGCTCCAGCCCTACGACATGGAAGTCGGCGCCGGCACCTTCCACACCGGCACCTTCCTGCGCGCGATCGGACCGGAACCATGGCGCGCGGCTTACGTGCAGCCTTCGCGCCGCCCGAAGGATGGCCGCTATGGCGAGAACCCGAACCGCCTGCAGCATTATTACCAGTACCAGGTGGTGCTGAAGCCGGCCCCGGAAAACATCCTCGACCTGTATCTCGGTTCGCTCGAAGCGCTGGGCCTGGACCTGAAAAAGAACGACGTGCGTTTCGTCGAGGACGACTGGGAAAGCCCGACCCTGGGCGCCTGGGGCCTGGGCTGGGAAGTCTGGCTGAACGGCATGGAAGTGACCCAATTTACCTATTTCCAGCAGGTAGGCGGCCTCGACTGCAAACCGGTGCTGGGCGAAATCACCTACGGCATCGAACGCCTGGCGATGTACCTGCAGGGCGTGGAAAACGTCTACGACCTGGTCTGGACCGAGTGGGAAGAGAACGGCACCAAGAAGACGCTGTCCTACGGCGACGTCTTCCACCAGAACGAAGTCGAGCAGTCGACCTATAACTTCGAACACGCGAATACCGAGCTGCTGTTCGCCGCCTTTGCCAACCACGAGTCGGAAGCGAAGCGCCTGATCGAGCTGGAACTGACGCTGCCGGCCTACGAGCAGATCATGAAGGCCTCGCACAGCTTCAACATGCTCGACGCGCGCGGCGCCATTTCCGTGACCGAGCGCGCCGCCTACATCGGCCGCGTGCGCACGCTGTCGCGCCTCGTGGCGCAAGCCTATTACGACTCGCGCGAGAAGCTCGGCTTCCCGATGCTCGGCGCCGCCGCCGTTGCCGCCTAAGCCCAGTACTGACAAGAACAACACCATGAATCAAACATTACTCGTCGAACTGCAGACCGAAGAACTGCCGCCGAAGGCACTCGTCAAACTGGGCGCGGCCTTTGCCGCCGGCATCGCCAACGGCTTGAAAGCCCGCGACTTCCTCGAACCCGACAGCGTCGTCACCCCTTACGCCACCCCGCGCCGCCTGGCCGTCTCGATCACCAATGTGCGCGCGACCTCGCCCGACAAATCGATCCGCGAAAAAGTGCTGCCGGTCTCGGTGGCCCTGGACAAGGAAGGCAAGCCGAGCGCGCCGCTTGGCAAGAAGCTGGCTGCGCTGGGCTTTCCCGACCTGAAGATCGCCGACCTCGAGCGCGCCCAGGACGGCAAGGCCGAAAGCTTCTTCTACACCTATACCGCGCCGGGGAGTGCGCTCGCCGGCGGCCTGCAGGACGTACTGCAGGACACGGTGGCCAAGCTGCCGATCCCGAAAGTGATGAGCTACCAGCGTCCCGACGGCGCCACGGTCGGCTTCGTGCGTCCTGTGCACCTGCTGCTGGCCCTGCTCGGCGAACAGGTCCTGCCCCTGACCCTGCTGGGGCTGGACGCCGGCCGCCAGACCATGGGCCACCGCTTCCTGTCGCATGGCGGCACGATCGCCATCACCCACGCCGATCACTACGCTGCGATCCTCGAGGAAGAAGGCAAGGTGATCGCCTCGGCCGAGGCGCGCAAGGACAGCATCCGCGCCCAGCTGCTGGAGAAAGCGGGCGCCGACCAGGTCCTGATGCCGGAATCGCTGCTCGACGAAGTGGCGGCCCTGGTCGAGTGGCCGGTGGTCTACGAATGCCATTTCGAGGAAGCCTTCCTGGCCGTGCCGCAGGAATGCCTGATCCTCACCATGCAAACGAACCAGAAATACTTCGCGCTGACCGATGCCGAGGGCAAGCTGCGTTCGCGCTTCCTGATCGTCTCGAACATCGCGACCAGCGATCCGCAGCACATCGTCGGCGGCAACGAGCGCGTGGTGCGCCCGCGCCTGTCGGACGCCAAGTTCTTCTTCGAGCAGGATAAGAAGAAAACCCTCGAGTCGCGCCTGCCGCAGCTGGCGAGTGTCGTCTACCACAACAAGCTGGGCACCCAGCTCGAGCGCACCGAGCGCGTGACGGCGCTCGCCAGCGCCATCGCCAAGCGCCTGGGCTTCGACGTGGCGCGGGCCGAACGCGGCGCACGCCTGGCGAAAGCGGACCTGCTGACCGACATGGTCGGCGAGTTCCCCGAGCTGCAGGGCATTATGGGCACCTATTACGCGCGCCACGATGGCGAGCACGACGAAGTGGCGCTGGCCGCCTCCGAGCATTATCAGCCGCGCTTTGCCGGCGACAAGCTGCCGTCGACGAATACCGGCCTGGCGGTCGCCCTGGCCGACAAGCTGGAAACCCTGGTCGGGATCTGGGCCATCGGCCTGCAGCCGACCGGCGAAAAAGACCCGTTCGCGCTGCGCCGCCATGCCCTGGGCGTGATGCGCATGCTGGTGGAAAAACGCCTGCCGCTGTCGATTTCGGAGCTGCTGGCGGACGCCGCCAGGGTCTTCGAAGGCCAGCCTGCCTTCAAGGACCCGCGTACCGAGGTCGCCGCCTTCATGCTGGACCGCCTGCGCGGCATGCTGCGCGAGCGCGGCTTCACGCCGAACGAGGTCGAGGCGGTGCTGGCCCAGAACCCGGACCGCGTCGACGACGTGGTGCAGCGCCTGGAAGCGGTGCAGGCCTTCGCCGCCCTGCCGGAAAGCGCCTCGCTGGCCGCCGCCAACAAGCGCATCACGAACATCCTGAAAAAGACCGACGCCGCCATCGGGGCGGTGTCCGAGTCGCTGCTGCAGGAAGACGCCGAGCGCAAGCTGTACCAGGCAATCGAAGAAGTTCGTCCGCAAGTCGACGCCGCCTTCGCCGCGGGCGACTTCGCCGGCACGCTCAAGACCCTGGCGCGCCTGCGCGACGACGTCGACGCCTTCTTCAATGACGTGATGGTGATGGCCGAGGACGAGGCGCTGCGCAACAACCGCCTGGCCCTGCTGTCCTCGCTGCACGGGATGATGAACCGCGTCGCCGACATCTCCAAACTGGCCGCCTGATGCCCGACATGAAGCTGATCATCCTCGACCGCGACGGGGTCATCAACCATGACTCGCCGGACTTCATCAAGAGCCCGGCCGAGTGGATCCCGATTCCCGGTTCGCTCGAAGCGATCGCGCGCCTGAACCAGGCCGGCTACCGCGTGATCATCGCCTCGAACCAGTCGGGCATCGCGCGCGAACTGTTCGACATGCCGACCCTGAACGCGATCCACCAGAAGATGCACGACCACGCCCAGCAGGTCGGGGCCGACATCGACGCCGTCTTCTTCTGCCCGCATGCAGCAAGCGACAATTGCGACTGCAGGAAGCCCAAGGCCGGGATGTTCGAGGAGATCAGCAAGCGTTTCAAGGTGAGCCTGAAAGGCGTGCCGACGGTCGGCGACTCGCTGCGCGACCTGCAGGCCGGCTTCGTCAAAGGCTGCCTGCCCTACCTGGTCCTGACCGGGAAGGGTGAAAAAACCCATGAGACCGGAGGCCTGCCTCCCGGCACCCAGGTCTTCCCCGACCTGGCCGCGATGGTCACGGCCTTCCTCAAGACGGCGCCGCGCACCCAGGCCCCGCCGCAGTCCCAGCCCAACTGAAGTCGAAAGAGAGTCTTTTTTGCGTAACGTCGTTCCCTTCCTGCGTTCCCTGCTGTTTGCCGTCGTGATGACGGTCGCCACGGTGGTCTGGGCCTGCGTCTGCTTCCTGGCCGCGCCCCTGCCCTACAACAAGCGCTTCTGGGTGACCTCGCGCTGGAACGTCTTCATCATCTGGTGCGCGAAGGTCATTTGCGGCATCCGCTACCAGTTCAAGGGCTACGAGAACCTGCCCGATGCGCCGGCGATCGTGCTCTCGAAGCACCAGTCGGCCTTCGAGACGATCTTCCTGCTGCCGAACCTGACCCGCCCGCTGGTCTATGTCTTCAAGAAGGAAATCCTCTACATTCCCTTCTTCGGCTGGGCGATGGCGCTGCTGCGCATGATCCCGATCGACCGCAAGGAGGGCAAGAACGCGTTTGCCAACGTGGTCAAGCACGGCAAGCGGCGCCTGGCCGACGGCCAGTGGATCATCATGTTCCCGGAGGGGACGCGCATCCCGGTCGGAAAAAAAGGCAAGTACAAAAGCGGCGGCGCGAGGCTGGCTGTCGAAACCCAAGCCGTGGTCGTGCCGATCGCGCATAATTCGGGCGAATGCTGGCCCAAGAATTCGTTTATCAAACGTCCCGGCCTGGTGACCGTGTCAATTGGTAAGCCGATATCGCCGCAACACCACACTCCCGAGAGTCTGATGCAAGAGGTCGAAAATTGGATAGAATCAGAAATGCGCGTCATTTCGCCCCACGTCTACACCGGTGGTTGAACGAAGTCGGCGCGCTGATCAAAGCACCTCCACTTCAGCACGCCATGACTTCCCCCAAGATCAACGGGTCCCAGCTGGACCTGTTCAAGCAAGACACCAGCACGCAGGACCCGTTCGACCGGGTCCTGAACGCTCCCCCGACGGCGCCGGCCGCAAGGCCGCTGCCGCCACCGCCGCAGCCGCTGTTCAAGGCGCCTCCGAGCCCGCCGCGCATCAACCTCCCCTCCCCGCCACGCACGCCTGACGATCCGCCGCTGCGGCGCATCGTGCTGGGCCAGTACGCGGTCGACTATGAACTGAAACGCTCGTCGCGCCGCTCGATCGGCTTCATGATCGACGACGACGGCCTGCACGTGACGGCGCCGCGCCGCGCCATCCTGCCCGACATCGACAACGCGATCCGCGCCAAGCAGCGCTGGATCCTGACCAAGCTGCACGAACGCGGCGAACGCCGCGCCAAGCGCGCCGAGCGCGCGCCGCTGCGCTGGGTCGACGGCGCCTGCCTGCCCTACCTCGGTGGCGAGATCACCCTGCGCCTGCAGGAGGCGGCGCGCAGCCACTGCGCGTTCGATCCCGAGACGCGCGAACTGCGGGTCGGCGTGACGCCGGGGCTGTCGGAGTGGCAGCTCAAGGAGCGCATCAAGCTGTGGTTCCAGGCCGAGGCCAAGCGCCTGTTCGTCGAACGGCTCGACCTGTACGCGCCGCAGCTGGACGTGCATTACCGTTCGCTGACGCTGTCGTCGGCCGGCACCCGCTGGGGATCGTGCACGGTGGCCGGGAACATCCGCCTGAACTGGCGCCTGGTGCATTACGCGCTGCCGCTGGTCGACTACGTCGTCGTGCACGAGCTGGCGCACCTGCGCGAAATGAACCACAGCCCGCGCTTCTGGGCGGTGGTCGGTTCGGTGTTCGCGGATTACGATGGCGCGCGCCTCGAATTGCGGCGGCGCTCGCATGAGATGCCGGTATTGTTTGCGGATTGACCGGCTGCGCTTGCGTTAGTTGAACGCGTGGACGGCGAAGCCGTCCACCCTACGTCCTTTGCACCTGTAGGGTGGACGGGTTTCCCGTCCACGCGTTCAAACATCGCCTGAGAAGCCGCAAGGCCCTTGGCTACCTCAACACATTATCCCGCCGCGCCTGCGCCAGCATGCGCATCGCGCCCTGCTGCGCCTCGTCCAGGCAGCGAAACGGAATCGGCAGCGTGCCCCGTTTCAGGACCATCATGAAGCCGCGCGAGTAGGTGCGCACGGCCGTGACGTCGGCCCAGTCGATCAGGGTGACGCCGCCGCTGGTGCGCACGATGCCGTGGCGGTCGATGGTGAATTCGTAGGTGCGGCGGTTACGTCCAAGCATCAGGAAACGGAAGGCCGCGCTCAGGGTGCTTTTCAGCTGCATGTACAGGCTGGCGGGCCAGCGGATATGGCGGCGCCGGATCAGGTAGCCGCCATGCTGCCACATGAAGCCGACGTACTCGCGCAGCGAATAGCGCACGAAGAAATGCAGGTCGCATAAGGCGAGCTGGGCCTGGCTCGGGGCGGTCCGCGGCACCTTGCCTGCCGCGCCGTAGTAAGCGTCGTTCATCCCATCCATACCCTGGTGCGCCATGGTGGCGGTCGGCCTGGTGTTGCCGGCCGGCCCTGGGTCATTCAACGACGACATGCGCGCCCCCTTCTTCTTCTACCGTGCTCAAAAAGCAATGGTATCAAACCCTAGGCTATTTCCTGTTGCAAGACTTCAACAGTGCGCAGGGTCGCGCCCCGATGGCGCTGCGCGAAGGCCGCGGCGCGCGCGCCCATCGCCTCGCGCTGGCCGGCGTCGCGCAGCAGCGCCGCCGCCTGCGCCAGCAGAGCGTCCGCATCCGGCACCCGCACGGCGCCGCCCGCAGCCACCGCTTCGTCGGTCGCGTCCAGGAAGTTGAAGGTGTGCTCGCCGACCAGCACCGGCTTGCCGAGGGCGCAGGCTTCGATCAGGTTCTGTCCGCCCAGGGGCAGCAGGCTGCCGCCGATGAAGGCGCAATCGCAGGCCGCGTAATAGGCGAACATCTCGCCCATCGAGTCGCCGAGGACAACTTGCGCCCCGGCGGCCGCCTCGGCGCCGGCTGCCGCGTCCGACAGCTGCGAGCGGCGCGCCAGCGACAGGCCGCGCGCGCGCACCATCTGCGCCACTTCGTCGAAGCGCTGCGGGTGGCGCGGCACCAGCACCAGCAGCATGCCGGGCGGCCGCGGGTCCAGGCGCGCGTACGCGTCGAGGATCAGTTCCTCCTCGCCTTCGCGGGTGCTGGCGCACAGCAGCACCGGACGCGCGCCCGCGGCGGCCCCCATTTGCGCGCGCAGCCAGGCGCCGAGTTCCAGCGCAGCTTGCGGCGGCACCACGTCGAACTTGATGCTGCCCGTGACCGTGACCTTCGGCGCGCCCAGCGAGCGGATGCGCGCGGCGTCGTCGTCGGTCTGCGCCGCCACCACCGTGATGGCGCGCGCCGCCCCCGACATCAGGGTGCCGAAACGCTGGCCGCGGCGCAGCGAGCGCTCGGACAGGCGGGCGTTGACCAGCGCCACAGGCACCCCGTGCACGGCGCAGCCCTGGATCAGGTTCGGCCACACTTCGGTCTCCATCAGGATGCAGATGCGCGGCGCGTAATGGCGCAGGAAACGGCCGACCATGAAGCCGGTGTCGTAAGGCAGGAAGGACTGCACCACGCGCTCGCCGTGGTGCGCGAACAGCGCGCGCCCGGTAGCGCGCCCGGTCGGCGTCATGTGGGTGAGCAGCACGCGGCTGTCGGGCCAGTTGGCCAGCAGGGCCTCCACCAGCGGCTGCGCCGCGCGCGTCTCGCCGACCGACACGGCGTGCACCATGAAGGTCGGGCGCGCCGGGCCCGGCAAATCCGGGTAAAAGCCCAGGCGCTCGGCCACGCCGCTGCGGTAGCCCGGCTCCTTGCGCCCGCGCCACCACAGGCGCAGCAGCACCAGCGGCAGGGCCAGCCACCACAGGATCGAATACAGGGTGCGGTTCATCGGGCGCCAAGCAGGCCGCGCGCCGCGGCGATGACGTCGCTTGCCGAGGGCGGCGCGCCCTGGTCGCCGAGATTGACGATGGAAGGCGACCAGTTGCCCTCGGTCTTCCACTTCGGCGAATCCGCGTAGATCTCGACGGTCGGCCGGTAAAAGGCGGCGGCGATGTGGGTCAGGCCGGTGTCGACGCCGACCGCGAGCGCGGCCTGCTGCGCCAGCGTGACCGCGTCCATCATCGACAATTTCGGCAGCACGCGCGCATTCGGCATGCCGGCGGCGAGCTGTTCGGCCTCGCGCTTCTCCCCTTCGGAACCCCAGGGCAGCAGCACCGGCATCGGCGCCAGCGCCTGGGCGGTGGCGATCCAGTTCGCCGGCGACCACTTCTTGGCGTCGCGCGCCGTCCCGTGGAAGAAGACGGCATAGTCCTCGCGCGGCAGCCAGCCGGGCCGTTTTGCGGCCTCGGGCGGCGGCAGTCCGAAGTCGGGCGGCGTATCGACCGCATAGCCGAGCGCGGCGCCGGCGACCAGGCGGCCGCGCGCTACCGCATGGGTACGCGGGTCGAGCGGGATGCTCTCGGTATGGAAGAAGCGCGAGGCGCCTTCGTAGCCCGAGCCTTCGCTGCCGTTGGCCAGGCCGACCTTGCGCCCGCCGCGGCGAACGCGCGCGGCGCCCATGATGATCCCGGTCTTGAGCAGGCCCTGGGTATCGAACACGACATCGTATTCTTCCTCGCGCAGGGTGCGCCAGAACTGCTTCATTTCAGCGCGGGTCTCCGCCTTGCCGAGCCCCTTGCGCCAGCGCCGCAGCGCGAAGGGAATGATCTTGCGCACATGGGGATTGAGGCGCACCAGGCTGACATAGCCCTCTTCCACCACCCAGTCGATGGTGGCGCCCGGATGGTGGCGCAGGATGTCGGCCACCATGGGCAAGTTGTGCAGCACATCGCCCAGCGACGACACGCGCACCAGTAATATCTTCACGTGGATCTCTCTTCAGGACCGCTTCAGAACGGCAGTTTCGCATCCGGCTTGGCGGCCAGGATCACGCTGCGGAACTCGTCCTGGATGCGTGCCAGGGCCTCCGGGCTCTCGCCTTCGAAACGCAGCACCACGACCGGCGTCGTGTTCGACGAACGCGCCAGGCCGAAGCCGTCCGGGTATTCGACGCGCAGGCCGTCGATGTCGTTGATCTTCGCCGAACTCGGGAAAGTCGCGTCCGTGCGCAGCTTGTCGATCAGGGCGAAATTCTCGCCTTCCTGCAGGTGCAGGTGCAGCTCGGGGGTGCTGATCGCCATCGGCAGCGCGTTCAGGACGCTCGACGGGTCGTCGAAGCGGGTCAGCAGCTCGAGCATGCGCGCGCCCGAATACAGGCCGTCGTCGAAGCCGTACCAGCGGTCCTTGAAGAAGATGTGGCCGCTCATTTCGCCGCCCAGCGGCGCCCCCGTCTCGCGCAGCTTGGCCTTCACCAGCGAGTGGCCGGTCTTGTACATCAGCGGGCGGCCGCCATGCTGTTCGATATACGGCGCCAGGTGGCGCGTGCACTTCACGTCGTACAGGATTTCCGCGCCCGGATTGCGCGACAACACGTCGGCCGCGAACAGCATCATCTGGCGGTCCGGATAGATGATGTGGCCATCCTTGGTGACGATGCCGAGGCGGTCGCCGTCGCCGTCGAAGGCCAGGCCGATCTCGGCGTCGGTGGTCTGCAGCGCGCGGATCAGGTCCTGCAGGTTTTCCGGGTGCGCCGGGTCCGGGTGGTGGTTCGGGAAGTGGCCGTCCACTTCGCAGAACAGCTCGACCACCTCGCAGCCCATGCCGCGGTACAGGTCGCCCGCGAAGGCGCCGGCCACGCCGTTGCCGCAGTCGACCGCGATCTTCATCGGGCGCGCGACCTTGACGTCGCCGACGATGCGTTCGAGGTAGGCTGCGCGGATGTCGTGGGTGGAATAGGCGCCGGGTTCGGCTGCGTCGCTGCCGTCATGCGCCAGGATGCTCTCGTACAGGCCGGTGATGGCGTCGCCGTAGATCGCCTCGCCCGCCAGCACCATCTTGAAACCGTTGTAGTCGGGCGGATTGTGGCTGCCGGTGACCATGATGCCCGAGCGCGTCCCTTCCAGCACATTGGTGCCGAAATAGACCATCGGGGTGGCGACCATGCCGAGGTCGACGACGTCGACGCCGGCGGCCTGCAGGCCCTCGGCCAGCGCCGCGGCCAGTTCCGGCCCCGACAGGCGGCCATCGCGGCCGATCACGACCTTGCGCTCTCCCTTCGCCAGCGCGGCGCGGCCAAAGGCCTGCCCGATGCTGCGCGCGACGCCGGCGTCGAGCGTGCTGTCGATGACGCCGCGGATGTCATAAGCCTTGAAGATCGTTTTTGAGAGAGCAACCATGTTCTACCTTGAAAAGTCAGGCGCAAAGCCGCCAGCCTGCAGCAACAGGACAGCGAAGGCACCGCATATTAGTGGGATGACAAAACAGGAAGTATTGTAGCGGCTAGCGCGGCCACCCGGGAAACCCGTGGCCAGCTAGAGTGCGCACCGGCGAGCGCCGGTAACACGACCGATGTTCAAACCCGAACACCAGTTAGCGTATCGAGGACTCGAGAAACCGTAGCGAGCGGAAGTAGTCTTGGCCGAGGCGCGGAGCTGTACGAGTAGTACAGCGAGCACCGCAGGCCAAGAATACGACGCGCAGCAGGTTTATCGAGTTCTCATCATCAAACGCGGAGTTTGTCGAGGGACTTGCCGCCTTCGACCCACTCCTTGACCCACTTCGGCTGGCGGCCACGGCCAGTCCATTGCTGCGACGAATTGTCCGGGTGGCGATAACGCACGGCGACCGTGCCGGTTTTTCCGCCACGCGCCGGGGTATTGATCAGGTCTTTCAGCGGAACACCGACCTTTTGGGCGATTGCCAGGATCTGCTCGCGCGCCTGTTGCACTTCCTGGTGCTCACGCTGTTTCATTTCCTGCTTGATTTGCTCCTGCAGGTTGCGCAAATCGCCCACCGACATATTTGACAGATCCATCATCGTTCCTTGAGTGTTGGGTTAATCCAATTCAGGTGAATTCTCACCAAATGTCGCAATATACTACATTGGCAATTTATTGCCAGTCCTTCTTGCGCAAAATGAGCCATCGTGGAGACTTGAATCGAACGATACGCGCATACAGCCAGACGTAACTGATTACAAACAACAAACAGAATACTATCAAGACAATGGTGTTTTGCCAGAACAATGTCGCCGGGATCACCGCCATGAGTGAAAATAACCACAAATAGGGCGAGGTGCGGGCATTTCGCTTCAGCAGTGCACGAGCCTCCTTCATACCGACAGTCCACCTGACAATACGCCTGAAAATAAGGCTATGCAAGTGAATACCGTCGGGTACAGCCGGCGATTTGCCACGTACAAACATACGACGGTAAGCGGAAAAGATTGTTTCGAATGCGGGGTAAATCAACAACAGTGCTGCATACCAGGTCGATACCTCAGGATTGCGCATTACAAGCAACATCGCCAGTTCGCCGAGCATGAATCCGATAAAGTAGGCGCCGCCATCGCCGAGGAAGATCAGGCCTACCGGATAATTCCAGACCAGGAAGCCGGCGGTGGCACCGGCAACGGTCAAGGCCGTAATCAGCACGAACATGTCGTCCACCTGCAACGCTACATAAGCGAGCGAGAGCAGCATGCAAATCGTTACCATGCTCGCCAGGCCGTTGAAGCCGTCGATAATATTCACCGCATTGGCGATACCGGCCACCGCCAATACCGTCAGGGGCAGCGCCAGCCAGTTCGACATCCACAATACGAGGCCGAACGGCAAGTCGATGCGGCCGATCCTGGCGTCGAGCAGCAGGTAGGCGAGCATCGCGCCCGCCATCGTCAGCAGCAGCCTGCGCGAGGGACGCACGGCGCCGGTATAGTCTTCGAACAGGCCGCCGATGAAGGCCACGAAGGCGCAGACCAGGAGCAAGGCCAGCCACTGCGCCAGCGCCGGCTCGCGCCAGATCGAGACCGCTGCCGTGAGCACCACCGCGAGGTAGATCGGCAGGCCGCCGATACGCGCCACCAGGTGGCTGTGGGCGCGCTGGACGCCGCGGAAATTGCAGTCGAGCGCAGGCTCATGGAGTTTCGCCTGCTTGATGACAAGCAGGGTCAGCAGAGCGGAACAGGCGAAGCTGACGAGGAAAGAGAACATGAATATCCTGCGGATTTCACCGTTCGGGTACAGCGCAGGGCGCTCGCTGGCGTGCATTGCGTCGGCGGCGGGCAGGTCGGACCGCGCCTGCGTTCGGACCGTGATTCCATTCTAACCGCATAAGCGCCCTCATCCCGGCACGCCAGTTTATCGTGTGGCGCATGCACACGATTGCGCAAAATCGCCTGCCATTGCCATGCTCGAAAGAAAATGACATTTGCGCTGCCTCAAAATAGGTATCGGCGTAACCTGGCAGGTGTTTCAACGGCACTGCTGCCTCGATTGGTACAAACCTGGTACAAATGCCATTCCTGTCCAGTAACGCATAAGACTGCGGGCTAAAACCGTCCGGGACGGCTGCCGTGCAGGACAACAGGCCGGTACGGCGAGCCGGCGTGGCAAGCGGAATGCCGGGCGTGAGTGGCCTATGCCTTGCCCATCCTGGAATGGCAATGGCATCGATATAAACGATTCCGAAAACAGGCTCGTCAAAGGAGATCCGATTCAAGCCGCCACGCTTTCGCCATGCCCGCGAACGCATTCGGGCAGCAATGCTTTTGTCGCAGCGGCGGCGATCATGTCCGCTTCGCCGATAAGCTCGCTCAAATGCAGTCGGGCTTGCCGTGCTTGCGGAAAGACGGCCAGTCGGTGCCGTTTTCGCCAGCGTCCAAATGCAAGGACAAAGCCGCCGGTGGACATCGGCCGCAAGACGATCGCACGATAACCCGTACGCCAGACTTGTTTCGCGGCGACCGCCGATACGACAGCAATAGCCGCTGCCGGGATAATCGGGATATGGCGAAACAGCGGCAACCAATGATTGGCACTCGTCGATTACCGGCAATTACCTGCACAGGCTTGCCGGGCCACATCGGCCAACAATCGGTCCATGCACGCTGCATACGATGCCGCGCCATCGGTCCCTGCCACCGCCGGCCGCCAAAATCATTTAGTATGCCCCGAAGGCAAACCGCCGCCCGCACCGGCGGTGCGTGCGCATGATCCAGCCAACACACTGCGCGGCGCGTGGCCGCCGCGCCACTGAAAAAGAAACGATGAAAACTTACGTCATAGGCGACCTGCAGGGTTGCGCCCACGAGGCCCAGGCCCTGCTCGAGAAGATCGCCGAGGATGCGCAAGGCGACGCGCGCATCCTGTTCGTCGGCGACCTGATCAACCGGGGCCCGGAATCGCTGATGGCGCTGCGGAGCATGAAGGCGCTGCACGAGGCGAGCGGCGGACGGGTCGAAGCCCTGCTGGGCAACCACGACCTGCACTTGCTGGCAGTGGCCGTGGGCGCCCAGCGCGCCGGCAAATCCGACACCCTGGAGGAGATCCTGGCCGCGCCCGACCGCGACGAGTTGATCGGCTGGCTGCGCCAGCGCCCGCTTGCCATGTTCGTCGACGCCCACCTGTGCGTGCACGCCGGCGTGCCGCCGCAATGGGATGCGGCGCAGACGATGGCCTTGGCGGGCGAAGTCGAGACCATGTTGCGCAGCGAAGGCTGGATCGATTTCCTGGCGCAGATGTACGGCAACGAGCCCGACCGCTGGGACGACGGCCTGGAAGGCGTCCCGCGCCTGCGCTGCATCGTCAACGCATTGACCCGCATGCGCCTGTGCCTGCCCGACGGCACCATGGATTTCGCGCACAAGGAAAGCGAAAGCGGCCCGATCGGATCGGGCCTGCTGCCCTGGTTCGACCTGCCCGGACGGCGCACGCTCGATGTCACGGTGGTGTTCGGCCACTGGTCGGCGCTGGGCCTGGTCCTGCGCCCCAACCTGATCGGGCTCGACAGCGGCTGCGTCTGGGGCGGCAAGCTTACTGCCGTCTGCCTCGACGACCGCAAGCTGTTGCAGGTCGATTGCCCGGAATACCGGCCGCACAGCGGCAAGCCCTAGCGACAGCCCTTATCGCCCCGCTGCGGGCGCCACGGCCATCGGCCTGCCCTCGGCGGCGAGCGCCTGCTCGATCGCGTCGTGCGCCGCCTGCGCCAGCTCGCGTCGGTGCGCGCCCTCGCCTTCCAGCGGCGCCAGGCAGGCCAGGCGCGCCCTGACCGGCGGACCGCCCAGGATCCTGGCGATGCTTTGCATGAAGCTGACGTCGCCGGTGTAATCCACGCTCGCATGCCAGCCACCCTCGGCGTCGAGGTAGGCCAGCGCGCAGGGCTGCACTGCGACCCGGGCGTCGATCGCCGCCTCGAACAGGTTGGCGTGGAAAGGCAGCACCTGGCCCTGGCTGGCGACGGTGCCCTCCGGGAAGAAGGCGATCCGTTCGCCCTGCTGCAAGACCGCCACCAGCCCCTTGAAGAGGTGGCGCAGCTCGCGCCGGTTGCCGCGCGCGATGAAGACGGTGCCGGCGGCGGCGGCCAGCCAGCCGAGCACCGGCCAGGCGCGGATTTCGGCCTTGGCCACGAAGCGGCACGGATACAGCGAGTCGATGACGAAGATGTCGAGCCACGAAATGTGGTTGGCGACGAAGACGGCATGCTCGAGCGGCCTGGCGCCGGGCGCCGCCTCGACCTGCACATTGTAGATGGCAAGCAGGCGGCGCGACCAGCGCCGCGTGGCGGCGTCGCGCAGGGCGCGCCCGGCCCACGGGAACACGAGCGCGCAGGTGGCCAGCCCGGCAAGCAGGTGGACGGTCACGCGCGCGAGGCGCCAGGCGAGGCGAAGACGTGTCATGGATACAGGGGCGGCGAGCGGCCGGATGCGGCTCGCCGCCCGCCTTTATTTACCCTTGCTTGCCTGCCGCCGGGCGCTGCCATGCGATGCGCCCGCCGACGACCGTGGCCTGGACCTGCCCGGTCAGCTCGTAGCCGAGGAAGGGCGAGTGCTTGCCCTGGCTGGCGAGCGCCGCGCCGTCGACGAGCCAGCGGACGTCGGGGTCGAACAGCACGACGTCGGCCGCGGCGCCCGCGCCCAGTTGCCCCACCGGCAGGCCGGCGGTGCGCGCCGCGTCGACGGTGATCTTCGCCAGCGCGCGCGGCAGGGCGTCGGCCGCATGCTGGCCTTCGACCCATTTCAGCATCAGCGACAGCAGCAGCTCGAGGCCGGTCGCGCCCGGCGAGGCCTCGGCAAACGGCAGCAGCTTTTCGTCGTCGTCGACCGGGGTGTGGTCGGAGCAGACGGCGTCGATGGTGCCGTCGAGCAGGCCGGCAGTGATCGCGTCGCGGTCGCGGCTGCTGCGCAGCGGCGGCGTCAGGCGCGCGTTCGAATCGAAGAAGCCGATGTCGGCGTCGGTCATGTGCAGGTGGTGCACGCCGACGTCGCAGCTGACCGGCAAGCCCTCCTTTTTCGCCGCGCGCACCAGCTCCAGGCCGGCGGCGGACGAGATGCGGCACAGGTGCACGCGCGCGCCGGTCGAACGCACCAGCTCGAAGATCGTGTGCAGCGCGATCGTCTCGGCCATGACCGGCACCCCGGACAGGCCCAGGCGCGATGCCAGCGGCCCGCTGTGGGCCACGCCGCCGCGCCCGATGTGCGGGTCCTGCGGGCGCAGCCAGACGGTGTAGCCGAAGGTTTTCGCGTACTGCAGCGCGCGCAGCAGGACGTTGGTGTCGAGGATCGGCACCTCGGCCTGGGCGAAGCCGACGCAGCCGGCCTCGGTGAGCTCGGCCATCTCGGTCAGCGCCTGGCCCTTCAGGCCCATCGTCAGCGCGCCCAGCGGGTGCACGTTGGCCAGGTTCAGGTTGCGCGCGCGGTGCTTGAGCATCTCGACCAGGCCCGGCTCGTCCAGCACCGGGTCGGTGTCGGGCGGGCACACCAGCGTCGTCACGCCGCCGCGCACGGCCGCCTGCATTTCCGATTCCAGCGTCGCCTTGTATTCGTAGCCCGGCTCGCGCAGGCGCGCCGAGAGGTCGACCAGGCCCGGCGCAACCACCAGCCCGGTGGCGTCGAGGGTATTGTCGGCCGCGAAACCGGCCGGCGCGGCGCCGATCGATGCGACCTTGCCGTTCTCGATGAACAGGTCCGTGACGGCGTCGATGCCGTTTGCCGGGTCGATCAGGCGCCCGTTCTTGATATGTAGTTTCATCCGTGCGTCCCTGCCAAAATACTCATTACCGCCATGCGTACCGCAATCCCGAAGGTCACCTGCGGCAGGATCACGGCCTGCTTGCCGTCCGCCACCGCCGAGTCGATTTCGACGCCGCGGTTCATCGGCCCCGGGTGCATCACGATCGCGTCCGGCTTCGCCAGCGCCAGGCGCTCGGGCGTCAGGCCATAGCTCTTGAAGTATTCCTGGGCCGAGGGCAGCAGCGCGCCCGACATGCGCTCGTTCTGCAGGCGCAGCATGATGATGACGTCGACGTCCTTCAGGCCTTCGTCCATGTTGTTGAAGACGCGCACGCCCATGTGTTCGAGGCCGCTCGGGAGCAGCGTCTGCGGGCCGATGGCGCGCACTTCCGGCACGCCCAGGGTGGTCAGCGCATGGATGTCCGAGCGCGCCACGCGGCTATGCAGGATGTCGCCGACGATGGCCACGCGCAGGTTGGTGAAATCCTGCTTGAAGTGGCGGATCGTGTACATGTCGAGCAGGCCCTGGGTCGGGTGCGCGTGGCGCCCGTCGCCGGCGTTGACGACGTGGATGTCCTTCTGGCCGCTTTCGTTGAGGTGCTTGGCGATCAGATAGGGCGCGCCGGACTGCGCGTGGCGCACCACGAACATGTCGGCGTGCATGGCCGCCAGGTTGTCGATCGTGTCGAGCAGCGACTCGCCCTTGGTGGTCGAGGAGGCCTGGATGTTCAGGTTGATGACGTCGGCCGACAGGCGCTTCGCCGCGATCTCGAAGGTGGTGCGGGTGCGCGTGCTGTTCTCGAAGAACAGGTTGAACACGCTTTTACCGCGCATCAGCGGCACTTTCTTCACTTCGCGGTCGGAGATGCCGGCGAAGCTCGATGCGGTGTCGAGGATGTGGTGGATGATCGACTTGGGCAGGCCTTCGATGGTCAGCAGGTGCTGCAGCTCGCCGTTCTTGTTCAGTTGCGGGTTATTGTGCAGAATCGGCATTGTCTTCTTCGATCGTGAGCGTGAGTTGTCCGGATGCGCCGCGCGCCAGCGACAGCAGCTGGCGCGGCTCCAGGGTGGTGCGCACGCCGACGAAATCTGGTGCCACCGGCAGTTCGCGCCCGCCGCGGTCGGCCAGCGCGGCCAGCTTGATGCAGGCCGGGCGGCCATAGTCGAACAGCACGTTGATGGCCGCGCGCGTGGTGCGTCCCGTGTAGAGCACGTCGTCGACCAGCAGGATCGTGGCGCCGTCGACGTTGAAGCCGATGTGGGTCGGCTTGACGTCCGGGTGCAGGCCTTTCTTGGCATAGTCGTCGCGGTAGAAGGAAACGTCGATGAAGCCGAGACGTGCCTTCAGGTCGAGGTCGCCGGCGAGCCGTTCGGCCAGCCAGGCGCCGCCCGAATGGATGCCGACGATGGCGGCGTCGGGCACGTCGGCCAGGCCGGCGCGTACCTGTTCGAGCAGGGCGCGGTAGAGCGCCTCGGCATCGAGGTCGTGTTTAGTTGTGGGCATGATCGTCAAAGTACTGTTGCAAAATAATGGCGGCGGCCTTGGCGTCGATGATCTCGCCGCGCTTGGCCTGGATGACGGCCGACGAGTAGCGTTCGTCGACCAGCTCGACCGGCAGGTTGAAGCGGCCATGGAGCTGGTTGGCGAAGCGGCGCGCGCGCAGCGTCATGTCGTGCTCGGCGCCGTCGGGATGGCGCGGCTCGCCGACGACCAGGCGCGCGGGGCGCCATTGTTCGATCAGCTCGCCGATAGTCTGGAAGCGGGTGGCGTTGTCGATGGCCTTCACCACCGTGAGTGGCTGTGCCTGCGCGGTGAGCGTATTGCCCATCGCGATGCCGATACGCTTGATGCCGAAGTCAAATCCAAAAACAATATCAACCATTGTCACGCATGGCCGGCCTCGGTGGCGAGCATCATTGGGTCGATGCCCAGCAGTTTGATGGCGGCGTTGTAGCGCTCCTCGATCGGCAGGTCGAACAGCACGTGGGCGTCGGCGCCCACGGTCAGCCAGCCGTTGCGCGAGAGTTCTTCCTCGAGCTGGCCCGGGCTCCAGCCGGCGTAGCCGATCGACACCAGCATGCGCGCCGGGCCGGCGCCGCTGGCAACGGCCTCGAGCACGTCGATCGAGGTGGTGAAGGCCACTTCGTCGGTGACGTTGAGCGAGGACGAGTAGCGCCCGCTGGGGCTGTGCAGCACGAAGCCGCGGTCGTCCTGCACCGGGCCGCCGAACATGATCGGCTCGTCCACGACGTGCGGACGCAGGCCGTCGGCCACCTTCAGGTCGATGCGGTCGAATAGCACCTCCATCGTCATGTCGGTGGGCTTGTTGATGACGACGCCGAGCACGCCTTTTTCGTTGTGCTCGCAGACGTAGACCACCGCGCCGCCGAAGATCGGATCTTCCATCGTTGGCATAGCGATGAGGAAATGATTGGCTAAATTCAACCCGGATGGTGCCGGACCAATATTGCCGAGCGTTTCACCTTGCTGCGGCAGGCCGGCCATGGGCAGAGTTTTGCCGATTTTGCTCTTCTTCATACGCTGACTCTCTGTTGGCTCGCTCTCGCGGGGTCCGATCAAGCTGCTGCGGGTCGGATGGCGACGATGTCTCGAACCCCTGTATTTGACCACTAGTATCCAGACTACAACATTAGGCTTTTCGTTAGTTTACACTGAAACGCGCGACGAGCCATCGGTAGCGCCATTGCGCGCGCGATCTGAGGTGACCTTGGAGGATCGTAGCCGGTAAAATGGGCCGCCGTGTTGACTGAACACACAATGATTCCGATAAGCAATTCCCTGGTCTGGTTCCGGCGCGACCTGCGCGCCTTCGACCATGCCGCCCTGCATCACGCACTGCGCGATGCCGCTGCCGATGGCGGCGCGGTGCACTGCGTCTTCGTGTTCGATACCGAGATCCTGTCGCAGCTGCCGCGCGACGACCGCCGGGTACGCTTCATCCATGCCTGCCTGGCCGAGCTGGACGCGGAGCTGCGCCGGCTCGGCGGGGGGCTGCTGGTCCGCCATGGCGCGGCACGCGAGCTGATCCCGCGCCTGGCCGCCGAGCTCGGCGCCCGCGCCGTCTACGTGAATGGCGACTACGAACCGGATGCGCTCGAGCGCGACGCGGCCGTGGCGGGGGCCCTGGCGCTCGAGGGCCGCGTGCTGCTCGATTTCAAGGACAGCGTCATCTTCGAGAAAAACGAGGTCATGACGCTGGCCGGCGGTTTATATAGCGTCTTCACGCCCTATAAAAATGCCTGGCTCAAGCGTCTGGCCGCGCAGCCGGAGGCGGCCGCGCCCTGGATGGTCGAACCCTACGCGGCCGCGCTGGCGCCGGCGCCGCAGGCGGCGCTTCCCCGGCTCGCCGAGATCGGCTTCGACGACGGTCCCCTCCCCGCCCCGCCCGGCATGTCGGGCGCGACCAGGCTGTTCGAAGCCTTCCTGCCGCGCCTGGCCGACTACGGCAGCGCGCGCGATTTTCCGGCGCTGGCCGCCACCTCGCAGCTGTCGATCCACCTGCGTTTCGGCACCACCTCGGTGCGCCACCTGGTGCGCACGCTGCAGCAGATGATGGCGCTCGGCGCCGGCGGGGAAGGCGCCCCGGTGTGGTTGTCGGAACTGATCTGGCGCGAGTTCTACGCGATGATCCTGTTCCACCATCCGCATACCGCCGCGCGCGCCTTCAAGCCGGCCTTCGATGCGGTCGAGTGGGAATCGGGCGCCGACGCCGACGAACTGTTCACGGCCTGGTGCGCGGGCCGCACCGGCTATCCGCTGGTGGACGCCGCCATGGCGCAGCTGAACACGACGGGCTTCATGCACAACCGGCTGCGCATGGTCACGGCCAGCTTCCTGGTCAAGGACCTCGGCATCGACTGGCGCTGGGGCGAGCGTTATTTCGCGCGCCAGCTCAACGACTACGAGCTCGCCTCGAACGTCGGCGGCTGGCAGTGGGCGGCCTCGACCGGGTGCGACGCCCAGCCCTGGTTCAGGATCTTCAATCCGGTGACGCAATCGCGGAAGTTCGATGCGGGCGGAGAGTTCATCCGCCGGTTTCTACCGCAACTGGCGGCCCTCGATGGGCGCGATATTCATGCGCCGTGGCTGGTGCCGGCCGATGAACTGGCGGCATGCGGGGTGGTGCTGGGAGAGAATTATCCGCGCCCGGTCGTGGATCACGAGGAAGCGCGGCAAACGACGCTGGCGCGGTTTGCGGTGGTCAAGGCCAGTGCGACGTAGGGTGGGCGGCTGCGCCGCTCACGCGTTCAACAGGTGCCTGAAATATCGCGGCAGTGCCAAGGCCGCTTGAACGCGTGAGCGGCAAAGCCGCCCACCCTACCGGTCATCATTGCGCTGCCGGCGCTTCGCGGCCCAACAGCCCCGCGATCGCCCCCAGCAGCACCGGCTCCTGGTAGGGCTTGCCGAAATACGCATTCACGCCCAGCCCCAGCGCGACGTTGCGGTGCTTGTCCGCCGTGCGCGAGGTGATCATGATGATCGGGATCGCGCTGGTGGCGGCATCGTTGCGCACGTGGCGCACCAGGTCGAAACCGTCCATGCGCGGCATCTCGATATCGACCAGCATCAGGTCCGGCCGCACCTCGGGCAGCTGCGCCAGTGCATCGACCCCGTCCTTGGCCAGGGCGACGCGATAGCCTTCGCGCTCGAGCAGGCGCTGGGTCACGCGGCGCACCGTCAGCGAATCGTCGACCACCATCACCGTCGGCCGCGGCGGGGAAACGGCGGCCGCCGCTGCAGCCGGCGCAGCGCTGCCGGCGTGGCGGCCGAGCGCCAGCGGATTGAGGATCAGGACGATGTCGCCGGTTCCCAGCACGGTCGCGCCGGCAATGCCGGGCACGCGCGCCAGTTGCGGGCCGAGGTTCTTGATCACGACTTCGCGGTTGCCCAGCACCTCGTCGACCTGCAGCGCCAGGCGCTCGCCGGCGCTGTGCAGCACCATCACCGGGCGCGAACGCAGCCCTGGCTCGAAGTCCTCGCCCTCGCCCAGCAAGGCCGGCAGGTAGTGGAAGGGCAGCACCTGCCCTGCCACCTCGAGCACGCCGGCAGCGCTGGCGGCGACCAGCTCCGCTTCGCGCACCTGCACCACCTGCTCGACCAGGGTCGAGGGCAATGCATAGGTCTTGCCGCTGCTGGCCACCAGCACCACCTGGGCGACGGCCAGCGTCAGCGGCAGGCGGATGGTAAAACGCACGCCCTTGCCCGCCTCGGTGGCGATCGACACCTGCCCGCCGAGCGACTGCGCCTCGGATCGCACGACGTCCATGCCGACGCCGCGCCCGGCCAGCTCGGTCAGCGCGTCGGCCGTCGAGAAGCCCGGCGTGAAGATCAGTTCGGCTGCCTCGGCATCCGGCAAGTCTGCCCCGGCGCCGACCAGGCCCAGTTGGCGCGCCTTGGCGCGGATGCGCTCGAGGTCGAGGCCGGCACCGTCGTCGCTGAACTGCAGCACCACCTCGTTGCCCTGCTGGCTGACCTGCACCAGCAATTCGCCGGTCTCGGGCTTGGCGGCGCCGAGCCGGACGGCGCGCGGCTCGATGCCGTGCACGATGGCGTTGCGCAGCAGGTGTTCGAAGGGCGCGGCCATCTGTTCCAGCACGCTGCGGTCGATTTCGACCGCCCCGCCGCGAATGTCGAGGTTGACGCGCTTGTCGGTTTCCTTCGCGGTCTGGCGCGCGACCCGGAACAGGCGCTCGGACAGGCTGGCGAAGGGCACCATGCGCACCCGCATCAGGTCGCGCTGCAGGTCGCGCGTCATGCGCGACTGCGCGGCCAGTTCCTCGCCGGCGCCGTCGACCGTGCGCGACAGCGACTCGTGGAAGGAGGCGACGTCGTTGACGCTCTCGGCCATCATGCGCGTCAGTTCCTGCAGGCGCGTAAACCGGTCGAATTCGAGCGGGTCGAATTCGCGCTCGCCGGCGATCGACATGCGCGAGGCGATCTGCGACTCGGCCTGCATCTCGACTTCGCGCAGCTGGCGGCGCAGGCGGTTCAGGTGATCCGAAAAATCCGACAGCGAGGTCTTGAGCACGCCCATCTGGTTCTCGAGCCGCGAGCGCGTGATCGACACTTCGCCGGCCTGGGTCACCAGGCGGTCGAGGATGTCGGCGCGCACGCGCACCAGCGGCGTGCGCGCTTCGGGTGCCAGCGCCGGTTCGATGGCGGGCGGCTCGCCTTGCACCACATCGGCGGCGGCCTGCGCCGGCTGCACCAGCTGTTCGAACAGCGCCAACGCCTGGTCGTAATTGGCCATCAGCTCGTCGAAGGCGGCCGGCGCGGTGGTGCCGGCGTGGACCATGTTCTCGACTTGCGTTTCGAGTTCGTGGGTGTGCTGGCCGATGCGCATCGCGCCGGCCATGCGCGCGCTGCCCTTGACGGTGTGCAAGGTACGCAACAAGCCCTGGGCCGGCGTGGTGTCGAGCGGGTCTTGCTGCCACTGGCGCAGGCCATTGCCGATCTGCGGCAGCAGGTCGGCCGCTTCCTCGAGGAAGACCGGCAGCAGGTCGGGATCGAGTTCGTCGTGCGGCACCGGCTCCAGGGCCAGCACCGGCGCGGCCGGCAAGGCGACGGGACGCTCGGTGGCGGGCGGCGCCGGTTCCGGCTCCGGTTCCGGCTCCGGTTCCGGCTCCGGTTCTGGCTCCTGTTCCGGCTCCAGTTCCGGCTCCGGTATCGGCTCCGGCTCGACCTGCGGCTCCTCCAGCGGCGCCGCGGGCGCCAGCGAAGGCGCGTCGAACAGGTCGTCGAAATCCAGTCCGAACAGCTCGTCGGCGGCCGCGGCCGGCCTGGTGTCCGCATCGCGGACCGGCGCCGCCGCCATGGCGGCGGCGGGCGGGTCGGCGACCAGGCTGTCGTAAGCCTGGGCGAACAAGGCGTCCAGTTCCTGCGCCAGGGCGGGCTCGGCGTCGCCATAGGCTGCCGCCGCCTGCTGCGCGCCCAGCGCCGCGCGCAGGGCGTCGAGCTGCTCCAGGCTCTCCTGCTGGACCGGCGCCAGTTCGCCGCGCGCAAACGCGGCCAGCATCTGGCGCACCGTCGCCAGCACCGCGTCGAGCACGTCGTGCTGGCCGGGCTGCAGCACCGGCGCCGGCGCGGCCAGCATCCCGAGCGTGGCTTCGAGGCTGCAGGCCAGGTCGCGCAATGCGGCGAAGCCGACCGTGGCCGAGGTGCCGGCCAGGGTATGCACCGCCGTCAAGGCCTCGTCGCTGACCGGGCGCCCCGCTTCGTGGCGCCACTCGCCGAAGTCGCGCTCGAGCAGGCGCAGCAGCTCGTCGGTCTCGGCCACGTAGATGTTGTACAGCGCGAGCGGAATGTCGAGCGTGCCGACCCGGCGCATGCCGTCGTCGGGCGGCGCCACCGGCCGCGTCGCCGCCGGCAGCGTGAACACGTTGTTCGCCGCCGGGGTTTCGGTTTCGGCTTCGGCTTGCGGCGCCTGCTCGACGTCCGTACCCGATTGCGCGGCCACGCTGCCGCCCGCCTGTACCCGCTCGGCAGCAGCGATCAGTCCGGCGCCGTCGCGGCTCGATGCCCCGGCCTGCGCCAGCTCGGCCACCCACGGCGCCAGTTGCGCATGGGCGTGCTCGATCAGGGCCAGCAGGTCGGCAGTAGCGGCGCGGCCGTCGGCCAGCCACAAGTTCAGGGTGCGCTCGAGTGCCGCGGCGGCCGCCGCGAAGGCCTCGAGCTCGACCATCCGCGCACTGCCCTTGAGCGTGTGGAAGGCGCGCCGCACCGTCGTCAGCGCATCCTGGGCAGCCGGGTCCTGGACCAGCAGCGGCAGCGTCGCGGCCACGGTGCCCAGCACTTCCTCGGCCTCGAGAATGAAAATCTCCAGCAGTTCGGCATCGGCGGCCGCGTCGGGTTCAGGCCCAGGTACCAGTGCGGGCGCCGGCGCAGGTTCCTGGACCGGCGCCGGACGCTGTGCCTGCGCCGCCTGCTCGTAGCTCAGTTCGAGCAGCAGGCCGGCTTGGCTGTCGAAGGCGAAGCGGCTCCTTGCGCCCGCGTTGTCTTGCGCCAGCATGTCGGTAAAGAAGCCCAGCGCGCCGATGTTGCGGGCGATGTTGTGCAGCGTCGCGGCCTGGGCCTGGACGTCACCGTCGCCTTCGGCCAGTTCCTGCACCGATGCGCGCACGTGCTGCGCGGCGCGCGCCGCCTCGTCCTGGTCGAGGATGCTCAGGGCGCCTTGCACCTGGTGCAGCAGCGGTGCCGCGCGCTCGAGTGCGCCGCGCTGTGCCAGCGGCGCGTCGTAGTATTCGTCGAGCAGTTTTTCGACCTGGCGCAGGCCCGACTTGATCTCGCCGGCCAGCACGGCCACCGTCTGCCCCTGCTGGACCTGGCGCGTCAGCTCGTTCTGCCATGGCGGCGCCTCCGGCGGCGTGTCGCCGGCGGCCACTGCCAGCAGGCGCCGTCCGAGCGCCTGCGCGTGTTCCTCGAAATCGGGAGGCAGCTGGCGCACCTGGTCCAGGCCCTGTTCGGCGAACAGCAGCGCGCCGGCCATCTCCAGGCCGAAGCCCTCCTTGCGGCGCGCCGGGCCCGCATCGGCAGCGGCCTGCGCCAGGTCGCGCAAGAGCTGCGCCAGCGCCGGCGCGCCGAGCCGGGCGCCGGCTTCGGCCAGGCCGGCCAGCGCCTGATGGAAGTCGGCTTCGCGCGCGGCGTCGGGGTGCAGCGCGAGCTGGTCCCAGCCGGATGCGGCGCGCGCCAGCGCCTCCTTGGCGTCGCGCAGCGCGGCCGGGTCGACCTTGCCGTAACGGCGTTCGGCATAATCGAGCGGCACCGCGTCGTGCAGGCGGAAGGCCTGGCGCAGCGCGGCCGCCTCCCCTTCCGCCGCGGGTGCGGCGGCGACGAAGAACAGCGCGTCGCGCAGCATCGCCTCGGGCAAGCCGTCCTGGCCTTGCGACAGGCGGCGCAGCTGCAGGTTCACCTGGCCGAACAGCTGCTTGACGTACAGGTCGCCCGCCAGCGCCCCATCCGCCACCAGGCGCGCGACGCTGCGCAGGGCGCGCCAGAAGGTGCGCTCGCGCGCATCGAGCCGCGCATCGGCGAGCGGGGCGATGGCCTCGAACAGCGCGTGGGCGTTCGCGCGCTGGGTGCCGGCGTCGGGACTTTTCAGGTAGGGCAGCAGCGCCTTTTCGAAACGCGCGCGGCAGCCGGCGTAATCGGGGGCAGGCGCATCCGGCGCAGCAGGCAGCTCGAGCGTGCTGCCGGTGTCGACGGCGAGCAGGTCCGCGGGGTGGATGCGTTCGGCGCCGAGCAGTTCCTGCAGCGCCCGATAGTAGGGGAACAGGCGCACCGGCTGCGGACGCGCCGGCCGCGCATGCGCGCCGGCCATCAGCTCGTCGAGGTATTCGACGATCGCCCCGTAGGCCTCGCGCACGGTCGTCGCGTGCTCCGGCGTGCAGGCCAGGCTGCGGTCCTTGAAGGCGTCGAGCGCGCGCTCGGCGGCGGCGGTGAGCAGCCCCACCCCATCGACGTCGACCATCTGCAGTGCGCCGTGCGCCTGGTGCAGGTGGGTCTTCGCGTGCAGCAGCAAGGTTGGCTGGGCTTCGGCCGAGCGCGTGGCGGCGTCGCCCAGGGCGCTGCCGGAACGCTCAAACGCGCCGCGGATCTCGCCGATCACCCACGACAAGGGTCCGGTATCGAAAGCGCCGGTATGAAAAGCGCCGCTATCGAAAGCGCTCGCCTGCGGAGAAGAAGTCATGGTCTCTGGTTCGATAGGGCTCAAGCGGCGACGCGGAAGCGCGACACCGAGTTTTTCAGTTCCTGCGCCAGCTCGGCCAGCTGGTGGATCGATTCGGCGGTCTGGCGGGTGCCGGCCTGGGTATGCTCGGTCACCGACAGGATGTGCTGCATGTTATGGGCCACGCCGTTGGCCGAGGTCGCCTGCAG
Source organism: Massilia sp. GCM10023247 (assembly GCF_042653325.1). Taxonomy (NCBI): domain Bacteria; kingdom Pseudomonadati; phylum Pseudomonadota; class Betaproteobacteria; order Burkholderiales; family Oxalobacteraceae; genus Massilia; species Massilia sp. GCM10023247. The sequence continues at coordinate 846,019 of NZ_JBHSIB010000007.1, forward strand.
GCTGGTCGCGAACGAAATTCCCTGGATCAGCTCGGCCAGGCGGTTCGAGACGCGCGAGATGTCGGCCAGCGCCGCGCCGGCGGCGTCCGACAGGCGGGCTCCCTCGACCACGCCCTGGGTCGATTTTTCCATCGCGGCGGCGGCGTCGTGGGTATCGGTCTGGATGGTGCGCACGAGCGCGCCGATCTGCTTGGCCGCGTCGCCGGAGCGTTCGGCCAGGCGCTGCACTTCCTCGGCCACGACCGAGAAGCCGCGCCCCGCTTCGCCGGCCGACGCGGCCTGGATCGCCGCGTTCAGCGCCAGCACGTTGGTCTGCTCGGTAATGTCGGAAATGAGTTCGGTGATCTCGCCGATCTCCTGCGAGGATTCGCCGAGGCGCTTGATGCGCTTCGAGGTTTCCTGGATCTGCTCGCGGATCTCGTGCATGCCGAGGATCGCGTTCTGCACGGCCGTGGCACCCTGCTCGGCCGCGGCCACCGACTGGCGCGCGACGTCGGCCGATTCGTTGGCCGACTTCGACACGTCGGTGATCTCGCCGGCCATGCGCAGCACGGTCGACGAGGCTTCCTCGATCTCGCGCGACTGCTGCTCGGTCGCGCCGAGCAGGGTGCTGGAGGTCAGTTGCGCTTCGTTCGAGGCCAGCGTCACCTGTTCGGCGGTGTTGGTCACGCGCAGCACCAGCCCGCGCAGTTCCTCGACCGTGTAGTTGACCGAGTCGGCGATCGCGCCGGTGATGTCTTCCGACACGGTGGCGTGCACGGTCAGGTCGCCGTCCGCCACTTCCTGCAGTTCGTTCATCAGGCGCAGGATCGCGGCCTGGTTCTGGTCGTTGGTGGCCTTGGCCTCTTCTTCCTTGGCCTGGGCCAGCTGGCGCTGCGCTTCCGCCTCGCGGCGGCGGGTGTCGGCGCCGCGGGTGCGGTTGCGCGAGTCCTGCAGCATGACGCGGCTGATCGAGCCGGCCGTGGCCAGCGTGAAGATCGAGGCCACCACCAGCAGCCAGAACCAGGCGCTCTGCGAGTCCTGCTGCTCGCGGTAGCTGCCCTGCAGCGCGGCCACTTCCTTCTTGACCACTTCGTTGTCGCGGTGGATGGTGCGCGCGGCGGCGCGCGCCGTCGAATAGGCGACCGGATTGTCGAGGAAGGGCGCGAAATCCTTGCGGAAGGCATCGAAGCGCACCTGCACCTGGCCCAGCTTGGCGCGCAGGTCCTCGTTCTGGCGCGCGGCGTTCCCAAGCAGCAGGGCTTCCAGCGCATGCTCGAAGGCGGCGCTGTCGGCGCCGATGCGCACGGCGGCGTCGTCGCGCGGCACGCCGATGGCGAAGAAACTGTTGGCGCCGCGCGCCAGGCGCTGGGTCAGCATCATCATGCGGCCGATGGCGGCCAGTTCGCGCGCGCTGGCGCCGCGCTCCACGTTCTGCGTCATCAGGTCTTCGGTCAGCACCAGCATTTCCGAGGCCAGCGAATCGAGCTGGCGCACGCTCTTGTCGAAGGCGGTCAGCGCCGGCTGCATTTTGAGGATGTTGGCCGCGCCCTGGTCGGAGGCGGACCAGGTGGCGCGCACCCGCCCCAGCAGCGCGTTCTGGCGCCCGCTCGCGGCCGGCACCGTAATGCCGCCCAGCTCGCCGCCCTTGGCCAGCAGCTGCAGGTCGCGGTTGACCTCGACACGGCTCTCGGCCAGCTGGGTGAAGGAATCGGCGCTGCCGGCCAGCGCGTTCGGCGCCGCCTTGCCGACCCGCTGCGAGTGCATCAGCAGGTCGCCCGCGACCTGGACCTGGGCCGCCACCCGGGCGTTCACGGCGGCGTTCTGCCACATCCCGAGGATGGTCAGGAGGATGCCGGCGCCGAAGGCGACCAGCAGGATGCGCAGCTGGCGCGGCAGCGACAGGTGGCCGATCAGGGGCAGGCTGAGATTGTCTTCTTCCGCTTCCTCGGCGGCGGCCGGGGCGCGCCGGCGCAGCAGGTTCCCGAGGCGTAGCATGGCTTCCTCGGCCGAACCGGCGCCGAGCGTCGATGGGGCAGACGGGGCCTCGGCCGCGGCTGGCCGCCCGGCGCCGTCCGGCATGGCGAGCAGGCCGGGACCGAAGCGGGTATCGGGCGACGCCAGCACGGTATCGTCCTCCGTCTTGCCTTTCGAGAGAAAATCCAGACTCATCTTCGACGCGATTCCCATTCCGGCTCCTGTCCTGCGGTTTTTAGTTATTGGTGTAGTTAACTGGATCGAGTGCGACGTGCAGGAAGCGTTCTTCCCGCACCAGCGCCGCCAGCGACAGCGGCGTCCATGCCTGGCCCTCGGCGTCGCGCATGCGTTCCCCTTCGGGCGTCATGGCCGCCGCCCGGCGCAGGCCGACCACGCGCGTGACCAGCAGCGCGCAATTGACGCCCAGGCGCGGCGCCAGCGACACCAGGCGCGCCTCGGGACCGGCCGCGCTGGCGCCGGCATCGAAGTAGCGCGCCAGGTCGATCACGCCCAGCAGGCTGCCGCGCACATTGGCCAGCCCCAGGTACCAGGGCTGGGTGCGCGGCACGCCGGCCAGGCCGGCCTGGGGCACGATTTCGCCGGCTTCGGTCAGGGCCAGCAGGTAGCGCTCGCTGCCGATCACCACGCCCAGCTGGTGGCCGGTGTCGGCGGCGCCGTTCTGCGCGGCCTGCATGCGCGCCAGGAGCTGGGCCTGGTAGTCGCGCAGGCGGGTGCGGCGCGCGGCCTGCGGCGCCAGGTCGCGCTGGTCGAAACGGTCGACGCCGGCGTTCATCAGGCGCCGAGGGCGGCGATGCGCGCCAGTAGCTGGGCCGGATCGACCGGCTTGACGAAATAATCCTTGGCGCCCTGGCGCATGCCCCAGATACGGTCGGTTTCCTGGTTCTTGCTGCTGCAGATGATCACCGGGACCGTCGACAGTTCCGGGTCGCGCGCAATCGAACGGGTCACCTGGAAGCCGTTCGCGCCGGGCATGACGACGTCCATCAGGATCAGTTCGGGGCGCTCGGCGCGCATCTTGAGCAGCGCGTCCTCGCCGTTATCGGCGGTGGAAACGGAAAAGCCGTTCTTCACCAGGATGTCGGTCAGGTAGTAGCGTTCGGTCGGCGAGTCGTCGACGATCAGGATCTTGTGTATGGCCACGTGGGCTCCGCAATTCGGTTAATCAGGCCTTGGCGGCCGTATGCTCGCGGACGGCCGCCAGCAGGGTGTCTTTTGAAAATGGCTTGGTGAGATAGGCGCTCGAGCCGACCATCGCGCCGCGCGCGCGGTCGAACAGGCCGTCCTTCGACGACAGCATCACGACCGGCGTCGCGTGGAAACGCGCGCTCTTCTTGATCAGGGCGCAGGTCTGGTAACCGTCGAGCCGCGGCATGAGGATGTCGCAGAACACCAGCGCCGGGTGATGGTCGTTGATCTTGGCCAGCGCGTCGAAGCCGTCCTCGGCCAGCACCACGCGGTAGCCGGCCTGGGTGAGGAAAATCTCAGCCGAGCGGCGTATCGTGTTGCTGTCGTCGACCACCATGACGGTGAGATCGGGTGCTTGCTGCGATGTCGTCATTTTCGTTTCACTTCAGCATGGTTCGCCAAGATAGCACAGGGAAAATGGCTTGTGCGGAAAGTGTTGCTTAGTATCAACTAAGCGCAAACGAGCGGGGAAAAAGGGTGAAAACGCTGACAACAGGCGGGGTGGATTTGATAACGGACTTGCGTGATTGACAATGAATCGTGGGGTGTGGCCGGGCCGCGCAGGCTCCGCCCACACCCTACGTATCGCAGCAGCTCGGCTGCCGCGACTTCGGTCTATCAAATAGCGGTCATCTCAAAATCGTCCTTGCGGGCGCCACATTCCGGACAGGTCCAGTTCATCGGCACGTCGGCCCAGCGCGTGCCCGGGGCGATACCGTCGTCCGGTGCACCCGCTTCTTCATCGTAGACCCATCCGCAGATCAGGCACATCCAGGTCTGGTAGGCGATTGCGGTCGTTTCATTACTCACGTTTGGTTCCTTCGATCTAGTAAAATGCGGAATCAGGTATCTTAATCTACCCGTCGTGCAAAACCAACCGTCTCCACTGATTCTCACATTCGGGGTGTCCGACCCGGTCGGTGCCCTGGGTGTCGGCGCCGACATTGCCACCTTCGCCGCCTTCGGCTGCCACGCCCTGTCGGTGACCACCGCGCTGCTCGTGGCCGACAGCGCGCGCGTGGAGGAATGGCAGGAAGTCGACACCGGCGTCATGGCCGACCAGGCGCGCGTCGTGCTCGAAGACATGCCGATCGCGGCCGTCAAGATCGGCGCCATCGCCAGCATCGAGCAGGCCGCGGCGATCGCCGAGATCGTCTCCGACTATGCCGAAGTGCCGCTGATCGTCGATCCCTTCCTCTCCGCCCTGCCCGACTCCGGCATGTCCGACGAAGACGTGGTCGCCTCGATCCGCCAGATCCTCGCGCCACAGGCGACCGTGCTGCAGCTGTCGCAGTCGGAACTGGGGAGAATGGCAGAACTCTGGCGCGAGCCTGGTACCGAAAGCAGCCTGGAAGCCGACGTCGGCGAACTGACCGCGCGCGGCTGCCAGTACGTGCTCGTCACCTGCACCGCGGGCAGCGGCAACAACCGTGCCAACGCCCTGTTCGACCGCGACGGCGGCATGACCAGTTTCGACTGGCAGCACCTGCCGGGCCCCTTTGTCGGCGCCGGCTGCACGCTGTCGGGCGCGCTGGCCGCCTGCATGGCGCGCGGCATGGATGCCGCCGAGGCCTTGCGCGCCGCCCAGGAATACACCTACGGCGCCCTGTTGCACGCCCAGCGTTTCGGCATGGGCAAGCTCGTTCCCAACCGTTTTTACAAGAACCTGCCCTCGACGGGCGGGTAACAAGAAAGACACTCTCCCGATGACGACCGAACACAGCACTTCCCGCAACGAGACCCTGTTTGCCCGCGCCCAGGAAACCACGCCCGGCGGCGTCAATTCGCCGGTGCGCGCCTTCCGCTCGGTGGGCGGCACGCCGCGCTTCATCACCCGCGCCGAAGGCCCGTATTTCTGGGATGCGGACGGCAAGCGCTACATCGACTACATCGGTTCCTGGGGCCCGGCCATCGTCGGCCACGCCCATCCGAAAGTGATCAAGGCGGTGCAGGACGCGGCCGCGAACGGCCTGTCCTTCGGCGCGCCGACCGAAGGCGAAATCGAGATCGCCGAAGAACTGTGCAAGCTGGTACCCTCGATCGAGCAGGTGCGCCTGGTCTCCTCCGGCACCGAGGCGACCATGAGCGCGCTGCGCCTGGCGCGCGGGGCGACCGGCCGCGACAAGATCGTCAAGTTCGAAGGCTGCTACCACGGCCACGCCGATTCGCTGCTGGTGAAGGCCGGTTCCGGCCTGCTCACCTTCGGCAACCCGACCTCGGCCGGCGTGCCGGAAGATTTCGTGAAGCACACGCTGGTGCTCGACTACAACAACGTGCCCGCGCTGGAAGACGCGTTTGCCTCGATGGGCGACAGCATCGCCTGCGTGATCGTCGAACCCGTCGCCGGCAACATGAACCTGATCCGCGCCACGCCGGAGTTTTTGACGCGCATGCGCGAACTGTGCACCGCGCACGGCGCCGTGCTGATCTTCGACGAAGTCATGTGCGGCTTCCGCGTCGGCCTCGGCGGCGCCCAGGAGATGTATGGCATTACCCCGGACCTGACGGCCCTGGGCAAGGTCATCGGCGGCGGCCTGCCGGTCGCGGCCTTCGGCGGCAAGCGCGAACTGATGCAGAAGATGGCGCCGATCGGCCCGGTCTACCAGGCCGGCACCCTGTCGGGCAACCCGGTCGCCGTCGCCGCCGGCATGACCACCCTGAAACTGGTGCAGGAACCGGGCTTCTACGAGCGCCTCACGGCCCAGGGCGAAAAGCTGGTCGCCGGCTTGACGGCAGCGGCCACGGAAGCGGGCATCCCCTTCTGCGGCGACTCGGTCGGCGGCATGTTCGGCTTTTATTTCAACGACCAGGTGCCGTCGACCTACGGCCAGATGATGGCGGGCGACAAGAACCGCTTCAATGCCTTCTTCCACGGCATGCTGGACGAGGGCGTGTATTTCGCGCCGGCCATGTTCGAGGCCGGCTTCGTGTCGATCGCGCATGACGACGCGGTCATCGAGGAAACGATTGCAGCGGCGCGGAAAGTCTTTGCCCGCATCGCCTGAGCAGGTTTAAGGTAGAGCAAACGGGGCGCTGTCGCGCGCGCGGCGCGGGCCCCCGCTTGTGCCATCATGGGTCCACCCCTGGCTGGACTCGACCATGGCACGACTACGACGATCCCCTCCCGGCGCGCCCCGTTCGCGGGTGCCACGCTCGCAGCAAGCGCTGCCCCAGGCCGGCGCCGCCGGCGTCACGGTGGCATTGCTGCGGGCGGCAGACGGCGCCAATCCCGACAGTTATTACGCCGACATCGTCGATGCCCTGAACGACTACGCGCGCCGCTACGAGGTGAACACGCCGCTGCGCCTGGCCCATTTCCTGGCCCAGATCGGGCACGAGAGCAGCTTTCGGGCGAGCGAAGAAAACGGCAGTTACAGCGTGCCGCGCATGCACGAAATCTTCGGCTGCCGCGGCGGCCCCGCCCAGTACGACCGCAGCACCGACGATTGCAGGCTGGGTCCGGACGGGCAGCCGGCGCGCCTGCGCCCCAAGCTCTGGCTCGAACCCCACACCTACGCCGGCAATCCGCAGCGCCTGCTCGCCTACGTGTACGCCAACCGGCTGGGCAACGGCGACGAAGCCTCCGGAGACGGCTACCGCTACCGCGGGCGCGGCCTGGTGCAGCTGACCGGCAAGGCCAATTACGCCGACTTCACCGAAGCGCACAACGCCAGAAACGGCAGCGACCCGCGCGATTTCGTCGCCGACCCCGACCTGCTGCTGAGCGAACTCAAATACGCCATCGAATCGGCTTTCTATTACTGGGATGCGCGTACAGTCAATACGCTTGCCGATCTTGACGACCTCGAGGGCGTGACCCGGGCCGTCAACGGCGGCCTCAATGGACTGAACGACCGCGGAGCGCGCCTTGCGAGAATCAAGAAAGCATTGGGTATCTAGACTGGCCCTCGCCACCCTGTGCGGCGCGGCGTGGAGCGGCGCCCTGGCATCGGCCCCCGCGCACGCCGAATCGCTGTGCGCGGCCGGCGAGCCGGTGGTGTTCGCCTGCCATGTGGGCAACAAGATGGTATCGCTGTGCCGCCCGCCGGGCGACCGGGGCATGCTGAGCTACCGCTTCGGCAAGCCGGACGCGCTGGAACTGCGCTATCCGGAGCCGGGCCGCCAGGCCAGTGCCGCGTTCACGGTCAAGTCGGCGCCGCTGATCGGCGGTGGCGAAACCACGGTCGCCTTCCGGCGCGGGGCCTATACCTATACCGTCTACAGCCGGGTCGGGCGCGGCGCGGACGGCGCCACGCCGGAGTTCGAAGACGGCATCATCGTGTCGCGCCGCGGCAAGGTGCTGAGCCGGCTGCGCTGCGAGGATGGCGGCGAAGGTTTCAGGGAGCCCTTGAGTGCCGTCGCCGTGAAATAAAATTTCACACTTGTCACCAAAATGAAATTTTGTTCCGTAGGGTGGGCTTCGCCCACGCGAACGTTTGCATCATGTTGGCGCCGGCCGAGCGCCCACAAGCTCACGCCAGCTTGAGCCAGCCCCGTTTCCTGAAATACCACAGCGGCGCGATCGCGCTGGCGATCATCAGCCCGAGCGCGAACGGGTAGCCATAGTCCCAGGTCAGCTCCGGGAACTTCTGGAAGTTCATGCCGTAGATGCTGGCGATCAGGGTCGGCGGCAGGACGGCGGCCGAGGCCACCGAGAAGATCTTGATGATCTTGTTCTGGTTAATGTTGATGAAGCCGACGGTGGCGTCCATCAGGAAGTTGACCTTGTCGAACAGGAAGGAGGTGTGGCCGTCGAGCGATTCGATGTCGCGCAGGATCTGGCGCGCCTCGTCGAACTGCTCCGAGTTCAGCAAGCGCCCGCGCATCAGGAAGCTGACCGCGCGCCGCGTATCCATCATGTTGCGGCGGATGCGGCCGTTCAAGTCTTCCTCGTGGGCGATCGCGTTCAGGGCCGCGGCCGCGTCCTGGTCGGTGAATTCCTTCTGCAGCACGCGCGCGCTGACCTCTTCCAGGCTCTCGTAGATACCCTCGAGGGCGTCCGCCGAATACTCGGCGTCGGTCGCGTACAGGTCGAGCAGCACGTCCATGTAGTCGGCGATCGAACCGGGGCGCGAACGGGCGCGCATGCGCACCAGGCGGAACACGGGTAAATCGTCGTTGTGGACCGAGAACAGCATCTTGCCCGACAAGATGAAGGCCACCGTGACCACCCGCGACGGCCCGTCCTCTTCCTCGAGCAGGAAGTCGGTGCGCAGGTGCAGGTCGCCGTTCTCGGCCTCGTAGTAACGGGCCGAGGCTTCGATGTCCGACACCTCGTCTTCACCCGGCAGGGTCACGCCATAAATCGTCTTGACCCACGCGCGTTCGTCGTCATCCGGATCGGTCAGATCGACCCAGACAGGCGTGACATTCTCCAGGTCCGCGCGCGACGCGATGGGCACCTGGTTGAGTCGGCCATTTTGTAGGACAAATACGTTGATCATGCGCTTTCTCGGCCGGAATCAAAACTGTCGCAAGTGTACCTGTTAGGCCCGAGCCCGGCCACCCCGAAACGGCAGTTTTGCCCGGCAGAGCGCCATTTTCCGGCGTTTTCCTGGATCGGCTTACGGTAATTCGGCGGCGTGCATGCGGCGCTGGATCAAATTGGTGCGCTTGACCAGGTAGTTCGTGCTGCGGTTGCGGTCGTAGTAGCGCGGATTGGGCAGCATCACCGCCAGGCGCGCCGCCTGCGCCGGTGCCAGGTTGGCCGCCGGGGTGCGGAAATAATAGCGCGCCGCCGCCTCGGCGCCGAACACGCCGCGCCCGAATTCGACGACGTTCAGGTAGACCTCGAGGATGCGGCGCTTGCTCATGACGGACTCGAGCATGAAGGCGATCACCATCTCCTGGGCCTTGCGCAGGTAGCTGCGCGAGCCGGACAGGAACAGGTTCTTCGCCAGCTGCTGGGTGATGGTGGAGCCGCCGCCGACCACCTTGTGCTTGCGGTTGTTGCGCTCGTAGGCACGCTCGAGCGCATCGAGGTCGATGCCCGGGTGATCGGTGAAATTGGCATCCTCGGAAGCGACCACCGCGCGCTTCAAATGGTTCGAGATGCGCTCGTAAGGCACCCACTGGTGCTTGAGCTCGGCTCTCGGGTTCTTTTCGCGCAGCTCCGATAATTGCTGGCGCATGAAACTGGTCGAACTGGGATTGAACCAGACGAACCAGCATACCTGGACAAAGAAATACAACTGGAGCAGGAAGACGGCGAGGAGCGGCCCCAGGAAGATCCACTTGATCCAGCGCCGGCCACCGGCGGACCCGCCCTTTGCATTACTTCGTTTTGCCATGTTTATTTTTTTTAGCGCAGCTGATTGAAAACCTCGGCGGTGTCGGGCCGCACGCCGCGCCAGACGGCGAAGGCTTCGGCCGCCTGTTCGACCAGCATGCCGAGCCCGTCGCGCGTGACGGCGCCCTGCGCGGCCGCAAACACCATGAAGGGTGTCGGCTCGCTGCCGTACATCATGTCCAGCGCCAGCGTGCCTTCGGCAAAAGCCGAGGCCGGCACCGGCGGCATCTGGGCCGACAGGCTGCTCGAAGTGGCGTTCACGACGATGTCGTAGGGTCCCTCGATGTCGCCAAAACCGCAGGCGGCCACGGGCACGGCATGCCCGCCGAACTGCGCCGCCAGCGCCTCGGCCGTGGCCAATGTCCGGTTCGCCACCAGGATCGATGCCGGGCGCTCCAGCAGGAAGGGCAGCATGACGCCGCGCGCGGCGCCGCCGGCCCCCAGCAGCAGGATGCGCCGATGCGCCAGCGCGACGCCGGCGTTGCGCACGATGTCGGCCACCAGGCCGGGGCCGTCGGTGTTGTCGCCGACGATCGCGTCATCGATGAAACTGAGGGTGTTGACGGCGCCGGCGGCGCGCGCGCGCTCGGTCAGGCGCGTGGCCAAGTGGGCCGCCTCGATCTTGAACGGCACCGTGACGTTGGCGCCCTTGTAACCCTGGGCTACCAGGCTACGCACGGTGGCGGCGAAGCCGTCGAGCGGCGCCAGGCAGCGTTCATAGCGCAGCTGCTGCCCAAGCTGGGCGGCAAACGCGGCGTGGATCTGGGGCGACTTGCTGTGCGCGATCGGGTTGCCGATCACGCAATAGCGATCGACGCTGGTCGGATTCATGCCTGCTCCTGCAAGTCGGCCTTGACCTTTTCTTCGCGGGTAAAGGTAAAGCGGGTGATCACGATCCACAGGTCGTCCTTGCCGACGCTGCGCATATTCTGGGGAAAGGCGCCGAAGGGCGCGGCGCGCCGCACGATGTCGAGCGCCGCCTTGTCGAGCGCCGGGTTGCCGGAACTGCGCTCGATGCGCGGACCGCCCTCCTTCTGGTACAGGGTGCCGTCCTGGAAGACCGGAATCGACACCACCAGTTCGCCGTACAGCTTCTTGCCGTTTTGCTGGGGGAAGTTCAGCGTGCCGACTTCTTCGACCTGCTTTTGCATCGCCTTGTAATACAGGGCGTAGCCGACCTGGCGCGTGCTGGGCGAAATGTGGGTGCGCTTGGGGCGCTTGTTCTGGTCTTCGATGGTCTGCGTGATCTCGGCCGTCATGCGCGCGATCTGGCGCGTGGTGTCGACCTCGTCCATGCCGGTGCGGGACGGATCGGGCTTGTCCTTGTCGGTGACCGGGGCCGCCGTGTAGGCGGACTTCTGGACGCGCGTCAGCACGTTCTGCTGCAGCTGCTCGAGTTCGACGATGCGCTTTTGCAGGGCCTTGATGCTGTCGCCGTTCTCGATCTTGCGCAGGTCCGGCAGCGGAGACTTGGAACGGCCCGCCTCGGCACTGCCGCCGCCTTCCAGGTTGGCCTGGGCCAGCGCCTCCGCCTTGGCCGGTGCCTTGCTGTGCTTGGCGTTGACGAGGATGACTTCCAGGCCCGGATCGGCCGGTTCCAGCCGGAACGCCTCCGGCGCCGCGAAGCGCACGGCGAGCAGGAGCGCGTGCGCCGCCACCGAAGCGGCCAGGGCAATCATCAAGGGGCGGTTTTCTCGGGAATACTTCACGCGGAGGGCTAGCGGCTGTTGAATCTGGGAATCCAACCATTCTACCGTGCGAAACGGCCCGGCGGGAGGTTGGTGGCGCTACGGCAACGGTGGTGTCTCGTGGGGTGGGCTCCGCCCACCGCTGCTGCGCGTGCTTATGGCGAACGCCGTTAGCAAAAGGATATGCACGTAACGGTGGGCGGGGCCTGCGCGGCCCGGCCACACCCTACGGACAAACGAGTTTCAAGGCTGCCCCATCCTTCTCGGCAAAATACTCGACGCATTTTTCTCCCTGGCGGTAGATGGTGCGCATGCCGAACGAGGAGGCGTAATCGGCCTCGGTGAAGCTCACCGAACCGTCATGATCGAGGTCGATCGCATCGTAGGGCAGCGGCGAGCGATACACCATCCAGCCGAAGATGCCCCAATAGGCCAGGACGAGCGCGGCCGTGACCAGCACCAGGGCGCGCAGCGAGCGGCTCCTGTTGCCGGTCCCCGGACCGCTTGCCGGCCGCGCCATGATCATGCGTCGTCCTGCGCCGGCGCGTCCGTGCTCACGGCCGCCACGATGCCTTCGGCCTCCACCACTTCCTCGACTGCCGCTTCCCCGGTGTCGCCCACCTCGCCCTCTTCCTCGTCGAAGGCCAGCTCCTCGCTCGGTGCCGCCGCCACTTCCAGCAGGCGCGCTTCGAGCGAGAGGTCGACTTCGTCCCAGCGCACGATGTCGAGGCGCACCTGGGCGCCGCGTGCCACCTGCGGCATGCCCGGCAGGCGGGTCACCAGCGGCACGTCGGTCAGGCGCAGCAGGTCGTCCTTGAGCACGACGGCGTCGGCCTGCCTGACCTGCTCCTGTCCCAGCCAGCGCAGGCACCAGTAGCGCTCCATGGTCTGCTGGTGCTCGTTGTAGGCCGCATACGCGGCGTCAAAAGCCGAGACGATCGAGAACAGGGTCGCGTCGCGCGGCTTGAACGGCGCCACCAGCGGCGCGGTCACGCCATGCTCGGCGCAGGCGAGGATCTGCCACTGGTTGACCAAATCGGTATACCGGCGCAGCGGCGAGGTGCTCCAGGCATACTGGTCGACGCCCAGGCCCTGGTGCGGCGCCGCGTGGGTCACCATGCGCACCTGCATCTTGGCTGCCCAGCCGGCGCCGCTGCCGGCGCCTTGCGAACGGTAGATGCCCGGCACGCCCGAGTCGTGCAGCAGCTTGCCCCAGGTGCTGTTCGCGAAAATCATCAGCTCGGCGACGATCTTGTCGAGCGGCGCGCCGCGCTTGCGGCGCACGATCGACACCACGTCGTCCTCGACATAGAAATTGAAGTCGACCCGGTTGCCCTGCTCGGGCTTCAGGCCAAAGGCTTCGCGCTTGACCATGCGCGCCGCTTCCAGCTGCAGCGCCCACTTCCACAACAGGCCCAGTTCCGCCTTGTGCGGATAATCGCCGGCGCCGCTTTCCAGGGCCGCCTCGTCGACCAGTTCGTCCAGGTCGTTCAGGCGCAGGTTGCTCTGGATCGGCACCAGCTCGGCGCGCGTCGTGGTCGAGATCAGCGACCAGTCGCCGGGATTGAGCGTCGCGTACAGCGACAGCGCCGGGCAGGTCGTGCCCTCGGCCAGCGTAAACGCGTTCACCACCTCGTCCGGCAGCATCGTGATCTTATCGCCCGGCATGTACACGGTCGACATGCGGCTGCGCGCGATCTTGTCGATGGCGTCGTCCGGCCGGATCGCCAGGCCCGGCGCGGCGATGTGGATGCCGACGCGCACGCTGCCATCGTCGAGATGCTCGACCGAGAAGGCGTCGTCGATTTCGGTGGTGGTGACGTCGTCGATCGAGAAGGCCGCGACCTTCGCCAGCGGCAGCGCCGTCGGCGCCTTCGGCACCTCGACCTGCGGGAAACCGGAACCGCGCGGGAAGTGCTCGAACAGGAAGCGGCCCATGTGCAGGTCCTTGGGCGATGCGATGCCCTTGGTTGCCAGCATCAGGCGCGGCGCGGTGGTCTGCAGTTCGTTGGCGGCCGCCTCCAGGGCCTTGTATTCGATCGTGTTCTTGTCCGGCTTGAACAGCAGCTGGGCGACGATGGGCTGCATCGATTCGGGCAGCGTGCCGGCCTTCAGCTGCTCGACATAGCCGGCCTGCACCAGTGCCTGCTGCTTTTTCTTTTCGATGCCGGCCTGGGCGGCGCGCAGCGACTGCTCGGGCGCGGCCTTGTAGCGCCCGCGCCCCTTTTTATAGAAATAGATCGGCGCATTGTGCAGCGCCAGCACCAGGCCGGCGGCCTCGGCCGGCAGCGGCGCGTGGCCGAAGTATTCGGCGCCCAGTTCGGCAAAGCCGAATTCTTCCTGGCCGGCGACTTCCCACAGGAAGTCGAGGTCGACCTCGGCCGCAATGCCCTTGGCCGCCTCGAGCAGGGCCTCGGGTTCCGGTTTCTCGAACTGGAGCAGGACATCCTTGGTCTTGACCTTGGTGCGCTTGCCGCTCGACAGTTCCACATGGAAGGCCTCGCCGGCCGTCGACAGCACCGTGCCGACCTTGAAGTCGCCCGATTCTTCAAAAAATAGATTCATCTTATTTCGCGTTCTTGATTGTTGCGACTGGAAGATCGAGCACCGTCGGCAAGAATACCTCGGTGACCATCAGCAAGCCTTGATGGCGGCGATAGACACAACGCCGCGCATGGAAAACATGTCCGTTCAACCGGGCTTGCGCACTGGCCAGCGCGGCCGGCCCGAGCGCGGCGCCCAGCCGCTGCAGCAGCGGATGGCCCTCGCGCAGCCGGGCAAATTCGAGCGGCCCGCGCCTTACCTTCGGATCGTAAAACAGGGTCGTGCCGAGCGAGCGTTCGCCCAGCGCGGAAAACAGCGGCCAGTCGCTCGCGGTGGCCGAGGTCGGCACGATGGTATGGCCGAAGACGGCCGGCCGGCCATCGCAACAAAGCAGCACTTCGCGCTCCCAGACCTGCCCGCGCCGCGCCATGCCGATCGCCGCCGCTTCTTCCAGCGAACAGAGCGCCAGCTCCTGGTGCAGGCGCCGGACCCGGAACGATTCGCTGCTGGCGACCAGGCGCGCGGTCAGCGAGCCCTTGGTCGTCAGCCAGTCGCGCATGGGCGCGTCGGCGCCCACGGCATCGGCATGACGGTGCCATCTGGCCAGGCGCAGTGACTGCCCCCTCACCCTGCCGTGCCTGCTGCCGACCAGTCAACGTGGGGCTGGCAGAAGGCCAGTACCTCGTCCACATATTCAGAAAATTCGGAAATCGCATGGTCGCTGCCGTCGATCACGTGCTGGCGCGCGCCCTGGTAATGGGCCACCATGTCGCGGTAATCGAGCACTTCGTCGCCGGTGGCCGCAATCAGGAAATAGCGTTCCGGCCGGGTGATGCGCGCGACTTTCAGTTCGGCCAGTTCGGCGATGTATTCGCGGCGGAACTCGAACGGCTCGTCCGAATGCCAGGCGGTGGTCTGCCCGACATGCTTTTCCAGGCTCGACAAGGGGTCGACCGAGGGGTTGAGCAGCACGGCGCGCACGCCGAGACGCTCGGCCAGCCAGGTCGCGTAATAACCGCCCAGCGAGGAGCCGACGATGGCGAGGTTGTCCGGCGCATGGCGCTCGGCCAGCAGCAGGGCCAGCTCCATCGCCGCCTTCGGCGAAGCCGGCAGTTGCGGGCAGATCAGGTCGCTTGCGCGCCCGGCAGCCGTCATCCGCTCCTGCACCATGCGCGCTTTAAAAGAACGCGGCGAGGAACGAAAGCCGTGGAGGTACAGGATCATTTGGCGAGCGCCTCGAGCAGCTTCTGGTGCACGCCGCCGAAGCCGCCATTGCTCATCACCAGGATGTGGTCGCCCGGCTGGGCGGCCTGGATGATGGCCTGCACCATGTAGTCGATCTGGTCGAAGCTGTGCGCGATCTTGCCCAGCGGTTTCAAGGCATCGGCCAGCGACCAGCCCAGCGCCTGCTGGCTGCCGAAGCCGAACACCAGGTCCGCGTCTTTCAAACTGCCCGGCAGTGCGTCCTTCATGGCGCCCAGTTTCATCGTGTTCGAGCGCGGCTCCAGCACGGCGAGAATGCGGCCCGCAGTTCCCGCCCCTTCTGTGCCGATGCGCTGGCGCAGGCCAGCGACGGTGGTTGCGATTGCCGTCGGGTGGTGCGCGAAATCGTCGTAGACGGTGATGTTATTGACCACGCCGCGCACTTCCATGCGCCGCTTGACGCTCTGGAAGCGCGCCAGCGAATCGATGGCTTGCGCCACCGGCACCCCGACGTGGCGCGCCGCGGCGATCGCGGCCAGCGCGTTCGAGCGGTTGTGCTTGCCGGTCAGGTCCCAGTGCACGGTGCCCTGGTTTTCGCCCTGGAACATCACGTCGAAGCTGGCGCCGCCCGGATGCTCGACCAGGGTCCAGTCGACGCCGTCGGACACGCCGAAGCTTTCCTTCTCGCTCCAGCAGCCGCGCTTGATGACACGGCCCAGCGAGGCTTCGTCGCCGTTCACGATCAGGCGGCCGACGCCCGGCACGGTGCGCACCAGGTGGTGGAACTGGGTCTCGATGGCGCCGATGTCCGGAAAAATGTCGGCGTGGTCGAATTCCAGGTTGTTCAGCACGGCCGTTTTCGCGTGGTAATGCACGAACTTGCTGCGCTTGTCGAAAAAGGCGGTGTCGTATTCGTCGGCCTCGATGACGAAGAAGTCCGAATCGGTGGCGCCCGACAGGCGCGCCGAGATACCGAAATTCATCGGCACGCCGCCGATCAGGAAGCCCGGCGCATAGCCGGCGTCTTCCAGGATCCAGGCCAGCATCGACGAGGTCGTGGTCTTGCCGTGCGTGCCGGCCACGGCCAGCACCCATTTTTCGCGCAAAATATGTTCGCCAATCCACTGCGGGCCGGACACATATGGCAGGCCGCGGTTCAGGATTTCCTCGATCAGCGGGTTACCGCGGGTCATCACGTTGCCGACAACATACAGGTCGGGGTTGAGCGAGACCTGTTCCGGCCCGTAGCCCTGGATCAGTTCGATGCCCTGGGCTTCGAGCTGGGTGCTCATCGGTGGATAGACGTTGGCGTCGCAGCCGGTGACGCGGTGACCGGCCTCTTTCGCCAGGACCGCCAGGCCGCCCATGAAGGTGCCGCAAATGCCGAGGATATGAATGTGCATGATCGTGAGGAATAAAGCGAATACGCGATTCTACCCGACGCGATGCCATTTTTAGTTCAAGAGTATGATCGAGGTCATGATGCCAACACAGAACTATGACCTTCAGCAGTTGCGCGCCCAGATCGCCGCAACGGCGGCGCGGATGATCGCGCAGGACGGCGCCGACTACGCCACGGCGCGCAAGAAAGCGGCGCGCCAGGTGCTTGGCGTGGACCAGCCGCAACCGAATCTGATGCCCGACAACGGCGAGATCGAAGACGAGGTGCGGCGCTACCAGACATTATTCGGGGGAGCCGCTCATGCGCAGCGCCTGGCGTCGATGCGCAACGCTGCCCTGGAAGTGATGGATGCGCTGGCCGAGTTCCGGCCCTATCTCACCGGCGCCGTGCTGAACGGCACAGCGGGCGAGCACGACGACATCCATTTGCAACTGTTCGCCGACAGCGCCAAGGAAGTGCAGATCTTCCTGCTGAACCGCAATGTTAATATAGAGATATCGGAAACCCCACATTTCAAGGGCGCGCGCCACGACCCGGTTGAAACGGTGAGCTTCCTGTGGCATAAGGAGGCCGTGCACGCCGAGTTGTATGATTTTCATGACTTGCGCGGCGCACTCAAGCCACGGGGCGACGGCCGCCTGCAGCGTGTCGACGCTGCCGGCCTGCGCGCCCTGATGACCACCGATCCCTCCCTGGAACAGGACGAATGAATAAGAAGAAATTGGCCGCCTTTGCGGCCGTAGCAGTGCTCTTTGGCGCACTGGGCGCCGGGCTGGGCCTGAAAAAAGACGCGGCGCCGGTGACCACCGCCATTGCCCCGACCGGGACGCCGGACCGCGGGGGACCGGCCCATACGGCCTCCACTAATCTATATGCGCAAACCCTGAACGACCTGTCCGGCCAGCCGCAGTCGCTGGCCCAATGGAAGGGCAAGGCGCTGCTGGTGAATTTCTGGGCAACCTGGTGCGCGCCATGCGTGCAGGAAATGCCGGAACTGTCCGCGCTGGCAAACGAGGAGGCCGCTCACGGAGCCACCAAGCGTTTCAATGTGATCGGCGTCGGCATCGACTCCCCGAGCGCGATGAGCGAATTTGCCGCCAAGCACAACATCAAGTACCCGCTGTACGTGGGCGGCATGGGCGGTACCGAACTGTCGCGCGACTTCGGCAACCCCAGCGGCGGCCTGCCCTTCACGGTGTTGATTGGTGCCGATGGGCAAGTACGCAAGACCTACCTCGGCAAGCTGAAATTAGATGAACTGAAGGCCGACCTGGCGGCGCTCTAAGAGAAGGGCGGCGCTGGCGAACGGTCGTTCTTTTCCGAACTGCGCCCAAGTCGCGGCTATCCACAGAGAATTTTATCGCTTGCCAATACGGGACGTTGGCGGCAAAATGCGTCACTTTCGAGTGAAGACTCTACAAAATAATGGCGAAAAAGCTACTGCTGCTCAACGGTCCCAACCTGAATCTGCTGGGAACCCGAGAGCCTGCGGTGTATGGCGCGGCAACGCTGGCCGACATCGAAAGTGCAGCCCTGACCCAGGTCCAGGCTGCCGGCGGGTCGCTTTCCTGCTTCCAGAGCAACCATGAAGGTGCGCTGATCGACCGCATCCATGCCGCCCGCGAGGAAGGCATCGACGCGATCGTCATCAATCCCGGCGGGCTGACCCACACGAGCGTGGCATTGCGCGATGCGCTGGCTGCGGTGGCGATCCCGTTTATTGAGGTCCATATCTCGAACATTTATCAGCGCGAAGCCTTCCGTCATCATTCGTTTCTGTCGGCCATTGCCCGCGGCACCATCTGCGGGTTAGGGGTGGACGGATACCGGTTTGCCATCGACTTCGCGCTTAAATAGCTTTAATCTACGTCAACTTCAGGCATCATGCAGCGGCGCCCTCTCCTGGCCCGCTGTTTTAATCTCCACACAATAATTCCAAGGGGTTTCACATGGATCTACGTAAACTCAAGACTTTGATTGACCTCGTCGCCGAATCGGACATCGCCGAACTCGAAGTAACCGAAGGCGAAAGCAAGGTCCGCATCGTCAAGTCGTCCGCTACGCCCCAAGGCCAGATGGTCATGATGCCGTCGAACGGCATGCAGCAGTTCTCGGCGCCGGCACCGGCTGCCCCGGCAGCAGCGCCTGCCGCCGCGCCGGCCCCGGCCGTTGCCGCCGAGCCGACCGGCCACGTCATCAAGTCGCCGATGGTCGGCACCTTCTACCGTTCGTCCGCTCCGGGCGCCCCGGCCTTCGTCGAAGTCGGCGCCAACATCAAGGAAGGCGATACCCTCTGCATCATCGAGGCAATGAAGCTCCTGAACGAAATCGACGCCGAAGTGTCGGGCGTTGTGACCAAGATCCTGGTGGAAAATGGCCAGCCGGTCGAATTCGGCCAGCCGCTGTTCGTGATCGGCTAAGCATCCCCGCCGGCCGCGCCCTTCGCGGCCTTGATCCGAACCCAGGCCGGCGCACGACGTCGGCACTCTCACAGAACAAGCCTAACCATGTTTGAAAAAATTCTCATCGCCAATCGTGGTGAAATCGCGTTGCGTATCCAGCGCGCGTGCCGCGAAATGGGCATCAAGACGGTGGTCGTTCACTCGGAAGCCGACAAGGACGCCAAGTATGTGAAGCTGGCCGACGAATCCGTCTGCATCGGCCCGGCGCAATCCTCGCTGAGCTACCTGAACATGCCGGCCATCATCAGCGCTGCCGAAGTGACCGATGCCGAAGCGATCCACCCGGGCTACGGCTTCCTGTCGGAAAACGCCGACTTCGCCGAGCGCGTGGAAAAATCCGGTTTCGTCTTCATCGGCCCGCGTTCCGACTCGATCCGCCTGATGGGCGACAAGGTCTCGGCCAAGCAGGCCATGATCCGCGCCGGCGTGCCTTGCGTGCCGGGCTCGGATGGCGCCCTGCCGGACGATCCGAAGGAAATCATCCAGATCGCCCGTAAAGTCGGCTATCCGGTCATCATCAAGGCGGCCGGCGGCGGCGGCGGACGCGGCATGCGCGTCGTGCATACCGAGGCGGCCCTGCTCAATGCGGTGCAGATGACCAAGACCGAAGCCGGTACCGCCTTCGGCAATCCGGAAGTCTATATGGAGAAGTTCCTGGAGAATCCACGTCACGTGGAAATCCAGATCCTCGCCGACGAACACAAGAATGCCGTCTGGCTGGGCGAACGCGACTGCTCGATGCAGCGCCGCCACCAGAAGGTCATCGAGGAAGCACCGGCGCCAGGCATCCCGCGCAAGCTGATCGAAAAGATCGGCGACCGCTGCGCCGAAGCCTGCCGCAAGATCGGCTACCGTGGCGCCGGCACCTTCGAATTCCTGTACGAAAACGGCGAGTTCTACTTCATCGAAATGAACACCCGCGTCCAGGTCGAGCACCCGGTCACGGAAATGATCACCGGCATCGACATCGTGCAGGAACAGATCCGCATCGCCTGCGGCGAGAAACTGCGTTTCCGCCAGCGCGACATCATGCTGGCCGGCCACGCGATCGAATGCCGCATCAACGCCGAAGACCCGTTCAAGTTCACGCCGTCGCCAGGCCGCATCACCGGCTGGCACCCGCCGGGCGGTCCCGGCATCCGTGTCGATTCGCACTCATATGCGGGTTACTATGTGCCACCTCATTACGACTCGATGATCGGTAAGGTAATTTCCTACGGTGCAACGCGCGAGCAGGCCATCCGCCGCATGCAAATTGCACTTTCGGAAATGGTGGTCGAAGGAATCATGACCAACATCCAGCTGCACCGCGAGCTGATGGTCGATGCCCGCTTCATCGAAGGCGGCACCAACATCCACTACCTCGAGCAAAAGCTGGCCAACCGCCCGGACACGAAGATCGCCCTGGGCACTGACAACAAGGCAGACGCATGAGCTGGACTGAAGTCGTCATCGAAATCGCACGCGAGCACGCCGAAGGCCTGTCGGACGCCTTGATGGAAGCGGGCGCGCTGTCGGTTTCGGTGGAAGACGCCGACGAAGGCACCGACCAGGAAAAGCCGCTGTTCGGCGAACCGGGCATGGAGCCGGCGGAAGCGGCCTGGGACCACAGCCGCGTCGTGGCCCTGACCGACACCGATGCCGACCAGGCAGCGATCGTCGCCGAGGCTGCCGCTGCGATCAAGCTGGCCGAGGTCCCGCGCTTCACCACCCGTGAGGTGGCCGATGCCGACTGGGTGCGCCTGACCCAGTCGCAGTTCGAGCCGATCCACATCGGCACCAACATCTGGGTCGTGCCCAGCTGGCACGAGGCGCCCGACCCGGACGGCTTGATTCTCGAGCTCGATCCTGGCCTGGCCTTCGGCACCGGCAGCCATCCGACCACCCGCCTGTGCATGGAGTGGCTCGAAGCCCACCCCAAGCCCGGCAAGTCGGTGCTCGATTACGGCTGCGGTTCGGGCATCCTGGCGATGGTCGCGAAAAAACTCGGCGCGGCCGACGTCGCCGGCGTCGACATCGACCCGCAAGCGATCGAATCGGCACGCGCCAACGCCGAACGCAACGCCTGCGAAATCAGCTTCTACGTGCCGGACGCCTTCGCTGCCTCGTCGAACGAGCGCCATGCGGGCGGCAAGTTCGACATCGTGGTCGCCAACATCTTGTCGAGCCCATTGAAGCTGATGGCGCCGATGTTGTCCGGCCGCGTGGCGCCGGGCGGTTCGCTGGTGCTGTCGGGCGTGCTGGCGCGCCAGGCCGACGAAGTGGCCGCCGCCTACGCACCTTTCATCAAGCTGGGCGTCTGGGCCGAGCAGGACGGCTGGGTTGCCCTTCACGGCACGCTGGGCCAGGACACGGTACCGGCCGCGCGCTCCACCGCTGCCTAAGGGGATCCCAGGCATGGCGCTAGCCACACAATGCCCGCACTGCGGCACGATGTTCCGGGTCGCCTCGGACCAACTCAAGCTGCGCGGGGGCATCGTACGTTGCGGCGCCTGCCAGGAAATCTTCGACGGCAGCGCCACCCTGGTCGACCTCGACAAGCCGCAGCAGACTGCTGCTGCGGCTGCCGTGGCTGCCGTGGCTGCGGTGGCTGCGTCCACTGCGCCACCCTCCCCTCCCCCCGTGCCTGAAGCGGCATTCGAAGCCGCATCTGAAGCCGCATCTGAAGCAGCAGCGCCGGCCGGGGACGAACTGCCTTTCACCATCGTCGACTCGGGCGAGGACAGCGAGCCCGCTGCCGAGGCGCTGCCCGACAGCGCCGATTTCGACGGCCAGCCGGTCTACACGCTCGACTTCGACCATACCTTCGACCCGCTCGGCATCCTGCCGAAGGCAGATGCGCCCGACGCCGCAGCCGGCGCAGCGCCTGCCGACGAGGAGGTCGATGCGCTGGCGCTGCTCCAGCCGTGGTCGCGCCCGCCAAAGGACGCCGACCAGGCCAGCGCGCCTGCATTTGAAACGCTGCCGGCCACGCAGGACCCGGCGCCCGCCAGCGAGCCGGCGCTGCCGGTAGCCGAAACGGCGGCCGCATCGGCAGCGGAACCGCTTGCGCAACCGGCACCGCCCGAGCCGCCTGCCCCGCCGGTAAGGGCGGCCACGGCGCCGGACAGCAGGGGCCGTTACGAGCCTGCCCTCGGCCTGCCCGTGGACGAGGAGCTGGTCGCCGCGCCCCTGCCCGGACATGAGCCGGAACCCGAGCCGGAGCCGGAGCCGCAGCTGGTGGCCGCCGCTGCGCCGCAGCCGCGTCCGCGCGCCGACGACGCGCCGCCGCTGCTCACGCGCGAGTCCGCCGCCAGCACCCATACGCCTGCCGCCTCGATCCCGCCGCCGCCGCTGCGCACGCCGGCCGCCAGGCGTGCCGAAAAAGCGGCCGCGCGCCGCTCCAAGCTCACCCCGACCCGCATCGAGCCGCAGCCGCGACTGCGCGCGGCCGAGATCGACGAGCCGGAATTCGTCAAGCGCAGCCGCCACCAGGAACAGGCAGGCCGCAACCGCAAGCTCGTCATGCTGGCCGGCTCGATCGTGCTGCTGCTGTTGCTGATCGCCCAGGGCGCGATCACCTTCCGCAACGCGCTGGCGGCGCGCTTCCCGGCCACCAAGCCGGCGCTGGTCACGAGCTGCGCCCTGCTCGGCTGCCGCGTCGAACTGCCGGCCCAGGTCGACAAGCTGACCATCGAAACGGGCGAACTGACGACGCTCGGCGACGGCGCCTATTCGTTCGCGACCGAATTGCGCAACACCGCCGGCACGGCCCAGGCCTGGCCCAGCCTCGAGCTGACCCTGCTCGACGCCAACGACAAGCCGGTGGCCCGGCGCGTCTTCCCGCCGAGCGACTACCTGGCCGCCGGCACGCTGCTCGAAAACGGCATCGCACGGGGCGCCGTCCAACCGATCAAGCTCCACTTCCGCGTGGACGACCTGAAACCCTCCGGCTACCACATCGCCGTCTTCTATCCTTGAGCATATGACCCACACCACCCTGATCTGCGGATCGCTGGCCTTCGACAAGATCATGCAGTACCACGGCCGCTTCGCCGAGACCCTGCTGGCGGACCAGCTGCACCGCGTAAACGTCTCCTTCCTGGTACCGACCTTGCGCACCGAATACGGCGGCTGCTCGGCCAACATCGCCTACAACCTGAAGCTGCTCGGCGGCGACCCCTTGATCATGGCGACCATCGGCCAGGACGGCGGCGACTACCTCGAGCGCCTGCGCAACTTCGGCATCGAGACGCGCGCCATCAAGACCATCGGCGACGCCTATACGGCGCAGTGTTTTGTTACCGCCGACCAGGACAACAACCAGATCAACGCCTTCCACCCGGGCGCGATGCAGTTCTCGCACGAGAACAACGTGGCCGATTGCGGCGCGCTGCGCGTGGCGATCATCGCGCCCGACGGCCGCGACGGCATGCTCAAGCACGCGCGCGACTGCGCCGCGCTGGGCGTGCCCTTCATGTTCGACCCGGGCCAGCAGCTGCCGATGTTCAGCGGCGAGGAACTGCTCGCCTTTATCGAGCAGGCGACCTACCTGGCCGCGAACGACTACGAATTCGAAATGGTGATGGAACGCACCAAGCTCTCGCTCGACGAGATCGCCGCACGCCTGGACGCCCTGATCGTCACGCGCGGCGAAAAGGGCTCGGAGATCTACGCCGGCGGCGAGCGCTACGACATCCCGGCCGTGCCGGCAGCGGCCGTGGTCGACCCGACCGGCTGCGGCGACGCCTACCGCGCCGGCCTCCTGTACGGCATCGCACAAGGCTTCGACTGGAACACCACCGGCCGCCTCGCCAGCCTACTCGGCTCGATCAAGATCGCCCATCAAGGCGGCCAGAACCACAGCTTCACCCCTGCAGAGATCGCCGACAAGTTCGAAACCGCCTTCGGCTACCGCTTCAATTAACCGGTCCCCGACCACGCAGTTCTGAATGTAGGGTGGGCGCGGCCGCCGACCACAAAAAAAATGGGCAGCCCAGGCTGCCCATTTTCACATCCACCGAATACCGTTCAATACGGTCCCGGTATCACGATCCTCACCAGATACAGCACGATCTGCAGCAGCAGCACCGCCACCAGCACCGACAAATCCAGCCCGCCGATCGGCGGCACCACGCGCCGGATCGGCCGCAGCAGCGGATCGTTGAGCGCGTGCACGAAAGGCGCCAGCGGCGCGTGCGGGTTGACCCAGCTGAAGATGGCTTCGATGATCAGCAGCGCGACGAACCCGTAGACGATCCACTTGATGAAGCGGGCCAGCGCGAACAGGAACACCTGCTCGCCGGTAGCGCCGGCCAGCAGGTAGATCGAGGTGGCCAGCAGCACCACGACAAAGGCCGCGATCAGGCTCGCCCAGTCGTAGCCGCCGGCACCCGGCACGATGCGGCGCAGCGGCTTGACCAGCCAATCGCTCAGCGTGAAAGTGAACTGTGCCACGGACGAGGGAGGGCGAACGCGGATGGCCTGCATCCAGAAGCGCAGAAGCAGCACCGCACCCAGGACAGTGGCAACGGTATCGACAATCAACTGAAGAATGGGCAGCACGACTACTCCTTGAAATAAAAAAAACCGCCGTGTGAAAGGTTCACACAGCGGTATTTTGCCCTAAAGCGGGCCTGTCCTGCTATTACGGACGGCTGCTGGTCGGGAACGGCCAGGCGGCCGCAGGCGACAGCGTCGTCTTCGCAGCCGGAGCCGGCGCCGCCGGCTTGGCTTCGGTGCCGGCCTTGGCTTCCGGCTGGGCTGCCGGTTTCGCCTCGGCCTTGGCCGCCGGCTTCTTCGCTGCCGCTTTCTTTGCCGCTGGCTTGGCTGCAGCTTCAGGCTTGGCTTCGGCCTTCGCCGCCGCTTCCGGCTTGGCTTCCGCTTTTGCTTCCGGCTTCGCTTCGGCCTTCATCTCGGCCTTCGCTTCCGGCTTGGCCTCGGCCTTCGTCTCGGTCTTCGCTTCCGGCTTGGCTTCAGCTTTGGTGGCGGCCGGCTTCGCTGCAGGCTTGGCGGCTGGCTTGGCTGCCGGCTTGGCCGCTGCCGGCTTGGCGGCGGCCTTCGGCGCTTCCGTCACGGCAGGCCTGGCGGCTGGAGCCTTGGTGGCTGCCGGCTTGGCCGGAGCCTTGGCTGCGGTCTTCGTTGCCGCGGTCTTGTCGGACGTCTTCGCAGACGTCCCCTTGGCTGCCGTCTTGGTCGCTGCGGTCTTGGCCGGAGCCTTGGCAGCCGTCTTGGTCGCTGCGGTCTTGGCCGGAGCCTTGGCAGACGTCTTGGTCGCTGCGGTCTTGGCCGGAGCCTTGGCTGCCGTCTTGGTCGCTGCGGTCTTGGCCGGAGCCTTGGCTGCCGTCTTCGTCGCGGTGGCCTTGGCCGGAGTCTTGGCTGCCGTCTTCGTCGCTGCGGCCTTGGCCGGAGCCTTGGCAGCCGTCTTGGTCGCTGCGGTCTTGGCCGGAGCCTTGGCTGCCGTCTTCGTCGCAGTGGCCTTGGCCGGAGCCTTGGCTGCCGTCTTCGTCGCTGCGGCCTTGGCCGGCGCCTTGGCGGCGGTCTTGGCAGGCGTCTTGGCGGCAGTCCTGGTCGCAGCGGCTTTCGCTACCGGTTTGGCGGCGGTCTTCTTCGCGGCTGGCTTGGCTGCCGACTTGGCTGCAGTCTTGGCGGCCGGCTTGGCGGACGTCTTCGCAGACGCCCCCTTGGCAGCCGGCTTCGTTACCGCTTTCGCTGCCGGCTTGGCAGCGGATTTGGTCGCGGCGGTTTTCGCTACCGGCTTGGCGGCAGCGGTCTTCTTCGCGGCTGGCTTGGCAGCTGGCTTGGCTGTCGACTTCGTTGCAGCCTTCGCTGCCGGCTTGGTTGCAGCCTTCGCTGCCGGCTTGGCGGCGGACTTGGTTGCGGCGGCTTTCGCCACCGGCTTGGCGGCGGCGGTCTTCTTCGCGGCTGGCTTGGCCGCTGGCTTGCTTGCTGCCTTGGCCGCTGGCTTGCTTGCAGCCTTCGCTGCCGGTTTCGCTGCAGCCTTTGCTGCGGGCTTGGCAGCAGATTTGGTCGCGGCGGCTTTCGCTGCCGGCTTGGCGGCGGCGGTCTTCTTGGCGGCTGGCTTGGCTGCCGGCTTGGTTGCAGCCTTCGCTGCCGGCTTGGCTGCCGGTTTCGCCGCAGCCTTGGCCGCTGGTTTTGCCGCAGCCTTGGCAGCTGGCTTCGCTGCAGCTTTCGCCGCTGGCTTGGCGGCCGGCTTGGTGGCGACAGCCGACTTGGCAGCTGGTTTTTCTGCGGCGGCCTTGGCGGCCGGTTTCGCGGCAGTCTTGGCTGCCGGTTTTGCTGCTGGTTTCTTAGCGGCTGTTGCCATTTCGTTCTCCTTCTCT
This sequence comes from Massilia sp. GCM10023247, assembly GCF_042653325.1. Classification (NCBI taxonomy): domain Bacteria; kingdom Pseudomonadati; phylum Pseudomonadota; class Betaproteobacteria; order Burkholderiales; family Oxalobacteraceae; genus Massilia; species Massilia sp. GCM10023247. The sequence continues at coordinate 872,091 of NZ_JBHSIB010000007.1, forward strand.
GCGATGAGAAAATGCGCTACAAGTTGAAATTCGGCCGACCCTGAAGTCAGGCGAACGATCCATCGAAACCACCTAAACGGTTCATACCGATGGATCCGGCACCAGCTGAACTGCTGCAACTCCTCACGATTGCAGCACTTCAGCCAACGACGCCGGGACACGCACCGACTGCTTTCAGTTGCGCTTCCACATCGCTACCCTTGCGGGCACGAAAAGAAAAAGCCGCCTTGCCTGAAGAAGATCAGGCAGTGCGGCTTGTTCTTTTCGTTACGCTTTATGTGCATACTGATGGTATCAGCGTCCCAAGAATTCGATCGGTTAGGTTTGCCTCGGAACATGCAAAAACATCCATGTTCACGTTTTGACAAATTCAATCACGTAAAGTACACGAAAACCTTGTCAGTGCGCAACCCGCGCACGGTTAAAACGCCCTATTGGACCATTTAGCGACGCCCCGTGCACACAGGAGGGCTTGATCGGGATCATTCGAGGCGTAAATTGGGCGCACTGGGCGCGTCCGAGGGCCCTGTCCGCGCCGTCAAATCCGGCATAAAAAAACCCGGCGTTTGCGCGCCGGGTTTTGCGTTTTCACGTGACTACTCGATGGGTGCCGAGGGAATCAATCCCAGTTCAGCGCCCCACCCGTCTGGTACTCGGTGACGCGCGTCTCGAAGAAGTTACGCTCCTTCTTGAGGTCGATCATTTCGCTCATCCATGGGAACGGATTCTCTTCGTTCGGGAACAGCGGATCGAGGCCGATCTGGACGGCGCGGCGGTTCGCGATGAAGCGCAGGTAGCCCTTGAACATCGGGGCGTTCAGGCCCAGCACGCCGCGCGGCATGGTGTCTTCGGCGTAGCGGTATTCAAGGTCGACGGCCTGCAGGAACAGCGCCTTCAGTTCTTCCTTGAAGGCCGACGTCCACAGCATCGGGTTTTCCATCTTGATCGTGTTGATCAGGTCGATACCGAAGTTCACGTGCATCGACTCGTCGCGCAGGATGTACTGGTACTGCTCGGCGGCGCCGGTCATCTTGTTTTGACGGCCGAGCGCCAGGATCTGGGTGAAGCCGACGTAGAAGAACAGGCCTTCCATCAGGCAGGCGAAGACGATGATCGATTTCAGCAGCTTCTGGTCGTTTTCGAGCGTGCCGGTCTTGAATTCCGGGTCGGTCAGGACGTTGATGAACGGGATCAGGAACTGGTCCTTGTCGTGGATCGACTCGATCTCGTTATAGGCGTTGAAGATCTCGCGCTCGTCCAGGCCGAGCGACTCGACGATGTACTGGTAGGCGTGGGTGTGGATCGCCTCCTCAAAAGCCTGGCGCAGCAGGTACTGGCGGCATTCCGGCGCCGTGATGTGGCGGTAGGTGCCCAGCACGATGTTGTTGGCGGCCAGCGAGTCGGCAGTCACGAAGAAGCCGAGGTTGCGCTTGACCAGACGGCGCTCGTCTTCCGACAGGCCGTTCGGGTTCTTCCACAGCTCGATGTCGCGCTGCATGTTCACTTCCTGCGGCATCCAGTGGTTGGCGCAGCCGGCCAGGTATTTGTCCCAGGCCCACTTGTACTTGAACGGCACCAGCTGGTTGACGTCGGTCTGGCCGTTGATGATGCGCTTGTCGTCCGCGTTCACGCGCTTGGCGACCAGTGCGGCGTCGACGGTTTCCGCTTCGCCTGCGGCTTGCGGTACGCGCGCTGGCGCGCTCGTTGGTTCATCGTCCCATGACAGCATGATTTTCCTTCTTTCTAATCTAGACGGCAGCGCCCGGCGCGAAGGCCGGGCGTGCATTCAATTTCTAAAACTTACTGGCAAGCTTCGCACTCGTCGAAACCGGCGTCGCCAGGACGCAGGTAGCAGGCCGCGCCTTCCGCTTCCGGTGCCGCAGGTGCCGCGGCAACCGGTGCCGCCGCCGGCGCCGCGTGGCCCACCAGGCCGCCCGAGACCGGCACCGCGTTCAGCGCGCCGGTACGGCTGGTCGACTTCTCCATGTGCGTCGCCGCGATGGTGCGCAGGTAGTAGGTCGTCTTCAGGCCGCGCAGCCAGGCCAGCTTATAGGTTTCGTCGAGCTTCTTGCCCGAGGCGCCGGCCATGTAGATGTTCAGCGATTGCGCCTGGTCGATCCACTTCTGGCGGCGCGATGCCTGCTCCACCAGCCACTTCGGCTCGACTTCGAAGGCCGTCGCGTAGATGTCGCGCAGGTCTTGCGGCACGCGGTCGATCTTCGACAGGGAGCCGTCGAAATACTTCAGGTCGGCGATCATGACTTCGTCCCACAGGTCGCGCGCCTTCAGGTCGCGCACCAGGTACGAATTGATCTCGGTGAATTCGCCCGACAGGTTCGACTTCACGTACAGGTTCTGGAAGGTCGGCTCGATACAGGCCGACACGCCGATGATGTTCGAGATCGTCGCGGTCGGGGCGATCGCCACGCAGTTCGAATTGCGCATGCCGAACTGCTTGATGCGCTCGCGCACCACGCTCCAGTCCATCGATTCGCTCGTGTCCTGCTCGAGGTAGCCGCCGCGTTCTTCCGCCAGCAGCTTGATCGAGTCCTGCGGCAGGATGCCGCGGTCCCACAGCGAACCTTCGTACGACTCGTAGCGGCCGCGCTCTTCGGCCAGCTCGGTCGAGGCGAGATACGCGAAGTAGCAGACGGCTTCCATCGAACGGTCGGCGAACTCCACCGCTTTATCCGAGGCGAACGGCACGCGCATCATGTGCAGGCAGTCCTGGTGGCCCATGATGCCCATGCCGACCGGGCGGTGGCGCAGGTTCGAATTACGGGCCTTGTCGACGGCGTAGTAGTTGATGTCGATGACGTTGTCGAGCATGCGCATCGCGGTGCGGATCGTCTTCTGCAGTTTTACATGATCCAGGCCATCGCCCTTCATGTGCTGCGGCAGGTTGATCGAGCCCAGGTTGCAGACCGCGATTTCGTCGGCGCTGGTGTTCAGGGTGATCTCGGTGCACAGGTTCGACGAGTGCACGACGCCGATGTGCTGCTGCGGCGAACGGATGTTGCATGGGTCCTTGAAGGTGATCCATGGGTGGCCGGTCTCGAACAGCATCGACAGCATCTTGCGCCACAGGTCGAGCGCTTCGATCTTCTTGAACACGCGGATTTCGCCGCGCTCGGCCTTGGCTTCATAGGCCAGGTAGGCTTGTTCGAAAGCCTTGCCGACCAGGTCGTGCAGGTCAGGGGTTTCGCTCGGGGTGAACAGGGTCCAGTGGCCCTTTTCCATCACGCGCTTCATGAACAGGTCGGGAATCCAGTTCGCCGTGTTCATGTCGTGGGTGCGGCGGCGGTCGTCGCCGGTGTTCTTGCGCAGGTCGAGGAATTCCTCGATGTCCATGTGCCAGGTTTCCAGGTAGGCGCAGACCGCGCCCTTGCGCTTGCCGCCCTGGTTCACGGCCACGGCCGTGTCGTTGACCACTTTCAGGAACGGCACCACGCCTTGCGACTTGCCGTTGGTGCCCTTGATGCGCGAGCCGAGCGCGCGCACCGGGGTCCAGTCGTTACCGAGGCCGCCGGCGAACTTCGACAGCAGCGCGTTTTCCTTGATGGCGTCGTAGATGCCTTCCAGGTCGTCGCCGACCGTGGTCAGGTAGCAGGACGACAGCTGCGAGCGGCGGGTACCCGAATTGAACAGGGTCGGGGTCGAGCTCATGAAGTCGAAGGACGACAGCAGGTTGTAGAACTCGATGGCGCGCTCTTCGCGGTCCGCTTCGCGCAGGGCCAGGCCCATCGCGACGCGCATGTAGAAGGCCTGCGGCATTTCGATGCGGGTGTCGCGCACGTGCAGGAAGTAGCGGTCGTACAGGGTCTGCAGGCCGATGTAGCCGAACTGCAGGTCGCGGTCGGCAACGATGGCCTTCGCCAGGCGCTCGAGGTCGTACTTGCCCAGCTCTTCGTCGAGCAGTTCGTTGGCGATGCCCTTGGCGACGTATTGCGGGAAATAGGTGATGTATTCGGCGGCGGCTTTTGCTTGCGGCACTTCCTTGCCGAAGACTTCCTTGCGGATCGTGTGCAGCAGGATGCGGGCGGTGACCTGGCTGTAGGCAGGATCGGTTTCCATCAGGGCGCGGGCGGCCAGGATGGCCGACTTGTGCAGCTCTTCGACCGGCACGCCGTCGTAGAGGTTGCGCAGGGTCTCCGCCACGATCGCGTCGGCGTCGACATGCTTCTCCAGGCCGGCGCAGGCGGCATTCACCAGGGCGTGCACGTCGTTGACGTCGAGCGGCAGGCGCTGGCCGTTGTCGACCACGTGGATCTGCGGCGCCTGCACGGCGGAGGTGCCGGCGGCTTCCTTGGCGGCACGGCGCTCTTCCATCTGCTTGGCGCGGTACAGGACATAGGCGCGCGCGACATCATGCTCGCCCGAGCGCATCAAGGACAATTCAACCTGATCCTGCACGTCTTCGATATGGAAGGTGCCGCCGTTCGGCTGGCGGCGCATCAGGGCGGCGACCACGTTGTTGGTCAGCTCTTCCACCAGGTCGCGGATGCGGGCCGAGACAGCGCCCTGGCCGCCGGCGACGGCCAGGAAGGCCTTGGTCATCGCGACCGAGATCTTGTTCGGCTCGAACGGCACGACGGCGCCATTGCGGCGCAGGATGCGGTAGTCGGCGCGGGCGGCCAGTTCGGCGGCGCTATTGCCGCCGGCTGCCGTGCCTGGAGCCGCATGCGGGTGGATTGAAATGTCTTGGGATGTCTGCATTGAGCCTCCGGGATGGGCAGGTGACTGCCGCCATGTTTTCAACGGTTCGCCCGCACACGCGGACGAGCTGAGAATTAATTTAAAAGCGAAAATTCAAAAGCAAAAGTCATCCTGCCGACCTGATGCGCCAGGCCGGACAATGTCGTTGCCAAAGGATGTCTTAACGGGCTTGAAGCAAAATCAGCGAGAACCGAGTTGTAACGAAGTTATTGCTCATTTACTGCTCATGTGCTGCTCTTGTACTGAGTTGGCATCGCCCCATTACTGCTGAGCAAGCTGAACTGTACCGCTTGTTATACTTGGGTCCGCTACCACTACATCTAGTGATGCGGTTTGATATGGGACTAATTGTAGTACCCGTTCGGCGCAGGGTGCAAGTGAATAAACTTCCAATTTCTGCCGTTTTTTATGCGCCACGGCCTTGACATTTGGGGTTCCGACTCGTCATGCGCGGTAGACGGTAAGTGAGCACTAACCTGTTGCTCAAAGCTTGTTCAACGGGTCGCGCCGCTCTCCGGACATGGTGCGGCAGGCACCATTTTGCACTGGCGAAAAGGCAACGCTTTTTGACAATATTTGACATTGTTGCCGCTCCAGCCGAAGCACGTTACCGGGTCCCGTTCCCGGGCCGGGCGCCGTCAGCGCGAGCGCGAGCGCTCGTCCCCGCTCGGCTCGGGCTGCACCAGCACGCAGGTTTTCGCCGCGCCATCCCAGCTGCCGCCGGCCTTGCGGCAGGCCCCGGCCCGCTGCTCGTGCTTGGCCCACATCACCGCGGCGAGGAGCGCGATGGCGAGGGCGGCATAGCGAAGTAATTTAGGCATGTCGGTTCTCCGGTTCCTGGATTTCGAGCTTGTGCATCTGGTAACGCAACTGGCGTACGCTCAGGCCCAGCAAGCCGGCAGCCTCGGCCCGGTTGAACCCGGTGCGGGCCAGCGCGCGCCCGATGATGTCGCGCTCGACCTGTTCCAGGTAGGCCCGCAAGTTGCCCGGCAAGGCGCCCGGACCGGGCGGCGGCGCGTCGGGCGCCGCGTCGGGCGCCGGGACAGGCGCCGCGGCGGGCGGCGGCGGCTCGGCCGGC